>WRCN01000016.1 GCA_009783885.1 Bacteroidales bacterium | reverse complement strand
GTCAAGTTACGTTTGCGCTTGGTTGATTTTTTCGTCAGAATGTGACTTTTGTAAGCGTGTTTGCGTTTGATTTTTCCCGTACCGGTGAAAGAAAAACGTTTCTTTGCAGCCGATTTTGTTTTCATCTTAGGCATTTTGCTTAGATTTTTTGATTTGATTTTACTACTTTTCCCCTTTTAAGGGGTGCAAAGATACGAAAAATATTTGGAATAGACAAATTTATTGACAAATTTTTGTTGAAGGTGGAATAGTCGACAGATGTCTCGCTCTGCTCGTCATTCCGAGCGAAGCATACGAAGTATGCGAAGTCGAGGAATCTCTTTGTTATTTTTGGACATTATTCCGGCAACATCACCACTTCAATGGTATTCCCTTGTCTCAAAATTTCTTTTGCAAAATCTTGGATGGCTTTGGCGTCGGTTTTTTCGAACGTTTTTTGCCAAGGGGTATGTGTATTTATTCCATTGAAATAGAAGTTCCACAACGCTCCGTTCCAATAACTGTTTTCTTTTAGATTTTGCTCAAATTGAGATCTCATGTTGCTGTGCGTATTTTGAAAATCTTCGGCAAGAGGACCATTTTCGGCAATTTTCTTGATTTCATCGTGAATTACGGCAACCAATTCTTCCATCAGTTCAGGGTCGGTATCGAACGAAATCGTCAGATTGTAGCGTTGTTTTGGAAGCGTTGTAAAATTTCCACGAACACCAACACCATAGGTACCACCACGCTTTTCGCGAACCTCTTCGGTATAACGCAAACGAAGCACACGAGACAAATAATTCAGTGCCATTGTGTTTTCCGGAGTTTGATCTAACATGCCGGTGTAAATCACATTCACACTAGCTTTTGCAACGGCCAATGGACGTTGGAAATGATTCGTAACTTCGCCTTGAACCGGATAAAAACCAAGATCTTTGAAGTTTTCTTTTTTATTTCCGGTAAGACTTCCGAGATATTTTTCAATCAATGGTTTGGCCGTTTTCGGATCAATATTTCCAACAAAATAGAACGTGAATGCACCCGGATTTGCAAAACGTTGTCTGTAAATCTCTCTGATTTTTGCCAAACTTAATTTATCCAAACCCGCTTCGGTTATAGGAATTACGCGAGGATGGAAATTGTTTAAAAGACGAGTTAATGTATCACTCAAAACAGCAGCAGGATTTGCACCTTGATTAGCTACAAAATTTCTTAAACGCCCCATAGTAATATCAAAATCGCCTTGTTCAAAACGTGGAGCCGTGAAATAAAGATGCACCAATTGCAACGCAGTTTCTAAATCTTTTGGCGAACAAAAACCGCTAAAACCTTGACTAAGCTCGGAAAGTGTAGGCATCACCGATACTCTTTTTCCGGTCATCATTCGATTCAACGTTGTGCGGTCAAACTCGCCAACACCGGATGTTTCAATCATTCCCATAATGTTTCTCGTGGCTGCCCAATCAGCGTCTGAAAGCAGAGACGTTCCGCCGAAACTGAATCCTGAAAACATAATCTCGTCCTGTCTGAACGGTGTTGGTTTCAAAACCACTTTCATACCGTTGCTCAACGTCCATTCGATAGCGTCTAAATCTGTGTTTTTGGTTTCTTTGCTCACTTTTCCGGCTCTGATAGTTTTTGAAATAAGCGGTCTGTCAACAACTACATCCACGTAGGGTTCGAGTTGTTTTCTTCCAACGCCGTAGATGACGATGGAAAGCATTTCATTGTCGGGAAGTGCAACATCGTCTTTATCCGGACCGGAAGCGAAAACAATCGTATTTGGCCCAATGTTAATGATACTTTTGAAAAAATCGTTAAGTTCGGCAACTTGAATAGTAGGATTGAATTTTTTTACCATATTCAGCCATTGTTGTTCACTCATAAGCGGTGCATTGTTTTGAAAATGAGCGTATGCAGGACGATTGAAATTATTATGACGTTTGGTGTTGCGTTCGGCAAAATTGCTTTCGTGGCTTCGTAATGTGTTGGCTTTGGCACGTTCGAGTTCGGTTGCTGTAAAACCGAAACGACGGGCTTGTTCAACGATCGTTAAGGCCTCGTCGAAACCGTCCGTAAGTTCGTTGTTTTTTGTATTCACCATCAATGAGAATGCATCTCGATCACCCGCAAAGTTGCCAATCGCACCAAAAGCACTTTGGAATTTTGCACCGGGCTGTTGTTGAGCTTCGCGTAAACGAGCATTGAGCATAGCCGAAATGTAAGTGTGTAGCAAGCCGTAGCGAATATTTTCTTCGGTATTGCGATTTGCTTTGTCGAATTTTTCAGGAAATTTGATCACAAAAGAAACGCTGTTGGCAGTCAATTCAGGGTCTCTGAAAACATTAGTCATGGGCTCAATGTTGTCGCAAACATTAAATATTGCTTTTTCTTTTGGATTTTCGGGCATTGTCAATGTGCTGAACAATGCAATTACTTTTTGCTCCATCATATCCACATCGAAATCACCTACAAGTACTACAGCTTGCAAATCCGGACGATACCAATCGTGATAAAAATCCAAAATATCTTGTCGTGTAAAGTTGTTGATGATGGACGTGTCGCCAATAACGGTGCGGGTTGCGTAGGGCGTTCCAGGGAAAAGAGTTCTCATTCTTTCTTGAAAATTACGTTGCATTGCCGTGCGCCTGGTTCTCCATTCTTCGCGGATAACGCCACGTTCGGCTTCTATGGCTTCTTCTGTGGCCAAGATATGTCCAGTCCAATCGTACAAAACAAGGAGGCAAGAATCAATAATCCCTTCACGAACGAGAGGCACGTCGGTAAGCATGAATTGCGTAAGCGTTTGACTTGCAGAAGCGTTGATGTTTGGTCCAAATGCCAACCCGATAGATTGCAGCCAGTCGACCATATCCGACTTACCCGGAAAATGCTTGGTTCCATTGAAGGCTAAATGTTCGAGGACATGTGCCAATCCGTTTTGATTGTGAGTTTCGTGCAATGCTCCGATGTCGTGAGCAATCCAAAATCCGGCTCTGCCTTCCGGTGTGGCGTTGTGGCGGATGTAGTATCTCATGCCGTTTTCAAGGGTTCCCATGCGCCATGCAGGGTCGATTGGAGCAGGGGTTTTAGCGAAACCCAAAGTGCTGAATGCAAACAGTAATGTTGCAAAGATTAAATGTTTTTTCATGGTTGTTTTAATTTTTATTTTGCAAAGATTTATTTTAAGCTTTATTTAATCGATTATGATTCTATTTTAGGATACAAAGATACGATTTTTTTTGATTTAATTCATATCTTTCAATCCTTTCTCTATTTCCTCAATACTTGGCAATGCCGATTTGTAGTTTTCGGGCAATAGATTAGATAGCTCGTATTCGGAAATACCAATGGGTTGATTGGTATTTTCCAAAGCATATTGTACCTCAATGTTGTCTTTATCTTTGCAAATTATCAATCCTATTGTAGGATTGTCGGTTTCTGCCTTTTTCTGATGATTGATGGCTGAAATATACCCTCCCAATTTACCGGCATGTTCGAGTTCGAATTCCTTTGCTTTTAATTCGATAACCACGTAACAACGAAGCTTCAAGTGATAAAAAAGCAAATCTATAAATCGTTCTTTCTTGCCTATTTTTACGGGAACTTGTCTGCCCACATACGCAAAACCTTGCCCTAATTCAGTTAGAAATTTCGTGATATTGGTGGTAAGTGCGTCTTCCAATTCTCTTTCTTTGTAACCATCAGTAAGGGTTAGAAAATCAAAGTTATATGGGTCTTTTACAATTTCATTGGCTAAATCGCTTTGCACTTCGGGTAGAAGTCGTGAGAAGTTAGTCAGTGCTTTTCCTTGTGCCCCATATAAGCCTGCATCCATAAAATTCATTAAAACGGCTCTACTCCAACCGTTTTCTATGGTTTTTTGAACGTAGAACATGGCTTCTTTAACGGATTTACATTTAGTGAAAATCAATACGTGATGAAACCAGGGAATTTGAAAAATTGGGTGAGTTTCTAATTCTCTCGCAACTTGCGAGAGAATTGTATTGTTTTTATTTTCAATCATTTGTAATTTTCTCGCAGCTTGCGAGAAAGTTTCGTCAGCAAGTTGTTGACGAATTGAGCCGTCTTGGGTATAAAACAAATAAAATTGTCTCATACGATACAAATTTTGAACAGAAAATCCTTTCATGTGCGGAAATTCCGAACGCAAATCGTTACTCAATTTTTCAAGGAATTTGCCGCCCCAAGTGGCTTCCATTTGGCGAACGACAATATCTTGCCCCATATCCCAATAAAGACGGAGCAATTCCTCGTTTACTCGCACCGCCGCTTTGATTTGGCTTTGACGGATTTTGGTTTTGAGGTCTATCAGCCATTGGCGATAGTCGGTGGTTGTTTTTTCTGGTTTATTCATATTTTTTGCAAAGATACGATTTTTTTTTAACTCTTTGTATTTTTGCAAAACTAAACTTTATTTGATGGTTGAATCTATTGTGAAAAAAAGCGGGAAATTTATTTGTTATTATAAATCTTTTTCATATCTTTGCAAAAAATATAACTCCATAATGTTAACTAAAATCTAAAAAAACATGAAAAAAATTATCATCACAACAGCACTTGTTTCATTTGCTGTGATTTCGCACGCACAATTATTTATCGGCGGCGGCATTGAATTTAATTCTACATCCGATAAAACAACTGTTTCTGAAGACGGTTATTGGGGGAAAGTAGATCGTGAACGGACAGTATCATATTCTGATTTTTCCTTTGCACCAATGATTGGTTACTATGTAAACGACAAATTTGCAATTGGAGCAAGTATTGTTTGGAATAAAAGTACTGAGCTTGAGAAATATAAATACATTAGGCCGAGTTTTACCGATTTAGAAGAAGAAAAACTTGAAAACACGCTATTTGGTATTCAACCTTTTGTTCGTTACACGTTTTTGCAACTCGGTAAATTTTCTGTGTTTGTAAATGCAGGAGCACATTTTTTAACAGGACCGGGCAAGTTCAAATACACAGAAGAACGGATAGGATCTTGGCCCTATTCAAGAACAGAAGAAATTGATCTTAAAGTATCTTCTTTTGGTGTTAATATTGTTCCTGTTTTGGCTTATAATTTAACTCCAAAAATCAGTCTTGAGGCCGGATTGAACTTTTTGAATTTAGGATGGAATTCTACCAAAATGAAAGCAGAAGATAAAGATAAAAATAAATACGAAAATAATGTGTCCTCGTTTACTGCTGGCGTAAGCCCTCATAATGTTGTCAATGTTGGGCTTATTTCGGTAGGTTTTATCTGTAAATTTTAAGAATCAGCAAAGTGAAAATCGACAAATCACTAATTTTATCTCAAAAAAATTTGTTCATGTCAAAAAAAAATCGTACCTTTGCACTCAATTTATAAATGAGAAAAAGAATAAACCGTTAAAAATTATGTATTTAACAGCAGACGTAAAGAAAAACATTCTTACAAAACACGGTAAATCCGCAGTGGATACCGGCTCTTCCGAAGGACAAATTGCCCTATTTACACACAGAATCCAGCATTTGTCGGAGCACATGAAGCAAAACAAAAAAGACATGGTTACCAAACGCTCTTTGGTGAATTTGGTAGGTCAACGTCGCCAAATGCTCGACTATTTGAAAGAACGCGATATCACCAGATACCGTGCAATTTTGAAAGAGCTTAACTTGCGTAAGTAATCTATTTGAAAAAAATATTTGGAAAGGGGCGCCATTCGTAATAGCTTACGAACGTGCCTTTTTCTGTTTGTATAAGATGTAAAAAAAAGAAAAAAGATGTTAGGAATTCAAAAAACCTTTTTACTCCCCGACGGTCGGGAAGTAATGATCGAAACCGGAAAATTGGCGAAGCAAGCCGACGGTTCAGTAGTTGTAAAATGCGGCAACACGATGTTGCTCGCAACAGTTGTAAGTAAAAAAGAGGCAGGCGAAAATGTAGATTTTATGCCACTTACAGTGGATTATCAAGAAAAATATGCAGCGGTAGGACGCTTCCCCGGCGGTTTTTTCAAACGTGAAGCTCGTCCTTCGGAATACGAAATTTTGATTTCACGATTGATTGACAGAGCACTTCGTCCGTTGTTTCCGAGTGATTATCATGCAGAAACGCAAGTTTTGGTGTATTTGATTTCAGGAGATAGAAACGTGTTGCCTGATGCTTTTGCAGCATTGGCAGCGTCTGCAGCGTTGGCAGTGTCGGATATTCCGTTCAACGGACCAATTTCAGAATGTCGTGTAGCCCGTATCAATGGAGAGTTTGTGATCAATCCTACGGTTGAACAATTAAAAGATGCCGATTTGGATTTGATCGTTGCTGCTTCCGAAAAAGACATCAACATGGTGGAAGGCGAGATGAAAGAAATCTCGGAAGACGTGATGATTGAAGCTTTGAAGGTGGCACACGAGGCAATTAAAGTGCAATGTCAAGCGCAACGTGAATTAGCCGAAATGGTTGGAAAAACACAAAAACGCGAATATTCTCACGAAGTTCACGATTTGGATTTAAAGAAAAAAGTATGGGATTTTTGCTATCAAAAATACTATGACGCTTCTAACGAACGCATTGCCAATAAAGCCATTCGTGGCGAAAAAATCAAAGAGGTTCAAGAGCAATTTTTAGCAACCATTTCGGAAGAAGAAGCGGCAGAAAAGAAATTCATGTTGGGCATGTATTTCCACGATTGCCACAAAGAGGCTGTTCGCAATATGGTTTTGGATACGAAATTCCGCTTAGATGGACGCAAGACAGACGAAATTCGTCCGATTTGGTCGGAAGTGGATTATTTGCCGTCTGCACACGGTTCTGCGATTTTTACGCGTGGTGAAACGCAATCGTTAACTACCGTAACTTTGGGAACAAAACTTGATGAAAAGCTAATTGATGGCGCAATAATCGAGGGCAAAGAAAAATTCTTGTTGCACTATAATTTTCCGCCATTTTCAACGGGGGAAGCAAAACCAAATCGCGGAACGGGCAGGAGAGAAGTCGGACACGGAAACTTGGCGCTGCGCGCACTTAAGCCGATGTTGCCTTTGGGCGAGGATAATCCTTACACTATCCGCATAGTTTCTGATGTTTTGGAATCCAACGGCTCGTCGTCAATGGCGACGGTTTGCGCAGGAACACTCGCCTTGATGGATGCAGGTGTGAAAATCAAAAAACCGGTAACGGGTATTGCGATGGGGTTGATTTCCGATGCAAGCGGTAAATTCGCGGTATTGTCTGACATTTTGGGCGATGAAGACCATTTGGGCGATATGGATTTCAAAGTTTGCGGAACGCGCGATGGAATTACGGCTTGTCAGATGGATATTAAAGTGGATGGTTTGTCTTACGAAGTGTTGGCACAAGCCCTTATGCAAGCGCATGCAGGACGTCAGCATATTATGGATGAAATCACGAAAACTATTGCAGAACCGAGAGAAGATTATCGCCCGTTTGTTCCGCGTATCGTACAAATGACGATTCCGAAAGAATTTATTGGCGCAGTGATTGGAACAGGTGGAAAAGTGATTCAAGAAATGCAACGCGAAACCGGCACAGAGATTGCGATTGAGGAGCAAGGCGAATTCGGTATCATTGATATCGCTGCAGCAAATAAAGATGCTATTGATGTTGCAATCGCGAGAATCAAAGCCATTATTGAAGTTCCGGAAGTTGGAACCGTGTATCAAGGTAAAGTAAAAACACTTCAACCTTTTGGCGCATTTGTTGAAATTTTGCCGGGAAAAGATGGCTTGTTGCACATTTCGGAAATCGACTGGAAACGCATTGAAACGATGGAAGAAACAGGCATTAAAGAAGGCGATACAATCGAAGTGAAATTGATTGATATTGACAAACGAACCGGAAAATTAAAACTTTCTCACAAAGTGCTTCTACCAAAACCTGAAGGTTATGTAGAGCCGGAGCGCAAAGAGCGTCCGCCTCGCAGAGATGGCGAACGTCGTGATTTTCGTAGAGATGGCGACCGTCGTCCGGAAAGAAGAGATTTTAATCCTTCGCGTCCACAAAGAAGAGAGGAATAATGACATCATGATAAAAGAAATCCCTGCAATTTGTGGGGATTTTTTTTGTTCAATTCAAAAAAAAATCGTATCTTTGTAAACTGCATGCGAAAAATTGTCACTATACTTGTTCTTTGTAAGATTGCGTCACTGGGATTTGCTCAAGATACAATTGAGCAGGCTCCGGTGACGACGTTTTCGGAAATATCGGATTCTGCTGTTATATCCGACTATATTGAGCAAGATAGTGTTAAAATTTTGCCTCTAACATTGCATGTGTCGCAGGAAAGTTTCTTAACACGACATTTGCGATATTTCGACAAACGTTTCGATGTTACGGAAATCGTGGAGGAAGACCTAAACTACGAACCACTTTACGAAAATGTGGATTCGATTTTTCAAGAGCGATTAAACCAAATCAATACGCTCATGCATTTGCCGTATAACCCGAGAGTTCGTGCGTATATTGAAGTTTATACCTCGCGTAAACGCAATCAAACTCGAACGATGTTGATGTTGTCGAGATACTATTTTCCGATTTTTGAACGAGAATTAGCAAAGCACGGGTTGCCGGAAGAATTGAAATACTTGGCCATTATCGAATCTGCGTTGAATCCGCGTGCAGTGTCGCGTGTGGGAGCATCCGGACTTTGGCAGTTTATGTATCGCACGGGAAAATCGTTGGGATTAAGAGTAAATAACGAATTAGACGAGCGTTTTGATCCTGAAAAATCCACCGAAGCGGCAGTGCTTTATTTGAAATCGTTGTACAACAGATTTGGCTGTTGGACATTGGCGATTGCGGCATACAACAGCGGGCAAGGCACTGTAAACAGAGCCATTACACGAGCGAAAGGTAAACGTGATTTTTGGGAGATCTACAAATTTTTACCGAGAGAAACACGAAATTACGTACCAGCTTTTATCGGTGCAACCTACGCAATGACGTATTATCGTGAGCATAATATCATCCCTTCGGATACGGATTTCCCTGAAATTATGGATACGTTGATGATTAATCAAAAAGTCTACTTCGATCGAATAGCGCACTTTACCGGTGTACCCATTCAAACCATTCGCGATCACAACCCACAATATAAATTGGATTTCATTCCGGAAGACAAAGAACCATTTGTGCTGAGATTACCGGCGATTTACATTCTAAGATTTATTGAGAACAGCGATACGATTTTTACAAGTCCGATTCCTGAAAATGTTAGGCATGCAATCGAATTATTGGCAGGAAATCAATCGTCGAGAGGAGCTTCAAAAGTTACTTATCGCGTGAAACACGGTGATAATTTGAGTTCGATCGCCGCTCGATTTGGTGTTAGAGTCTCTCAATTAAAAGAATGGAACAACCTAAAATCGGATCTTTTAAAGATTAACCAAAATCTTGTGATTTACACCACAAAACCCAATCACCAAACCGGTAATGTGGCGGCGCTTCAATCCAAGAATACGTCTACTACAGATGGTAAATTTGTACATCACAAAGTGCAAAAAGGCGAGACGTTATTTTCGATACAGCGCAAACATCCGGGTTCAACTATTCAAGACATTATCAACCTAAATAATTTGAGCGATAGCGGAAGTAGGATTTACCCAAATCAGGTGTTGAAAATCAGAGTGAATTAGACTGTGAAACCATACAAGAATTTTTTATTTTTTTTATCCATACTGCTTTTATTGGCAGTGGTTATGCTTTTTTGGGGTGGAAAAAATTATAGAATTGGCGAATATTTGCAATTTCGAGTTCCGAATTTTAAAAGCAATCAAGCAGTTGATCGAATAGTTGAGGAGTCAAAAACACCGATAATTTATGTCATGAGCGAAGAGGAAAAAGCGACATTTTTAGCGATAGATTCTTCAGTGCTTGCCTATCCCGAATTGCAGGATTTACGGTACTATCCGTTGGAATACGCGAATGTCAAAGGCCATCCGTTGATTTTGCTTTTTGAGCATTTATCAACAATGACAGATACGTCCGAGTTGATTCGAATTTTGCATTATGGGGATTCTCAAATTGAAGGAGATCGGATTACTTCTGCGATTCGAAGTTATTTACAACGTTCGTTTGGAGGCTTTGGTATGGGTGCGGTTCCACTGTTCGGCCCGGTAACTATGTCGTCTTACGTGGTTGAAAAATCCATGAATTGGAACAGAAGTTTTATTACCGATCAATTACCAAGTAACTCGTTTGGTGCTTTGATGGGTTATTTACAAGGTGCAACAAACCATGCTGCAACGGTGAGATTACGAGTTTCGCCTTACGTTTTGTATCCTGAAGCAAGTTATTTTTCGAATATCAATATCTTGACATTAAACACACAAAATCTTGAAAACATTGAGGTTTTAGACCGTTCAAAGATCATTCGCAATTTTCAAAACCAACGAGTCGGAGACTATTTTTCCTTGACAAATTTTCCGTTTGATACAACTCAAAGAAATGTCGAAATAATTTTTAAAAATCCCCGAATGTCTCAACTGTTTGGTATTTCGTTAGATTCGAGATATGGGATTGCGGTGGATAACTTGCCCATACGCGGTTCGTCAGGCTATATTTTTACACGTCAAAAAGCGAGCTTGCTTCAAGAAAGTTTTCAACTTCTAAATACCAAATTAGTGTTGTTCCAATTTGGTGTTAATGCTGTACCGAATAATCCGAATATCAAAGTAAATGCAAAGGCTTTAGAGAATGCGTTGGTTCGAGAATTAACGTTTTTAAAAAACTTGATGCCCGATGTTGCTTTGATTGTTATTGGTGTTTCGGACAGAGCGTTCAAAGACGGCGAAACGTTTCGAACCAATCCGAATGTACCTTTGGTTAGGGATGCGCAGAGAAGCGCTGCAATTCGTACAGGTTGCGTGTTCTGGGATCTGTATGAAGCCATGGGCGGAGAAAACTCAGTAGTTAACTGGGTGAATCAAAAACCGGCTTTGGCGGGAAAAGATTACACACATTTTTCGGCAAGAGGAGCGCAAAGGGTAGGAGAGATGTTTTACAAATCGTTGATGATCGAATATCTGAATTATTTGAAACAGCAAAAGGAATACGCTCTCAAACAAAAATTGCAAGAATTAAATGAATTACGCTAAATATATCAGTATAGCCTGTATTTTGGCCATTTCCACGCAGTTTGTTGAGGCTCAAACCTGCGAGCAACATGAGCATTCTTACCCATTTTTGAGATGTGGAGAAAATGAAATCAAACACAAAGGACGTTCGTCGAAAAAGTTTAAATTTTTCTATGAAAAACTTTTAAAATTACAGGTTCATGGCGCCGGACGCTTGAATATTCTGCATTTCGGCGATTCTCACATTCAAGCGGATCATTTGCCAAACCGGATGCGTCAGTTGTTACTTGGAGAACAAACGGCATGGTCGGAAGGAGATAGAGGAGTGATTTTCCCATTTACAGTCGCAAAAACGAATAATCCTCACAGTTATATTGTGGACTATTCGGGAGAGTGGTCTAGCGTTCGTAATGCAAAATCTGATGGTTCGGAAGACTTGGGATTAACAGGAATGTCCATATCTACAACCGATCCGTTAGCGATATTAAAAATTTCACAACCGCAAACAGGTTATGTAACAAGCCCGTTTACATGCATTCGAGTATTTCATTCTGTTGGTGAGAATGTACCGAAAATACGGTTGGTTCAGAGTGATAATCTGATGTTTCAAATCACGAATGAGTCTTGCGGTTACACACTTTTTGGTTTGAATAATCCGATGGATAGTTTGACTTTCGTTTTTGATTTTAAGAAAAATACGACACAAGAAATATCAATTTATGGCATCAGTTTGGAAAGTGGAAACGCAGGCTCAACGTATAGCGCACTTGGCGTGAATGGTGCAAGAGTCAAGGATTTGCTGAAATCCAATTTGTTGGAAAAACAACTCTTGGTTGTAGAGCCTTCGTTGATTATTTTATCGTATGGCACCAATGATGTTTACCAAAATTTTAATCCAACCGAATTTCGAAAAAACTACACTGCACTCATTCGCCGCATTCGAGCCGAGCTTCCAAATGTGCCTATTTTGTTGACAACTCCTGGCGATGCATTGAAAAACGGAACGCAACCGATAAAAGAATTTCCACAAATCATCAAAATTATTTACGATGTAGCAAAAGCTAACGATTGTGCTGTTTGGGATTTTTATGCTGTGATGGGAGGAAAAGGTTCTATAGACGACTGGTTTCAGGCCAATCTTGTCAATAGCGATAAACTTCATTTCATCAGAAGAGGCTACGAGCTTCAAGCGGATTTGCTGTTTCAGGCATTGATACAAAATTATTTAAATACTATAAAACATTAGCAAAAAAACGAAAATGAGAAACAATACCTAAATAGCAAGGGGATGTCTCGACTCCGCTTCGCTTCGCTCGACATGACGGTATCAAGAGATGCAAAGAATGGAGTGAAGGTTTTGGTGGCAAAGCCGCCAAAACCTTCACTCCTCCCTCCTCGGCAAAACGCCGTCATTCCGAGCGAAGTGCACAACGTGCACGAAGTCGAGGAATCTCATTGCTACAAAGGGGCATGCTACACCAATAGGGAAATAATAACTCATAACTCTTAGTTCTTAACTCTTAACTCAAAAATGAACGAATTCCTAACATATCTTTCATCGGACCCGTTTCTGTTCACAAACATCAAGTTTTGGGTGTTCTTTGTGTTTGTTTTGGGAATTTATGCGATTATTTTTAGAAAGAAAAAATTACGAAATGCGTTTTTGTTTGCGGCGAGTTTGTTTTTCTATTACAAATCTGCGGGGTATTTCTTTGTTTTACTATTGTTTTCAACGGTTACAGACTATTCATTTGGAATAGCAATTAATCATTTTCAAAAAAAATGGAAACGAAAATTCTTTCTGATTGCCTCTTTGGCTGTGAATTTGCTTGTTTTATCGTATTTCAAATATGCCTATTATTTTACCGATATTTTCAATCAAATTTTTGGAACAGACTTTGTAGCCATTGACTATTTGGCGCTTTGGACAAATCAACTGACAGGTTCCGATTTAGATATATGGACGATTATTTTGCCTGTCGGCGTTTCGTTTTACACGTTTCAAACGATGAGTTATGTGATAGATGTGTATCGAAAAAAAGTGAAACCGATTCGCAGTATTATTGATTTCGGATTTTATGTTACGTTTTTTCCGCCATTGGTTGCAGGACCGATTGTTCGTGCTGCCGAGTTTGTGCCGCAACTTTACCGAAATTATCAAGTTTCATCGCGCGAATTTTCGTTTGCTGTGTTTTTAATCGTGAGCGGATTGATCAAAAAAATGTTGATTGCGGATTATATTTCGATTAATTTTGTGGATCGAGTGTTCGAAAATCCTATGCTATACACAGGTTTCGAGAATTTGATGGCAGCGTATGGATATGCCATTCAGATTTATTGCGATTTCTCGGGATATACCGATATTGCTATCGGAACAGCCTTAATTTTAGGCTTTCAACTCCCTATAAATTTCCGATCGCCATACAAGGCAAAAAACATTTCCGATTTCTGGAGACGTTGGCACATCTCGCTTTCGACTTGGCTCAGGGATTATTTATACATACCATTAGGCGGAAGCAGAAACGGAAAAATTGTGATGTTTTTGGCGTTAATGCTAACGATGTTGTTGGGCGGGTTGTGGCATGGAGCAGCAACGAAATTCGTGATTTGGGGCGGATTACATGGACTTGCGTTAGTTGCTCATAAAATATGGGTCGCATATTTACCCAATAAAAATCCACGCAAAAAACAGCGTTTCAAAACTATTGTTTCGATATTCATCACGTTCAATTTTGTTTGTTTTGCATGGTTGTTTTTCCGCGCAGATTCGATGCAAACTGCCGAACAAATGCTTTTGCAAATGACGTATCGAATGTTTGATGTTAACATTCTGACGATAATTTCGAATTATGCAGCCGTGTTTTCCTTGATTTTATTAGGCTTTGTAATGCACTGGCTTCCCGAAAATATCAAAGAAAATTATCGCAGTGCTTTCCACAAAATTCCAATCGTGTTGAAAGTTATTTTAGTTCTTTGCGTGATTTTATTCCTATACCAAATAAAGTCTGCAGATTTGCAACCGTTTATTTATTTTCAGTTTTAACGAATTGTTGCCCCCAATTTTTCAGTCATTTGTCTCATCATTTTTTCCATTACACCTGTGATTTGTTTTTCACTAAGCGTTTTTTCAGAGTCTTGCAGAATGAACGAAATCGCGTAAGATTTCTTGCATTCCGGCAATTTCTCGCCTTCGTAAACATCGAATAAATTGACCGTCCGAAGTAAATTCTTCTCTGCATGAAAAGCCAATTTTTCGATTTCTTCGAATGTAATTTTTTGATCGACTAACAACGCCAAATCTCTACGTACTTCTGGGAATTTCGAAATTTCCTGATACAAAATCGGTTTCTTGGGAAGTGCTTTTAAAATATCCGTCCACGAAATATCTGCGTAATAAACATCTTGTTTGACATCGAAATATTTCAACGTTGCTTTTGAAAGTTTTCCGAATGTTGCAACAGTCTTGCCATTCAGAATATAGGATAAACCTTCGCTGAAATATTCGGGAACCGTATTTTCAATTTTGTAATTATCCAATCGAAGCCTTGAAAATACGGTGTTTACAAGACTTTTCAGATAATTAAAATCAACCGTTTCCAAAGGTTTTTGCCAGTTTTCGGCGCGTTTATTTCCGCTGATGAAAATTGCTAATCGCTGGATTTCCTTGTATTTCTTGGTAACCGAAGCGGTTGGTTCTACATTCGGATTTTTTTGGTAAATTGTTCCAAATTCGTACAATTTCAAATCTGTGAGTTGATGATTGCAGTTGTAGGCAATGCTCGTAAGCCCACCAAACAGAAGGCTTTGACGCATTACGTCCAATTCGTTGCTCAATGGATTAGCGATTATAACATTGAGGTTGGAATCAAATCCTTTGACTTCTTCGGTGTGTTCGGCTTTCGTCAACGAGTTGTTCATGATTTCCGAAAACCCATTGTTGGTAAGGAAATCCGAAATTTGATTATAGACTTTTTCGCGATCGGGCTTGCTTGAATGTTCCAAACTCATTTGTGTTGTGCCTGTATTGGGAATACGATTAAAACCATAAATGCGCAAAATTTCCTCAATCACGTCTACATCACGAGTTACATCCGCTTTGTTGCTTGGAATTTTCAATGTTAATTTTGGGAACTCTCCACTGATGCGAATTTCAAGTGATTGTAAAATATTCATCACAGCTTCTTTCGGAATATCATTTCCAACCAAACGGTTCATTTTTTCGCAAGAAAAATCAACGATTTTTGGCTCGATTTTTTCAGGATAAACATCTACAATTTCAGACGAAATAGTTCCGCCTGCGACTTCTTTTATTAACATTGCTGCGCGTTTCAGCGCATCAATCGTAATGTTCGGATCAGCGCCACGTTCGAAGCGAAAGGAAGCATCCGTTTTCAATCCATGTAATTTCGATGTTTTACGAATGCTCACCGGATTGAAGTATGCACTTTCCAAGAAAATTGCGGTGGTTTGTTCGGTAACACCGGATTTCGTACCACCGAAAACGCCGGCGATACACATGCCTTCGTCAGCGTTACAAATCATCAGTTCGTTTCCGTCAAGTTTTCGTTCAACATCGTCCAATGTTTTGAAAATAGTGCCTTTAGGAAGTTTTTTAACAATGATTTTTTGTCTCGAAATTTTTGCAACATCAAACGCATGTAAAGGCTGACCACATTCCATCATCACAAAATTAGTTGCATCCACAACATTATTTATTGGACGCAAACCAACGGCTTTCAAGCGATTTTTCACCCAATCCGGAGATTCGCCAACTTTAATATCGGAAATAGTAAGCCCTGAATATCGCGGACAATCTACAATATCTTCAACATTTACCTCAATTGGAAGATTGGTATTATCAATTTTGAAATGGTCTAAATTCGGATATTTCAAATGCTCGTTACCAAGCGCTTTTGCATTAATCACAGCAACGACATCTCTTGCCACGCCAATGTGTGAAGTGGCATCGTTGCGATTCGGCGTCAGTCCGATTGTAAACACAACATCCGTTTCGATTTTAAAATAGTCGGCAGCCGGAGTCCCTATAGCAGTGGATGGTTCGAGCACCATAATGCCATCGTGATCATCACCTAAGCCCAATTCATCTTCAGCACAAATCATACCTTCGGAAAGTTGTCCGCGAATTTTGGATTTCTTGATTTCAAAAGGCTCTTCGTCGCCTTTGTAGATCGTCGTTCCAACTGTAGCAACAGGCACTTTTTGTCCCGCTGCAACATTGTTTGCACCACAAACGATGTGCAATAATTCAGGAGCACCAATATTCACAGTTGTTACTTTCAGTTTATCCGCATCCGGATGTTTTTCGCAAGTGACTACTTCGCCGATGACCACACCTTTTAAGCCTCCACGAACAGATTCAACAGATTCCAAACTTTCAACTTCAAGTCCGCAATCGGTTAAAATAATCGACAATTCTTCAGGTGTTTGTGTGATGTTGGCATAATTTTTTAGCCAATTGTAGGATATTTTCATTTTTGATTTTTTGTTTTTTGATTTTATCGTCGCCATTCCGAGCGTAGTCGAGGAATCCCCTTGCTATGGGATGTCTCAACGGAGTTTATCCTGAGCGAAGTCGAAGGGTTCAACATGACGTGTTTTAATATCGTATAGTTATTCCGGCATTCAAAAACGAAAGCCCATAGCCGAGTTCCGCGAAAATAGATGCATGAGGTTTGAAATAATATCGTCCGCCTATAAAGAAATTGTAACCGAGGTTAAATCCGCTTCTATCTTTTATTTCACCTTCAATACTCGACGAAATTTTGTGCGACAAAAAACGAAATCCAAAACCTACGCCACCATAAAGGTCAATGTTTTCAGGGAAATCATCTTCATCCCAAATCTCATGAAAATATAAAGCCACTCGGGGAACAAAATAAACTGCTGTCCAAGTTTGTTTATCTTTTTCCAAACTTAAACCATGATGAAACCCAAATTGCGCACCAATACTAATGAAACCTAAACCTTTGAAAGGAAGGAGACTACGCTCAACCAATATATTTGGAGAAGGGAGATTCAAAGATTTTGGAACCGGATCTTTATGCACCCAACCGAAACCCAGTCCGAAAGAAGCCCTGTTTTCCCCAATTTTAAACGCTTGTGCATGAATAGTGCCAAATAAACTTAGAAAGCAAACAATCAAAATAGTTTTTTTCATATTAATTCAAAATTTTCATCTGCAAAGATACAAAAAAAATTGCTTATATGAAAAATTATTCGTATCTTTGCAAAAGATTTGTGGACGAATTTGACTGCTTGCAACCACGTAAAAAAACGCTAAAATGTAAACAGGTATACCAGCATTGGTTGTATGCAAGCGAACTTTCCACAAGGGGAGTTCTTTTTTTTGTAAAAAAAAGAACAGGTACGAGGTTGCTGGGTACGAGGTGTACTAGTAAGCACACCTCGCACCCAGTACCTCGCCACCCCGCACCAAATATAAAACTACAAAACTATTAAAACTATGAGCTATCTTTTCACCTCAGAATCCGTGTCCGAAGGACACCCCGACAAAGTAGCGGATCAAATTTCCGATGCTTTATTAGACCAATTTTTACGTTACGATCCGGAATCGAAAGTGGCGTGCGAAACGCTTGTAACAACAGGTTTAACTGTGTGTGCAGGTGAAGTAAAAACGAATTGTTATGTAGACGTGCAGCATATTGCTCGCGAAACCATCCGACAAATCGGTTACACCAAGGCCGAATACCGCTTTGATGCAGATTCTTGTGGTGTGATTTCCGCTATTCATGGGCAATCGCAAGACATCAATCAGGGCGTTGAACGCAAAAAAGCCGAAGATCAAGGCGCGGGTGATCAAGGCATGATGTTTGGCTATGCGTGTAACGACATGGATAATCATATGCCGATGCCCGTTGAATTATCACACATTTTTTTGCAGGAATTGGCTGCCATTCGTAGAGAAGGCAAGCAAATGAAATATCTGCGTCCGGATTCCAAATCGCAGGTTACGATTAAATATGAAGACAATGGAAAGCCGATAGCCATTGATGCTATTGTGATTTCCACGCAACACGACGATTTTTCGGAGGAGAAAAAAATGCTTGATACCATCAAAAAAGATGTGGAAACCATCTTAATTCCGCGAGTGATCAAAACATTGCCAAAGCGCGTACAGGCGTTATTTAATGCAAAATACAAATTATTTGTAAATCCAACCGGAAAGTTTGTTATCGGCGGCCCTCACGGTGATACAGGCTTGACAGGCCGTAAAATTATTGTTGATACTTACGGTGGAAAAGGTGCTCATGGCGGTGGTGCATTTTCAGGAAAAGATCCTTCTAAAGTGGATCGTTCGGCTGCTTATGCAATGCGACATATTGCGAAAAATCTTGTAGCAGCAGGTGTTTGCGAAGAGGTATTGGTTCAGGTGGCTTATGCAATTGGGGTAGCACAACCTGTTGGATTGTATGTGAATACCTACGGAACGTGCAAAGCCAAGAAAAACGGCAACGTCATGCACGACGGCGAAATTGCAACTATCGTTTCTAAATTGATAGATTTACGCCCTTACGCAATTGTAAACCGCTTCGGTTTGAAAAACCCGATCTATTTGCCAACCGCGTCTTACGGGCATTTTGGAAGAGATACGTATAAAAAAGAAGTTGAAGTTTTTTATTCCAACAAAGAAACCAAAACCAAAAAAATTGGCAAAGAAACCAAGTATTTCAAAACTGTTGAATTTTTTGCTTGGGAGAAATTGGATTTGGTGAAGGATTTCAAAAAGGCGTTTGGCGTGTGATTGTCGTTTCGACTCCGCTCAACGACCGTATACGGTGGCTGAGCGGAGTCGAAGCCTAAAATTCAAACCTCAAATGTTTCACCGTAAGCCCATTATACATCAATTGTTTCAGTGAATCAATCCCGATGTCCAAATGGAATTGTGCAAAATTTTCGCTGACCATGTGATCGCTTGACGATGTCTTCACACCTTCGGGTGTCATTGGATTATCAGACACAAGAAGCAACGCGCCTGCTGGAATTTGATTGGCAAATCCGGTGATTAAAATGGTTGCCGTTTCCATATCAATACCGATACATTTGAGCGAGTGTAAATAATCTTTGAATTGTTCGTCGTGCTCCCAAACACGGCGGTTTGTAGTGTAAATCGTGCCCGTCCAGTAATCTTTACCGTAGTCGCGAATGGTTGTAGATACGGCTTTTTGCAAACTGAACGCAGGTAATGCAGGTACTTCTTTCGGAAAATAATCCCTTGATGTTCCTTCACCACGAATAGCTGCAATCGGAAGAATAAAATCGCCGAGTAGCGTTTTTTTCAAACCGCCGCATTTACCCAAAAACAAAACGGCTTTTGGATGAATGGCACTCAGCAAATCCATGATTGTCGCTGCATTCGGACTACCCATACCAAAGTTGATAATCGTGATATTTTCGTGTGTTGCACACTGCATGGCTTTGCCAATTCCGAAAATTTCGACATTGAATTTTTCGGAAAATCGATACACATATTCGTGGAAATTAACCAAGAGAATGTATTCTCCAAACTGTTCCAATGATGCTCCCGTGTAACGAGGTAGCCAATTTTCTACAATTTCTTCTTTTGTTTTCATACGGAAATGTTATTAAGGTCATACGAAACCCTGCGGGGTTTATAGACGTGTTAGTTTTATTTCTTTTCTGTCAATGTAATTCGGATATTCAAATTGTGGCATTCCAAGCGCCATTCCTGCGTGAATGGTTCCGTTGATGCCCAATATTTTTTCCAGTTTTTTACTTCTCTGTCTAATGGCTCGAACTACAAAACCGGTGTAAAACTGTGATACACCCAAATTTTCCGCCATCAGCGAAGCATTTTGATAAGCAAGCTGACTATCCTCTCTACCAAAGTTTGAAGGTTTCGATGTATGAATCAATAAAACAGCGGTTGCACCTCGCAAAATACCTACATCTTTGCCTTGTTCGCGATAGCTGCGTTCGAAATTTCTGAATATGGTAACATATTTGTAAAGTTTAGGAAAACACCGTTTGAAAATCGGTTTAAACAAAGCAAAATCTGCGATTTTGACAATCGGCATATACGTATTTAACGTAAAATCTACGATAGCGTTGAGTTTTTCGGGATTGGTAATCAATGTAAAATCAACTAATTGTAAATTCATTGCTGTTGGCGCACGGTGGGCAGCTTCAAGAATTTGAGATAAAAATTCTTCGGGAATTGGTTTGGATGAAAATGTCCGATTTGAGCGTCGTTTGCGGATTAACAACAAGGTTTGCTCGGGTGTTGGAAGTTTTTCAACATCAATTTTGTGAACTTTTTCTTTTGGAAAATCACCGTGAACAACAGCATTAAAGCCACAAGCAGCCACACAATGTCCGCAACGGATGCAACGATGTTCGTGTGCAATTTGAACGGACTTCTCCGAAGAAATTGTAAAAATATTTGATGGGCAAACTTTTACACAATGGTAGCAACGCGTACAATTAGAAGAATTAATGCTTATCATAACGATTTTTTTGCAAAGATACAAAAAAATTTGGTAGTTTAAGAAAAAAATCGTAACTTTGCGTCGCGTTTGTAGCACAACCTATTTTGTGCGAAGGAATCAGGTGAAAATCCTGAACAGTCCCGCTGCTGTAAGCCGTGAAAACAAACGTTTGGCAAAAGCCACTGTGAAAATCAATCATGGGAAGGCGCCAAACGAACGGTAAGTCAGAAGACCTGCAACCGCAACAGTTAATAGCTTTCGTGGATTGAAGCTGAAAACTAAATCGGAACTTGTGGTTCTCTTTTAGCCTTCATCTTTTGTTCACAAATAAAAACGAAAATAAAAAAGATGAATAATACACATTTTATACGATCATTTAAAAAACTTGCGATAGGATTTCTCTTGACGCAAGGTGTTTTTTTTCAAACATTTGCACAATCGTTAGACAGTATTCAAAACTTGGATGGCGTGACAATCTCTGCTGCTGCGCGTCCGCGTATAAGTCCGAATATCGGACAATTACAATCGTTAAACACAACCAGTTTAGAACGTTTGAACGCTATTCAATTATCTGATGCGGTGAAATTTTTTGCAGGTGCAATGGTGAAAGATTATGGCGGAATTGGTGGACTGAAAACCGTATCTGTTCGAAGTTTGGGTGCGTCGCATACCGGAGTATTTGTCGATAAAATTCCGACGAGCAATGTAATGAACGGACAAATAGATTTGAGCCGATTTACGTTGGACAACATCGGTGAAATTCAGTTGTCAAACGATAATTTTTCGTCAACCTTGCAAACGGCTTCGTTTTACTCAAAATCTGCTCAACTCAGCCTTATTACTGCTCGTCCGACATTTAGCGAAAATCAGCATACAGATGCTGAAGTTTCGCTAAAAGTTGGTTCGTTCGGTTTGTTTAATCCGCAATTCAATATTCATCAAAAGATCAAAAAACAACTTTTTTCACTAAACGCAGATTATCAAAGAGCCAAAGGGAATTATCCGTTCAAGTTGGTTCATAAGGGGCAAACAATCTCAGGAACTCGTGAAAATTCGGCTGTTGAGAGTTTTCGTATGGATTTGATGTGGCAAAATTATTCTGCTTCGCGACATCAATATTTTGTCAAAGCCAATTATTATGATAATCATCGGCAGTTGCCAGGCTCTGTGACTGTATACAGTCCGAATTCGAGTGAACAAAAATTGTGGGATAAAGAAAAGGCTCTGCAAGGTCAGTATAATTACCGATTTTCGGATAGTACAACCATTTTGTTCAATGCAAAAATTTCGGAAACGTTTAATCGTTACATGATTCCCAATTTTCAAGATGATCGACCTTTGGATAATCAGTTTACGCAAACGGAATATTTTGGCTCAGGTGGTGTTCAAACTCGTGAATTCTGGGGATTTCAGACATCATTAAGCAGTGATATTATTTATCATAAAATGAGTTCAAATTTACCACAATTTGCTTATCCGACACGATTGACTTCGATGACCAATTGGACGTGGAATGCGAAGTGGCGTTCGTTTCTTTTTTACAGAAGTCTTTTACATAAAGCAACCTTTGAACATGCTGAATCTGATAATGCTGCAAAGAACAGACAGCGATTTTCTCCAACGCTCGGATTGAATTTTCAGCCTGCTTCTTGTCCTAATTTTTCTGCTCGGTTTTTTTATAAAGAAACCTATCGAATTCCGACGTTTAACGAACTTTATTACAGAAGTGTTGGAAACCCAAGACTTTCTCCCGAATTGGCAAGACAATTTAATCTCGGAGTTTCCATGGGAAGTTCATTGAATGAAAAAAAATATATGGCAATTTCTGTTGACGGATATCGCAATAAAGTTAAAGACAAAATTGTTGCCATTCCAATGAACAATTTGTTTACGTGGTCGATGGTGAACGTCGGAGAAGTTGATATTTTAGGGATTGATGCAACTTTGAAGGGCGGATTTGACGTGAACAAAAAACTTGATTTTTACAGCGAAATCAGTTATTCGTTTCAAGATGCAAAAGATGTAACTCCTTCATCAAAAAACTATAACCATCAAATTCCTTACACGCCAAAGCATTCCGGGAGTGCTGTTTTTGGGGCGAATATGTTTTTTACGTTGCAATATAGTTTGATGTTTTCAGGCGAACGCTACAGTTTGCAGGAAAATTCCACAGACACTCGATTAGAGCCGTTTTTCGATCATGGTTTTTCTATTTCAAAACAGATTTCTTTACGAAAAATTAACCTAAAAACGGCATTTGAAATTCTGAATTTTACGAATAAAAACTACGAAATTGTAATGTGGTATCCTATGCCGGGACGACATTATCGCCTAACCGTGAGGGCGCGACTCGCACCATGAAATATGGACGCAAGTGGGCGCGTAGACCGCACCCCTACACGGAAATTCAATAAAACATTAACAAAAAAATAAAAAACCATGAAAAAAATCTTAACCTATACAATGACTATGGCGATGGTACTCGTATTCGTTTCCTGTAAAAAGGAAAAAGACAACGATATTTTGGTAATAGACGTAAAATTGAACAGAACCACTGCTTTCTTGGTGCTTGGCGACACCTTACATTTGAGTGCAACCATTGAGCCGGAAAACGCGACTAAAAAAGATGTAACATGGTCGGTTACCGGTACGGCTGCCACTGTAGAAAATGGTATGGTTACGGCTGTTGAAGTGGGTGAAGCCATCGTTACGGTTACAACCGTTGATGGTAACAAAATAGCCAATTGCACTATAACTGTAACGGCTGAACCTGTTCCTGTTACGGGTGTAACATTAACTCCATCTTCTATCACATTGACTAAAGGTACTTCTTCGTTGCCACTGAACGCAACTGTGCTTCCTTCCAATGCTACAAACCAAACTTTACTTTGGAGCAGTAAAGACACAACAATCGCAACCGTGTTAAACGGCGTTGTAACTGCAATTACAGAAGGTACAACATTCATTATTGTAACTACACAAGATGGAAACAAAACCGACTCCTGCGAAGTGATTGTAACCACAGATTATGTTGCATCAAATCCAAGACTTCTTGTTTTGAACGAAGGTCTAAGAGGCATGAACAATTCGTCCATTACGTCTTACGACTTAGTAACCGGACAAGTTACGCAAGATGTGTTTTTTAAGCAAAACGGACGAATTTTGGGCGATATTGCCAACGATATTTTGATATATGGCGGAAAAATTTACATCTCTGTTGGGTTTTCATCCACTATTGAAGTTACGGATTTAGAACTAAATTCTATTCAACAAATTTCTTTGAAAGATGGTTCAAGAAATCGCGAACCACATGGTTTAGCCGCTCACGATGGAAAAGTTTATATTGCCTGTTTCGATGGATATGTTGCACGATTAGATACTGTGTCTATCGAAATAGATGGCTTTGTTAAAGTTGGATATAATCCTGAAAACATCGCCATTAGTAAAGGTTTTGCGTATGTAACCAATTCCGGTGGGATGAATTATTTGATAGGTCTTGACTACGATAGCACAGTTTCTGTTATTGATTTGGTAACATTCACGGAAGTGAAAAAAATCGTTGTGGAAAAAAATCCATTTTCTATTGGTGTAGATGCAAACGGTGATATTATTGTGGGTTGTCGTGGCGACTACATTATTCCTTACAGTTTGCATCGCATCAACACCACTACAAATACCTATGATAAAAAATTTGCAGGTATTACTCCTACCGATTTTGTGATGAAAGGTAACATTGCGTATTATTACAACTACAATTGGTCAACATTTACGGGCGAGTATGTTGAGTATAATACTGCAACCGAAACTATTGTCAGACCGAGTTTTATCAATAATCCAAGTTTGATTGAAACGCCTTACGCAATCAATATCAATCACGAAAATGAGGATATTTATCTTTCCAATGCGGAGTATATGGGTAATGGAAAAGTTTTTGCATTTGACAAAAATGGTGCTAAACGTTTTGAGTTTACGGCAGGTATATGGCCTAAAAAGATCGTGATTTTGAAATAAATGTCTGAACCTTGATTTTAATAAGATTTACAAGATTACCAAAATTTCAATTATTTACTAATACTAATCTTGATAATCTTGTAAATCTTAACAAAATCGTAGTTCTGACAAAAACGAACTATACATATTTCAATTCCTTCAAACACTGATGTATCAGTTGGAACGTACGGTCAATATCGTTGTCTAATCCTACGGAAAAACGAATTAGACCTTCCGACATACCCATCTCTTTTTGAACATCTTCAGGGATTTCTGACGATGTGCTTTTGCCAGAATTGCTGAACAGCGTTTTGAAATAACCCAAACTCACCGCCAAATAACCAACGCCTTTTTCTTGCATAAGTTCCATTAATTTGCTTGCGCGGTCTACGGTTTCCATATCAATGGCGATCATACCACCGAAGCCGAATTCGGCATTCATCATGCGTTTGAACAATTCGTGGTCGCGATGATCAGCCTCACCCGGATAGTTGCATTTCAACCCAATGGATTTGAATTTTTTCGCCAAATACGCAGCATTGTAACTGTGTTGTTTCATGCGAATATGCAACGTGTGAAGGTTTTTGAGAATGGCCGACGAACGTAGCGGATCAAGTACAGGACCCAATATCATCGCTGTTCCGGTATTCACATCAATCAATGAATTGATAAACTCCTCCGAAGCACAAATCGCACCGGCAACGCAATCGTTTTTACCGTTGATGAATTTGGTCATCGAATACACGACAACATCTGCGCCCAATTTGTAGGGTGCAACAATCATTGGTGTGAACGTATTGTCGACCATCAATTTCAAATTATGGGCTTTGCAAACCTTTGCCAATTCGGGGATATCGCTGATTTGCAACAACGGGTTGTTCATCGTTTCGGTGTAAATCAGTTTGGTGTTCGGACGAATGGCTTTTTTTACGGCTTCTAAATCCGTTGTATCTAAAAATGATACTTCGATGTTGAATTTCGGCACATAATTTTTCAAGAATGCGTAGGTTCCGCCATAGGTGGTCATGCTTGAAATGATGTGGTCGCCCGAATTTACGCATTGCAAAATAGCGCACGTAATTGCTGCCATTCCCGAAGCCGTTACCCATGCGGCAGGTGTGCCATCCATTGCGGCTAACGCGTCGGCAAGAAATTTGTTACTGGGATTCCAATGACGCGAATACAGGAAGCAACCTTCTTGTTCGCCCGTAAACGTGTCAGTCATTGCGCGCGCCTCCATAAATGTGTAAGTTGCAGAATCCGTAATTGACGGATTCACATCGCCAAACTCCCCAAATTGGAGCAGGTCTTGAATGTTTGATGCTGGATCGAATTTCATGATATTTTGAGTTTTTTTGTTATTACAGGATACGAAAAAAAATGATGTGATATTAATCTTTCGGCAATTCTACCATCACAGGTGTTTGTACGGGAAATGCTCTTCGGTGCGTTTTGACGCAACGCAGTGTAAATCCGAAAGCCTTATTGCTGTTGGCTTGCGAGAACATATCGTCCGAAATATTGAAACTTAAATGATAGCCGTGGTTGGGGCCAAACTCCGACGATGACCAATAATGAGCATACGATCCTTGACTGATTAACTCACCTTCCGGATTAGAGGCATACCCTTCAAAAGTAGGTCCAAAAAACATTTGTTTTTTGACCGGACGTGCATTTCTCTTGCTATTCATTTGTTTTTGAATGTCTTCCAATTCTTTTTGCAAGGTCATAAAGTCTTCTCTCGTAGGTACTGACCAGCCTCTCGGACAAATGTCTCTCTGAAAACGCGTAAGCGCACACCACGAGAACAAATCACCGCCATCGCTACCTTCTGCATTTTGTCTGCAATCAGCGCTGAAAGAACCGGAAGACCCGCCTGAAAAGGTTGTTTTCTGACAATTGGCGGCGATTACGGCATCCGACCATTCTTGCTTGCCGATTTTCCATGTTTTTTTCGACTTAAATTCCACTTTGCCAAGGGTTCTTCCCCAACCTGCGGTGTTTGTATTACAGCCGTCCGCTCTGGGCTGTGCTCTTCGTGTGCCTTGTGCAGTTGCAGTGAACGTACAAGCAACTACGATGGTGTAAAAGAAAATTTTTTTCATGGTTTTTTATTTTTTGCAAAGATACTACTTTTTTTTTAATTTTAAAAGGCGAATATTAATCCAACACCAAGGCTTAGGGTGAAAATATCTTTTTTGTAATCAAAATATTCTACAATACTTTCATTTGTGTATAAATTTATAAATTCTTTTTTCGAGACGATGTTTGTTTTGAAATGCGAAAGCATAATATCTGCATTCAAGAAAATGTGCTTTGATAATTTGTAGCCAAAAGAAGCCGAAGGTGCAAAAGTAGGAAACCTACCCCAAGACGATCCTTTGTTAGCAGAAAGAAAATGCCTGTATTCATTATTTGAGTTTTTTTCTTTCAAATGTGCTTGCCAATGAAATGTATTAATTGAAGTCATGCCAATTGAAAATGTTGGATATACATAAAATTTATCTGTTTCAAAACGATAAATTACACCCACATAAACTTGTCCAAAATCGGGTATTCCACCCTTATCACCACTTTCTAAATTTATATAATAGTTACTGCCATGTCTTGATCGCACACTTGCAATAAAATCATCTGTTCTGTTGCGGAAATTGATAGGGAATCCGAATCGATAGTTGAAATTTATTCCCCAATGCTTATGAAAAAAATATGATATTGACGGTACCATTGGAACTTGTACATAGTACGAATGATCTTTGTATTTGAGTATATAATCTGCTTCTGTGTTTTGCAAAAGTTTTGTTATAGGCATATTCGCACCAACAGAAAAAAGTCCGAGTTGCCATTTGGATTTATAAGCGAGAGGCTCCTGTGCATAAGTGCTACATACAAACAGCCCGAATAAGAAAAGTATCAAAAACAATTTATTTTTCATAGCAATTCTATTTCTGTGGTTTGTTCTTCAAAAATGTGCCCGTTTGATAATTCAATCCGAACTTTGAATTGATGGCGATTATTTATAGTTGGAACGGTCATAAGCATTAAATCAATTTCGATATCGTTATTCATATCATAACTTTTATAAGGGCGGTTTATATTTACTACATGATCTTTAACGCTCGAATATGTTTGTCTTACCTTAAAATATTCAGTAATTTCAGAGTTTTCAGAATGTAAATTGTCAAAATCATTTATTGTAAATACTTTTATGGACACAATAGTATCGACTGCACTATAGGTATAAGGGCACTTCCATGAAACGGCATACGCAGATTGAACAAAAATGGAATTAACTTGCTTTGCACGAACAATGAGCCTTTCCTCTTTTAACAGAATGAGTCGAATGCCATAAGCATTTTTATTAAATTGTAAAGCCTCCGACTCAATAACTTCTGCACCGCTGTTATCCAAGTTTTCCAATAGTAAACTGTTGTAAAAATAATTTATGTGCTGTTCTTTACAACGGCACGAATGAAAAATATTCGCTATCGGAACTAATAGTAAAACTAAAATTATTAATCTTGCTTTCATATTTGATTTTTTGTCGTCATTCCGAGCGCAGTCGAGGAATCTCCTCGCTATGGGATGTCTCGACTACGCTCGACATGACGTGTTTTTTTTACCTTATTATTTCTCAATTAATCTGTGTATTTAGTCTCAACCCGCCATTCGGGCGAATTTGCAAAATCCCCGAAACCACCAGCGTATCACCAAATTCAAGACCTCTTACCACTTGCACACTTCGTTCGGTACGAGTACCGATTTCCAAAGTTCGTAATTCTGCAATACCATTTCTATAAACGAATGCTTTATGTCCGGTTGCCTCTGACAGCAGGGCTTCGGAAGGAACCATTATCGCGTCTTTTAAAGGTGTTGTTGCAAATTGTACGTTTGCATAAGCGCCCGGAAACAGTCTGCCGTCAGGGTTTGGGGCTAATGCTCGCAATTGAATGGTGCGTGTCGAAATATCAATTTTCGGTTCAACGGCGTATACGGTTGCGGTATACAATTGAGGGTCACCTTCAAGCCTGAATTGCACACGACTGTTGAGTTTCACAATATCGAAAAAACGTTCGGGAATAGAGAAATCGAGTTTAATAGGATTATTATCAACCAACCGCGCAACGGTGATTTG
Source organism: Bacteroidales bacterium (assembly GCA_009783885.1). Classification (GTDB taxonomy): domain Bacteria; phylum Bacteroidota; class Bacteroidia; order Bacteroidales; family P3; genus WRKV01. The sequence goes on along the minus strand of WRCN01000016.1, from coordinate 23,181 downwards.
TGGTGAAATAAATTCGCCAACCGAAACATTGCGTAAACCGATTACACCATTAAACGGCGCGCGGATTTCCGTACGTTCAATTTGCGCTTTGATGAGTTGGGTTTCGGCTCTCAGTGAGTTCAATTCAGTAAGAGCAATGTCATATTCCTCTTGACTAATGGCTTCTCTCGTCAATAACACCTTTTGGCGGCGTTCTCTGTCTTCGGCAAGTCTCTGGCGATGAACAGCCCGATCGTATTGCGCTTGCAGATCCTTATCGTTGATTTTGACTAAAAGGTCTCCTTTTTTTACGCGTTTACCTTCGTCAAAATTAATTTGTGTAACATTCCCGCTGGCTTCGCTTCGCAAATCAACTTGTTCGTTGGATACTAACGTTCCTGTAACGACGATTAACTCGTTAAAATCTACGGGTTCTATAATCATGTAGTCGACCAAAACACTTCCTGCACCGCGTGGAGCGGAAGTGCCTCCAGTGTTTTCGGTTGCACGTTTGGCACGCCATTTTTCACCCCAAATGCGGTCGGTGACACTGTAAACAACAATCAGAGAGATTAGAATAATTAGGATTACGGAGGGTTTTAGTTTCATGGTATTTAGTGTTTTATTTTGGATTTTTTATTGTTTTCTGGTGGCTTCGACTCCGCTCAGCCACCGAGAATCGGTGGCTGAGCGGAGTCGAAACGACCTTTCACAGTCGTTTCTCTAACGCTGCAATCTCATCCCTCAGCCGTGCAGCTTCCATAAAGTCAAGTTCTTTAACTGCAGCTTCCATTTGTTTTCGGGTGTTTTGAATGGTTTTTTGCAATTGATCTTTGGTCATGTATTGAACAACAGGGTCGGCAGCAATATTGAGTTCGGCGCTTTCAACGTAGTAATTGACGGCTTGTTTGGCTTTGGCAAGACTTGAATCGAGCGACTTGACAATTTGTGTTGGCGTGATGTTGTTTTTGACGTTGTAAGCAATTTGTTTTTCGCGTCTACGATTAGTCTCATTGATAGTTTGTTGCATGGAATTGGTGATTTTGTCGGCATACATAATTACTAAACTGTCTATGTTTCGCGCAGCGCGTCCTGCGGTTTGCGTAAGCGAGCGAGCGCTACGCAAAAAACCTTCTTTGTCGGCGTCCATAATCGCGACTAATGCCACTTCCGGCAAATCCAAACCTTCACGCAACAAGTTTACTCCGACCAACACATCGAACGATCCTGCACGCAAGTCTTGCAGAATTTCCACGCGTTCCAACGTATCTACATCGGAATGAATGTAACGAGTTTTGACACCTAAATTCAATAAATATTTGGTTAACTCTTCGGCTTGGCGCTTGGTTAGCGTGGTTACAAGCGTTCGTCCGCCTTTCGCAGTTACTTTTTCGATTTCATCCAACAAATCATCCACTTGATTTTGGCTTGGTCGAACTTCAATAATCGGGTCTAATAAACCTGTCGGACGAATTAACTGTTCGACTACAACACCGCCCGCTTCCTTCAATTCAAAATCGGCAGGCGTTGCACTTACATAAATCGTTTGATTGATGATTTTTTCAAACTCATCGTATTTCAACGGTCGATTATCTAAGGCTGCGGGAAGTCGAAAGCCGTACTCCACAAGGTTTATCTTGCGACTTCTATCTCCACCATACATTGCATGGAGTTGCGAAATCGTTACATGACTTTCATCCACCACCAACAAAAAATCTTGCGGAAAATAATCCAACAAACAAAACGGACGCGAGCCAGCTTCACGACCATCCAAGTATCGCGAATAATTTTCAATCCCGGAACAATAGCCTAATTCTTTCATCATCTCAACATCGTAAGTGACGCGGTCTTCAAGGCGTTTGGCTTCTAAAGGTTTTCCGATTTCTTTAAAATATTCGATTTGTTTTCCCAAATCCAACTGAATACTTTTGATTGCTTCTTGCATACGCGCAGCATCAGTTGTGAACAGCGTTGCAGGGAAAATTGTGATTTGGTCTTTGGCTTCAATGCGTTGTCCGTTGTCGGGATAAATCGTTTCGAGCGATTCGATTTCGTCGTCGAAAAAAATCACGCGATAAGCGTAATCGGCGTAAGCAGGATAGATGTCTAAAGTATCGCCTTTCACACGGAAATTTCCGCGCTGAAATTCCAATTCGTGTCGCGAATAAAGCGCGTTGACCAAAGCGTGCATCACTTGTTTCATCGACAAACGCTGCCCTTGTTCAAGCACAATCACATTCGACGCAAAATCTTGTGGATTGCCCATTCCATAAATACACGAAACCGATGAAACCACAATCACATCACGCCTTCCCGAAAGTAAAGATGAGGTGGCGCTCAAGCGAAGTTTTTCAATTTCATCGTTGATGTTCAAGTCTTTTTCGATATACGTATTTGTGCTTGGAATATACGCTTCGGGCTGATAATAGTCGTAATACGACACAAAATATTCCACCGCATTATTCGGGAAAAACTGCTTGAATTCGCTATAAAGTTGTGCTGCCAATGTTTTGTTGTGGCTCAAAACCAACGTCGGACGGTTGGTTTGGTTGATTACATTCGCAATTGTAAATGTTTTTCCTGAGCCTGTAACACCTAATAAAACCTGTGCTTTATCGCCACGTTCCACGCCCGCCACCAACTCTTTGATGGCTTCGGGTTGGTCGCCCGTGGGTTTAAATTGCGATGTGAGATTAAATAACATGACCTGCAAAGGTACGAAAAAAAAAATCATTTCACAAATTTTACATTTTTAACAAAAAATATTTTGTTAAATAAAAAATTATTCGTAACTTTGTACTATCGTTGTGGAATACACTGTATCCATGTAATCTTGTCAGCGTCGATGTTTTTGACAAGTTCGACAATCGAAAGCCTAAGGTTTTGCCTTGGGCTTTTTTAGTATAATGAAAGCCGTTAATAACCATTGTTTTTCCCCATTACAAGCCACAACACATCTAAACGATTCACTATCATAAACCCGTTTTCCTGTTTCAGACCGTTTTAGATTAAAGTTCCCAAATCGAACAACAAGAGGAATAAAATCGACAATGCTAAACCCTGCAAACTCTATGTCTTTTCCATGTTTTTCAATAATGTGTTTAAGTCCGAAACCTTTGTGTGTTTCGGGGTGATTTTCTCCCCAAATAAGACTGATAAAACCAATATCTTCTCTATACAAGGCATTTTTGCATTCACCTTGTTTTACTTTTATCAGATGTAAAATGGCTTCTTTGGGTTTGTCTTTGAACTGGGTGTAAATAGGCCCATATTCTCCGATTTTTAATGTTTCTTTTTCCATGATTTTTGAATTTAAAAGTTTCCACCTATATAACGCTAAAAAGTCTATTTTCGTATAAAATTGTTGATAAATTGAGGTGTTTGTTGATAACTTTTCAGGTTGTCATTCAGAACGAAGTGAAGAATCTCTTGCTAATTGCAACTTTTTTTGTATCTTTGCACTTGAATTACAAACCAAATAATTTGCCTATGGAAAAATAATGTGCTGATAATACACACATCTTGAAGTATGCTAAAAAAGCATTTTAAACTATTCTTTTTTACTAAAAAATTTAGCGATTTAATAAAGTAGTCCCAGAAGGTTTAAGTTAAAATGTCTATGCTACGGCGTGGACTTTTACTTATCTTATTGGGACAGGTTACGCTAAATACCTTAGTAAGTGAGATACTTTAAAGAGTACCACGCTTTTTTATGTAAATGTGTGTATGTGAACAACAAAAATTAGTTGGTACAACAAAACAGCCTCCTGTGAAAGTTGTGGATTAAAATCAAACTAATTAATTAGTCTGTTTAAGGAGCAGACGTAAAACTAAAAAAAACAAAATGAAAAAAATATTTTTAATCAGCACGTTTTTTATTGGATCAACTTTGTTTAATTCTTGCAACAAAGTTGAGATTCCAGAAGAAATTATTAAAAAAACTATTGTAAAAGATGAAACTAGAGATGCTATTCGAACTTTAATAGCAGACTTGTACGGTCGCGAAAATCTTTCTTTCAGTGAAATAAAAAGTGCGGTGTGTCAAAAGTTCGGTATAGATGAAAAGGAAGTAAGAATTACCGAAAATAGTATTGCCAATGTATCTGATGCCGCTTTATCCGTTGTAGATAAACTTAGTGCTATAGACGGATTAGATTTTTCGACACATAGGGAATATTTGTTTGCATTAGACAATGTATTGGAAAATAGCAGAGGCGTTCTTACTGATGCTGAATACACATCTCTGTTGATTTCATTATATATTACTTCTGATATCCTCGATGAAATAGGTATTAATAGCAAATCTGGTTGGTGGAATCGTTGGGGTAGATGTGCTGCTGGAATTATAGGAGGTGCAACTATAGGTGCCTTGGGAGGAGCGGGTATAGCTGCTATACCAACAGCGGGTATTGGAGCTCCTGTTGGTGCTATAATTGGTGGAATAGGAGGAGGGCTTCTCGGAGCTTCTGGTGCGTGTTAAATAGTTTGAAAATACGTCATTAGTTACACTATTATAAATATCAACAAATAATGAAAAGAAAAAAAATAATTCTTTGGTCAGTCTTTGCAGTGGGTGCTATTTGTTCAATGGCAGTTATAATAGATGCCATACTTGAGAAAAATTTTAAAGTTGCTACATTTTTTTGGATTATGATTTCCGTTGGTTTTGTGGCTACAAAGTATTTATTGAATAAAAAGAAGATTCTCAATCAGGCTAAGGTTGACAAATAAGAAGAACAATTGGGTGGCGGAGCGATTGCTGCCACCCAGTTCGGCGGCGATTCCGATCGCCGTTGGATTATTTAGGCAGGAATTTATTTTCCTGCCTCTTTTTTGTTTAATTTTAAAAAAAAGTTATCAACAAAACATTTAATTTACTAACATTTTTATACGAAAACTGGTTTTTGAGCGTTTATATAGACAGAACATATAAACAATCAAAAATTATGGAAAACACATTACCAAAAACAATAGCCTATAAAGGCTATACATTCCAACCAGAAAAGCAACTGAAGACAAGAACGAGAGGGTTCGAATAATCAAAGATTTTTATAAAAAATGGGGTGGTAAAGCGTGGCGGACAAAAACTACAATACTGCTTAACTGCGAAATAAAAAAACGGCTGCCGAGTTATAACGAGGGATCGCAACGCTCACCTCTATCGCAACCGTAATTGTACTGCAAAATTACAACAAATTTTCGAAACTACCAGATTTTTGTGAATTTTTCTGTCTTTGTAGTATTCGTTTTTTTGTTTCCATTATAAAAACAATGCGTCATCCACCAAATTCGGAAGTGTAACTTTCAAATTCGGATTGGTTTCCATCGCACGTTTGATGGCAAAAATAGCGCCTTCGTTGCGTGCCCACGAACGGCGAGAAATGCCATTGTTCACGTCCCAAAACAACATGGATTTTAAGCGTCGATCGGCATCGTCAGAACCATCCAAAACCATACCGAAACCGCCGTTGATCACTTCGCCCCAACCTACACCACCGCCGTTGTGAATGCTCACCCAAGTTGCACCGCGAAACGAATCGCCAATCACATTGTGAATTGCCATATCCGCAGTAAAACTTGAACCATCGTAGATATTCGAGGTTTCTCTAAACGGTGAATCCGTTCCCGAAACATCGTGATGATCGCGACCTAAAACAATCGGTGCGGAAATTTTCCCTGCCTTAATTGCTTTGTTAAATGCTTCGGCGATTTTTGTGCGACCTTCTGCATCGGCATACAGAATACGGGCTTGCGAGCCTACAACCAATTTATTTTCTTTTGCGCCCCGTATCCACTGAATGTTGTCGCGCATTTGCTGTTGAATTTCCGTTGGCGAAGTTTTAGACATGTCTTCCAAAACTTGCATGGCGATTTGGTCGGATAAATCCAAATCTTCTGCTTTGCCCGATGTGCACACCCAGCGGAATGGTCCAAAACCGTAATCAAAACACATCGGCCCCATAATATCTTGCACGTAAGACGGATATTTGAAACTTCCTTTTTCATTCAAAATATCAGCACCTGCACGACTGGCTTCCAACAAAAACGCGTTTCCGTAATCGAAAAAGTATGTGCCGTTTTTTACACAGGTGTTTACTGCATTTACGTGCCTACGCAAGGTTTCCTGAATTTTTTGTTTGAATAAATCGGGCTGTTCCGCCATCATTTTGTTGGATTCTTCAAACGTTAATCCAACGGGATAATATCCGCCTGCCCAAGGATTGTGCAGCGAAGTTTGGTCGGAACCGATATCCACTTTAATGCCGTGTTTCGCGCAGTATTCCCACAAATCCACAATGTTTCCTTGATACGCAAATGAACGAACGCCCTTTTGATTTTGCACCTCTTTTACACGTGCAAAAAGTTTGTCAAGGTCATCGTACACTTCGTCTACCCAACCTTGTGAATGGCGTGTGTGCGTCGCTTTTGGATTGATTTCTGCCGTGATTGAAACGCAACCTGCGATGTTTCCGGCCTTTGGCTGTGCGCCGGACATGCCGCCTAAACCTGATGTGATGAACAATATGGGGCGGGCGGACCCCGCCCCTACATTTGCATTCGCCTGTACGGGCGGGGTTTGCCCGCCCATATTCGAAATTTTCCGTATCGCATTCATCACCGTAATCGTTGTTCCATGCACAATGCCTTGTGGTCCGATATACATGTACGAACCTGCCGTCATTTGCCCGTATTGCGTTACGCCGAGGGCGTTGAAACGTTCCCAATCGTCGGGTTTGGAATAATTCGGAATCATCATACCGTTGGTAACAACTACGCGTGGTGCATCTTTGTGCGATGGAAACAAGCCCATCGGATGTCCGCTGTACATTACGAGCGTTTGCTCATCAGTCATTTCCGAAAGATATTTCATTGTGAGCAGATACTGTGCCCAGTTCTGGAAAACTGCACCATTTCCGCCGTAAGTGATGAGTTCGTGCGGATGTTGCGCTACAGCGTAATCCAAATTATTTTGAGTCATGAGCATGATGGCCGCAGCCTGCTTGGATTTGGCGGGATATTCATCAATCGGACGTGCGTACATGTTGTAAGTCGGACGAAAACGATACATGTAAATTCGTCCATACTTGTCCAATTCCTCTTTAAATTCGGGCAAAAGAACGGCATGATGTTTCGGTTCAAAATATCGCAACGCATTGCGAAGCGCTAATTTTTTTTCATCGGTAGTTAAAATGTCTTTACGCTTGGGCGCGTGATTTACACTTGTGTCATACGCTTGCGGAGCAGGTAAAACATCCGGAATACCTTGACGAATTTGAGATTTAAAATCTGACATAATTTTATTTTTTTATTTTTTAATCTTCTATACCGTAATCTGCTTGATATCCGCATGACACATGCGTGGCATCACAAAAAGGTTTGTTCTGTGAATTTCCGCAACGGCATAAGGCTACACGGTTTCGAACTTCATATTCCGTACCGTCAGCACCAATTAGAACAATACCGCCTTGTACAAACAACCCGGCACTCACGTCTTTTTGCGGATCTTCGGCTACGATGATTTGAGGTTCATATTTTTTTTCATACACGCCATGCTCTATATCTATGGCCGTAAGTCGTCCTGCCGGACAAAGCGAAGCGCCTTCGATGATTTCCTGTTTATAAGCCTCATCATTTTGCATCAGATCCCAAACACTTCCGTGCTTCCGGTGACAAAAGCGTGCATAAGCACATCGATCATCGTCTAAAAGATTCATCGTTTCTCCCTCCATAACTTCGGCGCGCTCTGCATAAGACGTTTCGGATGCCGTCTCTTTACCAATAAAGTCAACTACAGCGTGATTTCCGTCGCAAAAAGGTGCATTCTTACTGTGTCCACAACGACATAAAGCATAATAGCCGTTATGAACATAAGGCGTTGGATCGTAATCTTTAACATGAACTGGCTCAAACGGGTGAATTTTTATTTTTTTTAAAGGAATATCGGCGCTAACCAAATAAGGGCCGTTTTTAAGGATTTGAATTGTTTTTTTTGTAGGCATTATTTTTAGATTTATGGATTAATTTTTTTGCAAAGATACAAAAAAGTTATGAATTATGAATTATGAGTCGTTCACTTGGCTTCGCCTCGGTTATTTCGGATTTCGCTCTCAATGAGCATGCTTCGCCAAATCGTATTCATTAAATTACAAACTCATAACTAAAAGACAAAATTACATTTCGTTTTTTTTCGTATCTTTGCAAAAAAAATTAAACATAAATTATGGAAAAAATTACCAAAGGCACTACGGTAGACCACGAACGCTATGGCGAAGGCATGGTTGTCAAAGACGATTTCAGCACAATTGAAGTTATTTTTGAACGTGGCGGAAAGCTGTCATTTTCAAAATCCAATCTCTCCGATTTTACGATTGTTGAAAAAGCCGAAAGCAGCGACTCTTTGGATAATGGTGTATTTTCTTACGATGATATGCGCATTATTTTGGAGGATATTTTATTTCAACATAACGGCATCGACCATCCTGTTGAAATTGCCGAAAAATGGGAAGGCGGAACGCTTAAACTCGAAGCCGGGAAACCCGATGTACAAGGTAAAGAGATTCCTATCGAAACATTTTTTCACAAAATCGTAATGGTTCGCGACAGATTAAGAGTACTCGAACAAAACATTAATTCTCATCCGAAATTAACTGACCAAGACAGGGTTGGTTTGCAACAATACATCACGCGGATTTATGGTTCGCTCACCACATTTAACGTGCTTTTTAAAGATAAGAATGATTATTTTGTGGGGCAAAAAGGTGAGTAATACCAACATTTTTTTGGTCATTTCAAAAAAAAAACGTATCTTTGCAAGTAAAAAAAAGTGAAATAAAACCCTAACTTTATGAGTTTTAGAATTGTGGTATTAGCAAAACAAGTGCCCGACACGCGAAATGTGGGCAAAGATGCCATGAAAGAGGACGGCACCATCAATCGTGCTGCGCTTCCTGCTATTTTTAATCCTGAGGATTTGAATGCGTTGGAAATGGCAATTAAAGTAAAAAACAGTATCGAAGGCGCAGAACTTTTTGTGTTGACTATGGGACCTCCGCGTGCTGCGGAAATCATTCGCGAATCCATGTATCGTGGTGCAGATGGTGGTTATCTGATTACAGACATGAAATTTGCAGGTGCAGATACGCTGGCAACATCGTATACCACTGCCATGGCGATTAAAAAATTAGGTAATGTGGATTAAATTTTCTGCGGTCGTCAAGCGATTGACGGTGATACGGCGCAAGTTGGTCCGCAAACCGCTGAAAAATTAGGCATTCCACAAATTACCTATGCTGAAGAATTTATCGCTTGTGATAAAAAGTCTGTTACGATTAAACGTCGTTTGGAACGTGGTGTGGAAACGGTAAAATCTCCACTTCCGGCGTTGGTTACGGTACATGGCTCGGCAGATGAATGTCGTGCACGTCACGCGAAACGAGTGATGAAATACAAACACGCTCGCACCACAACCGAAATTCAATCCGAAGATAAAGATTACACGGCATTGCTCTGCGAATGTCCGTATCTTAACATCGTTGAATGGACTGCAGCCGATTTGGATGCACAGCCCGAACAACTTGGTTTGACAGGCTCTCCAACCAAAGTAAAGGCCATTGAAAATGTGGTTCTTACAGCCAAAGATTCTATTGTGCTGACTACATCGGATGATGATATGAATAAATTGATGAAGGAATTGATAGATTCTCATGTTATTGGCTAATTAACGCGTCATTCCGAGCGCAGTCGAGGAATCCCCTCGCTATGGGATGTCTCGACTACGCTCGACATGACGACAAAAAATAAAAAAACAAAAAAATGAATAACGTATTTGTATATTGCGAAATCACCGAAGACCAACTGATTGCGGATGTGAGTTTGGAGCTTTGTTCCAAAGGCCGAAAGTTGGCAAATGAATTAGGTGTGAACCTTGAAGCCATAGTGATTGGCGACGAGGTGAAAAATTTGGAACAACAACTTTATCCGCTTGGCGTAGATGTGATTCATCAAGCGAAAGACGCACGTTTGTTTCCATTCTCAACTTTACCGCATACTTCGATTGTGGTGAATTTATTCAAACAGGAAAATCCGCAAATCGCTTTGTTTGGTGCTACTTCCGTTGGTCGCGACTTGGCTCCGCGTGTGGCCTCCACGTTGCGTTGCGGTCTGACCGCAGATTGCACATCACTCGAAATTGGTGAACATGAGGACAAAAAAGCAGGAAAAACGTATCAAAATCTACTCTATCAAATTCGTCCCGCTTTCGGAGGAAATATCATTGCAACAATTGTGAACCCTGAAACTCGCCCACAAATGGCAACTGTTCGCGAAGGTGTAATGAAAAAAGAAGTGTTCAACGAAAATCACAAAGGCATACTTAAATCCATTGACGTAAAGAAATTTACGAATGATGTGGATTTTGTTTGCGAAATTATCAATCGTCAAATTGAACAGCAAAAAATCAACATCAAAAATGCGGGAATTATTGTTTCCGGTGGTTATGGCGTTGGTTCGAAAGATAATTTCCAAAAATTATTTGACTTGGCGGCGGCAATCGGTGGCGAAGTTGGTGCTACGCGTGCTGCTGTCGACGGTGGTTTTGCGGAGCCTGAGCGTCAAATCGGTCAAACAGGTGTAACGGTTCGTCCGAAATTGTACATCGCTTGCGGAATCTCTGGAGCCGTTCAACACCGTGCCGGCATGGAAGAATCGGCCAAGATTATTTCCATCAATACCGACGAAAAAGCACCGATCAACGCCCTTGCGGATTACACAATTATCGGCGATTTGAACGAGGTGTTACCAAAAATGATTAAGTATTACAGAGCAAATTCGAAATAAGATATGGAAAATAATTTTTATAGCGACAATAAGTCCCTGAAATTCTACCTTGATCATCCAATGATGAAAAAATGTGTGGATTTGAAAGAAAATAATTATGCCGACAAAGGTAAATACGACTATGCTCCTGCGGATTTCGAGGATGCTTTAGATAGTTACGACAAAGTTCTCGAAATCGTTGGAGAAATCTGCGCCGAAATCATTGCACCAAACGCAGAAGAAGTGGACGCCGAAGGGCCGAAAATTGTAAACAATGAAGTCGTTTATGCTCGTGGAACACAGCAAAATCACGATGCTTTGACACAAGCTGGACTTTACGGTATGTCGCTTCCGCGTAAATACGATGGTTTGAACTTTTCGATGGTGCCTTATGTGATGGCGGCTGAACTTACATCTCGTGCAGATGCCGGTTTTGGTAACATTTGGGGACTTCAAGACTGTGCCGAAACTATTCATGAATTTGCTTCGGAAGAGTTAAAAAATAAATTTTTGCCGCAAATCAACGCAGGCGAAACATGCTCAATGGATTTGACTGAACCTGATGCCGGATCTGATCTGCAGGCGGTTCAACTGAAAGCCACTTGGGACGAAAAAAGCAGTTGTTGGCGTTTGAACGGAGTAAAACGTTTCATCACAAACGGCGGGGCAAATATCAAATTGGTGTTGGCACGTTCGGAAGAAGGAACAACCGACGGGCGTGGTTTGTCGTATTTCGTTTTCGATCGTAGAGATGGTGGGTTGACCATTCGCCGTTTGGAAAACAAAATGGGTATAAAAGGCTCACCAACTGCGGAGTTGGTGTTTACGAATGCTCCTGCACAAATAGTTGGCGACAGGAGATTAGGCCTCATTAAATACGTGATGTCGTTGATGAACGGCGCACGTTTGGGTGTTGGCGCACAATCCGTAGGATTGATGGAAGCCGCTTATCGCGAGGCTTTTAAGTATGCTCAAGAACGCGAACAATACAAAAAAACGATTATCAATTTTCCGGCAGTTTACGAAATGTTAGCATCAATGCGTACAAAAACAGATGCCGGACGTACGATTTTATATGAAACATCTCGTTATGTAGATTTGTGCAAATCCTACGATATGCTTGTGAGAGAGTGCGGTCGCGTGCTTACTCCCGAAGAAAAAGCAGACGCGAAACTTTGTCAACGCAACGCCGATATGCTTACGCCGATGCTAAAAATGTTTACGAGCGAGTGGAGCAATCAAGTGTGTTACGATTCGCAACAAGTGCACGCCGGATCAGGCTTTATGAAAGATTATCCGATTGAGCGTATGTATCGCGATGCGCGGATTACAACGATTTACGAAGGAACTTCGCAGTTACAAGCGGTTGCTGCAATTCGTCACGTTGTGAATGGAAACTATCTCAAACTCATCAGAGAAAACTACGAAGTTACGCCATTGAAGGCAGATTTGGAATATTTGCGCAAAGAACTTATCGCTATGACGGCACGCTATGAAACCGCCGTGAAAAAAGTTCAAGATGCAAATGATGGCGAATACCTAGATTTCCACGCACGCCGTTTAGTTGAAATGGCAGGCTATATCATAATGGGTTATCTGTTGTTGATTGATGCCAATCGTTGTGACTGTTTCACGAAATCTGCAACGTTGTTTGTTCGTATGGGGAAGGCGGAAATCGCAAAACATGAAGCGATGATTAACGATTGTGCGGTTAAAGATTTAACGGAATACAAATAGTCTGAACCGAGATTTTATTAAATTTTTTAGGATTACCAAGATTTTTTATTTTCTTGGTAATCTTTTTATTAAATCAAAAAAATCCTCAAAAGACAAATTCCTCACAGCCTGTTGTTCTGTTGCACAAACGCTGATTTGATGCTGATTTTGTGTGAATGTTGAAATTATAAAACGATTGTCGGAACAACTAATTTTTTCATTGACCAGTTTAAACTCCACTGTTTTCAAGGGGAATGACAATCCTTGTCCGATACATTTTACATAACTTTCTTTGAGTGTCCAAAACTTAAAAAAGGCGAGGGTGGGGGAGTTTGCATTCTCGATTTGTGCGATTTCTGAAGGTGTGAACACACGTTTGCAAACAATTTTCGGATACGTTTTTCGAATAAATTCTACATCAACACCGATTGGTGTTTCGCTGAAACCTGCTACAACAGCGGATTTTGCGTGAGAAAGATTGATGTGTAAATGTTCGTCAAGCAACAAAGGCTTGCCGTGCTCGTTGTAAGAAAAATATTCTACAATTCGTCCTAGACCTACACACAACAACAAATACGCACACAACGAACGTACCCGGTCATCGCGAAAGCGATAACGTAAAACTTCGTCTTGCCTAAATTTTGGCAATTTCTTTAGCCATAATTCAAACACCTCATCGGTGATTTTTTCCAATTCGAAAAATGTTAGAACCATTTTGCAAAGATACGAAAAAAACGAAACTTATGTCGTTTTTTTTAATTACGAATTACGAATTACAAATTATGAAAAAAGCCACACTCGTAATTGATAATTCGTAATTCGTAATTTTTTTGTACCTTTGCAGAAAAAATATACATATGAAAGTTGTCGCCCTAATCCCTGCACGCTACGACGCATCGCGTTTCGACGGAAAATTAATGAAACTTCTTCTCGGCAAACCCGTGATTGTGCGCACGTATCAGGCAACGAAAGATACGCAACTTTTTAATGAAGTCTATGTGGTTACGAATAGCGAAATCATTTACAACGCTGTTGTTGATGCAGGCGGACAAGCGATTTTGAATTGTACCGAACACGCTTGCGGAAGTGACCGTATTGCCGAAGCCTTGCAACAATTGCCTGATGTCGATATTGTGGTAAACGTGCAAGGCGACGAGCCTTTTACCGACCGAGAAACATTGGAAAAATTAATTGCGCCGTTTTATGCTCAAGACGCAAAGGATATTGACGTTGTCAGCGTTGTACAGCGTATGACCAATGTTTCTGATATTTTTGATGAAAATCGTGTTAAAGTAGTTTGCGATAAACAGATGAATACGATGTATTTTTCACGTTTGCCAATTCCATTTTCGTCAAAACTGACGCGAGAAACACCCGATGTAACCACTTCCGAATTTCCGATCTACTATTTGCATATTGGGTTGTATGCCTTTACCCGAAAAGCTTTGCTGGCCTTTGCTTCCACTCCGCCATCGCCAGTGGAATTGAGCGAACGTCAGGAGTGTATCCGCTATCTCGAAATGGGTATGACGGTGCGAATGGTTGAAACTCAAAAACACAAAGGTGTAGCTATTGATGTGCCTCAAGATCTTATCAACGCGGAGAAACTTTGGGTGGAACTAGGAAAACCTACATAGTGGGTAAAAGGTCAAAGGTTAGGGCTAAAAGGTTTTTATTCCTGACCCTTAACCTTTAATCTTTCGCCTTTTACCCTTCAAAAAAGTTACTAACAATCCTGAAAAAATTTGCTAATTTTTCGTATCTTTGCCAATCAAACCAATTTATAATTATGAAAAAAACATTCTTTATTGCAACTATTTTAACGTGCATGACTTTTCAAGCACGCTCCGGTGGATTAGCTTCTAACACCAATCAAAGTGCCTCGTGGGCACGTATGCTTGCGCGCGGAGCATCTACTCAAACCGATGCGGTTTATTACAATCCGGCAGGATTGGCGTTTTTGGAAGACGGTTTATCTGTTTCGCTCAACAGTCAAACGGTTTGGATGAAGCGCACGATTACCAGCGACCTCACCACATTGAACCATTCCGAATTTACAGGCAAATTGTTTGTTCCTGTGTTTCCGGGCGTGTATGCTGCTTACAAAACCGGCGATTGGACGTTTTCGTTGGGTTTTAATCCTCCTGCGGGTGGAGGAAGTGTCGAATTTAACAAAGGTTTGCCGATGCTCGAAAATACAGTATCGTTGATACCGGGCTTATTAACAGGAATGGGCTTAGAGACTACCCAATATTCTATGGAAGCCATGATGAAAGGGATGTCCATCGTTTACGGCGTTCAAGCCAATGCCACGTATAAAATCAATGATATGCTTGGTGTTTCAGCCGGAGTACGGATATCGTTTGCAAGCAATGCTTATGAAGGATATGTGAGAAATATCATGATTAATCCGATACATCCATTACTTAATCCTACCGGAAATATGATTTCTGCTCCGGGATTTTTCACAACTATTGGCAATGAAGCTTTGGCAGGGGCAACAGCCAACCAATCGCTTGATGTAAAACAAACCGGCAATGGCATTGCTCCAATTCTTGGTGTTCATTATAGAAACAATGGTTTGAATTTGGCAGCCAAATATGAGTTTAGAACCAAAATTACGCTTACGAATGAAACCAAAGCGAACGCTATGAACATGTATCCCGACGGACAAGAACTTCGTTCGGATGTGCCGGCTATCTTATCGTTGGCAGGAAGTTACGATGTTTGTAAAAATGTGAAAATATCGGTAACTTATCTTCATCATTTTGAAAAACAGGCAACTTTTGAAACTTGGAATGCCGGTGCAAATGCCGGTGTAGGAGAAATCGGACAACGCCAAAAATTGATTAACGGAAACACCAATGAATATAAGGCAGGCGTGGAATGGAAAGTGAACAGGAGATTAACACTCAGCACCGGATTCCAATGGAGCGATGTAAACGTATTTGATATGTGGCAAAACGACATTGCTCATAATTTGGACAATTTCACCGTAGGATTGGGCTTTGCTTATCGTATTACTGACCGCTTGACGCTGAATTTCGGAGCCATCAATACATGGTATACCTCATCGTCTATTCAAGGCGTTGCCTCCCTTCCAGGTACACCCATCAGTTTTGACTATAAACAAACCTACGATCGTACCAACAGAGCGATTGCAGTGGGGGTAGATTATCGATTTTAATTAAGAAAAGTCAGTAGCAAGTGGATGTCTCGACTGTGCTTTGCTCCGCTCGACATGACGGCACTAAAAATGAGGGGAAAGAGGGAGAGATTTGGCGACAAAGTCGCCAAATCTCTCCCTCTCCTTTAAGTAAAATTATGTCATTCCGAGTCCCTCGACTTCGCTCGGGATAAACTCCGTCGAAGAATCCCTTTGCTACAGCAGTTTATCTTTATCCTTCAAAAAAAGTTATTAACAAATAAAAAAAATCTGTTAATAATTCGTATCTTTGCACTATGGAAATTATTAATGCAAACACGAAACGAACGGTAGGAAAATATATTCGTGCCACGCAACCGCAAACGTTTATAGAACAAGGGAAGTTACCACCTCAGGCGTTAGATATGGAGGCGGCAGTTTTAGGCGCCTTAATGCTTGAACAAGATGCTCAAAACGAAGCGATAGATATTGTTAAGCCTGAGTATTTTTACAAGTCCGAAAATCGTACGATTTTTGAAGCGGTTACTATACTTTTTAATGAAGGGCAACCGATTGATATTTTGACGGTAACCAACAAATTGCGAGAACTTGGCAAACTTGACGAAGTTGGCGGTGCTTACTATATTTCGCAATTGACCAACCGTGTAGCATCAACAGCAAACACGGAATATTACGCGCGGATTGTATCGCAAAACTACATCAAACGTGAACTCATTCGGATTTCGGCAGATATCACGAAAAATGCGTATGATGAAACTGTGGATGTTTTGGATATGCTTGATGAAGCCGAAAAAGATTTGTTGACTATCGGCGAAAAAAGTTTTCAAAGCGGCTATTCGGATATGAGTACTTTGGTTCGCAAGGCTATTGATGAAGTAAAATCGGCACGTTCGCACGAGGACGGAATTAGTGCAAATGCAGTGCCTTCAGGCTTTACGTCGTTAGATCGAATCACGAATGGCTTTCAAAAATCTACATTGGTTATTTTGGCAGCTCGTCCTGCAATGGGAAAAACAGCGTTTGCCTTGTCCATAGCGAGAAATATAGCCGTTCAACAAAAGAAGGCGATTGCATTTTTCTCGTTAGAAATGTCCGATATCGAATTGGTGACGCGTTTGATTTCCAGCGAAGCCGGCTTGAATGCACAAAAACTTAAAACCGGAAATCTTAAGGATTACGAATGGACACAACTCACCACAAAAATTGATGGATTAGCGAAGGCGCCTATCTTTATTGATGATTCAGCTGCCTTGAATATGTTTGAATTGCGTGCAAAATGTCGTCGCTTGAAACAAAAATATGACATTCAGATGGTGTTTGTAGATTACTTACAATTGATGCAAGGAAGCGCAGATACTCGCGGAAACCGAGAACAGGAAATCAGTAAAATTTCACGACAATTAAAAGCATTGGCGAAAGAATTGAAAATTCCGGTGTTGGCAATGTCGCAGCTGAGCCGTGCGGTGGAAACCCGCGGAAACAGTAAGCGTCCGCAACTTTCCGACCTCCGCGAATCGGGCGCAATTGAGCAGGATGCCGATATTGTAATGTTTATTCATCGTCCCGAATATTACGGCGTAACCGAAGATGAGAGCGGAAACTCTATGCTTGGAATGGCGGATATTTTATTGGAAAAACATCGTAGTGGACCTACGGGCATAGCACGTTTGAAATTCATCAAAGAATTTGCCAAATTTGATAATCCCGATTATTCCGATACGCATGTAGGTACGTTCTCGCAAAGCGATACAATCGCGCCAAACAGTGAATTTGAAGGCCGTTCGTTTGTCACGTTACAATCCAGTTTAAACGATTCCATGCCGGAAGACAATAACAGTCCGTGGTAAATGATTTTTTCGCCTCAACACTATAGAATTTCTGATGAGCCCATGAAACCATTCATCGATGCCGATGAAATTTGGGACATCCTTCAAAACACGCCGTCTACAACTGAAAGTGTGCAATCTGTGATTGAAAAATCCTTGCAAAAACATCGCTTGTCGTTGAAAGAAACTGCTGTTTTGATTAATGCAATTGATGAAAAATCCATTCGCTTAATCAAAGACGGAGCTACGCAATTGAAACAGCAAATTTACGGCAATCGCATTGTGCTTTTTGCGCCTTTTTATATTGGGAATCAATGTGTTAACAACTGTCAATACTGCGGATTTCGTGTCTCAAACAAAGAAGCAGTGCGTGTAACATTGTCCGACGATGAAATTGTGAATGAGGTGAAAGCCCTTGAAGACAACGGTCAGAAACGTTTGATTTTGGTCTATGGTGAACACCCCCATTACAATGCCGAATACATTGCACACACTGCACGTTTGGTGTATGCAACGAAACACGGAAACGGTGAAATTCGACGCGTGAATATCAACGCTGCACCGTTGGAAATCGAAGGTTTTCGAACGGTGAAAGAAGCCGGAATCGGCACGTACCAAATTTTTCAAGAAACCTATCATCCTGAAATTTACAAAAAATATCATCCGAGTGCAAAAAAATCTGATTATGCTTATCGCTTGACGTCTTTGGATCGTGCTCAGGAAGCTGGTTTGGATGATGTTGGAATTGGTGCGTTATTTGGACTTTACGATTGGCGCTTCGAAGTGATGAGTTTGGTGCGACATGTGAACCATTTGGAAGCCTGCTACAGTGTAGGTCCACACACGATTTCGTTTCCGCGTGTTCAGAATTTTTCTGAAGCCAATATGTCGGATGAATACAAGGTTAGTGATGCGGATTTTGTCAAATTGATTGCGATTTTGCGCTTGGCAGTGCCTTACACCGGTTTGATTTTGACGGCTCGCGAACCACAAGCCATTCGCGATGAAGCCCTGAAATACGGCGTTTCGCAAATGGACGGCGGAACCAAACTCGAATTAGGTTCCTATTCCGATACCAAAAACGAAATACAAGATTTGAATCGCGAACAATTCCAAATCAACGACAATCGCTCGTTGCAGGACATTATGAACGAGTTGATCGAAAACCAATACCTGCCTTCATTCTGCACGGCATGTTACCGAAAAGGCAGAACAGGCGAACATTTTATGGAATTTTCCGTACCCGGTTTCATTAAAAAGTTCTGCACGCCAAATGCTATTTTGACCTTGGCAGAATACTTGGAAGACTACGCCAACGAAGCTACAGCACAAAAAGGTTGGGCATTAATTGAACGCGAAATCGAACATATCGACGACGAAAAAACTAAAACCCAAACGCGCGAAAAAATTGCCCAAATCAGGCTTGGCAAACGGGATTTACAATTTTAAACTGTAGGGGCGTATTGCATACGCCCAAGCACGTCATGTCGAGCGCAGTCGAGACATCCCATAGCGAGGGGATTCCTCGACTACGCTCGGAATGACGGCAAAAAATTAAAAATTCTTCTCCTGCATCTGATAATACGCCTGCGGATGATCGCACGACGGACAGATGTCTGGTGCATTGCGGCTGAAATGCAGATAACCGCACTCGCGGCATTGCCACATCACTTCCTCGGACTTTTTGAATACAGAATTGGTTTGAATATTGTCCAGCAATGCTTTGTAGCGTGCTTCGTGAGCAGCTTCTACTGTTGCAATGGCACGAAATTTTGCTGCGATTTGCGGAAAACCTTCCTCGTCGGCAACTTTCGCGAAAGCGGGATAAAGGTTGTACCATTCATCGTATTCGCCATGTTTGGCTTCTTTCAAGTTTTCTTCGGTAGTGCCAATAATTCCAGCCGGAAATGATGCCGTGATTTCAACTTCGCCGCCTTCCAAAAATTTGAAAAACGTTTTAGCGTGTGCTTTTTCTTGGTCGGCAGTTTCTAAGAAGAATGCTGCAATTTGTTCATAACCTTCTTTCATGGCTTGTTTTGCAAAAAAATGGTAGCGGTTACGTGCTTGAGATTCTCCTGCAAATGATTTGAGGAGATTTTTTTCGGTTTGTGATCCTTTGAGTTTCATAATGTTATTTTTTTTGGTTAATATTTATTATTTTAGTTGTAGAGACGCACGGCTGTGTGTCTCTACAAATTCGATTAATGGTTCTAATTTATCGGAACGACTGATTCCATTGGGGTTTATCCCAGGTTTACCTTCGGGAATGAGCATGTCTTGTTTTGCAAAATAATCTACCCAATAAGGTGAAAAATCTGCATCTTTGGAAAGTTTAAAGGTCATTGGCGGTGTTTCGAATACGTCTGTTTTTCCGCTCGCTTGGGCGAATGCAACGTAAATCAATTCGCTGCAATAATAGTCGTCATTATCGAAATCGAAAGCGTAATCGTACGGTTTTCCGAGATGTGAATATGCGTGAATGATTGCCCCCGGAATCCAGTGTTGATACTGAGGCTTCAAGCGACTAACAAAAATTAGTTTTTTGATATTGTCCTGTTCAAATTCTGCGACAGGTCTGTAAACAACGCCAAGTTTTGGTGCAGCTTCTATCACATACACACCGCTATCCGTAACATTGGCCATTCCGATATGCGAAAAATTTCGCTGCAATTCGTCGTTGGTCACTTCCGCAATAGCTTGTTCGAAGTCTGATGCAGCGCTCGACACAAACAACAAATCGCCGCTCTTCAAAGGTTGTGCAACCGATGAAGAGCAAACGAATAGCAATCCAAAGACCAAATGTCTTAACATTTAATCAGCGCAAATCCGATGAAAATCGCCGAAGTGATAAAGAAATAGCCAACGTCAATCAAGATGCGATCAACGCGAAATCTCCATTCCGGCGTTTGGAAAATAATACTTGATTTCATCCAGCCCATAACGGCTATTGCGACAAGAATCGCTAAGCAAATACCGAATGGTACTAAAACAAAATACATAAAACCAATCAAGGCTGTAGCAAGCAATTGGCTAATCATGGGAAGGAAAGCGCTTGGAGTGGCTTTACATGTGCATTTTTCACCTTTTTCCATGTCAGCGCCACATGCGCATTTGCCGTATTTCACAGCTGCTACCCAGCGTTTAGCGAAAGCGTTATACCACGCCCAACCAAGAAAAAATACGGTAAGAACGGCAATGGAATACCAAAGCCAAGAGATTTGAAGACAGCCTGCTAGACTGCAGTTTAGAAGAATTGTGTTCATAATAATGTGTTTTTGGGTTTATAGTTTGTGTTAATTTTGGTTTAAGGTAAAATAGCCGATAGATGTCTCGCTATGGTCGACATGACGAGTAACTATCTTTGAGGGAGGAGGAGAGCAGCGGTGACACAGCCACCGCTGCTCTCCTCTTATCCCCTACATATGATAAACTGTCATTCCGAGCGGAGCATACGAAGTATGCGAAGTCGAGGAATCTGTTTGCTATTTTTTGCGTATCGTTTTTTTGTTTATAATTCATAGTTTCTAAAACACTAAAATCCCCACCCCCACAAGAATCACCGAAGCCCCCACAATCGTTTTCACATCCACTGTTTCCCCGAGAAAAAATATCGCAAAAAGTATCGTCAACGCCACACTGAGTTTGTCGATTGGTGCCACTTTCGAAAGTTCGCCAAGTTGAAGTGCTTTGAAATAACACAACCACGATAAACCCGTTGCTACGCCCGATAAAATCAAAAACAGCCAAGCGTGTTTCGGCACGGTTTTGACTTGCGCAAAAACACCCGAAAACCAAACAATTCCCCACGATAACAGCAATACTACACTTGTTCGAATAGCCGTTGCCAGATTAGAATCCACATCCCGAACACCGACTTTGATGAGGATCGCCGTTGCCGAAGCAAACACCGCAGATAATATGGCAAAAAGTAACCACATGTTAGTTGTATGACCGGACAAAGGTACGATTTTTTTTTTATTCGTCAAAATTTATTTGATTTTTTTTCGTATCTTTGCACCTTAATTGAATTTTTTTTTAAACTTTTTTGAATAAAAATTGTCAAAGTAAAACTACAAACCCAACCCTTTTTTTTATGAAAAAAATCTTTATCGCAGTGCTGTTCCTCTGTTTGGCACAAATTACAAACGCTCAGACCAGCATTGTGGGTCGAATTCTTGACAAAGAAGACAGAACGCCTGTGCCTTTTGCTCAAGTAGCCATTTTTTCAGTAAAAGACACTTCCTTAGTTGCAGGTGCGATAACCGCAGACAATGGGAGTTTCACGATAGACAAAGTGCGCAAAGGTCAGTACATTTTCAGAGCCATGTATGTCGGTTATACCACATTCGAAAAAGTTATTGATATAACCGACGAAAGCAGGCCGTTTGCGATGGGACGTATAGAATTGGTGCAAGGTATTGAACTGCAAGGACTTGAAATTACAGAAACCTTTATTCCCGTTCAAATGAGAGGGGATACTATAGATTATAATGCTGAAGCGTTTCGTCCGGTGGAAGGCTCCCCTTTGGAAGAATTAATCAAACGCTTGCCGGGTGCTGAAGTAGATGCAGAAGGAAATATCACGATAGGCGGAAGACCAATCTCGGCTATTTTAGTTGATGGCGAAAAATTTTTCGACGACGATCCAAAAGTAGCCGCAAGAAATATTCCCGCTGACTTTGTAAGCAGAGTGCGAACCTACGATCGAAGAAGCGATCAAGCACGATTTACCGGAATTGACGATGGAAACGAAGAAACAGTGATTGATCTTTCATTCAAACCGGGCATGGCAAAAGGCTGGTTTGGACGTTTAACGGGAGGTATAGGACATGATGCTGTAAAAAAAGGAGATTTCAGATACGACAACAGTTTTAACATCAACTATTTTAGAGATAAAGATCAACTCACCATTTTAGGAGGTTTCAATAACGTGAATAATTTGGGATTTTCGGATATGATGAATGCCTCAAACGCTCAGGTAGTTACAGTCGGTCGTGGTGGCGGGGGAAGAGGCGGTGGCTTCGGAGGTTTTGGTGGTATGCAAGGAGGAATTACGCAATCGTTTTCTCCGGGGGTGAATTTTATCAAAAAATTCAATGAAAATCTTTCGGTTGGAGGAAGTTACGCGTATTCGCGTTCCGATCGCGAACAAAGACAACGAACTTACCGCGAGGATATTTTGCCGGCAGACAGAGGCAGTCAGTTCTACGACGATACTATCACGTCTCGACCCGTTACCAATCAACACCGTTTCAACGCTGAAATCAAATATACACCTAATGACGCAAACGAATTGACTATTCGTCCGTCTTTTACCTACGGAAACACAAAAAACACTAGATGGTCGGATTACATGACGTATCGCTGGATAGATGAAATACAAGACACACTTAATAGCGGAACGACCACAAATATCTCGGATGCAACAAATTTTTCCGCACGTTTGAGAGCCGACTATCGCCGTCGTTTGAACAAACCAAGACGTACCATTTCTTTCGAATTAGACGGCGGTTATAGCTTTAATAACAGGGAAGAAACTAATCTTTCGGAGATCTGTTTTTGGCGAAATGGTATTCCGGAATTAGATGATATAAATCAACTCGTAACCAACAAAGGAGGTCGCTACAATTGGAGTACACAAGTGGCTTACACCGAACCGCTTCCGTTCGAACACGCGTT
>WRCN01000015.1 GCA_009783885.1 Bacteroidales bacterium | reverse complement strand
AGTAGCGGGGGCTGGATTCGAACCAACGACCTCCGGGTTATGAGCCCGACGAGCTGCCTCTGCTCTACCCCGCAATGTGAGTGCAAAGGTACGATTTTTTTTTGGATTTTACAAGTTTTTTTGAAAAATTTTGATTTGGTCATTACGTAGAGGCTGGTTTGAAACCTATTCCTACATTAATTTCCGCCTCCTAATGCGGGTTGATCGTCGTCTGAAATTCCAATCTGTTCAAGAATTTCGTTCATTAAAGGTGTAATGGTCACATCACTGCGATTGTTGAGCCAAATCAATGTGCGCCCATTTTCATAATCGTGAATGTAATAGGTGCGAAATCCTTTCCACCAGCCGTGATGAAAGGCAATCGGGTATCCTTCGTCTGTCATTTTTACACGAAAACCTAACCCGTAGTCGCGAGTGTGTTTTTCATCGAATGGCTTAGTCGGCGTGAATGCTAATTGCAACAAGGCTTTGGAAATAAGTTTGTGATTGTGCAAGGCTTGATCGAATAAAAATAAATCGTTTGCGGTTGAAAAAATGCCTTTGTCGCCGGCAACGCCGTCTAAATAATCCGTTTTTCGTTCGTAAAATCCGCGTTTTCTACTGAAATCATAGCCTTTAACGGGGTTATAACTGTGTCTTTCGTCATGTAAATAAACATACGTATTGTGCATACCAAGCGGTTCAAAAATCTGTTTTTTCATGTATTCATGATAGGTTTGTCCGCTCACTTTTTCAATAATATTCGCCAAATACGCGTAGTTGGTGTTATTGTATTGAAATCTGCTATCCGGATTGAATTGCAATCTTGCGTTGGTTTTTTTTAGCAAAGGCGTGAGATCTGCGTTGGTCAAGGGTTTACGATAATCCCAATTTTTGTGCGACAAGTGCATATAATTGGGTAATCCCGAACGGTGTTGCAAAAGATGTTTGATGGTTATATTTTTAAAGGGAAAATCGGGTAAATAATGAATGACGAATTGATTGATGTCTAATTTTTTCTTTTGATGCAGTTTTAGGATTGCAATGGCTGTAAAGGGTTTGCTGGTCGATGCCAACTGAAAAATAGACGTATCGGTAAGTGGTTTTTTGGTTTTCAAATCTTCGTAGCCGAATGTGGAGTTGTACAAAATTCTGCCATTTTCTGCATAGATCACATGTCCGTTGAAACGTCCTTGATTAAAGGCATCAGTCAAAATTTTATCAATTCGGTTATATTTTGCAGAATCAATTGCGGTTTCTATTTTCGCTGCAAAACATGGAGCCTCGGCTTGCTCGTAATTAATTTTTGCGTAAAGCGTAAAACAACCCGTAATCGCCAGTAAAATAAGAACTTTTTCCGGTGTAGGCAGATGAATGATGGGGCGTATAAATTTGTTAAATTTGATATTCATTGATATTTTTTTTTCGCTAATTGCAATTTTTTGCTTAATTTTGCAAAAATAAATCAAAAAGTCAAACGAATTTCACTCAACACTCATGAATTTTGAACAACCCATCGTTAAAAACCCAGAACGTTACACAGTTACTACGGCACTTCCTTATGCCAACGGACCTATTCATATCGGGCATTTGGCAGGAGTTTACGTGCCTGCTGACATTTATGTTCGCTATCTGCGCTCAACAAACCAAGACGTCGTTTTTATCGGCGGAAGTGACGAACACGGTGTGCCGATTACGATAAAAGCTCGTGAAATGGGGGTTACACCGCAAGACATTGTAGATAAATATCATGCTATAATCAAGCAATCCTTTGCAGATTTGGGTATTTCATTTGATATTTATTCGCGAACTACTGCAAAAATCCACCATGAAACCGCTGCAGATTTTTTCAAAAAACTTTACGACAATGGAAAATTTATTGAAAAAACAACGGAGCAATATTTTGATGAAGCCAATAATCAATTCTTAGCAGATCGCTATATTACCGGAGAATGCCCACATTGCCACAATTCTAATGCTTACGGCGATCAATGTGAACAATGCGGAACATCGCTAAATGCTACTGATTTGATTAATCCGAAATCCGCAATTAGCGGAAACACGCCAATTTTGAAAGAAACTAAACACTGGTATTTACCTTTAGATCAATACGAAGATTTTTTTAAAACGTGGATTTTGGAAGGTCATAAAGATGACTGGAAAGTTAATGTTTACGGGCAATGCAAATCGTGGATTGATTTAGGTTTACAGCCTCGCGCTGTGACGCGCGACTTGGATTGGGGCGTGAAAGTTCCGCTCGAAAATGCAGAAGGCAAAGTTCTATATGTTTGGTTTGACGCGCCAATCGGCTACATTTCGGCAACCAAAGAACTTCGGGACGATTGGGAAAAATATTGGAAAGATGAGGAAACAAAACTCGTACATTTTATTGGAAAAGACAATATTGTGTTCCATTGTATTATTTTTCCGGCAATGTTGAAAGCTGAAGGATCGTACATTTTGCCTGACAATGTGCCTGCAAACGAGTTTTTGAATTTGGAGAATGATAAAATTTCTACATCTCGAAATTGGGCCGTTTGGTTGCATGAATATTTGCAAGAATTTCCAAACCAGCAAGATGTTTTGCGTTATGTGCTCACAGCAATAGCGCCTGAGACTAAGGATAACGATTTTACATGGAAAGATTTTCAAACTCGCAACAATAGCGAATTGTTGGCAATTTTTGGAAATTTTGTGAACCGAACGGTTGTGTTGATTGATAAATATTACGAAGGCAAAGTTCCCGAATGTACAGAATTGACAGCGCTTGACAAAGACGTTATTGAGGACATCAAAACAATTCCTCAAAAAGTGGCGACAAGTATCGAACATTACAAATTTCGCGAAGCCCTTGCAGAAATGATGAATTTAGCACGAGTTGGGAATAAATATTTGACCGAAACCGAGCCTTGGAAACTCCAAAAAACCGAGCCCGAACAAGTAAAAACAATTTTGAATTTGAGTTTGCAAATTTGCGCTAATTTAGCCATTATTTGCGAGCCGTTTTTGCCGTTTACTGCTGGAAAAATCAATCACATGCTCAATCTTTCTGCACAAAAATGGGCGGAAGCCGGACGTGTGGATTTAGTTCCAACAGGGCATCAAATTAACAAAGCCGAGCATTTGTTTTCCAAAATTGAGGATGAACAAATTGCGTTTCAGATGCAGAAATTGGAGGTAGCAAAAAATCGTAAGGAAGTGTAATAGATCTAAAATAAAACAACGAGTTAAGGATAATTTAACACTTTTTTGACAAATTTAACACTTTTTAACAATTTTTCGCTTTTTTTTTCCAAAAATTCGGCGTAACTTTGCAAAATAGTTTGTGAAATTTTTAAAGAGGCTTTATCAAATTGCAAACAACCTTACAAACCTTTTAAACCTTATAAACTTTATAAACAAAAAATCATGGCAAAAAAAGAAGAAACAGCAGAACAAACCAACAAAGCGGAAAAGCTGAAAGCACTTCAACTCACGTTGGATAAAATTGAAAAATCTTATGGCAAAGGCGCAATCATGAAAATGGGCGATCACGCTGTTGAAAAAGTAGACGTGATTTCCACAGGCTCTATTGGTGTGGATGCAGCGCTTGGTATTGGCGGTTTCCCGAAAGGGCGTATCGTTGAAATTTATGGTCCGGAATCTTCGGGTAAAACCACGTTGGCGATTCACGCGATTGCCGAAGTTCAGAAAAACGGCGGTATTGCTGCATTTATTGATGCCGAACACGCGTTTGACCGCTTTTATGCTCAAAAATTGGGCGTAAACATCGAAGATTTGTTGATTTCGCAACCCGACAATGGTGAGCAAGCCTTGGAAATTGCTGAAAATCTAATTCGTTCGGGTGCCATTGACATTATCGTTATCGACTCTGTGGCTGCACTTACGCCGAAAAGCGAAATCGAAGGCGAAATGGGCGAATCTAAAATGGGTCTTCATGCGCGTTTGATGTCACAAGCATTGCGGAAACTCACTGGAACGATCAGTAAAACCGGCGCTTGCTGCATATTCATCAATCAATTGCGCGAAAAAATCGGCGTGATGTTTGGAAACCCCGAAACTACAACCGGTGGTAATGCATTGAAGTTCTACGCATCTGTGCGAGTAGATATTCGTCGCCAAACAGCTATCAAAGAAGGCGAAACTGTGATCGGAAACCGCGTAAAAGTCAAAATCGTAAAAAACAAAGTGGCTCCTCCGTTCCGCACCGCAGAATTTGATTTGCTTTATGGCGAAGGTATTTCCAAAGTCGGCGAAATTTTGGATTTGGGTGTTGATTACAACATCATCAAAAAGAGTGGTTCTTGGTTCAGTTATGGCGACACGAAACTTGGACAAGGTCGCGACGCAGTGAAACAATTGCTCAACGACAATCCCGAATTGATGGATGAATTGGAATCCAAGGTTCGCGAAGCGTTGAAATAATATTAAAACAATTTACGAAACGGAAACATCAACCATTCCATAAATTTGGTAATGTTTCCACGATGTTTCCAAACATTGTAGTCGAACGGAATGCATTGCGTTTCGGTTTCATGGAGGTGGTCGGACAATAGTCTGATCACCTCTTGATCTTTCCCCGAAACCATTATTTCGAACTGATAGCGAAAACTGCGATAATCGAAATTGGACGAACCTACCGAAAATCGCTGATTGTCAACCAATACACATTTAGCATGAAGGTTGTTTGGTGTATAAAACAGCAACTGCACACCGCTTTTGTGCAGTTGTCCCAAATATTTATTGCGAAGCAAATCGACCGTGCGCACATCGGAATATTGCGGAATGAGCAGTTTGACCGATACCCCGCGTTTTTTTGCTGCATTCATCAAAGCATGTCGAATGTCGTAACCGGGCAAAAAATAAGGCGTTTCAATGATAATTTCCGATTTGGCATTTCGAATTAAATATAAAAAATGGTTTTTTACACTTTGAAAATAAGTTGACGGTCTGTCTTGAATAATTCGAAAATGCCCGTAAATAATGGGTTTTATGCGTTCGAAAAAATTAAAGTCATAAAATTTATGCAATTCATAACTTTTCTCAAAAACAGGTTTAAAAACGGTTGCAAACTCACCTTCAACACGTAAATTTAAGTCTCGCCAAACGTTGGAATAGCTTGTTAAATTTGAACTTCCGAAATAAACAATGCTGTCATCAATAATAATCAATTTTCGATGATTTCGTGAATTGTTTTTCAGAAATGTGTTAAATAAAAAAAGTTTCAGTTTTTTGAAAAATCGAACTTGCCCGCCATGTTCGTGGATGCGTTTTGCCAAATTCTCGAAGTGCATACTGCCATAAGCATCTAAAAGTAGTCGTACTTCAAGGCCTTGTTTGCACTTTTCGACGAGAACTTCGGTCAGTCGTTCGCCAACTTCATCGTTGGTAATGCGATACATTTCGATAAGGATAGCGTGTTTGGCATTTTCGATATCGTTCAAAATGCTGTGAAAAAAATAGACATTATCATCGAAAAGTTGAGTTTTCATGGTTTTATTTTGCCAATTCCAAAATTTCTTTTACAACATCTGCGGAAA
Source organism: Bacteroidales bacterium (assembly GCA_009783885.1). Classification (GTDB taxonomy): domain Bacteria; phylum Bacteroidota; class Bacteroidia; order Bacteroidales; family P3; genus WRKV01. The sequence continues at coordinate 46,592 of WRCN01000015.1, read as the reverse complement.
CATTTTGATTTTCGCCCAACATGGTGCCGCGAGTCTCGAAACGACTAACAATCTCATCAATCGTATCTTGACTAATGTTCAGTTCGGAAAGTTTGGTTGCTAATCCCAACGAGCGGAAAAACGTTTCGGTTTGAGCAATTGTTTTTTGGATTTTTTCTTCGGTTGAACCTGTCGTAATGTTCCAAACACGAGTTCCATATTGCAAAATTTTCTCTTGTTTTTGTTTTGCCAAAACACTCATCAATGCAGGTAAAACAATCACCAAACTTTGTCCGTGCGTGGTGTTGTGTAGTGCCGTGATTTCGTGTCCAATCATGTGTGTAGCCCAATCTTGCGAAACGCCCATCGAAATAAAGCCATTCAGCGCCATAGTAGCGCAAAGCATGAAATTACTCATTTGGTCATAATCGTGTTGATTTTTGCGGATTTTTGGTGAAATTTCAACTAATGTTTGCAAAATTCCTTCTGCCCAACGATCCATCAATGGCGATTGATTTGGCGTAGTCAAATATTGTTCCATCACATGAACGAATGTGTCTGCAATGCCAACAGCCACCTGAAATTCCGGTAACGAAAACGTGGTTTCCGGATCTAAAATCGAAAACGTCGGATAGGTGGAATAAAACGCAAATTTTTCATGTGTTACCATATTCGAAATCACCGCACCGCGATTCATTTCCGAGCCTGTTGCAGGCAAGGTCAACACAGACCCATAAACCACACATTCCCCCAATAATTTGGGATTTCGAACAATATCCCAAGCCTCATTTTCGTTCAAAATTCCCGCAGAAATGAGTTTGGTTCCATCCAACACAGAACCTCCACCAACCGCCAACAAAAAATCAATTTGGTTTTCTTTTCCCAATGTAATGGCTTTGCGTAATGTTTCGACAGTCGGATTGGGTTCAATACCCCAAAACTCTATGCAGTTGTGGTTTTTCAAAGCTTTTTTCACTTGGTCGTAAACACCGTTTTGCTTCACACTTCCCCCACCGAATGTGATGAGAATTTTTTTATTTAACGGAATTTCTTCTACTAATTTTGCGATTTGTCCTTTCCCGAAAATGAGTTTGGTTGGGTTTTGAAACTGAAAATTATTCATGGTAAAAATAGTTTTGACTTTTCTTAGATAGGTTATTTTTGTTTGTTTTCTACTACAAAGATTGTTTTCATAACAATAATTTTTTGCGAGTATTTTTTTATATCTTGTTTACATCGTGTATAGATTGATAAGTTGCAGTGGGGTATTTGCCTGTGAAACATGCAAGGCAAAGTTCGCAATTATTGTTGGCAGCTTCATAGAGCGACTCGGGTGAAAGGTAAGCCAGCGAATCAGCGCCGATACTTTCTTTGATTTTTTCGAGTTTATCTTTAAATTTTGCACCTATAAGTTCTTCGTAAGTGGACGTATCTACTCCATAGAAACATGGATGCGTAATCAACGGACTGGCAATGCGCAAATGCACTTCCTTCGCGCCGGCTTGTTTGAGCATTCGAACGGTTCGTCTGGATGTTGTTCCTCTCACAATTGAGTCATCTACAAGAATAACACGTTTACCATTGACAATACTTCTAACAGCCGATAACTTCATTCTGACGCCCTTTTCGCGCAATTCTTGAGAAGGTTGAATAAACGTTCTGCCGACATATCTATTTTTGATAATTCCCATTTCGTATGGAATCCCGCTTTCTTCACTATATCCAATAGCAGCACTTAAACTGGAATCAGGAACTCCAATCACAACATCGGCCTCAATGGGTGGTGCTTCGCGGAACAGCAGTTTGCCTGTTTTCTTACGAAACGTATGGACATTTGTTCCTTCGAGATCGCTGTCGGGACGAGCAAAATAAATGTATTCCATTGAACATATATTGTGGTGCTTGTCTTTTGTATAATCCACGCTTGTCAGTCCGTTTTTATCAATAACAACGACTTCGCCGGGCTCTACATCTCTAATAAACTCTGCACCTACCACATTGAATGCACAGGTTTCACTGCTGACCACATAACCATCGCCGAATTTTCCCAAAGAGAGTGGTCGCAATCCATGTTTATCGCGACAAGCATAGATTTTACTGGCCGTCATGATGAGGAAAGCGAATGCGCCTTCTATCTGATTTAGCGCGTCGATAATAGCGTTGAGTCGATCTTGGTCGTTGCTCTCTTTTTTTACAAGATGTGCAAAAATTTCACTGTCCGAAGTGGAATGGAAAAGACTACCATTGTCTTCTAAACGTTTTTTTAGATCTACCGCATTGACAACACTGCCGTTGTGCGCCGTTGCAAAATCGCCAGTATTGTGCATGAACAAAAAAGGCTGAACGTTTTCAATACCTCCTTTGTCATTCGAAGAGTAGCGAACATGACCTATGGCCATATCGCCATTGAGCGTGGTAAGATTTTCCTCATTGAATACTTCGGTAACTAATCCTTCGCCTTTTATACGTTTAAATACACGGTTTTTTACGCGCACAATTCCGCAACCTTCTTGTCCTCTGTGTTGTAATGCGTGCAAACCATAATACGTGAGTGTTGCCGCATCGGGTATGCCGAATGCGCCGAAAACACCGCACTCTTCATGTAATTCTCTATCATTGATAATTGCCATTATTGATTTTTTTAATTACGAATTATAAATTACAAATATGTAATATCATGTGCTATGGGCGAAAGTCAATTCGTAATTGATAATTCGTAATTTATTTTTTTAGTCGTTTCAAAATCTCTTCGTACGCTTCTCGCACGTTGCCAAGGTCGCGACGAAAGCGGTCTTTGTCTAATTTTTCGTTAGTTTCAATGTCCCAAAGACGGCAGGTGTCGGGGCTAATTTCATCGGCCAAAACAATTTCTCCATCGCGTGTTTTTCCGAATTCTATTTTGAAATCGACAAGTGTGATGCCTAATCCTTTGAAAAGGTCGGTCAACACTTGATTTATCTTGCGAGTCATGTCATACATAATTTCCAATTCCTTGTAAGTTGCTGCGCCGAGTGCCACAGCGTGGTCGTCGTTGATGAGCGGATCGCCCAACTCGTCTTTTTTGTAGCAAATGTCGATGATTTCGTTGTTCGGTTTTGTTCCTTCGGGAATATCAAGGCGTTTCGCCATCGAACCGGCAATGATATTTCGCATGATGAACTCCAGCGGAAAGATTTCTACAACACGACAAAGTTGTTCGCGCTCGTTCAATTTTTCGACAAAATGGGTTTTGATACCGGCTTCGTGCAGTTTGCCGAAAATGATAGACGATATTTCGTTGTTGAGTAACCCCTTGTTTTCAATAGATGATTTTTTTACATTGTTGAATGCCGTAGCGTCGTCTTTATACCGAATAATAATAAGGTCGGGATCAGACGTTTTGTAAACTTGTTTGGCTTTGCCCTCGTAGAGCATTTCGTGCTTTTGCATGGTTGGATGTTTTGGGTGGATTTACACCTGCAAAGATACGAAAAAAAAACAAATTAAACAACCATTTAAGACTTCTTAAAATACCTCACCGCATTGGCAAAAATATCCTGCACTTTATTGCCGTCGATATTCTTGAACAAATTGTTTTCGTAACGTTCCGAATGTCCCATTTTGCCAAGGATTTGGCCGTTTTGGCTGATGATACCTTCTATCGCATACTGCGAACCGTTAGGATTGTAAGGCGATTCGACGGTGATGTTTCCTTCGGGGTCAACGTATTGGAAAGCCACTTGTCCGTTAGCGAAAAGTTCTTGCGCTAACTTTTCGCTAACTACGAATTTCCCTTCGCCATGACTTACCGCTATGGCGTGTTCCTCGCCGAGCGTAAAGCCTGTCAACCATGGTGAATTTAGCGATGATACGCGGGTTTTCGCAATTTGCGAGATATGACGGTTGATGTCGTTTTTGAACAAGGTTGGCGATTCTTTGGTTACCATTCCCAATTTACCATAGGGCAAAAGTCCCGATTTGACTAAGGCTTGGAAACCGTTGCAAATTCCCAATATTAACCCCCCACGCTCAATCAATTTGTGAATTTCGTCGGCAATGATTTTGTTGTTCAGCACACTGGCAATGAATTTACCGCTTCCGTCAGGCTCGTCTCCTGCTGAAAAACCGCCACTGATGGCAAAAATATGGCATTTGCTAATGTTGGTTTTCATCTGTTCGATGGAACGAGAAATATCCTCACTGTTGAGATTACAAAACACAGTGCTCACAACTTCTGCACCTGCCCTTTCGAAGGCTTTTGCAACGTCGTAATCGCTGTTCATTCCGGGGAAAACGGGGAGATAGGCGATTGGTTTTTCAACTCGCTGGCGCGGATTTGTAATCCGTGCCTCGATTTTGGCACAGACGTGGACGTCCGCGCCAGCGGTAGTTCCTTTGTAGCAAGGAGATTCCTCGACTTCGCACACTTCGTGTGCTTCGCTCGGAATGACGGTGTCTCTGCTGATGAAGAAGGGAGAATGATTTGGCGACGAAGTCGCCAAATCATTCTCTCCATTCTCCCCATTTCTTAGCGTCGTCATGTCGAGCGAAGCGGAGCGGAGTCGAGACATCTCCTTGCTAACATCAGGATAAACCGTAGCAAATTTTTCGGTGTTTGCTTTGTATAATTTTTCTTTACTCTCTAAATAGTCAACTATTTCTTCATCTTGTATTATTGTGTTTGTATCAAAATATTCGCATTCCGTCGTAGTTCCAAAAATATGTGCATTTTCAAATTCCAATTTACCATTGATTTCCACCAATATTGAACCATACGAATAATCGAACAGGTTAGCCTGTTCCCAAATACTCACACCCATATTATTCCCAAACGACATTTTTGCTAACGCCTCGCCAACACCGCCAAAGCCTATGGAATATGCAGACACAATATTTCCGTTATGAATATTTTCAGTTACGAAACTCCAATTCTTTTTCAACTGCTCCGTATCGGGCATATAATTTTCGAGAGGAGTATGTTTAATAAGATAGATAGAATTTCCTGCTTTTTTAAATTCGGGGCTTATGATTTTTCCTGCATCAACCGTAGTTATTCCAAACGCCACAAGCGTTGGCGGAACGTTGATATCTTTAAATGTTCCGCTCATTGAATCTTTTCCGCCAATGGAAGGTAAGCCGAGTTCATTTTGCATTTTCAAGGCACCGAGCAATGCGCTCAAAGGCTTGCCCCACGTGCGAGGATCGTCGGTCATGCGTTCGAAATATTCTTGATAGGAAAATCGCATGTTTTCATAACTTGCACCTGCTGCAACCACTTTCGCGCAAGCCTCAACCACCGCGTAAGCCGCACCATGATACGGACTCCACTCCGAAATAAACGGATTAAAGCCAAACGCCATGATACTTGCCGTATCGGTATAACCTTTTTGAACAGGTATTTTTTGCACCGAGACTTGCGTTTCCGTGCGTTGTGTTTTTCCGCCAAAAGGCATTAATACGGTGCCTCTGCCTACAGTTGAATCAAAAAGTTCTATCAATCCTTTTTGCGAAAGCACGTTGTCATCGCTAAGATTATTCAACATTTTTTCTTCCAAAGTTGCACCTTCGATGTTTCGTTTAAACGGATTTTTCTCCTCCACTTTTCCGATGGTCGCTTTCGCGAAATGCTTGGCACCCGCGCTGTCAATGAATTCACGAGCCAAATCAACAACCAATTTTCCATTGTTGTACATTCGCATTCTGTTGTTGTCTATAACATCGGCAACATGTGTTACTTCGACATTTTCTTCGGCACAATAGGTTTCAAATTTGCTTTTACTACTCGGATCTATCACTACTGCCATGCGCTCTTGCGACTCACTGATGGCAATTTCCGTAGAGTTCAATCCTTTGTATTTGAGAGGAATACGATCGAGATAAATATCCAATCCGTTTGTTAATTCGCCTATTGCTACACTAACTCCGCCTGCGCCGAAATCGTTGGATTTTTTGATGTGTTTGGTGACTTCCGGTCTGCGGAAAAGGCGCAGAAGTTTGCGCTCCTCGGGTGCATTGCCTTTTTGCACTTCACTACTACATTCCTCAATTGAGTTGACATTTTGTTCCTTAGACGAACCCGTTGCACCTCCAATACCATCTCGTCCCGTGCGACCGCCCAGCAGCAAAATAATATCGCCTTTTTTTGGTGTTTCACGTCTGACATGTTCTGCTTTAACGGCACCCACAACTGCACCTATTTCCATTCGTTTTGCAACATAATCGGGATGGTATATTTCGCGAAGATGCGTAGTTGGAATTCCGATTTGATTGCCATAACTGGAATATCCAGCTGCAGCCTTTGTGCTGATAATGCGCTGCGGAAGTTTTCCTTCCATTGTTTCACGAATAGGTTTGTAGATGTCGCTTGCACCGGTTACTCGCATGGCTTGATACACATAGCTACGTCCCGAAAGTGGGTCGCGAATCGCACCGCCCAAACACGTGGATGCACCGCCAAACGGTTCTATTTCCGTAGGATGATTGTGGGTTTCATTTTTAAACATTAGCAGCCATTTTTCAGGTTCTCCATCCACATCCACATCGATAAAAATGCTACACGCATTGTTCTCCTCACTCACTTCCAAATCGTCAAGCAATCCTTTTTTTCGAAGGTAACGAGCGCCTATTGTTGCTACATCCATCAAACAAATACTTTTATCCTCACGATTTAAGTCTTTGCGCATTTCGTGATAAAGATTCAACGAATCTTGCAATTCATTTTTCATAAAAGAATCGTCAATCGTGATGTCTTCGAGTTCCGTCATGAACGTTGTATGGCGGCAATGATCGCTCCAATAGGTGTCGAGAATTCTCAATTCTGTCTCGAACGGGTCGCGTCCTTCGGCTTTAAAATACTTCACAACTTCATGCAAATCATCAGCGTTCATTGCTAATTCGTGGGTTTTGCAATAGGTTTCCAAATCATTTTCGGTCATAACCGAAAATCCGTTCAACACAGGAACAGGCGTTATTTCTGCATGTTCCGTATGGTCTAATATCGAAAGATTTTTTTCGCGCGATTCTATTTTATTGATGTAATAGTTTCGAATTTTTTCCGCATCTGTGTCGCTGAGATTATCATCAAAAATAAGCAATCGCGAACTTTTTATATGCACATCTGCCGAAGGCTCTATCAATTTGACGCAATCCACTGCCGAACTAGCTCTTTGGTCGAATTGTCCGGGCAAAAATTCGACTGCAAGATATTTTTTTCCAGCCATAGAACATGAATTTTCAACGTTATCAGTTACAATCTCCCCAAATACGCTGTAACGGCTTTTTTCCAACACGTCGGGTGTAAATCCAAACAAGTCGTAAACATTCAGCAAACGCAGGTTTTTCAGTTCAAGTCCGAGATTGCTGTTCAATTCTTGTTGCAAGCTTTGGGCTTCCACCCGAAATTGCGGGTGTTTTTCTACGAAAATTCGGTAGTTTTTCATTTTATTTATTTTATTCCTAATTTCGTTCGAATTGCCACAGGAATGGCATTTTTGTGCACCGTGATATCAAGCGATCGTAATTTAAAATACGGAAGCGACATGTAGAGAAAGCCATCGTGAGGATTAGTCACATCCCACGAATTTTTGATTTTGAAATACAACGTTCCGTTTTGGTCTTTGGCTAAACCGGTAACGAGCATGGCGTGGTCGTCGGTGGAATCCCACGTATCAAAAGCCGTTTGACGAATGTCTTGCGAAATAACTTGTTCTCTTACGATTCTATCGAATTTGTAAACCGATTCAGCGCGTTCCCGTTCGTTCATGGATTCCCATCGGTCGCGGTCTGTGCCGGTCAAGTCGTCTTGATATTTTTCATCGGGAGCAATGGCTATGCCGTTTTTCCACGAAAAACCTTTGTTGCTTACATCACCACCCCAGGCCATTGTGTAGCCATTGTTTACAGCGTTTTTCGCGATTTCGACAAATTCGTTTAAAGGCACGTTGTATGCCTCGTGCATGAGCCAGTTGTCGGGTACTTCGATTGCGAATTTTCCGTAAAACGGATGATGCGTGTAAGATGTGATTTTAATAAAGTCGTCTGTGTTTATGTTCAACGATTTCGCAAAACTTTGCGGGGTATAAGTTTTACCTTCAACTATAAAATCGTTCGGTATTTCGCCCAAATAAGCATTAAGCACAGCATTAAATGCTATTTTCCAGTTTTTTGCCAATGTTTTTCTTTCTTTTGCGTATTGAATTGTGGCGTCTATCGTGGCTTTCAGAACTTTATCTAACTGACCGTGATTGTGTTTTTCTTCATCATAATTAAGACCGTCGTAAACAGTTTCAGGCATCATGCCAAAGTTGTCTAATGTCCAAAACACATCACCAATTGCACCACCTGTCGGGAAGTTGGTTTCGCCGTGCAAACGTGCATAACGATCGGCTTTCGCCATATAGGCGCAATATACAGGAAACATATTCGACAAATTGTACATTTTTTTCGTATTGCGATAAATCTCGGCCTCCAAAAACGAAGTTCCTGCAAAACTCCAACAGGTACCCGAACGAGACTGATTTTTTACGGGCGGAACAGGGATGTCTTTAATTGTTTCAAATGTGTAAGGAAAATCGGTTTTTTCTTGAGTAAATAAAACAGTTGAAAAACCAATGGCGATAAAAAGTGAAATAAATTTTTTCATAAGCGTATTTTTTGCAAAGATACAAAAAATATCGTACCTTTGCAAAAAAATGCAATCATGAAAATCAATTATCATCAAGCGGAGGCTATTTTTGCAGGCGGGTGCTTTTGGGGTGTCGAACACTTGTTACAACAGCAAAACGGTGTTATCAGTGTAGAGTCGGGTTATGCCGGCGGACATACGGAAGATCCAACCTATCAACAAGTCAAAACAGGCGAAACGGGACACGCCGAAGTTGTAAGGGTTATCTACGATCCTACAATTGTAAGTTACGAAACATTAGCCAAATTGTTTTTTGAAATTCACGATCCTACTCAGGCCGACAGACAAGGTCCCGATATCGGCTCGCAATATCGTTCGGAAATTTTTTACCAATCACCCGAAGAGCAAGCTATTGCGCAAGAATTGATAGCTATTCTAAAAACGAAAGGCCACAACATAAAAACCGTTGTTACGCCCATTAAAAAGTTCTATCCTGCCGAGGATTATCATCAAAATTATTTCGAAAAACACGGTGACAAAGGCACGTGTCATTTTTATACGAAACGGTTTTGATGGGTAGGATGTCATGTACAGACGTAGTTCGGCACGGATTTTGATCCTCAATTTTAAAAGGCGATTCGTGACGCATCTTGCTTGATGAATACAAACAAAAGCAACGTAAATGCCCAAAGCGAAGATCCTCCGTAACTAAAAAACGGCAAAGGAATTCCGATAACGGGCAGTAATCCGATAACCATTCCGATATTGACAAGCACGTGAAAAAACAGAATTGCTGCTACGCCATAACCATAGATTCGAGCAAACGCGTTTCTCTGTCGTTCGGCCAAAAACACAATTCGTAAAATCAGTATTAAAAACAATGCTAAAACGATTGTTGAGCCTACAAACCCCCACTCCTCGCCCACTGTGCAAAAAATGAAATCGGTGCTTTGTTCGGGCACAAAATTGAATTTGGTTTGTGTGCCTTGTAAATAACCTTTGCCGAAAAATCCGCCTGATCCGATGGCAATTTTGGATTGATTGACATTATAGCCGACACCTTTCAAATCGACTTCCTTACCTAAAAGCACATTGATACGGTCTTTTTGGTGAGGTTCCAGTTTTTGAAACGCATAATCGGCTCCATAACCGAATCCGGCAGCAGCTATAAACAACAGCACTGCTGAAGCAATATTTCGGAATGTTTTTTTGTTCAAATAAATCAACACACTTGTTGCTAAAGCTAAAATAATCAACAACACCCAAAACGGCACCAGTAAATCCAATATGAAAATCACAACAGCTGCAAAGCCCACCCACACATACCAAACCGGCAATCCTTCACGATACAGCACTAAAATAAATGCTGTAAACACCAATGCAGAACCCATGTCGGGCTGCATAAGAATGAATACTGTTGGAAGAAATATAATAATCAACGATATGAATTTCGTAGATGTATTTTTTAAACTCACACCGCTCGAACTCAGGTATTTCGCTAGAGTCAAACAGGTTGCAAATTTTGCAATCTCAGCCGGTTGAAACGAGAATCCACCAATTTGAAACCAGGCTTGCTGTCCCGAAACTCTTGTTCCCACTATCAATACAGCAATTAACAACACAATCGACAATCCATAAAATAAATATGCTGTGTTCATGAAAAATCGCATATCTATGAGTAAAATCAATATCGCAATGACAAATCCTGCAACCATAAACAGCATTTGTTTGCCATATCTTTGAGACAAATTGAAAATACTGCTGTGGTTTTCATCGTAAACCGCTGCATAAATATTCAACCACCCAGCTATCACCAAAACCAAGTAGATAAAGATGAGCCAGCCATCTACGTTTTTTAGAAATCCTTTGTCTTCTCTCATTTTTTTGGCGAACACGTGGGTTCGCCCCTACATTTTCTTAATGGGCACGCTGAACGTGTCCCTACGTTTTCAATTTTTAATGTCCTTTTGTTGTCATGAAGCCTGCATTTATCATTTCTTGCATCAATTCTTTTCGTTTTACGTCTCTTGTTAGATATTTTTCGATTAACAAACTGGCGATTGGAGCAGCCCAAGTGCCGCCAAACCCACTGTTTTCAATGAACACAGCGATTGCGATTTTTGGTTCATCCATAGGAGCAAAAGCAATAAATGTGGCATGGTTTTTGCCGTGCGGATTTTGCACGGTTCCCGTTTTCCCGCAAACGATAATTCCGTCTATTCGCGCACGACGGGCTGTTCCGCCGGCTTCATGCACAGCATCATACATCCCCCAGACTACCGACTCAAAATGCCTCGGGTCAACAGTTGTGTAACGTTTTTCCACAAAATCTCTACTTGGAACAAGCGTATCGCCAAGTGTTCGACAAAGATGAGGCGTAATATAGTAGCCACGATTAGCCACAATTGCTGCCAAATTTGCCATTTGCAAAGGGATGATTCCAAGTTCGCCCTGCCCAATACTCACTGAACGAAAATTGCTGAACGCCCAACGATTTTCGCCATAGATACGGTCGTAATATGCAACTGTTGGTATCAATCCCGGCCGACAATGGGGAAGGTCAATTCCCAAACGTTCGCCAAAACCAAAACTGCGAATATCTTTGTTCCATTGTTCCAAGCCAACTCGGCTGTCAATAAAAATATTTCGGTCTTTATTTTGTTGAATTATTCGTCGAAATGTACTGACAAAATAAGGATTACACGAGACTTTTACCGCATCGCGCATATGACGCACCGTTGGGTGGGGATGACAACCCACTTGCGACTGATCGCACGAAAAACTGGAGTGTTCGGTTACTACGCCCTGTTGCATTGCTATCAAACCTTGCGGTATTTTGAATGTGGAACCCGGTGGGTATTCAGCTTGAATTGCTCTATTGAACAACGGTTTTTGCGGATCATTATTCAGTTTGCGGAAATTCGCACTACGAACTCGGCCAACCAAAAGATTCGGGTCGTAGCCCGGCGAACTCACAAATGCCAAAATTTCCCCGGTTGCAGGTTCTATGGCTACAACCGAACCGCGTTTGTTTTGCATCAACAATTCTGCAAGTTCTTGAATATCTAAATCTAACGTGCTTTGTAGCGATAATCCGGGCACGGAAGCCGTATCATACAATCCGTTTCGAAAACTTCCTTTCTCGCGATTATGAACATCTACCAACAAAACTTTATTGCCTTTTTTGCCTCGCAAATACTCTTCGTAAAATCTCTCCAAACCACTCATTCCAATATAGTCACCCGATTTGTAATAGGGATTATTTTCTATGGTTTTTTCATCCACTTCTCCAATATAGCCCAACACATGTGCAGCCACCGGCTTTGGATATTTTCGTAAATTTCGCGGTTGAACGTAAAATCCGCGAAATTTGAACAGACGTTCTTGCAGTTGTCCGTAAGTTTCTTTTGAAAGTTGCTTCTCAAATACCGAAGGCGCAAATCTGGAATGACGTCTGGCTTTATTTAAGTTTTTTCGAAAATCTTCTATTGAAATACCTATCAATTCACAAAACTCTGTTGTGTCCATCTCTTTCACTTGTCCGGGAATCACCATCAAATCATACACCGCTTCGTTATACACCAACAATTTGCCGTTTCTATCATAAATCAAACCTCGTGCCGGATATTGCGTTACATTGCGCAAAGCATTGTTATTTGCCGATATCCGAGAACTCGTATCTATGATTTGTAAATAAAAAAGCCGTATGAAAAAAATCACAAATACCACAACAACCATGGTGGCAATTTGAGCTTGACGTTTGGCTTGAGAATTTCTCATTTAATTTGGATTTCGGGGCTAACGGCAGAGTTACTTCGGATTAAATCGCGGTCATACAGATAAACTTCAAATTTAACCCAACCCAACTCACTAAATTTTTGCATTTCTTCGAAATCACCTTTAGGAATGGGGATATCAATCATCCCTCTTACAGAAGAGTTTGGATCAGTGTTTAAAAACGGGAATCGGGAAGAATAGATGATATATATCGTATCTCTATTGTTATTTACAAAGTACATAGGTTCGAACACACCGTTGGGTTGCTTGTCAAACACACTAACAAAAAGATTATTACCATCTTCATTATCTTTCAAACCCAAATTACCGTTACCCTTTTGGAAACGCACTTGCAAATTCATCGCCGTATCGTTGATGATTCGATAGTTTACAAATGTCAAAATCGTTTCCGGTGGAAGTTTTTCGTTAGGATCGCACGAAAAAAGTACCACGCTAACCAGCGAGATTATGAAAAAAAAGCGTATCTTTGCAAAAGCATTCATTGTGAAAAATATCTAAACTTACAAAGATACAAAAAAAATCTCAATTACGTGGCATTTTTAGAAAAAATATTTTCGATTTCGTCCGAAACAGAGTTTAACACCATCGCCTTGGAAATGTTCGATTTTCAGATGCGGAAAAATCTACTATATGCGAAATTTGTGGATGGATTGGGCAGAGGCAAACTCTACCCCTACGGGAACCGTACGGGCGGAGCTTGTCCCCGCCCCAATCATTATACCGAAATTCCATATTTACCCATCGAATTTTTCAAATCCCACAAAATTTTAATTAATGATGTAAACACCGACCAATACTTCGCTAGTAGTGGAACAACAGGTGTTAACACATCCAAACATTTCGTTGCCGATTTCTACCTCTACGAAAAAAGTTTTACAAAGGGGTTTGAGTATTTTTTCGGAAACCCGGAAAATTACGTGATTTTAGCGCTTTTGCCGAACTATTTGGAACAAAAACATTCATCGTTAATTTATATGATGAATAGTTTGATTAAACAGACGAAATCTCCACAAAGTGGGTTTTATTTAAATAATTTGGAAGAGCTACACAAGGTCGTTTCGACTACGCTCAACGACCGGTGGCTGAGCGGAGTCGAAGCCACCTCGCAACTTGCACCTCGCACCATCATTCTCTTTGGTGCTTCATACGCCTTGCTTGATTTCGCCGAACAATTCCCCCAACCCCTCGAAAATACATTAGTTTTCGAAACCGGCGGCATGAAAGGTCGCAGAAAAGAATTGAGCAAAACCGAACTTCACAACCGACTTTGCAAAGCATTCGGCGTTGAAAAAATTTACTCCGAATATGGCATGACCGAACTGCTTTCACAAGCCTATTCCAAAGGCGAAAACAAATTTTCGTGTCCACCTTGGATGCGAGTGTTTACGAGGCCTTTGAACAATCCGTTAGGGATAGAAAAACATAACGTTGCAGGCGGAATCAATGTGATTGATTTGGCGAATTACAACTCTTGTCCGTTTATCGCTACACAGGATTTTGGGAAAACATTTTCTGACGGCACGTTTGAAGTTTTGGGAAGAATTGAAAATGCCGATGTTCGGGGATGTTCGATGTTAATAGAAAACGAGGGCGAGGCATGCCTCGCCCATACATTACATACATTATAAACATTATAAACTTTTCAACTTTATGAACTTAATCTCAGGCATTCAACAAATGGGTATTGGCGTTCCGGACGTCGTACAAGGTTTCGAATTTTACAAGCAAGCTTTTGGCATGAACGTGCGCATGTTCGACGACGAAGGAACGGCAAAACTCATGCTTCCTTATACCAACAATCAACCGCAAAATCGTCGTGCAATTTTAGCATTGAATTTGCGAGGCGGAGGTGGTATGGAAATTTGGCAGTACACCACGCGAACGCCACTACCGCCAACGTTTACACCCGAACTCGGAGATTTAGGTTTGGCCATTTGCAAAATCAAATCCGATGATATTCAAGGTGCGTACAACCATCTGAAAAATCATCTTACAATCCTGTGCAAGCCGGAAAAAGCACCCGACGGTTTGTTACATTTTTTCGGCAAAGATCCGTTTGGAAATATCTTTGAAGTGATGGAAGGTTTGCCGTTCTTCAACAGCGGACGAAGCAAAACAGGCGGCGTAGCCGGAGCAATTATCAGTGTTTCCGACATGGAAAAATCCATGAAGTTTTACAAAGATGTGTTGGGTTACAATTTGGTCATTTACGACGAAACGGCTGTTTTCCCTGACTTTTCCGGAATTGTCGGCGGACAAAAAACATTCCGGCGTGTGTTGCTTTCTCACAGTAAACCGCGTGTGGGGCCGTTTTCACGATTACTCGGAGCATCTTATATTGAACTTTTGCAAGCCCAAAACTACGAAGGCAGAAAACTCTATAAAGACCGTCAATGGGGAGATTTAGGCTATATTCATCTTTGCTTCGATGTGAAAAAGATGGATCAAATCAAAACCAATTGCGAACATCAAGGCTATCCGTTTACTGTCGATTCCGCTACTGCCGGCGAAAAATTCGATATGGGCGAAGCTGCAGGACGTTTTGCTTATGTTGAAGATCCAGACGGAGCGCTTATCGAATTAGTGGAAACTTACAAAATTCCCATTCTAAAAAAATTCAATATCTATCTCAACCTCGAAAAACGAAATCCGCTGAAGCCTTTGCCGGATTTTATGTTGAAGGCGTTGAAATTTGCATAATATCGTAGAGGCGAGGCATACCTCTCCCCCTACATACAAATCTAAATTATTATGAATAAATTTTTTATCTTTTTTACCATAATTTTCGCCATCAGCTGTTCGCAAAAACAACCTCAACCCGTTCGATTTTCAGGCGAAGCATTAGGCACATACTATGTCGTTTCGTATTACGATATAAACGAAAACGTTTATCAATCCGAAGTTGATTCCATTCTCAAAGCATTTCTTTTTATAGCGTCGCTTCACAATCCGGAATCGGAAATCAATGCGGTGAATGAAAACAAAGATATTGTTCTCAGTCCAATGTTTCAAGACATTTTCAACAAAGCCGTTTCAATAAGCGAAATTTCCGATGGAGCATTCGATTTCACTGTAGGACCTTTGGTTAGGGCTTATGGTTTTTGGAATAAAGAACGTGAAGAAATTACCGATGAAAAAATCGCCGAATATCTAAAATTCGTGGATTACAAAGGCATTCAGATTGTTGATAATCGTATAGTCAAGAAAAATCCAAACATGAAAATCGATTTCAATGCCATTGCAAAAGGTTATGCAGTGGATATTGTAGGTCAATTTTTGGAAGAAAAAGGCATCGAAACTTATCTCATTGATATTGGTGGCGAAATACTTGGAAAAGGTCGCAAACCTGATGGCGATTGCTGGCGTATAGGTATCGAAAAACCTGCCGAAACCGCCTATTCCGACCGTGATGTGGATACGATTATAGAACTTTGCAATGCGGCCTTAGCAACGTCCGGAAACTACCGAAAATATTACGAAAAAGACGGGAAACGCCATTCGCATACCATTGATCCGAAAACCGGAAAATCTGTAGAACATTCGCTTTTGAGCGTTACGGTCAGAGATTCTGAAACTTGGCGTGCCGACGCCCTTGCCACGGCAATGATGGTTTGGGGGGTTGAAAAATCTTTACAAATGCTTGAAAAATTGCCGGGCGTAGAAGCCTATTTTATTTCTGCCGGAAATGATGGAGCGTTTGTAATTACTAAAAGTGAGGGCTTTTGAACCGAATTGATAGTTGTTAACTAAAAAAACGAAACAAAGTTTCGTTTTTTTTTGTATCTTTGTACCATGTTACGCCAGTCCCTACATATCAAACAACTTCAAAAACTCTCTCCTCAACAAGTTCAGTTGATGAAGTTGTTGCAAGTGCCGACTTTAGAGCTTGAACAGCGCATCAAACAAGAGCTTGAAGAAAATCCTGCCTTGGAAGAAATTAGCAAAGAGTCCGACTCGGAAAGCCAAGAAGAATTCTCTGAAAACATAGAAAATTCAAATGATTTTGACGATTTCGATATTCGAGATTATTTGGATGAAGACGATGTAGCCGATTATAAACTACGCTCAAATAACCATGCTGCTGCTGATTCTCATCGCGACATACCCATCTTGGAATCATTAGGTTTTATAGATCATTTACTTTCTCAGTTCCGACTTTTGTCCAACTCCGAAATGGAACTCGCCATTGGTGAAATCATCATCGGAAACATTGATGAAAGCGGTTATTTACAACGGGAACTTTCTGCTATTGTTGATGATTTGGCGTTTTCTCAAAATATATTTACGGATTTACCAACCGTTGAATCTGTTTTGAAAAAAATCCAAACCCTTGATCCGGCTGGTGTTGGAGCACGTAATTTACAAGAGTGTTTGCTGTTACAATTACAACGGAAAAATGTAGGGGTAAACGTAGAGGTGGGTTTTAAACCCGCCCCTACGGTGGCACAACAAATTCTGTCGCGAACGTTCGATGCATTCATCAACAAACGTTACGACCAAATTCTACAACGCTTAAACATCTCGGAAGAACATCTATCATTGGCCATTCAGGAAATTACAAAATTAAATCCGAAACCCGGAAGTGTTTATAGTGATTCTGTAAAAATCGGTAGCCAAACGATTGTTCCCGACTTTATCGTAATCCCGGAAAACGATCGCTTTGAAATTACATTAAACATTCGAAATGCACCGGAATTACGCATTAGCAGAGATTATGCCGATCTTCTGCAAACGTATTCGGAAAGCAGGCAAAAAACTAAAGTCCAAAAAGACGCGGTTACATTTGTTCGACAAAAAATAGATTCTGCGAAATCATTTATCGAAGCCATCAAACTTCGTCAACATACGCTTTTGGGTACAATGGAAGCCATTGTAAATTTACAACCCGATTATTTCAAAGATGGTGATATTACTACGCTCAAACCCATGAAGATGCAGGATGTTGCAGACTTGGTCGGATTGGATGTCTCAACGATTTCACGAGTGGTTAACAGCAAATATGTGCAAACACTATTCGGAATTTTTTTGTTACGCGATTTATTTTCAAACGCTATTTCCAACGAAGAAGGCGAAGATGTTACTTCTGCCGAAATCAAAGCGCAAATCGCCGAAATCATTGCCAATGAAGACAAACGCAAACCGTTGAACGACGATGCTCTTACCGCAATTTTAGCCGAAAAAGGTTATACGTTGGCTCGTCGAACAGTGGCTAAATACCGCGAAGGATTGGGTATTGGCGTGGCTCGATTGCGGAAATCTATCTAATACGATTTCTATTAAGTGCATCATGATATTTTCGCGCATTTTGCAAATGTTCGGAATACGTTTTCGCAAACACATGATACCCAGAAAAATCTGAACTGGCGCAGAAAAACAGATAATCCGTAGGAGGTGAATTCAACACAGCATCTAAAGATGATACTGACGGAAAACTAATCGGACCTGGCGGCAACCCTCCATAAATGTAGGTATTGAAAGGCGAGTCGTGCTTCAAATGCACGTGTAAAATTCGTCTCAAACCAAAATCGCCAATAGCATATTTCACCGTTGGATCGGCCTGCAACGGCATGCCTTTTCTTAAGCGATTGATATAAACCGACGCTACCAATGGCTTTTCATCATTTTTTTTCGTTTCTTCTTCCACAATTGAAGCAATGATACTCACCTGAATTGGCGTTAAATTACGAGCTTTGGCTTTTTTCCTTCGTTCATCATTCCAAAATTTTTCGTGTTCGCTTCGCATGCGTTCTACAAACTGCTGTGCACTTGTATTCCACCACAATTCATACGTGTTTGGAATGAAAATAGCTTTGACTTCGTGAGCCGAAAGTTGATGCTTTTCAAGAAAATCAGGATCGGAAAATGCTTGTCTCAAACTCTCAAAATCTGCTTCTATCACAGCGCTCACCTTTTCAGCCAATTGATCCAAAGTTCGAATATTGTTGAATGTCAATTTAGTCGGGGTTTGTCGTCCGCTTCGCAAAATAGCTACCAATTGCCGATTGGTCATGCCTTTCCGAAGTTCGTAACGACCGGGTTTCACATAAAGATAATATGATTTTATACGTTGCCAAATATCAAAATTCGCCGAATTTTTCAGAAAATCATGCGCTTGCAAACTGTCTTGAACCTGCTGATAGGTGCTTCCTGTCGGAATATATAAAAAACCGTCTTTTTTTACATTGGGTGCAAACATCACCAAATACATGCCTAATAAGACCAAACTGCCGGTTACAAACAGTCCGATTAAAGCGTATTTTAAACCTTTTTTTTTCTTTTTCATTGTGCAAAGATACGCATTATATTCTAATCTTGAACCTAAAAAAAATAGCATCAATAATCAATGCTACTTCTCTTAAATTGTCGGGATACCAGGATTCGAACCTGGGACCCCCTGCTCCCAAAGCAGGTGCGCTAGCCGGACTGCGCTACATCCCGATGCTCAAAATTTAACTCTATGTCAAATTTGAGTTTGCAAAGTTACAAAAAAAAAATGAATTTTGCAAATATCAAAAAAAAATCGTATCTTTGTAGTGCAAATCTATGGGGTTGTTTTGGTTTTGACAGCGAGGTCAGTGGATTTGTAAGCACGTCGAGGGTTGTATGCCAGCCTCGTTAATCCCAACATTCACGCCTATAAATGGCAACAATTACAACTATGCTCTCGCAGCTTAATATCAGATATTAAGTTAGAGCTGCTTCCGCGAAAATCTTTGATCGACCGATTTCGCCTGAAGTATCAAAACGCTCGATCCGAATGTTTAGAGGTTTCTGTAAACCATTTGTATCACTGAAACTAAGTTGTGTTTCGGTTGGCTTTTGACCAAAAACACAAACGAAAATCCGACAAAAGCTAAGCGTGTAGAAAGCATTTTTGCTGCTTGTTTGGACGGCGGTTCGAATCCGCCCAACTCCACAAAACACCCGATTTCACAAACGTGTTGTCGGGTGTTTTTATGCTTATTTAATCGCATTTTTAACATTTTTTTGGAAAATACAAATTAATTTCATTTTTTTTCGTATCTTTGCAAGAATTTTTGAACCGAGCTTGCGAGCTCAACGAAGTTAAAACAAAAAAATCAAAATAACAATGACAAACAAACCCACTCAACAAAAGGATGAGCTTGTTGTAAAGTTTGTCGGAGATTCCGGTGACGGCATGCAATTGATCGGCACCTTTTTCTCCGACGCATCAGCTCTTGCAGGAAACGACTTGGCTACGTTTCCTGATTTTCCTGCCGAAATCCGTGCTCCGCACAACACCATCCCAGGTGTTTCAGGATTTCAAGTACACATTGGTCAAAGCAAAATTTACACGCCCGGAGATTTATGCGATGTGTTAATCGCTATGAATCCTGCGTCACTCAAGTCTAATCTGAAATGGGCAAAAGTCGGTGCAACGTTAATTGTTAACGAAAGTACGTTCGACGACGATGCCATTGCAAAAGCAGGATACACAACAAATCCGCTAACCGATGAAAGTTTATCAAATTATCATTTAGTTGCAGCGCCTATCACTTCGCTCACGAAAAAAGCGTGCGAAGAATTTGGTATTGACCTAAAAACTGTCGATAGATCAAAAAATATGTTCGCATTGGGTATGCTTTGTTTCATAACAGGTCGTGGTATGGAGCATATTTTCCATTTGTTCGACAAAAAATTTGTTGAAAAACCAAAAATCAAAGAAATCAATAAAACCGTGTTCCGTGCGGGATACAACTATGCTGAAACCGCAGAAGTTGTAGAGTCTGTCATAAATGTTCCCGCAGCAGCGGCGGCTTTGGAAAAAGGACGCTATCGCAATGTAACTGGAAACGTGGCAACCGCTTGGGGATTGCTTGCAGCGGCTGAAAAATCAGGTCGTCCGTTGTTTTTAGGATCATATCCGATTACGCCTGCAACGGAGATTTTGATCGAATTGGCATTGCACAAATCTCTTGGAGCACGCGTGTTTCAAGCGGAAGATGAAATCGCCGGAATTTGTTCGGCCATTGGAGCCAGTTTTGCGGGTGCAATGGCGTGTACAACTACATCCGGTCCGGGACTTTCGCTGAAAAGCGAAGCAATGGGCTTAGCTGTAATGACTGAACTTCCATTAGTGATTGTAAACGTTCAGCGTGCCGGTCCTTCGACAGGAATTCCTACAAAATCAGAGCAATCCGACCTTAATCAAGCATTGTTCGGACGAAACGGCGAAGCTCCGCTTGTGGTGATGGCAGCATCATCTCCGGCAGATTGTTTCTATGCTGCTTTCGAGGCATCAAGAATTTCGATGGAAACGATGACGCCTGTTATTTTATTGACAGACGGCTACATAGGCTTCGGTTCGGAACTTTTCAGAATTCCGAAAATGGCTGATCTTCCACAAATTCATCCTCCTATCGCAGCAGCGAACGATCCGAATTATAAACCTTACAACCGTGATGCGAATTTAGTTCGCCAATGGGCAATTCCGGGAACGGAAGGCTTGCGCCATCGTATTGGAGGTTTGGAAAAAGAAGATGGAAAAGGCAATGTGTCTTCGGATCCGTTGAATCACCAAAAAATGGTCAATCTTCGTCGCGATAAAGTGTTGAAAATTGCTGACAGAATCCCACTTCAAGACGTTATCGGTGAAGAAAAAGGAGATTTGTTAGTTGTGAGCTGGGGCGGGACAAAAGGTGCAACACTCAGTGCTGTTCAAGGTATGCAAGCACAAGGCAAAAAAATTTCGTTGGCACATTTTACCAACATCATGCCGCTACCGAAAAACACGGAACAAGTGCTTTCAAACTTCAAAAAAGTTATTGTACCGGAATTGAACGATGGACAATTCGTAAATTATCTACGTATGAAATTCCCTCACATCAAACTGGAGCAATACAACAAAGTACAAGGCTTGCCATTTACAGTAAGCGAATTAACCGAACAATTCACCAAAATTATGGAGGGTAAATAATCATGGATAAGAAATTTGTAACTATACCAAAATCTGAAACTCCATTAACGAAGGAGGATTTCATCAGCGACCAAATGGTTAAATGGTGTCCCGGTTGCGGCGGACACGCAATCTTAGCGTCTGTTGCCAAAGCATTTCCAAACACAGGATATAAAAAAGAAAATTTTGTGTTGGTATCGGGAATCGGTTGTTCGAGCCGTTTTCCTTACTATGTGAATACGTATGGATTCCACGGTATTCACGGACGTGCGAACGCCATTGCATCTGGGGTAAAAATTTTCAATCCACATCTCAGCGTTTGGATTAATACAGGCGATGGTGATTCGATGGCAATCGGCGGAAATCACTTTATTCACACTATTCGTAGAAATATCGACGTGAATATTTTGATGTTCAACAACAAAATTTACGGATTGACGAAAGGTCAGTATTCGCCTACAACACCGATGGGTGTTGAAACGAAAACATCGCCATTCGGTACGATTGAACAACCGTTTAATCCGGGTGAATTGGTGATCGGTTCACAAGGCACATTCTTTGCGCGTGCGGTGGATACCAATCCGAAATTGATGACCGAAGTTGTAGAGGAAGCAACTAAACACGATGGTACATCTGTAGTTGAAGTATTAGAAAATTGCGTTATTTTCTACGATAAAGCACACGAAAAAATCACATCGAAAGAAACGCGTGACAATAATCAGTTGATTTTGAAACACGGCGAACCCATGGTTTTCGGAACTGAAAAAAACAAAGGTATTCGCTACAATCCCGGAAAAGGCGGTTTGGAAGTAGTTACTATCGGTATCAATGGAATTACGATCAAAGACATCTTGGTTCACGACCAATACAGCAAAGATCCCGGCATTCACTTGATGCTCGCGAAAATGCACTTGCCGGAATTTCCGATTGCGTTGGGCGTTATTCGCTCGGCTGCGTTCCCGACTTACAACGAATTGTTTGAAGTACAAATGTATGAAGAACAAAAATCATCTAAAATCAAATGTATGGATGATTTGTTGAATTCGGGGGATACTTGGGAGATTTAATTTTTTCCTTCGTAGCAAGGGGATGTCTCGACTCCGCTACGCTTCGCTCGACATGACGGCGATGTGTGGGAAAAGAAAGAGAAAAAAAGAAAAACGGCAAAGCCGTTTTTCTTTTTTTCTTACACTCTTCACGTGATGCCCGTCATTCCGAGCGGAGCACACGAAGTGTGCGGAGTCGAGGAATCTCCCTGCTATGGCCTGTGACTAATTATCTCGAACGCAATGAAGTAAAAATCCGAAACACTTCCTCTGCCAACTCTGAGGACGAGCATTGACATCCATATCAAAACTCATGTAGAACTCATATACTGCACTATACTCTGTGCAAAACCACCAAACGATAAAGTTAATGTAAAAATGGATATGAAGGAGTTTTTTCATAATTTTCGGCAAAAGATATACGGGTAATTTTTTTATACAAAGATACAAAAAAAATATCAGAATGACAATTTTTTTGATTTCTATGGTTTTTTTTGTATCTTTGCATCTTAAAGAAAAATAAATGTCAACTTACAACGAATATAAACAGCTCAGCCTAACCCGCATTGGAGAAGAAGTCTTAAAATTTTGGGAAGATCAAAATATCTTTCAAGAAAGTTTGGAAATCCGCAAAAACAGTACACCATTTGTGTTTTATGAAGGTCCGCCTTCGGCTAACGGCGTTCCCGGAATTCATCACGTGATGGCGCGTGCAATTAAGGATATTTTTTGTCGTTACAAAACGCTCAAAGGGTTTCATGTGACGCGAAAAGCAGGTTGGGATACGCATGGATTGCCTGTAGAAATTGGCGTTGAGAAAAAGTTGGGCATTACGAAAGAGGACATCGGAAAAACGATTTCCGTTGAGGATTACAATAAAGAATGTCGCACGGAAGTAATGAAATATACCGATCTTTGGGACGAGTTGACCAAGAAAATGGGCTATTGGGTGGATTTGAACGATCCTTATGTGACATACGAAAACAAGTATATTGAAACCATTTGGTATTTGTTGAGCGAACTTTACAAAAAAGATTTACTCTACAAAGGTTCACTATTCAACCATACTCTCCGGCAGCAGGAACAGGGCTTAGCACGCACGAACTCAATCAACCGGGTTGCTATCGTAGTGTGAAAGATACTACGCTTGTGGCACAATTCAAGGTTGTTCGCAACAACGAAAGTGAAAAATTGTTCAGCGATGTTTTCGGCGATTTATTTTTCTTGGCGTGGACAACAACGCCTTGGACATTACCATCGAACACTGCACTTTGTGTTGGAAAAAATATCGCTTATGCGATGATTAAAACCTTTAATCCATACACGTTTGAGCCGATTACGGTTATTCTTGGAAAAGATACGGTGACGAAGTATTTTGATCCGAAAAATTTGGTCGAAAATTCCGATGCGTTAGTTCTTTCCGATGATAAAAAAAATCTGCCGTATCAATTCATTCGCGAATGGAAAGGAAGCGATTTGGAAGGTTGTCGCTACGAACAATTATTGCCTTACGCACAACCTGAGGAAGGTGACACTTTCCGTGTACTTACAGGCGATTTTGTTACAACAGAGGATGGAACGGGAATTGTTCATATTGCTCCGAGTTTTGGCTCCGACGACTTTCGCGTTGCCAAACAAAACGGAATAGGGGCATTGACGATGGTCGATAAAAGCGGGCGCTTCGTGGCTGAAATGGGCGAATTTGCAGGGCGTTTCGTGAAACCGGAATATGATACAAATTTCGATCCGAAAACCACAAATTCGGTAGATGTTGATATCGTTGTAAAATTAAAACACGAAAACAGAGCGTTTAAATCCGAAAAATACGAACACTCGTATCCGCACTGCTGGCGTACCGATAAGCCGATTTTATACTACCCGTTGGATTCGTGGTTTGTGAAAACAACAGCGTTCAAAGAACGCATGATCGAACTCAATAAAACAATTTATTGGAAACCCGAAGCCACAGGAACAGGACGTTTCGGCAATTGGCTCGAAAATTTGGTGGATTGGAATTTATCTCGTAGTCGTTACTGGGGCGTACCTTTGCCGATTTGGACAACTGAGGACAAAATGGAACAAATCTGCATTGGCTCGGTAGAAAATTTGCAACAAGAAATTGAAAAATCCATTAAGATTGGATTTATGAAATCTTCACCGTTAATGGATTTCAAGGCGAAAGATTTTTCAAAAGCAAATTACGATACATTCGATTTGCACCGTCCTTACGTAGATGAAATAATTTTGGTTTCGCCGAACGGACAAAAAATGTTTCGCGAAACAGATTTGATTGACGTTTGGTTTGATTCGGGAGCGATGCCGTATGCACAATATCACTATCCGTTTGAAACAGATTTGAAAGGTGTGTTTCCTGCGGATTTCATTGCAGAAGGTGTGGATCAAACACGCGGTTGGTTTTTCACGCTTCACGCGATTGCAACCATGTTGTTCGATCAAGTGTCGTTCAAAACAGTTGTTTCGAATGGTTTGGTGTTGGATAAAAATGGCAACAAAATGTCGAAACGCCTGGGAAATGCCGTTGATCCATTCGAAACGATTGCGAAATACGGCCCCGATGCCACACGTTGGTACATGATTACAAACGCACAACCGTGGGACAACTTGAAGTTCGACATCGAAGGCATTGCTGAAGTGCAACGCAAATTTTTCGGAACACTTTACAACACGTATAGTTTCTTTGCTTTGTATGCCAACATTGATAAATTTGCTTACAAAGAAGCCGACATTACAATCGAAAAGCGTCCCGAAATCGACCGTTGGATTTTGTCGGAATTAAATACGTTGATCAAATACGTTGACGAATGTTACGCTGACTATGAGCCAACCAAAGCAGGACGCGCCGTTCAAGATTTTGTTGATGCACATTTGAGCAATTGGTATGTACGCTTATGCCGTCGTCGTTTCTGGAAAGGCGATTATTCCGACGATAAAATTTCAGCGTATCAAACATTGTATACCTGTTTAAATGTGATTGCAAAACTGATGTCGCCGATTGCGCCGTTTTTCGCAGAACATTTGTATTTGGATTTGAACAATGCTACAAACAAAGAAGCGTTCAAATCCGTGCATTTAACGGACTTTCCGAAGTATGACGAAAAAGTTGTCAATAAGGAATTAGAGGAGCGTATGCAGTTGGCACAGCAAATCTCATCAATGGTTTTGTCGTTGAGAAAACGTTCGAATATCCGTGTACGTCAGCCTTTACAGAAAATTTTAATTCCTGTAATGACGAAACATTTGCAAACGCAAATCGAAAATATCAAACATTTGATTTTGTCGGAAGTGAATGTTAAAGATATTGAATATCTTACGGAGACAGGCTTTTTGACGAAAAAAATCAAAGCCAATTTCAAACAACTCGGCCCCAAATACAGCACCTTGATGAAGCCGATTTCCGCAGCCATTCAAGCATTCACGCAAAGTGATATTCAAAAAATGGAAGCCGACGGAACATATAATTTGACAATCGAAAATCAGCCTGTCGAGATTTTACTTTCGGATGTAGATATTATTACCGAGGATATTCCGGGTTGGGTGGTTGCAAATGAGGGTACTTTGACCGTTGCTTTGGATGTTACAATCTCCGATGAACTTAGAGAGGAAGGCATTGCAAGAGAATTGGTAAATCGCATTCAAACTATCAGAAAAGAGCAAAATTTCGAAGTTACAGACAAAATTAAACTGACTGTTGAAAAAAATAATGAGCTAAATTTTGCAATTCAGAATAATTTTGCGTATATTTGCAACGAGACTTTGGCAGAGAATTTAGATTTGGTTGAAAAAATCAATCAAGATGTTCAAGAAACCGAACTGACTGAAAATCTAAAAACTCGTGTCATCGTTGAGAAAGTATAAACTGTAAGGGCAGGTTTCACACCTGCCCCACAATAAACAAACCCAAACTGGAAAGGAACAAAGTTATGGCAAAAGTGGAAAAAAACAAATATTCCGACAAGGAATTACAAGAGTTCAAAAAAATTATTTTGGCGAAACTTGAAAAAGCTCGCGAAGACTTGAAAATACTGACAGAGGCGTATGTTAACAATGGAGAAAACGACATTAACGACACATCGCCAACGTTCAAAGTGCTGGAGGAAGGGTATCAAGTCATGTCGAAAGAGGAAAACGCACGTTTGGCGGCGCGTCAGCAGAAATTCATTGCATCGCTTGAAGGTGCGCTGATCCGTATTGAAAATAAAACGTACGGTGTTTGTCGCGAAACCGGCAAACTCATTGCGAAAGAACGTTTGCGTTTGGTACCGCACGCCACGTTGAGCATTGACGCTAAACTTCAGCAAAATAAACCGAAGCCGACGCTTCCTAAACAAGATTTAGATTAGACTGTGAAACGGACTTATTTGCCGTTTGTGATTATCGGCGCGGTACTACTGATTGACCAAATACTGAAATTTTGGGTAAAAACCAACATGTTTCTTCATCAGGAGTTTGTGATTTTTGACTGGTTTCGCATTCATTTTTTGGAAAACGAAGGTATGGCCTTTGGTATGTCGTTTGGAGGGGAAACAGGCAAATTGATTTTGTCGCTTTTGCGAATTGTTGTGGTCATAGGGATTGGTTGGTGGCTCTACGATTTAGTTCGCAAAAAAGAGGAGAGTAAATGGACTATTGTAGCGATCTCATTGGTTGTTGCCGGAGCACTGGGCAATATCATCGACGGCTGTTTTTATGGGCTGATTTTTAGCGAAAGCGGTATATATGGACATGTTGGTGCTCAAGTAGCACAATTTTTACCTGAGGGGGGGGGGTATGCGCCGTTTTTACACGGAAAAGTTGTAGATATGTTCTATTTTCCTATGTTTGAAGGCACATATCCGCAATGGTTTCCATGGGTTGGCGGTGAATATTTTTTGTTTTTCCGTCCTGTGTTTAATATTGCCGATTCTGCAATAACGGTTGGGATTATTCTATTTTTTATTTTGCAGATTGAGTGGCGGAAAAAACGCACTCCTGAAGCCACTCCGCAAAATTAGACTGTTTGTGTTGCTCAAATTTATCGAAAAAATGCGTGTAAACATACTCGATGCAAATGTGCCTGAGTGTTAGTAATTCTCCAATGTTTGTTGTCGTTTTCGAGATGTGTTCCAATAAAAAGTGCTCGTGCTTACTCAAAAGCAGATCTAAATAAGAGCGATTTCCATTTTTTGCTTTTTGAATTATTTCCGATTCCGTAAGTATGTGAAATTTCATATAAAATCATACACATTAAACTACCCCTTTCCTAGAGGTTTAAACAAATGGGCTTTTATCAATTTCATATCAGCCTTCACTTCTTCTAATTCCTTTTCCAATCGGCGAATTTCTTGATTTCTGATTTGATAATTTTGAGAATCACAAACCGTATTCGGCACATCTATTTCTTGAAAGAATATGGCAATGTCGACTTGTAAACAACCAGCTATTTGACTCAATCTGGAATAAGAAATGTCTGTTTTTCCTTGTTCGATTTTACCGTAGGCCACTAATGAAATACCTAAATCATTTGCCACGTTTTCCTGTGTTAGCCCTCGCAATACACGAATCCTTCTGATATTATTTGAGAGTCCTTTAATATCCATATACAAAGTTACGGATAAAAATTTACATCCTTAAATACCTTGAATTTGTAAATTATAAACTTCAACAATTGATTTTTCAAAAGTATAAACTCAGGGTTTATACTTTTATAAAATCAAACTTGAAAACAAATTGTTTTTTTTAACTTTTACGTTTGTAAAAACCTATAGATTATTTTGCTGTCAGAGCAGCTAAAGCAATCGAATAAAGTTTTGTCAATTCGCTATCACCACGAGATGAAAGAATGCACGGAACTTTAGCACCAACAACCATTGCCGCCAATTCACTGCCTACTAATTTAGTACACGTTTTGTAGAATACATTTCCGGATTCTATATTAGGAAACACTAAGCAATCAGCATCACCAGCCACTTCGCTAGTCAATTTTTTGATTTGTGCCGCTTCTTTATCAATCGCCACATCAAGTGCCAACGGGCCATCTACGAGAGCGCCTTTGATTTGTCCGCGATCGCCCATTTTTGCAATAATAGCTGCGTCAACACAAGCCGGCATTCCAACGGATACTTGCTCGGTTGCGGCAATCATCGCCACTTTCGGAGTTGCAATACCTAAAGCTTTTGCAACATTCACACAAAAACCGACAATCGCTGTTTTTTGTTTCATATCTGGCGCAGGAATAATCGCCATATCACTACAAATCATCAATTTATGGTATCTTGGAGCTTCCAAAACACCTACATGCGAAAGCGTTGCTTTGGGATTAGGCATCAAACCGGTATCTTTGTTCAAAATAGCGCGCATATATTTATCGGTACTGCAAAGTCCTTTCATCAGCATGTTGCCTTTGCCTTCGTTGATGAGTTTTACAGCCAAATCAGCCGCTTTTTGTTCATCACCTTCTTGAACGAGTTCGAATTTATTGACGTCGATTTTTTCTTCGGCGCAAACTTTTTTCATTGTTTCGATGTCACCAACCAAAGTTGCGTCAACAATACCTTTTTCAACAGCCATGTTGATAGCGCCAATGGTGTGAGAATCGTAGGCAAATGCAGCTACCAAGCGTTTTTTTTCTTTGCTTTTTACAGCTTCGATAATTTGTTCGAGTTTTGTGATCATGATATTTTGTTTTTATTTTTTGTTTAGGTTGCAAAGATACGAAAAAAAACGAAATTCCGTGTAATATTTCGTTTTTTTTCGTACCTTTGCAAAAGATTATGGAAATTTTCAACATAAACCACACTCTCTTTATCCTTTGGGGCTACAACGTTTGTCTTTTGGAACTCGTTGGTGTTGTGTTGGGTGTGTGTTCTGTATGGCTTGCTACACAAGGAAAAGCCGTGAATTTTTTGGTAGGCATTGTGGGGATGTCTTTTTTGGGAGTTTTTTTCTATCAAAAAGGGCTGTATTCGTCGTTGATTTTGCAAATTATTTTGATTTGTTTTTGTGCTTATGGTTATTACAATTGGACAAAGCCCAAAAAAGGAGAAAAAACTGCCAATCAACAGAAAAAAATCACACTTTTAACCCATTCTCAACGTCTGTTGCTGATTTCTGTAATCCTTTTATTTGTGGGCATTTGGGGATCTATGATGGTATTTGCAAAACCCGATTTTTTGAAAGTGATTTTTCCGGAAAATTACAGCCATTTCGGATTAGGTTATGCCGATTCGTACATATTGATTGTGGCTATGCTCGGAATGTATCTCCGCACGCAGAAAAAATATGAAAATTGGTTTCTGTTTTTATCATCAGACACTATGGGTATTATTCTGTATACGTTGACAGGTGCATATTTCGTAGTGTTGATGTGTAGCATCTACTGGCTCTTGGATATCAAAGCCATTATCTCATGGCGGAAAGAAATGAAAAGCTACAATTCGTAATTTATAATTCGTAACTAAAAATATGTTAACAATAAAAAATCTCCACGCTAATATCGGCGAAAAAGAAATTCTGAAAGGCTTGAATTTACAGGTAAATGCAGGCGAAGTGCATGCGATTATGGGACCGAACGGCACGGGAAAAAGCACATTGGCTTCGGTGATCGCCGGTCGTGAAAAATTCACCGTAACGCAAGGCCGTATAACGTTTAATGGGAAAAATTTATTTGATCTTTCTGTTGAAGAACGCGCTGCCGAAGGGATTTTCATTGGATTTCAATATCCTGTGGAAATTCCGGGCGTAAGTATTGCTAATTTTATGCGCACTGCTGTGAATGAACAACGGAAATATCGTGGGTTAGACCCGATGTCGATTTTTGAGTTTCAAGCCATGATGGAAGACAAACAAAAGATTGTCGAACTCACAGATAAACTCGCAGGACGTAGTGTTAATGAAGGTTTTTCTGGTGGAGAAAAAAAGAAAAACGAGATTTTTCAAATGGCGATGCTTGAACCCAAATTGGCTATTTTGGATGAAACCGACTCCGGGCTTGACATTGACGCATTGCGCATCGTAGCAAACGGTGTAAATAAACTCAAACGTCCGGATAATGCAACTGTCGTAATCACCCACTATCAAAGACTTTTGGATTATATTGTTCCGGATTTTGTACATATCATGTATGATGGAAAAATTGTAAAAACGGGAGATAAAACGTTGGCATTGGAATTAGAAGAAAAGGGATACGATTGGATAAAATCGTAGAAGCGACCCTTGCGGTTGTCCTTGCCAGCATTTGTAACAATAGCCAACGAAGAGCGACCACAAGGGTCGCCCCAACAAGACAAAAAAATGAAATTCACCTGCAAAATAAAACATTTAGACGCCTACCTGTTGATTCTTCACAATGGCGTTTTTGACCAAAAAAGCATTCAGCATTTTGCTCCGCCGAAAGGTATTAAAATCACGCCAAATCCTGAAAAAACAGGAAATTTCAAACTTGAAGTTGCACCAAATACGATTGTCGAAAAACCGCTTCAATTGGTAAATGTGATTGATACGCCTGAGAATTTAGATGTTGTCCATGCCTTTGAAGTCGTTGTTGGAGAAGGTTCTACGCTTTCGCTTATTCATTGCGACGAATCCATGAACAAAGTAAAAAATACCATTCAAACCCATGTCTCTATTGAGTTAAAATCACACAGTTCGTTGCAGTATTACAATCTTCAAAACATCAATAATCACAGCACATTGAATAATCAAACCGAAGTCAAACAACACAACCATTCGCGTTTGATTTCTCACACCTATACGCTTAACGGAGAATTTTTGAACAAACAGCAACATATTGATTTTACAGAGGAATTCGCCAATGCCGATGTTCAAGGCTTGTATCTTTTGGATAAAAATCAAGATTATTTCCATCGCATTCGATTGAATCATAATCAGCCGAATGGGCTGTCGAATCAACTGTTTAAGGGGGTTTTAGATGATTCGGCGAAAGCACATTTTGAAGGTCATGTTTTTGTTGCCAAACACGCACAAAAAACAGAAGCCTTGCAGAACAATAAAAATTTACTGTTGACCGATAAAGCCAATGTGCAAACGCATCCTTTTTTGGAAATTTATGCTGATGATGTGAAATGTTCGCACGGCGCTACAATTGGGCAATTGGATGAAGATGCTCTGTTTTATTTACGCACTCGTGGTATTCCTGAAAAGCAAGCAAAAACCTTATTGATGTATGCTTTCGCAAATGATGTGGTTCGTAATGTATATCTTGATCCGCTTCGCGAATATTTGGAAAACCTCATCAAACGCCGCCTTAACGGAGAAAATATTACTTGTGAAGACTGCGTTTTTTTTAATTGAAAACGGCAAAGCCCTCAACGAAGTTAATAAAAAATAAAATACAATGAAAAAAAGTCCTTTGCAAATTGCTCGCGCCTCGTACCAACCCAAATTACCAAAAGCCTTGAAAAATCAAGTGAAACTCGTTGAAGGCGAAAAAACACAGTCGGTTGCCGATCAAAACGAAATTGAAAAATTGTTTCCGAATACCTACGGAATGCCTATATTGGAATTCGTAGGGGCTGAAAATTTTTACTTCGCTGAGGACTCCGCCATTCAGCCTCTACATTCTGCAATTAACGTTGGTGTAGTTCTTTCTGGCGGACAAGCACCCGGCGGACACAACGTGATTTCTGGACTTTTCGATGGGCTCAAAGCCATTCACAAAGACAGCAAACTCTACGGTTTTCTCATGGGTCCAGGTGGTTTGGTTGATCATAACTATATTGAACTGACTGTTGAAATCATTGATGAATACCGCAACACGGGCGGTTTTGACATCATCGGTTCGGGACGTACTAAACTCGAAGACCCTACACAATTTGAAAAGGGTTTGGAAATTTTGAAAACACTCAACATCAAAGCGCTTGTAATTATCGGCGGTGACGACTCCAACACAAATGCTTGTGTTTTGGCGGAATACTATGCTGCGAAAAATGCCGGAATCCAAGTGATCGGTTGTCCTAAAACGATTGACGGTGATTTGAAAAATGAGATGATTGAAACATCGTTTGGTTTCGATACGGCTTGCAAAGTGTATTCCGAACTCATCGGAAATATTCAACGCGATTGCAATTCGTCCCGAAAATACTGGCATTTCATAAAATTAATGGGGCGATCGGCTTCGCATATTGCGTTAGAATGCGCGTTGCAAACACAGCCGAATTTTTGCATCGTTTCGGAAGAAGTGGAAGCCAAAAAACAATCGCTGGATGAAATCGTTACAAACATCGCAAAAGCCGTTGCCAATCGTGCGAAGGATGGAAATAATTTTGGCACGGTTTTAATCCCCGAAGGGCTCATCGAATTCATTCCCGAAATGCGCCTTTTGATGGATGAACTCAACGACTTTTTGGCACATCATGCAGACGAATTTGCTGCCATTGAAAAAAACGAACAACGCGCTTATATGAT
The DNA here is from genome assembly GCA_009783885.1 of Bacteroidales bacterium. GTDB lineage: Bacteria > Bacteroidota > Bacteroidia > Bacteroidales > P3 > WRKV01. Next base: position 13,828 of record WRCN01000015.1, on the reverse strand, counting down.
TTCTAAACTTTCGCCTGAAAATGCTAAAGTTTATGCCTCATTGCCTGAGGGTGTAGCGCGTCAACTAACATTAGACAGAGACCCGCACGGCAACGTTCAAGTATCGCTTATTGAAACCGAAAAACTGCTTGCGGAAATGGTTGGTGTGAAATTAGCACAATGGAAAAAAGATGGTAAATATATAGGAAAATTTTCTACACAAGTACACTTTTTCGGTTACGAAGGACGTTGTGCAGCGCCATCAAACTATGATGCGGATTATTGCTATGCACTCGGTTATACTGCGTCATTATTGATTGCCAACGGAAAAACGGGCTACATGTCGTCCATAAGAAACACAACCGAACCAGCCGAAAACTGGATTGCAGGCGGTGTTCCCGTAACGATGATGATGAACATGGAAAAACGTCATGGCGAAATGAAACCTGTAATTCAAAAGGCTTTGGTGAGATTGGACGGCGCACCGTTCAAAACATTTGTTGCCAACCGCGAACAATGGGCAAAAGAAACGTGTTACGTGTATCCCGGTCCAATCCAGTATTTCGGTCCAACCGAAGTTTGCGATCAACCATCGAAAACACTGCTTTTGGAACAAGGTAAAACGATTTGATTTTTTTTGTAACATCATGCTAACGACGAAGTCCTCAACGAAGTTAATTCTCGCCTCGCAATCTCCGCGCCGACAAGCGCTACTCAAAGCCATGGACTTGGATTTTCAAGTGATGGTAAAACCCGTAGACGAAACGTTTCCGCAACATATTCCGACAGAAAAAATGGCCGAATATTTAGCCGAAAAAAAAGCAGATGCTTTTGATTTTTCAGAATTACCAAGTGATACAACACTTATCGCTTGCGATACTGTTGTTATCATTGATGACGAAATTCTTGGCAAAGCCGAAAATCAAGACGAAGCCATCGCCATGCTAAAAAAATTATCCGGTCGCAAACATAGCTTAATGACAGGCGTTTGCATAAAAACCTCTACACAAAAAAAGTTATTTTCAGAAACAACATTTGTTTATTTCAAAAATTTAACCGACGAACAAATTCGATATTATGTAGAAACTTACAAACCCTTCGACAAAGCCGGTGCTTACGGCATTCAAGAGTGGATTGGGCTTGTCGGCATTGAGCGGATTGAGGGGTGTTATTATAATGTGATGGGGTTGCCGACAGCAAAGTTAGCAACCAAACTTCAAGATTTGACGAATTAATTACGAATTACGAAAAAGGGTTAATTTGCTGCAGATGCAACTAATTCGTAATTCTCAATTCGTAATTCGTAATTTTTTTCGTATCTTTGCAAAGCCAAATACATCTTTTTGAAACACTTTCTGTTCATATTAACATTCCTCTGCCTTTCTTTTTCAGGATTGGCACAGTTTTACACAGGTTCTAACCTCACATTTGGACGAAAACGCGTGCAATACGAAACATTTTTTTGGTCGTTTTATCGGTTTCAAAATTTCGATGTGTATTTTAATCGAAACGGCAAGAATTTAGCACTTTATACGGCTTCATTTGTGCAAAATAATTTGTCGAATATTGAACGAAAAGTAGGCGAAACCGTTGCCGAACAAATGCAATTCATCATTTTCAACCGCCTTACCGACTACAAACAAAGTAATATTGGCTATTTGGAAGAAGAAAGTTACAATACGGGCGGTATTACAAAAATCAACGGTAATAAGGTTTTTCTTTTTTTTGATGGCGATTATGTAGATTTTGAACGTCAGATTCGAGAAGGTATCACGGAAATTTTAGTCAGACAAGTGCTTTTTGGTACAACTTTGGTTGCACAGGTTAGAAACACAACTTCATTGACTGTGCCTGACTGGTTTCAATATGGTGTGATTTCTTATCTTTCAATACCATGGAATACCGAGTTTGATGATATTTTGCGCGACGCTATGCTTTCGCGAAAATATCGTCATCTTGCAGCCCTAGAAGGTGAAGATGCAAAAATGGCCGGACACTCTCTGTTTCGTTACATTGCCGAAACTTACGGAGAAGGCGCTATTCTCCGTATTTTGCGCGTTACGGCTGCACAACGAAGGGTTGAGGTTGGATTACGGTATTCACTTAATTTATCTTACAAGCAACTCATACAGAATTGGCAACAGTATTATCTTGAAAACACCCAATTTGATGGCGATACGGAAGTTCCGGATTTAGAAAAATCGCTCCGACGTGTGAGGCAAAGAGAGCGGGAACACTACCAATTCAAATTAAGTCCGGATGGAGACCAAGTGGCTTATATTTCCAACGAAGTAGGCCGTGCACGCGTGCATTTGCGAAATTTGAAAACAGGCAGACACAAGATTGTCATGAGTATTGGTTATGCCATCAATGACCGTCCCGACTACTCATATCCCGCGTTAGCATGGCATCCGAGCGGTGAAATTTTGGCGATTGCAGCCGAGCATCGCGGTATCACGAGTTTGTATCTTTACAATGTTAAAACCAGGCGAGCGGATTGGGTCAACATGGAATCCTTAGACAAAATTCTTTCGATTGATTATGCGCCAAACGGCCGTTTGATGGTGTTTTCAGCAGTTCAGCAAGGGCAATCCGATATTTTTCTTTTCAACATGGGGACACGAGTTCTGACGGCAATTACTAAAGATCTTTTTGACGATGCAAACCCTCGTTTTTTGAAAAACGGTTCACAAATTATATTCAGTTCCAATCGTCCAACCGACACGCTGATGCGCAATCAGCGTTTTCCGCAAGCACCGCTTTTAAATCCCAATCACAATTTATTTATTTACGATCTAAACAATCAAACCACAACATTGATGCGAGTTACAGACGATTCAACCGTTAATTTTTCAAACCCTGTGGAATACGAAAATGGTATTTTTGCTTTTCTTACAGATGAAAGCGGTGTGAATAATCGTGCGTTGGGAATCCTTGATAGCGTGGTTGCCAGTGTGGATACGGCGATTCATTATCGGTATGTAACCGATTATCGTACGGTAACAAATTTCAATCGCAATATCAAGGAACACGATGTAAGTCCCATTACTCAAGAACTTGCCGAACTCATCACTTACAATAATAGAGATCGTCTGATTCGTCGCGAAGCCGAACCTTCGAAAATTTTAGAAACCACTACACCGCCCAAAACCAAATTCCGCATCGCGGAAGCGCTGAAGCGGCAAAGAAAACAAGAACAGCTACGTGTTACCGATTCGTTGCAAAAACTCGAAACGCAACAGCGCAGCGGCAAATCACGTTTACGTCAGGCCACCGTCAACGATATGATAAATGAAATGACGGATGAAATTTTGCGCCAAAACGACACGGTAGGGGCGGGGTTCGCCCGCCCGATGGGCACGCAAACCGTCCCCCAACAAGCCGATACGACAATTTCGTTCACCGCAATTTCCGACACCACCAACCATTCCCAAGATTCCATCCGCAATGATGTGCGTAAACGCCTGATTTCTTTACTGAAACTGGAAAAAGATGCTACAGATACCATAAAACCAACCATCAATCCCAAACAACGACTTTACAATGTGGAATATTTTATCAATGAAGTCACGACTCAAGTCGGATTTAGTTTTTTGAACAATTCATACCAATCGTTTACAGGTGGGGGAAATCCGATTTATCTCAATCCGGGTGCAACAGCATTTTTGAAAATCGGCGCTTCGGATTTGATGGAAAACCATAGGCTCATTGCTGGGTACAGGCTTTCACTTGATTTGAACAACAATGAATATTTGCTCAGTTATGAAAACTTGGAGCCACGTACAGGACGTCAGTATGTTTTTCATCGGCAAGCTATTAGCAGTTCTTCAAGGGAAACATCATGGATAGGTTATCCAATTAAACAAATTTCGCACAATGGATATTTTATCTTGAAACATCCGTTAACAGAAGTTTTGCTACTAAAAGGTTCGGTGATTGGTCGAACAGATAAGTTAATATATAGAGCCGTTGATGATAAGAGTCTCCGACGAGACGACGAATGGAAGGTTTGGGGTGGTTTGCGTGGTGAGTTGGTGTATGATCACACGCGAATATTGGGACGAAATTTGCCACTTGGTGCGCGTTCGAAACTGTTTTTTGAATACTACCAAAGTTTGACTGAAAAAAATACGACTATGTTTGTTGTTGGCGCCGATTATCGCAAATACACGCGAATTTGGCGAACGTTCATTTGGGCGAACAGGGTGGCGGCAAGCACTTCGTTTGGACAAAAAAAACTCGTCTATTATATGGGTGGTGTGGACGATTGGTTATTTCCGAAGTTCAATCGCAATATCGTGGTGGATGAAACTCAAAACTATGCCTATCAAACATTGGCTACAAGTATGCGCGGTTTTACTCAAAATATTCGCAACGGCAACACATTTGCTGTGATGAGTAGTGAGTTGAGATTTCCGATAATGTCGTGCCTTTTTTCAAGATCGATAGGTGGGCAATGGCTTCAAAACTTACAACTGATAGCTTTTGTAGACGCAGGCTCGGCTTGGGTGGGTTACAACCCTTGGAATAAAAATAATGCAATTTATAAAGAAGTTATAGATGTCGGTGATGTTACCATTACCCTTGAAAAAGATCTTTCACCTTTTGTTGCCGGTGTTGGGTTTGGTTTACGAACTCAACTTGCCGGATATTTCATTCGCATTGATCGTGGAAATGGTATCGAAAACGGATATTTCCAACGGCGGGTTTGGTATTTTTCGCTTGGGTTTGATTTTTAGACTTTTTACCGTACATACTTAAAACTCAAATCTAAAACCACGCCAAAATGAAAGCTCAATGCACCGCCTTTTTGCCCACCAAGGAATTGGTTGTAACGCATATCCATATTGATATTCCAAAGTTCATTGAGCGTCCATAAGAATCCAACGGTAGGATTGATACTCATGTAACCTCTGTTGGAAGAAGGCTGAATGCGGTCTTCAAAAACCGGTATTCCGGACTCTTTGGTTTTGGGAGCGTTATAAGTTGCTTTGTAACGGCGATTAATCATATTCAATCCCAAACCAATTCCTGCATAGGGACGAAAATTATTAAATGCAGTCTTCGGAAAATAAAATTCGAATGACACGTTAAACGGAATATATTGCGAATTTCCCGTAACGTCTAAAATCTGTACTGAATCATCAATTCGACCAAGCTGTTGTTCTTGACGAAGAGCAGGTCGTAAAATAGAGTCTGCAACGAAATCAATGCGCTCCTGTTTCATTTGTGGAGCAAAAAAACCGAAATCGAATCCAAATGCAAAAGTATTTGTCCCAAAATATTTGCCTCGTATTCCACCGCCAACAGCGCCATTAACGTCATTCGCGTAAGCACCTATCGGCAGCATATAACTCGCTTGAAAACCTACCAAGGTTTTATCTTCCATCATGCGCCGATTGATGGAAAATCCTGAAAATGTTAATAAAACAAGCACTGAAATAAGTAAGTTTCGTTGCATAATTAAAGGTTTTTATGAAAAACTGTTGCCGAAGCCTGCGCGGTTGGCATTATAGTTAAGTCGTTGATACAAACGTGTTTTGGAAGGTTTACACAATAAAAAATTGCATCAGCAATATCATCGGCGGTAAGTGGTTCAAATCCTTTATAAACCGTGTCTGCACGATTTTGATCACCTTTGAAACGTACGACCGAAAATTCGGTTTCGACCGCCCCCGGACAAACTTGCGTAACGCGAATGCCGTGTGCAACCAAATCCATTCGCAAGCCTTGTGAAATTGCGTCAACTGCGTGTTTGGAGGCGCAATAGGCTGCGCCATTCGGATAAACTTGTTTGCCTGCGATGGAGCCAATGTTGACAATATGCCCGTGTCCGTTTTGAATCATGAGTGGTGCAATGATGCGAGAAACGTAGAGCAATCCTTTTACATTGGTATCCATCATGCGTTCCCAATCGTCTACAATGCCGTCTTGCACGGGATTTAAGCCGACTGCTAACCCAGCGTTATTAACTAAAACGTCGATATTTTTCCAATCGTTCGGAAGATTTCCCAAGTGTTGTTCAACTTCGGCTTGCGAACGCACATCGAAACACAAAGTTAGCACACAATTATGATACGCGTCTTGCAACTGCTTTTTCAGCGTTTCCAAGCGGTCGTTTCGGCGTCCGGTAAGAATTAAATCGTAGCCCGCTTTAGCAAAGCGTTCTGCAGTGGCTTTTCCGATGCCTGATGTGCTTCCCGTGATTAGGACGATGGGGTTCATTTTGCAAAGATACAAAAAAATATAATAATCACAAAAATTATATAAATCGAACATTTAACAATTTGTTAATAACCTCACGAATTTCGAACCAAAAATATAATTCATAATTCGTATTTTTTTTATAATTTTGTATCCACAAAAAATCACAAAAATGAACGTATTAATCATAGGAGCCGGCGGACGAGAACACGCCATTGCTGACGCGCTATCCAAATCGCCAAAAGTTTCCAAGTTGTATTGTGCGCCGGGCAACGCAGGAATAGCCAAACATGCGGAACTCGTAGCGTTGAAAGATACCGATGTGCAAGGGCTTCTCGCGTATGCTACAGACAACAAAATCGGCCTCACGGTTGTAGGTCCCGAAACACCGCTTTCCATAGGAATTGTAGATGTTTTCAAAGAAAAAGGGTTGCGCATTTTCGGGCCCAACAAAAAGGCAGCGCAAATTGAAGCCAGCAAACGATTTGCCAAAGATTTGATGATCAAATACGGCATACCAACCGCTGCTTACGAAGTATTCACAGATTTCAGCAAAGCGTTGAAATATGTTAAAGAAAAACCGTTGCCGGCTGTGTTGAAATACGACGGGCTTGCTGCCGGAAAAGGCGTAGTTATCGCTGAAACCCTTGAAGAGGCAGAAAATGCGTTGAAAGATATGTTGGTGGATGATAAATTCGGTGAAGGAAAAGTTGTGATTGAGGATTATCTCGAAGGTCCCGAATTTTCGTTCATGTGTTTCGTCAGTGGTGCGAATGTTTATCCGATGGTTTTGGCTCAAGATCATAAACGTGCGTTCGATGGCGACAAAGGTCCGAATACAGGCGGAATGGGCGCTTACGGACCTCTTCCTTTCATCACTGAAGAAGACAAAAATTATGCACTGGAAAACATCATGAAACCCGTTGCAGCAGCCATGCTCAAAGAGGGCTGTCCGTTCTCCGGCGTGTTGTACGGCGGACTCATGAAAACCAAAAACGGTATTAAAGTCATCGAGTTCAACGCACGTTTTGGAGATCCGGAAACGGAAATCGTCTTACCAAGGCTAAAAAGCGATATTTTCGATGTTTTTTGCGGAATAGCCGATGGAAAAACCGTCGAAATCGAATGGGACGATTTTCCGATATTGGGTATAGTTATGGCATCGAAGGGCTATCCGGGTGATTACGAAAAGGGCTATGAAATCAAAGGTATAGAAGATACCGGAGCATTAATTTACCACATGGGCACAGCTGAAAAAGACGGGAAACTGATTACAGCCGCCGGAAGGGTACTTATGGTCATAGGTAGTGGCAAAGATTTGAACGAAGCCCGAACGAATGCCCTGAAAGCCGTTGAAAAGATAGAGTGCGATAATCTATTTTATCGTACGGATATAGGCTCGCTGTCCTAATCTTTTTGGCATCATTACAATTTTTCCAAATTTAATTAAAAATTGAAAAAAATTATTTTTTTTTGTATCTTTATCCTTTCAAATCATAAAAATTATGAAAAAGTTACTTCTTTTTACAATAGGTTTTACTCTCACTACGATGGGGTTTTCTCAACAACGGTCGTTAATCCCGCCTGTTCATTGGTTTAGTTTTGAAGATGCGTTGATGTTGAATGCTGAGCGAGTGGCGTATGGATTACCACCTAAAAAAATATTTGTCGACGTGTATACCGATTGGTGCGGTTGGTGTAAACGCATGGACGCAACTACATTTACTCATCCGGTAATCGCTGATAAACTCAACACCGATTGGATCCCGGTAAAAATTAATGCTGAGCGTACGGACACCGTCATAATTGGTAGTCAAGTATTTGTGAATGAAAATCCGGGAGGACGCGGGGCCACTCACCAATTAGCGCAGGCTTTGCTTCAAGGACAAATGGGCTATCCATCTATTGCTTTGATTGATGAAACCGGCAGACCGATAGAAGTGATTCCCGGTTATAAATCGGCTCCACAACTTGAAGTGTTGTTGACTTTTTTCAGTTCAAATGCCTACAGAACTACAAATTGGGAGGAATTCCAAAAAGCGTTTCAAGGTTTAATTCGGGAATGAAATTGTAGAGGCGTATTGCATACGCCCCTACAATCACAGCAATAACAAGCAACTATCCCCATACGATAAAAATCGGAAATCGTGCGAAAGCGCGTAATCGTAAATTTTGTGCCAATCATCGCCTACTATCGCTGAAATCAGCAGGAGTAGCGTGCTTTTGGGTTGGTGGAAGTTGGTGATGATGCCCGTTGCAATACGAAATTTGTACCCGAAAGTAATCATTAGTGATGTTGAAAAAACAATAGGTGCGGGCGCTTCAACTTCGCTCAGCGACCGCAATACAAGGTGACTGAGCGGAGTCGAAGCCATCTCGCTATCTTCATATGGTTTCCACTGGCTAACATGTTGTTCATTCGGCTCAAGCCAGTAAAGCGATTCCAAACTCCGCAACGACGTTGTTCCAACAGGAATTATCGGACGATTTTCGGCTTTGGCTTTGAGGATTTTTTGGAGACATTCTTGCGAAACCATCACTTTTTCGTCGTGCATAATATGATTGCCAATGGTTTCTGTAGTAACGGGTTTGAATGTTCCTGCGCCCACATGAAGTGTGAGCGTGGCGGTTTCTATACCTTTTTCTACAAGCGATTTCAGAACATTTTCGGTGAAGTGCAAACTTGCGGTTGGCGCTGCAACTGAGCCTTTGATTTTGGCAAAAATGGTTTGATAACGGTCTTCATCACTGTCTTCTACTTCGCGATGAATGTAAGGCGGAAGCGGGATTTTTCCAACTGTTTCCAGAATTTCAGCAAAGGTTAAATCGTTATTCCATTCGAAAATTATTTCCCAAGCATCGTCTAACTTTTCACCACGCTTAATTACAACAGAGTTGTCATTCCGAACGAAGTGAGGGATCTGTTTGCCGACAGTTTCCTCGCTACGCTCGGAATGACGAGTCGTTATTTGCAAACTATCACCTTTCCATTTCCGATTGCCACCCACAAAACATTTCCAAACACACCGATTTTTTTGTTGAAACGCCAATTGCACATCAACCGGATCGATGGGTTCCAAACAAAAAATTTCAATACGGGCTCCTGTTGGCGTGGATGTAACAATGCGGGCATGGATCACTTTTGCATCGTTGAAAACCAACAGCGCATCTTTTGGAATTTCATTCGCAATATTTCGAAAAATTGTTTCCGAAATTTGTTTGTTTTTATACACCAACAACTTTGACGCATCGCGCTCCGACAAAGGGTATAACGCTATTTTCTCCTTCGGGAGATTATAATCGTAATCGTTAATACGGATATTTTTTTGAAAAGACATTTTACAAAAACACAAAAAAATTACGAAGAATCCACCAAATTATAATAATTGCAAACACTGTCCAAATGGCTTTTGGACTATAAAGAATACGGTGTAATCGGATAAAAAATTTCCCTTTTGATTTGAACAATTCCGCAACAAGTAAGAGAAGAATATACGGAATAGAGAAAACCAACAGCGCATTCGCACGAATTGCGCTGCCGATTTTCAAATTAAATAAATAATGTATAGCTCTTTGCGAGCCACATCCGGGACATTCAATAGTTGTTAATTGCTTAAACGGACATTTAGGAAATAATTGAGAATTTTCAGGATTTAATCTGCTGTAAATTATCATTAAAACGATACATACAACACCTATCAGACTGAAAATAATTATTTTCCTCGTTTTTGGCATTTTAAGTCTACCAATTTGCTAATGCTGCCAAACTTCCAACTCCAAAAATAAATACAACAAAAACAAAATAGAGGATAATGGCTGATAATCCCACCCAAAATGATACTTTAGTCCATTTTCCGGCTTGCTGTGAAGCCATATTTGCGCCATTAAGATCGCCGGCGTTGAATCTGGAACTCACATTGGCGGCATTAACAATTCCTGCTATACCAAACGGCAAACAACAGAAAAGGGTTACTAAAATAGATTCTGTAAGCCATGTTTTAGGCATTACTTGACCTGCAGTAGGGCTGTTTGGCTTAAGGGCTACACCACATTTAACACAAACAACAGCTTTTTCGGATACTTCTGATCCACAATTTGGACAAAACATATTTTTTAGTTTTAAGTTATTAATGAGCGACAAAGATACAAAAATAAATTGAATAAAACAAGATAACCCCCCTCACATAAAATCATTATTTCGAAATCATTATTCCGGTTGTCCGACGATTTGACGGAGTTCGTGATCCAAAAGCCGTCGGAATTCTCGTTGCACATTGATGGTTCTGTTCATGTGTACGGAGGTTGCCGGAGTAGCCATGTCTTTAAATTTTGCACCTGTTGGTCTGAATCGGATTCTATCTCCGGGTATTCCTGTTCCAGACACATCAACACCCATACCCACACTGCTCATTAGTGCGGTGCCCCAAGATATTACACTGAACAATCTAAAGGGTGCCTGCAAAACGGTAATGTGGTAATCAAAACTCATATCCACATTCTGAGTTCCGCCAACGGCTAACACATATCTTTCCATGGTTAGTTTGAACGGAAAAATTTCGATAACACCATTATTCACTGTTGCATTTACCGACAAAGAATCTATCAAATTTCGCTCTCTGTTTCTAAATCTCAACATCCTGGCTATCTCCGAAAAGGTTTCGCCATCGAGCAAAACTAAATTCTGACCACGCATATTAGCTGTGGCAATGGTTCGATTCAAATCCACATTCATTGCAGAATCAAGAATTGAACTCAATGTTAAACTAATATCCACAAGCCCTTCAAGCGATTGAGTAATGGGTAGCGTGTCTCTGATTTCGGGATATAATTCGAGAAGATCTTGTATTTCCGTGTTTTCAATCGTCAAATCCATCCAAACATGGGCTTCTTTGAGATTGTAGGCTCTATAAGCCAAAGACAGTTCCATTTCTCCGGCCCCGTTTGTGAGCGTAAATTCGTTCAACTTCAAGTGTTCATCGCGGATTTCAGCTATACCATGCAAATTGGTCATCACACCTTGTCCGAATAGCAACGTGTCGATATTTGCATTCAACGTTAAACTCAACAATTTTGGAACCATAAACAACGACGTTTCTTGCGTGGTTTCAAATTCGACTTCAAACATGGCGTTGTCTTCTTTGTTTTCGGCAACAAGAACACTGTCCGGAATCACCATAAAATTAGGATCATCTAGAGTTTCGTCTGTTTCTCTATGTTGTGCACGATTGGTTCGTTCAGGGGATCGCTCATTTCGTTCTGTTCGTTCACCTCTTTGCTCTGCTCGTTCTCGATCCATTCTTTCAAATCGGGTTTCAGCTTCCTCTCTTTGGCGTCTGCCTTCTCCACCTCCGCGTTGTCTACGATTAGTATCTAAGGCAGGATCATAAGTCATGGCTTGCATCAACTGATTGGCGTCAATTTTATTGGATTTCAAATCCACATGCCCTCGCAATGTTCCGCGACCCGCTAACGCACGTCTGAAATTTTCCAAACTTCCCGTTGCCAGCATATCCGTATTGCCCATTACGACTTTTGCATTATTCAGCGAAAGCGTGCGTGGTGTGAGATGCACTTCTGTGGATAAAACCGAAATCGGCAACGGAAAATCAGGCATTCGCATGCGGAATGTATCAAAAACCAAAGAGCCTTCGTAAGAAAATTCATTCATAAATTTCTGTGCAATATCAACCGTTGTATCACCAAAAACATCCACATAACCCAACAATTTTTCGATAAATTGATCCGACGACATCTCTTGCAAACGCGCTAATTGCTGCTGATGACGCTCTTCTTGACTAATCGTGGTATCACGACCTCTTCGGCGATCCTCTTGACCAAGAGTGGTGTCGCGAGTTCCGGTTCTCACCATCGGATTTTGTGGCATTAACGCTAAATTCAATTGTGATTTGTTCAATCGCACAGCCATTCCGCTTTGACGGAAATTCAGCGAATCAAGCGACATTCTTATATTTCCGACAGGCGATGTTGGTTTTTCGGGATTGGGCACAATTCGGATGTTTGCCGAAGTTCGTCCGGCACTAACTCGCATGCGTTCTTGTGGCATTCGAGCATTTAACCCCCGAAAACTGATGCGTGCGGTTTGTGTATTTACAACACCGTCGTTTGTTGGCATTTCAACTCTGTAACCGGTCGACAAACGCCCAACATTCGCGGTGTACAAATCTTTGTAACTGAAATCCAAACTGTCCAAACGCACGCTGGCTCTAAACAAAGCCTGTCCTTGTGCAAGCGTTGTGTCGTCTACTTGCGAACCAAATCGGAGTCGCGCCAAATCGGCATAAAGATTAAGCGAATCTGCTCTATTTCTAACAAGCAGCGAATCTATCGCAACAAGACCGTCGAGTTTAATTCTGTCAAGTTTTTCGAGGCTAAAATTCATCGCATCGTCCAACATAAAATTGGCTTTCAAATCGGCATGAATAGTTCCGCGTGTTCGGATTCCACTTCCTCGACCCATGAACAATACGTACAATCGTCGTAAATTCAAATTCATGTGCAAATCCGTGTCAATGTGCGGATTGTCTGTAAAGCCTTTCACAACAGCCTTTGCGGAAGCTGTACCCAAATGACCGGTATAATAAAAATCTTTAACGGTTAACATTGAATTTTTCAAATTATTCATTCGAAGTTTAACATCTGCAAGCAAATTCAGTGTGTCAATTTTCGAATTATTCACGACCATATCCATGTTTTTCAAACCAAAAACCATATCGACATTCGGCATGGATTTATCGGAATATTTACCGGTGATGGTGCCGTGGCAAAAAATTTGTCCATCATTGATTTGAGCATATTCCAACAACATGTTGGCGTAAGCTTTCGGCAACAATTCGTGAATTTGTGAAAATCGAGTCGTATCTAAATTAAATGCTAAATTCGGGAGATACATCGAATCTCTCATCTCAACATTTCCCGTGAGTTTAAACGGTATTTCATTGATAAAAAGTTCACCTTCTTCAATGGAAATTTTTTGATTTTCGGAGAAATATTCAGCTGCTAAAATCAGTTTTAAATTTGGTTTGTTCAACAAAGTTTCATTTTCGTAATCGAAACGAATGTGTTCAACAATCGTATTCATGCGGACTTTGCCGTCTTTGAAATTGCTTGTACTTTCCAAGCTCAACGTCATGTGCGGAAAAAATACCATCATGGTTTGGTCTTTGAAATAAAGAGAATCCACCACTATATCTGAAATCACATCCACTTGCGACTTGAACAAATCACCGTTTAACACCGTTTGAAAACTCGCCAGTTGTACGCTATTTGTACTGTCGGAATAGTCAATGTTTTTCAGATTTAACGACAATTCGGAGAGCAGTTTTTGTTCGATAAATGAACCGTCTAATTTGAGGTTTGCATTTTGTATGGTTGCAAATTGTCCGTCTTGCTCGTTGCGATAATTCACATATCCTGAATGGATGAAGATTTGTTGAACGTCAATCTTGTTGAACAAGGAATCCAAAGCCATTGAGGTGGTATCAACAACGTCTTCATCACTCGCTGGAAAAATATCCCAATTTAGTTTCCCACTGTTGCTAAAGTGCACGTTGGTTACACCTCCGCGAAGTTCGAGTTGAGTTAAAATCAAATTATTTCTAAACACTAATTGATTAAAATTCAATTT
>WRCN01000014.1 GCA_009783885.1 Bacteroidales bacterium | reverse complement strand
TGAAAAAATCGTATCTTTGCAGTCGGAAACTTTTGCAAGCCTCGCCCGCTTTCAAAATCAAAAAAAAGCCTTTCTTGCAGGCTATAAACGCAAGATGAAATAGGAGTAGCATCAAGTGTATAACTAAAACCACAAAGAAAGGCGTAACAAAGGTACAAAAAAAAGTTGAATATAACAAGAGGTGTTGTATTCGACACGTAATTTTCTCACGAAAGCAGAAAAAGCCGAATTTTCCTGCGGTGCTGACTTTTCAGCAAAAGAAGAAGAACAAAAGATTATAAACAAAAAATAAAAATAATTATGAAAAATTTCAAAGAATTTGGAACTCTTTTAACGAGAGAAGAGTCAAAGGAAATCAGAGGAGGTTACCTCTTTTTCTCAGTAGTTGGAGGAAAAGAAGACGGTGGTGGTGATAGCGCAGGTTGCTCCGAAGCAACAGGCACTTATCCTGGAATGACTTGTAAAGCAGATCCTTGCGAGCGATATAGTGGAGGTGAACTTAAAGGAGGTACCTGTGGGTACAGTCATTTAACAAAAGGTTGTTTTTGTTACACCTAATGTACGAAGGGGTTACCCTTAAAAAACCCCTTCTTTTCTAAAATTAAATCAAGCATCACTATGAAACTATTTTTAACACTACTCCTATTGGGCGGAACTTTACACGCCACAGAAAAAATGAATACAGTTCGTGTCGAATTGGAAGGCAAGCGATACGATAGCTTATATCTCCGCCTCTCTTTGGAAGATTTTTGGCAACCTAAAAATATAAGAGGTTATTCTGAAGATGGATACCGGTGGGAATTTTCCTATCCCGATAGCCTGTATGACTACATCACAAGTTTTCGTCTTTATGATAACCAAGTGTTTGATACTGTAGCTCATTTTGTTTGTTTTAACCTTGATGCCTTGAGTATATGCAATTATTTTTTCGAAAGACCTTTCTTACTTGTTAGAGCCCGTTACGTTGAAACAAGAACACATCTTAATGAACTCATGCGAAGGCGAGGAACGGATGAAGACGTATTTGGAACTTTTATCCACGATATTTTTGAAATTTATACAGATAACCAAGAGTTAATATCATCCATGAAAAGATTACGTTATGGATATGGATTTTTTAGCGGACAACGCACTTACGAAGAATCTTTACAACGCAATATGGAATTTGTCAGGCAATATCCAGATTCTCGAACTATGATAGCTCTTTTATCCGGCACCGTAGGTCAATATAAGTCAAAAGCCGATATTTTCAAAGTTTTCAATCTTTTTACGGAAGAACTTCAACAGTCCTTTTATGGGCAAAAAATTTACAAACACATCACACGAGTTGATACCATATTTAAAAACCAAATGCTTTCTACTTGGGATATAGGAAATCTTGAGGCAATCATACAAGATTCATCAAAATATAATCTGATCCTTTTTTCGGCGTCATGGTGTGCTCCATGTACTCGCCAAATACCTGTTTTAAAAGAAATTTACCAAGATTTGGGGCAAAAACTGATTATGACCTATGTATCGGTGGACGAAGAAAGATCGGCAGAAGCTTGGCGAATCAAGATGCGAGATCACGAAATTCCTTGGCGAAGTGTTATGGCTTCAGATATGAAAGCCACCTATGAAAAGTATGAGATTTTTGGCGTTCCACATGCTATACTGGTGTATCCAAGCAGTATGAAAATGAAAAAATTAGATCTTTGGAAGGAAGAAGATAGACAGCGGTTGTATGAATTGGTGAAATAATACCTAAAAATGTAAAATTCATAAAATTAAACGAGCTATGAAAAAAATCATCTCTTTTTTATTTTTGTTGCAAACAATTGCTGCGTTTGCACTGCCTTGCGCCGAACGTGTTGAAAAAGCCGGTTGGACATATTTTTCAATCCCCGACAAAGCCTACCCCGAAGCGGATAGTGTTCGTTACGTCGTTTCAAAGCTATTCAATCCTGAAAATCCGACTGTCTTTTTTTCGCAAGGTTCCGGAAATTATCCGGTGTTGATTTATTATGATTATGACGATGGCAGAACGTGGAATCATGTTATGATACCTCCGTTTTCAGTGAAAGAGTATACAGAAAAATACAATTTTGTGGTTATTGCCAAACCCGGAACACCAATCTGCAAGCCATATACAGAAGGACCTCCACCGCTTATTGATACGGCTTTCGGAGATTATACGATATTCAATAAATTTGATTTTTTGGATTACTATGTGGAACAGTTAAACCAAGTTGTGGACATTATTCGAAAGCGAAGTAATCCAAAATCTCCGTTTTTCTTTATTGGAAATTCGCAAGGCGGACCTGTGGTTACAAAGCTTGCAGATAAATATCCGCAAAAAGTTCAGCGTTTGGTTATACAGGCTTGCGGTGTATTAGGCCGACTGACTGGAAAAGGTTACGAACATAGGCGTTTGATGGATATAGGACAAATTAGTTCCGAAGAGGCACAAAAGAGGATTGACGAAGTTTATGCCCGTTATCAATGGTTGCAAGAATACAGTAAAAGTGATAGGAAAGAATCTCCATATTCGGACGAAGATCATAGTGCCATAATGAATGATGTCTCTTGGAATTTTGACATTATGTTGCCACGATTGCAAAATATAAACTGTCCGCTATTGTTCGTTTTTGGAACTGCAGATATACAAACAAGAGAAAATGATTTATTACCTTTCTTTTTCACACGTTGGGGTAAAGATAATCTCACGATGATGCCGATTTTAGATGCCAATCATACATTTATGAAAACCATCACAGACCCTGAAACCAGTGAGAAAAAACAAGAATACATCGGTCAAGAAGTGTTTGCAAGGATTGTAGAATGGTTTGAGAAAAAAGAGTGAAAAATGTTCAAAATGTGTGATGGCATACATTATTAACCAACAATGTCAAATTCAAACAATAACAAAACCCTCTCCGACCACTTAAAAGACCAGCCTGAAATGTCTGATATAAGTCTTCACAGCGAAGCCGTACAAGATATTTTGGGACGTCCGCCACGTTGGATGATTCGGTGGGGGATTACGGTGATTTTTATTGTTGTGTTAGGTCTTTTTGTAGGGAGTTATTTTCTCAAATATCCGGAAATCGTTCCGGCTAGGGTTACGGTTAATTCTGAGCATCTGCCTGCTCATATTGTAAGCAAAGTTTCAGGGCGTATTGATAGTTTGTTTGTAAGCGCCGGGCAGCAAATAAAGCCAAACGATGCGGTGGCATTGATACAAAATCCGACATCATTTCAAGATTACAACACACTTAAATCCGAATGGGAAACATTTGAAAACCGTTCAAACGTAGGGGCAGAAAATTTTCTGCCCCTACAGTCGGTTCATTTTTCTACAGATTTGCGATTAGGCGAGTTGCAAAATCCCTACGGCACGTTGCTCAAAGCCTACACCGATTATCTGCAATTTGTAACCCAAGATTATCACAATAAAAAAATCCAAGCCCTGCGCTTGCAAATTCAAAAGCAACAACGCATCCTCAGCCAACAAAACAGGCAATTTCAATCGGTGCAACAGCAAATAGAAGTTGCCCAATCTACATTCAACAGAGATTCCGTTTTACACACCAAAGGCCTCATTTCCACTTTTGAATACGAGCAAGCTCGACAAACATTTCTAAATGCTCTCCAATCCATCGAAAACGCAAAAAATGTTACAACAAGCCAACAAATCAACATTCTCCAAAACGAGCAACAAATCTACGATTTAGAGCGAGAGCGACAACTCCAAAGCAGCCAATATCAACTCAATTTTTCAAACGCCAAGGAGCAGTTTTTTTCACAACTCAACAGTTGGGAACAAACCTATTTGCTGCAAAGCCCCATCGCCGGAACAGTTTCGTTTACCAAGTTTTTTCAACAACATCAAAACATCGGCGCCGGAGAAATTTTGCTCACGGTTGTTCCCGACAGCGTTCAACGCTTAATCGGCAAAATATTGTTGCCTCAACGCGGTGCCGGAAAAGTCAAGGTTGGCCAATCAGTTAATCTCAAATTCGAGCATTTTCCATATTTGGAATATGGCATGGTTCGTGCCAAGATACAAAGCATTTCTATGGTGCCGATTCAAGAAAACGGACAAAGTTTTTTTGTTGTAGAAGTTGATTTTCCAAACGGCTTGGAAACCAACTATGGCAAAACGCTTTCATTCACGCAGAATATGGAAGGCTCTGCGGAAATCATAACCGAAGATTTACGACTAATTGATAGATTTATTAACCCGATACGAGCTGTACTCAAAAAGTAAAAGGTGGCTTCGACTCCGCTCAGCCACCAGTCATCGGTCGTTGAGCGGAGTCGAAACGACCCTGCACCAAATAACTCATAACCAACCAAAATGCCTTTCCCTTTCTACCGCCAACTTGACGCTATGGACTGCGGTCCCACCTGCCTGAGGATGATTGCCAAACACTACGGCAAAACCTATTCGCTTGACAATTTGCGGAGTAAAAGTTACATCAGTCGTGAGGGTGTTTCGCTTTTGGGGATTAGTGAAGCGGCTGAAAGTATTGGTTTTCGGACGATAGGCGTAAAAATTAATTTCGAAAAATTAGTTACCGAAGCACCACTGCCTTGCATTGTGCATTGGAAACAAAACCATTTTGTGGTGGTTTACGATATCAAACCGAAAAAAAACAAGGTTTATGTTGCCGATCCTGCACACGGTCTGGTACAATACACCATCGCCGAATTTTTGCAAGGTTGGCTTAGTGATAAATCCGGCGAAGGCAACGAAGGTGTGGCTTTGCTTCTCGAACCTACACCCGATTTTTATACCAAAGACAACGATGAAACGCCGAATAAAACCAAATTTTCGTTCCTTTTTCGCTATCTGAAACCGTATCATAAATTCATCATCCAGCTAATCTTGGGAATGCTACTGGGAACGATGTTACAATTAATTTTTCCGTTCCTCACGCAAAGCATTGTCGATTATGGTATCAGCAATCAAAATTTAAGTTTTGTAACCTTGATTTTGATTGCTCAACTCACGTTGTTCACGGCTCAAACTGCTGTAGAATTTATACGTTCGTGGATTTTACTGCATATCAGCACGCGAATAAATATCTCCATTATTTCCGATTTTCTCATTAAGTTGATGAAACTCCCGATTGGATTTTTCGACACAAAAATGATCGGTGATATTATGCAGCGGATCGGCGATCATCACCGCATACAAAGTTTTTTAACTTCGCAAACTTTAAACACCCTGTTTTCGATTGTGAATTTGGTTGTGTTTACGATTATTTTGGGAATTTACAATCTCACGTTGTTAGGTGTTTTCCTGCTTTCAAGTGCATTGTATGTGGGTTGGATAACCATATTTTTAAAACGCAGGCGAGATTTGGATTTCAAGCGTTTTGCGCAGGCTTCGCAGGAGCAGAGCAATATCGTTCAAATGGTAACGGGTATGCAGGAAATCAAGCTCAACAACTGCGAACGCCAACGCCGTTGGGAGTGGGAAAACATACAGGCCAAACTTTTTAAGGTAAGCATCAAGGGGCTTGCACTTTCGCAATATCAGCAAAGCGGTGCATTTTTCATCAACGAAAGTAAAAACATCATCATTTCATTTTTTGCTGCACAAGCCGTTATCACAGGAAATATGACACTCGGGATGATGATGGCGGTGCAATACATCATCGGACAACTCAACAGCCCGATTTCGCAACTCATCGGCTTTATTCAATCGGCACAAGACGCCAAAATCAGTTTGGAGCGTTTGGGTGAAATTCATAACAAGCCCGACGAGGAGCAAGACGATGAACACCGTATCGGAAACATTCCGAAAAATCAAGACTTACATTTGGATCATTTAACCTTTCATTACGACCCGCTTTCTGAGCCTGTATTATCCGACATCACACTCACGATTCCACACGGCAAAACAACGGCTATTGTGGGCATGAGCGGAAGCGGAAAAACCACGATGGTTAAACTACTTTTGGGATTTTACCAGCCTCAAAAAGGCTCGGTTCGTTTGGGCGAACAAAAACTATCGCAATTCAGTTCCAAAGCATGGCGCGATCAATGTGGAGCGGTGATGCAAGACGGATTTATTTTTTCGGAAAGCATTGCAAAAAACATTGCCGTTGGTGTTGAATCCATCGACACCAAACGCTTGCAATACGCTTCACAAATGGCCAACATTCAAGAAATGATTGATGCCATGCCACTCGGCTACAACACTAAAATCGGACAGGAAGGCAGCGGTATCAGTCAAGGGCAAAAACAACGCATTTTAATCGCACGAGCTATTTACAAAGACCCTCACTATTTCTTTTTTGATGAAGCCACAAACGCACTTGATGCGAACAACGAAAAAGTGATTATGGAAAATTTGCACCAAGTTTTCGAAGGTCGCACGGTTGTTGTGGTTGCACACCGTTTGAGCACCGTAAAAAACGCTAACAATATCGTAGTTTTGGAAAAAGGAAAAATCGTGGAACAAGGTACTCACACCCAACTTACCAAACTCAAAGGGCGATATTTTGAATTGGTCAAGAATCAATTGGAAATGGGAAGTTAATGTAAAAAAATAAAAAAATTGCATATTTTCATTTTTTTTTGTATCTTTGCGGGTCAAATACACGTAAATATGAACAAATAATACCTATAAACAATGAAAAACAATTTTTTGAAAATTTTAGCAATGCTTGTTTTAGCAAGCGTTTTAGTGGCCGGTTGTACCAATTTGAACAACATGGTAAGACGACATGCAACAGACGCGGAATACGTGCAAACGCCCGATCCGATGGAGAAGCACAACGATCAAGTGAAAATTAACATCACAGGTTCGTACAAACCTAACTTTTTTCACAGAAGAGCGGGTGTAATTTTTCAGCCTGAATTGCAGTATGAAGGCGGAAGTTTGTTACTTAAACCGATCACTCTGAGAGGCGAATCGGCAACGGATTTGCAAGGTACAACTATTCCAAGAAGTGGCGGAAATTTCACCTATACCGATGTAATTCCATATAAACCGGAATACAAAGACGCCAAATTAGTTGTAAATCCTACGGCGTTTCCTGCAAGAAGAGCCAGAGGAAATGCTCCAACATCGAACGAAGAAGCTTTGGCAGTTAGAAATGCTCGTCCGCTCGGCGAAAAAATTATAGCGACAGGCATAAATACAACTCCGTTGTTGTTTGATCATCTTTCGGCACAACCTACGTTGGGCAGAGATAATTATAAAAAACCGGAGAACATTTTCAAAAAAGCCACACTTTTCTTTGTGGTAGATATGACGAATTTGAACATGAGATTAGAAGCTAATCGAACGGAAGCAGCAAGGCAAGCTTTTGCTGAAATGGAAAAAGCATTGGACGGCTCGCAAGAAATAGCATCCATTCAAATTGTGGCTTGGGCATCGCCGGAAGGTGAACTTGCTCGCAACAACAATCTTTCTGTTGGACGTGCAAGAACTGCCGAAAAATTCATTCGCGATATGTACAAAAAAGTGATTGACGAGCAAGTAAGAGAACGCAACAGAAACTTGCCAAGAGGCGCAAGACGAGTTACAGCAAGGGATTTGACGAAAGAATTGACGTTTACCCTTGACCCGAGAGGCGAAGATTGGGATGGCTTCATGACAGCTCTCAGAGCTTCAAATATTCGTGATAGAGATAAAATCATCAATGTTATTCAATCAAGCCCTGAGCGTGCTCGTCGCGAACAAGACATGCGTAACATGATTGTAATTTATCCGGAAATAGAAGATTATTTGTGGCCGTTGCGTCGTGCAGAAATGTCGATAGAACTTGTTGTTCCTGCAAAAACCAACGAAGAAATGTCGACTTTAGCGTTGAACAACCCAAGTGAATTGACTGTAGAAGAATTGTTTTTTGCTGCAACATTGACAGAAGACAACGACACCCAATTACAAATTCACACTGCTGCAACTGAGGTTTATCCTAACGATTGGAGAGGCTTTAACAACATTGCTTTCATTCACATTCAAAACCAAAATTTTGATGCAGCCGAAACTGCTTTGCAACAAGCTAATACATTGTCGCCTAATAATGGCGTTGTATTGAACAACCTTGGCGTTATAGCTTTAAGTAAAGGTAATTTGATCGAAGCTAAAACATATTTCAACGATGCCAGATCAAAAGGCAATACGGAAGCGAGTGGAAATTTAGCTCCGATTTATATTAAAGAAGGCGATTATGTAACAGCAGTTTCTGTTCTTAGTGACCGTCCCGGCGACTTGAACTTGGCGTTAGCGCAAATCCTATCGGGTAATTTGGTTGCAGCCAAACAAACTTTAAGTGTAGCTCCGGATTCACCAAGAGCTAATTACTTGAGAGCAATTGTAGCTGCTCGCGAAGACAATGCGAATGAAGTATTTGCGAATTTGAGAAGAACAAACGCAGAATACAAAAAACGAGCACAAACCGATGTAGAATTCCGCAAATTTGTGAATCAGGTGGAGTTTGTAAATGCCACGAGATAATCGTTGACATTCATATCATAAATAATCGTAGGGGCGGGTTTAAAACCCGCCCCTGCATTTTTACAATTCGTTATCAAAAACATGTAAATTCCGAATGGAAACCCCAGGAGGATAATCGTCCTGTAACAAACTGATAATTTTGTGGTAATCTAAAGGATTATTCACAAAATCCATATCATTCACATCAATAATCAAAACCCGCAAATTTTGCTCGTTTTTGAAGTGTTCCAAGTAGCCGTCTTGAAGCTGAGTAAGATAATCCAATTCGATATTTTGCTCATAATCGCGACCGCGTTTGATAATGTTTTGTTTCAATTTTTCGGGCGAAGCATAAAGATATACCAACAAATCGGGCTTGGGTAATTGGGCGAAAATAATGTGAAAAAGTTTGGAATATAACGCAAACACGTCTTCGGGCAATGTATTTGCTGCAAAAATCAACGATTTTTCAGTGATATAATCCGATACCACCATGTCGTGAAACAAATCGGGAGCAATCAAATGATCTTGCAATTGCTGAAAACGCTCGGCCATAAACGACAATTCAACGGGAAACGCATATTTTTCGCGATTTTCGTAGAATTTTGGTAAAAACGGATTGGTGTCAAACGTTTCTAAGACCAATTTAGCATTAAACGTTTTGGACAACATGGTTGCCAGCGTTGTTTTTCCTGCGCCGATTACACCTTCGATAGCCATATAAGGATAGGGCAGACATTTAGGAAATTCTAAATAAGGTGTTACTGTGCCATTGTCCTCACAATTATATAACAATTCTAATGACGTTTTTTTAAGAATCGGATGCACAAAATCAGGTGCAATATCACATAATGGGACTAAAACAAATCGCCGATATTGTATGTGTTTATGCGGAATTTGGAGATTTTCCGTAGAAATAATTTCATTATCAAAATATAAAATGTCGATATCGATAGTTCGTGATTCATAGGTGGTTTGAGCTGTTCGTGTGCGTCCGAGTTCAGTTTCAATATTGAGAATGGTATTTAAAACCGCTTTCGGCGAAAGCATAGTTTCGCAACAAATGGCTTGATTATAGAACCAATCCGCACTTTCAAACCCCCAAGGTTCGGTGCGATAAATTGATGACGAAACTGTAATTGTGCCCACACGTTCGGCAATCAAAGCAATCGCTTTTTCAAGTATTCCCAAAGAATTTCCGGAATTAGAACCTAAAATAAAAAAAACCGACGACATAAAAACTTTTATATGGCAAAGATACAAAAAATTTTCTTATCTTTGCAAATTATTTACCAAATTTTTTAAACTATGAAACAATTTTTCAAATTCGTATTAGCAAACATCGTTGGTAATATTATCATCGTGTTTGTGCTTTTTTTCTTTTTTATCGGTGCAATTGCCGGTCTTGCAGCTTTTGGTTCGGATGAACTCAGAGTTAAAGAAAAATCCATTTTGGAGATCACAATGGATTATGACATGCCCGACAGAGAGATGACCGGAGCATTTCCTTCGTTTAGCGGAACCCAGACACTTGGCTTGAATGCCGCAATGGGCGCTATAAAGAGAGCAAAAACCGATCCGAAAATTCACGGTATATTTTTAAACCTTACAATGGAAAATCCTGCAGGTCTTGCTACTTTGCAAGAATTGCGTCAAGCGATTGAGGATTTTAAAGAATCCGGAAAATTTGTTTGGGCGTACAGCGACGGCTATTCACAAACCGGATATTATTTGGCTTCGGTTGCCGACAAAGTATATATTCACAACGAGGGATTGTTTGATTTTCGAGGACTTTCAAGTCAAATCATGTTTTTGAAAGGCACACTTGAAAAGTTGGGCGTTGAAATGCAAATTATTCGTCATGGTAAATTTAAAAGTGCAATAGAGCCATTTGTAAATGAAAAAATGAGCCCTGAAAGTCGCGAACAAACGCAAAGATACCTCAACGGTTTGTGGAATACTATGGTTGCAGACATTGCTGAAAGCCGCGACATTTCAGTCAAAGAACTCAATCGCATTGCTAACAATATGTTAGCAATGTATCCTGCAGATGCTCAAAAATTGAACATGGTTGATGGTGTTTTGAGTCATAACGAAATGTTGCAACTACTTGCAGATGCAGTGGAGGAAGAAAGAATAGATAAATTGGAATTTGTCAATTTCAGACGCTATGCCAGATCGCCCGTTCAAACTTCAAGAAGAGATAGACCGAGTAAAAATCGCATTGCAGTGATTTATGCACAAGGCGACATAACAATGGGTAGAGGCGCTGCGTATACAATTGGTTCGCAAAATATTTCGCGCGCTATTCGCAAAGCTGCCAACGATGATAAAATTAAAGCCATTGTTCTTCGTGTAAATTCACCCGGAGGCAGCGCATTGGCATCAGACATTATTTTGCAGGAAGTGATTGCCGCTAAGGCGAAAAAGCCTGTTGTAGCGTCGTTCGGTCGTTATGCAGCCAGTGGCGGTTATTACATTGCTTGTGGAGCTAATATGATTTTTGCACAGCCAACCACAATAACTGGTTCTATAGGTGTGTATGGCACCATTCCTAATGCTAAAAAATTACTCAACGACAAATTGGGCGTGACGTTTGATGAGGTTTCAACAAATACAAACGCTGATTTTTTGAGGCTTTCTCGTCCAATGACATCATTTGAAAGAGAAAAAATGCAAGCATGGATTGAACAAACTTACAACACTTTTATCACACACGTGGCAGAAGGTAGAAATTTGACCAAAGCACATGTAGATTCGATAGGTCAAGGCCGTGTTTGGAATGGAATTGATGCCAAAGCCATTGGTTTGGTTGACGAACTTGGCGGCTTGAAAGAAGCTTTGGAAAAAGCTGCGGAATTAGCACAAATTGAAGATTATAGAGTGGTGAACTTTCCCAGAGAACGCGACCAGTTCGAACAACTTTTGGAACTTTTAGGTGGTGTAAAAGCCAGGACCGTAAAATCCGAAATGGGCGAATGGTATCCGATGTATGAATTTGTAAAATCAATACCATCAAAACCCGCTGTAATGGCGAGAAAACCTTATATTGAAGAGATTCGATAAACATGTTGGCTAAGGTTATTGAAGGTCGAAAAATCGGACGCACATTAGGTTTTCCAACGGCGAATTTAGAATTTTTTAATTCCGACAAGATGCCTGCACCGGGTGTTTATGCGGTGGATGTAACTTTACGAGACGAACTATTTCGAGGTGTGTTGAGTGTTGGGAATCGTCCAACATTTGGAGCTTCCGAACAAGTTGCCGAAGTGCATATTTTAGATTTTGCACGAGACATTTACGGTGAAATTTTAGATATCACTGTTCGAAAATTTATTCGTAAAGAACGTACATTTGATACGCCGGAAGCTCTAAAAAAACAGATCGAACAAGATAGGGAAGAAGCACGAAAATAAAAAAAGAGAGGTAAAAACTACCTCTCTTTTTAATTTTAAATGCTGCAAAATTATTTCGCAGGCTCTTCAACGTCTTCTTCAGCAATTTCTTCGCCGTCTTCATCAACAATAGCGATTTCATCTTCAACAACAGCATCAGTTTTTCGAGCATTGTTGCAAGCAACGAAAGACACCATAGACGCAATAGCTAAAATAGCAAATACCTTTTTCATGATAATTTTGTTTTTTTATTGGTTAATAATCGACTACAAAATTACAACAAATTATTAACAATGGCAAGTTTTTTCTTAAAAACCATTAACAAAAACAAAAAAATACACTAAAAATCAATTGTATAAAAAAATAAATTTAGACAACGTTTAAAGTTTAAATTAAAAAATAATTAACAGATGTCTCGCTTTGTTCGACATGACCTGTCGTTATTTTCTACGAACATAGTCATTCCGAGCGAAGCGAGGAATCTGCTCGCTGTTTTCTGTATTCTGTTAAAATTTGCTGCGTCAATTCCTCCACGGAGTTGTCAGATGTATCAACGATAAAATCATAGTTTGAAAGGTTGCTGCAATCTACGCCGTAAATGGATTTATAGCGTCGATTTTCGACGTTTTGACGTTCGAGCAGGGTTTGCACCCGTTCTTGCAAACCGGAAGCTTCAGGCTCGCCGAAACGCGTTTTATCGTTCAAAACCCGTTGAGCTGCGATTTCCGGCTTGACTGTAGCATAAATTTTGAACGATTTTGGCACAAAATACCAGGCCATTCGTGAATCCAAAACATACCGTAAGTCGTTGCCATTATTAATGGCGCGGAGATTATCGTCGATATATTTATCAATACTTTTGTCGCTCTCCGAAAGGTAGTTCAGCTGCAACGCATCCATACCGCGTTCGGCAGCTAATTTACGAAAAAGCATGCCTGTTGAAAAATACGTGTAATTCAACGTTTCAGCCAACTGTTTGGCAATGGTGCTTTTTCCGCTACCGAGGTCTCCTGCAATTGAAATCATAAATAAAGTTTATTAAAAAGGCTCTTCATCCAACAGAGGCTTGAGACGTTTCCACCCTTCACGAAACAGCAAAAATCCGTAACCCAAACCAACAGCTAAAAGGGAAAATAGTATGGTATTAAATAGTGTCCTATTTACCGGTTGGTCGAATGGAGTAAATGGTTGAATTATGCTCAACGGACGGGTTAATTCGTAGGCAGCTTGCAAAGCAAGGATTTGATTTTTGAAATGCAAAATTTCGGAAATATAAGTTCGTTCTTCGTTTTGCACGACCAATGGCGTATTTCCGAAATTGGTCATTACTGACGAAGATTTTTCGATATTCTTTTTTTGAAACAATTCCAATTGACGAATTTCCATTTGAATAGCCTCTTGTTGCATGAGATTATTTTTTCGGTAGATTGCCAAGCGTTCTTGGGTGTAGGGATCGTTTTCTATAAACGTTACAAGAGCTCGCCCCATTTTGCTTATTTTTTGATTATCCCAAACACGAATGCGAATGCGCAAAAACTGCGGGCCAATATGTTCACCGGCATCCACTTCTCCTTCCGATCGGTCTATTGCTCTTTCAACCGTGATCCTAACAAGGTCGGCTTTAATAAAAAAAATGTCTTTAACATCGTCAGCTTGAAGGCCTAATTCTCTTGCTAAAGCGTTGTGGTTTTTATCCTTAACTAAGTGTTGCAAATTGTTGATGCGATCGGCAATTTGTGTACGAGAAATGATCTGTGTTTCGACCAACATCTCAGTTTGATAGAACGGTCTTTGTAATTTTGCTTTGGCATAGCCGCCAATTGCTCCAAGAATAGTTAGCGCTGCTAAAATCCAAAAATATTTTTTTGTCAATCGAAGAAACCATAAAATCATGTTTTTGATTCCAAAAACGAAGCATTTTATTCCGCGACCTGTTGCAGAAAACATTTTACAGGAGACATTAAGTAGGTCGATTTCTTTTTCTTTTTGTTGAGGGTTAGGTTGTTCAGACATGGTATTTGTGTTTTAGATTTGCAAAGATACGAAAAATTTGCATGACGCAAATTTGTATAATGATAATTTTGTCATTTTTTAGGACGTTTAATATATTGTGAAAATTTCCGCATAGGCTTTAAATATCGTGTAAACCAATAAGGTTGCAATCCATTTATTTTCCACGCCTCACAATCTTCACTGTTTCCATGTAGTCTGTTTTTAAGACTTTGGTTACTTTCGCCGCCGGCACGCATTTTGATCAAAATTTCAGGCAAGTAAGCGAGTTTTATCTGCTCTTTGTGAATTACCCGTAACATAAATTCATAATCTGCGGCACTGCTGAAATTCGTATTAAAAGGGCCATGTTTTTCATACACGTCTTTTTTTACAAAAAAGGCAGGATGCGGAGGCATCCAACCCCACCGAAATGCGTTTTTTTTATAATTTTTCGACTTCCAATAACGCTGAATTTTTTCGATTTTATCAGCATGCACATAGACCAAATCACCATACACTGCATCTGTGTTTTTTTCTTGAAAACACCGTTCTACTTTTTCTAATATAGTGTTGTTTGCATAAAAATCATCGGAGTTTAGAATCCCTACAATATCTCCGGTTGTCAATGCAATACCCTTGTTCATGGCATGGTAAATTCCGTTGTCTTTTTCGCTGATCCATTTCATACGTCCACCAAATAGTGGCTCATATGATTTTACAATGTCCATTGTGGTATCCTTGGATGCACCATCAACAAGGATATGTTCAATGTTGCTATAAGTCTGATTCAATACGGACTCAATGGCAGAGCGAATGTATTTTTCACTATTGTAGCAGACGGTTATAATGGAGATTTTCATTGTTTCAACAACTGATTAAATAAGTGCATATATTCATCAAATCGCTCGTTTTTGTTATATAAAATAGTTGCTCGCTTTCGACAATTTTCAGAATAAAAGACCTTTCCTTTTTGTTTTACAATATCGATAACATCACACAATGTGTTGATGTCCCCTTTATCGACAACAAATCCTGTATCTTCGGAAACGGCTTCTACGCTTCCGCCTGTGCGGTAAGTTACAACAGGAGTTCCGCAAGCTAATGCTTCCAAGTTTGTAGTCGGAAAGGTGTCTTCCCATGTCGGATTCACGAATAAATCGGCTGCCGAATATAATTCTATAAGTGCTTGTACACTTTCAGTACGTTCGATGCCGATGATACCCTTTGGAAGTTTTTGTAATTGCTTCTTTTTTAATCCGACTAATACAATTTGACAATCACTGCCTAAGTGCCGACTTAATGTAACAAAATCTTGCAATCCTTTTCGTCGATCCCAAATGTTTGCTACACCTAACACCAAAAACTTATTACCCACTCCATATTTTTCTTTAATTCGATTACTGTTAAGTTGTGGCGAAAACATATTAAGATCTATACCGTTTTGAATAACATGAATGGGATATTGATTTAAGAATGAATGTTTAACCATAGACTCTAACCAATATGAAACCGGAACAATCGTCATGTTTTTCACTTGATTGAACAGCTGTTTTTTTTGCACATAGTTGCGTGAAGATTTGTCCAACCATAAACTTGTCGGATACTCTTGTTTTTGCGGACAATCATAACATTGGAATTTCCATTTTTCGCATCCAACATAATCAAAATATGCGCAATGGCCGGTGAAAGACCAACAATCATGGAGCACCCAAATAATAGGCGTGTCAAGGGTTGCCAGATAATTAAACAATACGCTTATGTTCAAAAAATAACCATGCATATTGTGCAGCAAGATGACATCGGGTTTTATTTGCTGAACTTGTTTAATCAATTTTTTTGTCGCGCGTGTTGAACACAAACCATGATTGTCAAATAAACGCGTGTTTATCCCGTGCCAATACACATCTAAATTGTGTCCGATCTTTATGATTTTCGATTGGCTTGGTGTATGATTTCGGGCATAGGTGATGTAACTATCCCAACCCTCTTGCATGGCTGTTTGTCCGATTTGTTCGGCAATGCGACCGACAGAAGTGCTGTTTACTACATTTGAGACTTGAAGAAGGGTTGGCATATTGTTATCTTTTTGTAACAGAAAACGTTTCAGCTTCTCTCATCATAATATCTGAAAATTGTTGTGCTATGGGAACAAAATCATAATTATCGCAGATAAATTTTCGTGCAGCGACTTTCATTTTCGTATAGGTTTCTTTGTTCATTTCTGCACATTGCAATATCTTTGTCCTAAAATCCTCAACATCGCCACCTTTAAAAGTTATAGCATTTCCAAATTGAGCACGCTCTGTGTTAATTTCATTATCTTCAAATATGACCGGCAATTCGCAAGATTGTGCTTCGAAAAAACTCATGCTGCATTGTTTTGGATAAATCGCCAAATCAGCCGCTTGGTAAAACTCTCTCAGATTCAAGTAAGTTTGTGTTGGAAAGCGTAATATTTTGTTTTTTGAAGTTTTCAACAGCTCATCAACCTCTTTTCCATAGTCGCCCGCAGTATTTCCAACGATAATAAAGGTGATTCTTTGTCCTGTATTCGTTTTTAATTCTTCTTGAAGAGATGTTGCTAAAAATTTGCCCCCTTTGGCAACGTCTAATTTTCCTGCATAAAGCGCAACGAAATTATCGTGACTAATATTGTGTTTTTGCCTGAATTTATGTTTTGCAGCCTCATCTTTGTTAAAAAAACTAGTGTCTGTGCCAAACGAAAGCAAAGAGGATTTTTCAAGAGGAATTCCTAAGTGTTTTTCAATATAGTCCGAATCCACAAGACGAATCAAAGGCATATTGTTTTTTAAAATGCGAGGCGTTATCCATCGTTTATAGAAAAATGTAAATGCGTTATGAAATCTATTTGTGGAAGCCATTTCGAGCATATGACTATCCAAAACAAGCGGAAAACTCAATTTTTTGGCCTTTCTGATAAATCGCATTCCTGTTAGTGTGTCATTACCATGTATAAATACAACATCGGGATTCAACGAATTCACAACTTTGAATAGTTTCGAATGAAAAATAGCTCGTCCACTGTAAAATCCTAATAATGGAACTCGAATAATTTTTACTCCGGTTAATTGGTAGAATTTTTCGTCGCGTTCTTGTATGTTATCTTTGCCAAAAAATGCCGTTAGAGAATCCGGCACTTTATCCAATTCAGAAGTAACAACAAAAACTTCATGCCCTTGTTGCACTTGTAGCTTGGACAATAAATTGACCTGGTATCCGGCTTCCGGATGAATAAAATCTTCGACGTGTACAAATTTCATAAAGGTCTTTAAATTTTCTTAAATAATTTTATGGCCTTTACAATGATTTCTCCGGCTTTGCCGTTTCCATACAAATTGACACTAAAATCAGGTTCTTTTTCTTTCATTAACGAACAGGTTGTAAGGATTTTATTGTGTTCTGTTCCAGCCAAATAATTAAATCCGTGTGTTACCAATTCAACCCATTCTGTTTCGTTTCTTAACGTAACGCATTTTTTTCTAAAAAAATACGCTTCTTTTTGCAATCCGCCACTATCCGTTAAAACGTAGGTGCAATTTTTCAACAACCAAATCATTTCTAAATAACCGACCGGATCCATGAAATGAATGGATGAATTTGAAAAACTGTAATTTAATTCTTTTAATTTTACTTTTGTTCTTGGATGCAGCGGAAAAACTACCGGGTTATCATTCTTTGATAAGTCTTCTAATGCACGAAAAATATTGCTTAAAATAGTTGGGTCGTCTGTATTTTCAGCTCTGTGCAATGTACACAAAGAAAACGTGTTTGGTAGTTCAACATTGGGTTTTTGGGCTTTTTGACTATAAAATATCGCAGCGTCTTGCATAACATCGCCGGATAAAACAATTTTTACAGAACGATTTGAATACCCTTCTTTTTCAAGATTTAAAACCGCCTCTTCTGTTGGGCAAAACAGAATATCGCTGATTCGATCCGTCAAAATTCGATTTATTTCTTCCGGCATTTGCATATTGAACGAGCGCAATCCCGCTTCAATATGCACAACAGGAATATGTATTTTTTTTGCTGCTAATGCTCCCGCCAAGGTTGAATTTGTATCCCCATAAACCAAAACGATATCCGGTTTTTCGGACATCAATATGGATTCGATTTTGGCTAACATTTGCCCGGTCATAACTCCGTGAGTCAATCCATTTACATCTAAATTATAACTTGGCTTTGGGATATCCATTTCTTCAAAAAAGACATGCGACATGTTTTCGTCGTAATGTTGTCCGGTATGGACAATGATTTCCTGAGTATCCTTGTCTTTCAAGAAAAGCCTGCTAATAACAGCCGCTTTTATAAATTGTGGCCTTGCGCCAATGACGGTTATGATTTTCATTTGTTACTTTCTATACAAACATTTTTATTGAGATTGTTCAACATAGGATTTTTGTAAGTGGAGATTACAGCTGCACAACTTAAAAATATCCAGTAATACGTATAACCCAATGCATGGCTCGACATCATTCCAATAAGAGGCAATGTGAAAATTGTTGCGCAAACAGTCATACGAGCGCCTTTAGTAATATGTTTGTTTTTTAACGCAAAATAAAAAATAGAAAAAAGCCAAAAACAGAAAAACAAGAAAATAAAAATACCATATTGAGCAAATATTTCAACAAATAAATTATGAGGGTCAATATAAGTGCCGTCAAATGTCGGTAGATGCTTTACCGCTTCCTGAAAACCGCCTGCACCAACTCCAAATCCATAGCTTTGTTTGAGTATTTGTAATCCTTCAACTATTAACGCACCTCGTCCTTCATTCATTGCTTTTGATGCAGTGCCGACTATGCCATCACTCATGCGATACTTCATTGTGAACAATAACTCGTCCATAGGAAGCACTATAACTGTTAAACATATTAAAACAAGTCCTAAAACAATATATCTTTTTCTTAATTGGCGCAACAATAAAAACAAAAAACAAAGTGCCTGAAGACCAATAACCAATACCCCAAGTCTATGTCCATTAACAACAACAAATAACAACCCTAAAAGGAAAGCAACCAAGTAAATTAATTTACGTAGTCCGTTTCTCCCGTCTAAAATACCCCACAATAAATAGGGGACAATAAATGCAATAATGGTTCCATAGTCATTTATATTGCCAAATGTGGCAGATGCGTGAGGAACTATTACACCTATCCTTCCGAGAATACGGACATCTTCAAATGACGAAATATGGTTGTAAGTAATAAGCTCGTAAATACCTAATGCTGCGGTTAACAAAAAACAAATTAACCATCCTTTTCGAATTGTTTTTAACGGATTATTTGCCTTTCGAAACAAGAAAGCAAATACGGGCAAAGATATAAAACCCATAGTCATAGCTATAATTCCGGCATTAAATCCTCTTATGGGATCAGGACTCCACAACAACGATAGGCTTCCATATACAATCCATGAAATAAAAAGTAATAATCCAAATACGATGGGCTGGTCTTCTTTTAAAGAAAATTTGTTTCTTACAATTTGATGAAAATAAAGTATAAAAAAGAGAAACAACATGATTCGCATTGGCTGAAAACTACCTCCAAATGCTGTTCCAAAACACACAGAAATAATAATCAACAGCAAAGCCCATGAGTATTTATCCAATGTATTAAATCTAATTTTCATATATTTCAAGCGTGTTTAACGTCTTCATAAACTTTAGAAAGTTGTTTTACAACAGCTTCTTGAGAATATTTCACATAACAATCAATAGCAATTTGTTTATGGTCGAATTTCGCCACATTTTCGTACATATATTGAAAAGCCTTTATAAGTTGTTCGCTATTATCAACATCAACCAAAACGCCATTTGTTTTATTCACAATATCATTTGCGCCACCATTTCGGGTTGCAATAACCGGTTTTCCGCTGGCCATGGCCTCTATATAAACGATACCAAATGTTTCAAAAGCGCTGGCTAAAACAAAAGCATTGCAGTTATTTAGTTCTATTTTTAGTTGTTCTCTGTTGAGGTGTCCAAGCAATTGTACATTTTCGGTTAAATTATTTTCAACAATCTGTTTTTTTAGTGTTGCTTCTAATTCACCGTTTCCCGCAATCCTTAGTTTTATTTTTGGATTGATTTTAAAGGCATCTTTGAAACATGAGATTGTGAATGCGTGACGCTTTCCATTATTTAGATTTCCGACGGACAAAAACACAAATTCGTCTTCATTTCTTTCAATATCGTGATAAGAAAAATCCGAAGAAAAAAGATTAGGAACAACGATTATTTCTTTTTTTGTTTGTACTTGCGCATTTAGACTTTGCTTTAATGCTTCGGAAACACAAATAAACGAGTTGCAATGATTGACAGTATATTCTAATAATTGACGTTCTTTTGTTTTTAATGTTGTTTTCAATATACCTGAAGAATGCTCTGTTACAACAAGCGGAATATTATATTTTTCGGACAATTTGCTTGCACAATATCCTGCCGGATAAAACGAATGGGCATGAATAGCATCAAATTTACAACCTTTTTTTATCAGTTTTTTAAATATAAAAAACAAAAGCGATTTAAACATGAAAACATGAATAGATAAAAATCGAGATAATACGAAAAACGATGGTATTTTCAAAGCGTACACATGAACACCCACATCATTTTTATAGGTAAGTTGGAAATTTTTTGAATTGAAAATATCTTCTCTTCCATGAAACGAAACATCAATAACCGTAACTTGATATCCTGCCTTCGAAAGTGCGATGGCTTGCTCTTTGAAAAAAATGCCGTTTCCGGGTTTTCCTTTACTCGGATACCACGAGGGAACGATGAGTAAATTCATAATTTGATAGTTTATGGTTTAGACACCACAGTAACACTGCAAAGATTTATAATGGAAAGAAAAATATGCTTGTCGAATATCGCCACATTTTTAGTGTTTTTAACATCCACATTGGTATTTTATAAAAACGATCATTTAATAGTATTTTTGCTTCATACTTCAGGTTTTTCGCAAAAAAGTTACATAGTTCTTTTGGCTCATATCCAGCCGCTATATTCAACTCAGAACTTACTTCACAAAGAATAACAGGTCGGTATTTTTTTATACTTTTCATACAACCCTTCAATGCATATAATTCATTTCCTTCTATATCGATTTTTATAACGTCTATTTTCGAAATATTATTCTGTTCTACAAATGTGTCTAAAGTAATAGTTTTTACCGTATTTGCCAAAACATTCCCGGAATGCATAGAATTACGACCAATATCATACGTATTGTCCTCACTGAGTGTTTCAAATATTTCGACTTCCGCATCATCCTTATCATCCACAGCATTCAAGTACAATTGTATGTTTTTTATTTCGTTATTTTTCACTGTTTTGCTTAGTTTATCATAGGTCGTTTTGGTTGCTTCAAAAGCGAAAACGTGTTCTGCCTTTCGGCATAGGTTTAATGAATAAATTCCAATATTTGCTCCAATATCAAAAAATATACCGTTTTGCGGCAATAATTCGTAAAGTTTTTTTATATTTGCTTTTTCATACATACCATTTTTTATAATTTGCTGTGGAATGTATTCTTTAGGATCAAGTTCAATCTTAACATGAGCAGGTTCCATCCATCCTGTTAGCCTACAGTCTGTGTCAATAATAAACTTATAAGCACCTGCTTGTACATTTTGTTTTCCTTGTAAAAAACAATACAAACCGTATGGCATTAGATTTTTAACTAATCTTTTCATGATTTTTCTTTGCTACTTAAATTTACCGTATTTTTTTGTAATCTTATCTTATTCCGGTACTACGACAGTGTTGCTAAGAGAGGTCGGATTTAATATTTTATGATTTCGGCACATATTTCTTGCAATAAGATAAACTGTTGTTAGCAAAATGGTACTGTTGAGTAATAAGGCCATTATGGCTCCGTTAACACCATAACGTGGAATAAGTATGAAATTAATAAAAAAAGACACCGCATAAATGCAACTACCAACTAAAACACTCAACCTCATGCGTTCAAAATATAGAAAATAGTTGCCAAATAAAACATTAACCGAATGAATGATTTGGGCTACAAACAGGAAAGGAAGAATTTTCAACACATCGTTATAAGACGATGGAATGATGTTAAGCATTAAGGCTATTTTAACTCCAATAATCATAATAATAGCAATTCCGGTAAATGAGCCAACAATGATTTTTGACATTTTGATTGTTCTACGGAAATTTATTTCAACATTTTTTTCCTTTAAAAATACGGGTAGCCAGATGTTTTGAAAAGACATAATAATGAGAGAACAGACAGAAGCAATAGTTATTCCCGTTGTATAAATCGCCATGACAGACATATTAGTTTTTTGTAAAACAAAAAACTTATCACTAAATCCCATTGTAGTGGATATAAGAGAAAGTAAAGAAACAGGAATACAAATGGATAAAATTCGTTTGATTTGTGAAAAATCTATTTTTACAGCAAATCGTTTAGCATATCCGATAAAAAAACACAACCATAAAAAAAGTTCGCAGGAATAGTAGGTGATTAAGCGAGATAAAACCTTATCTCCTTCCGAAAAATACAAAATACCAATAACAAAACCGTTACTAATGAACAATCTCAGAAGATTATAAATTTGAACTTGTCGTATTTTTTCGCTTGTAAGTAAATAGTTAAAAAGTATATAGGATCCAACAGAAGTGATTAAAGCCAATAATAAAGGCCAACGATATAAATGATAAGGTATAGGATATTCAAATATAAAATTTATCAATCGAATGTCAAGTCCAAAAGCGTATATCGGAAGCAAAAATAAAACCAAAAAAGAAACTAAAAGCAGATTGATAGAAAACAATAATTGTCTACGTTTCATACCTTTATATTCGTGGTATAATTTGCTCTGTGCGGGGTATAAACCGAAATTTAAAACAATAGACAAAGTTTGAATAAACGCAAACATGTAATTGAATGTGCCCACTTCTTCTTTTGTCATCAGATGAAGATACACTGGTAACAACAAAAAAGTTGCCCCTTTTACAAAAACATCTACGCTAAAAACCTTAACAAAACGATTTGCTATTTCGTTTTTTCGTATAAGTTCAAATATATTAACGGTTTTTCCCAACGGATTCTAAACGCGAATTTATTTTTAAAATGAAATCCTCTCCATCAACTGTATCCCACTCAACACATCTTCGCGGCTCGGGAACATGTCCCATTTTTTTTGTACGATATACTCGTACATGGTGTCATGTCCTTTGCCGTATTGGTGGTCTAATTTGAAATCCATATCGGGGTTTTCCATGCCTTCTACATCCCAAAAGTCGATTTGGTTGAGGTTGGTGCCACTTAGGCGGATAGTACCTTTTTCGCCGATAACGGTGAGTTCGGTTAGATAGTTGGTGCGATATGTGCTTACGGTGGCGCTCAGTGCGCCAACCGTTCCGTTTTGCATTTCACAAATTGCCGAAATGGAATCGTGAACCTCCAATTTGCGTATATCGCCTCCCACGCCGTAAGCATTTTTTATTTTTCCGAAAAGATAGTGAATCATGTCTACATAATGGCTGGCTTGTGTATAAAGAACGCCGCCGTCATAAGCTTTTGTGCCGTGCCAATCAATTTTAAAATACTCGTCGTTTCGATTCCAAAAGATATTGCACACAAACTGATGAATTTTGCCGAGTTTTCCGGTATCAATCAGATTTTTCAAAAAAACGATCAGCGGATTATAGCGATTTTGATAAACGGGCAACAGTGTTTTTCCTGCTTTCTCCACTCTGTCTATCATCTCAAAAACCTCTCGCGATGTGAGCGAAATAGGTTTTTCACAAATGATATACGGAATATTGGTGTGTTCGGCGATTTCGATAACATGTTGCGGGTGCATGCCTGAAGGTGTCATTACAGAAACAAAATCAACATCTTTCAACGTTTTGTAATCCGTAGTATAGGGCACGTTCAGTTGTTCTGCGGTTGCTTTCGCTTTGTTTTCGTCGATGTCGCACACCACAACAATGTCAATACCATCCACGGCTTGAACGGCTTCGATTTGTCGTTTCGAAATTCTTCCACAGCCGACTAAGGCTAATTTTAATGAACTCATGGTTTAGTTTTATAGTTTGTAGAGATTTTCGCCACTTTCGGAATAAGCATTTTGTAAATCAACAATGAGCCTGGCATGTTTGCGAATCATCTCGAAATCGTAGGCAGAATGCTTGGTTGTGATAACCACAACATCGGCATTTTTGAGATTTTCAGGCGATAATTCTACGGATTTTAATATATGATTTCCATGAGTAGTAATGCTCGAAATATACGGATCGTTGTAGGAAACAATACCGCCTTTTTTCATTACTTCATCCATGATTTCTAATGCAGGAGATTCGCGCCCATCATCAATATTCGGCTTATAAGCCACACCCAAAAATAGGACGTTGCTTCCATTTATGGATTTTTTATGTTTGTTTAAAGCCGAATAAATTTTGATATACATGTAGTGCGGCATTCGCATGTTGATGTGCCCTGCAGCGTGAATCATGCTCAAATCAAAATTGTACATTTTGGCAATATGTTCTAAATAAAACGGATCAAGCGGAATACAATGTCCACCAATTCCCGGACCGGGGTAAAATGCCTGAAATCCGAACGGTTTGGTTTTTGCAGCTTCGATTACTTCCCAAATATTGATATTCATTTTGCCTGCCAACAACGTTAGTTCGTTGATAAGACTGATATTGATCAAACGATATGTATTTTCAAGGATTTTCACCATTTCCGCAACTCTTGGCGAACTCACCACATGGATATTTTCAATCGCTTTTGAATAGATATTTTTTCCAATTTCTACACCTTCGGGCGTGATAGCACCAAGCACTTTGGGTGTGTTTTTAGTGTGAAATGTTGCATTACCCGGATCTACGCGTTCAGGCGAATAGGCCAACCAAAAATCTTTGCCGTGTATTAGGCCAGATTCTCGTTCAATCACAGGTAACATCAAGGATTCAGTAGTGGTAGGGTAAGTTGTACTTTCAAGGCAAATAAATACTTCGCGTTTCATGTTTTGCCCAATATCCATGCAAGCCGATTCGATAAAACTCATATCGGGTTTTTTGAACTTATCGAGAGGTGTTGGTACACAAATCAGTATAGCATCGCATTGTTTGATGTCTGAAAAATCAGTTGTGGCTTTGAAAAAAGAGTTATCCACAACTATTTTCAACGCTGCATCGCGAATGTCTTTGATATAATTTTCGCCACGATTGATTTTATCAACCTTGTTTTGTGATTTGTCAAAACCAATCACATGTATACCGACTTCGGCGAAAGCTACAGCAAGCGGCAAACCCACATATCCCAAGCCAATTACGCCGACAATAAAATTATTATTTTGTATTTTTTTTTGTATTTCCATGTGTTTTCTGATTTTTGACTGTAGGGGCGGGGTTCGCCCGCCTATTGTGACAAATGATTGCTGGGCGCGCAGACCGCGCCACTACGGGACGGTTATTTGATTCGTTTTACAATATCGTTTTCTAATCTGTATTCCTGTTGACTTTCTGGACAAATTGCGATGCCGTTTTTATCAAATTTCAAACGATGTCCGAATTCACTCATCCAGCCCACTTGTTTCGCGGGGTTACCCACCACCAACGCATAATCTAACACTGTTTTAGTAACCACAGCGCCTGCGCCGATGAAGGCAAATTTGCCGATATCATGTCCGCAAACAATGGTTGCATTGGCGCCGATTGTAGCACCTTTTCCAACGTTGGTTTTGGCGTATTGATCACGTCTGTTTACGATGCTTCTCGGATTTACAACGTTCGTAAAAACGCAGGAAGGGCCAAGAAAAACATCGTCTTCGCAAGTTACACCAGTATAAAGCGAAACATTGTTTTGAATTTTGACATTATTGCCCAAAACAACTTCGGGTGAAATAACTACATTTTGTCCAATATTGCAATTTTTACCGATGATACAATTTGGCATAATGTGTGAAAAATGCCAAATTTTTGTTCCCGATCCAATCACCGAATTCTCATCAATACAGGCGGTTTCGTGTGCAAAAAAAGATTTATCAGTATTCATAATATTACAAAGTTTTTGCAAAATACGCAATTGTTTTTTTTAATCCTTCTTCCAATGGAATTTTCGGTTCCCAGGCAAGTTTTTCCTTGGCGAGTGTGATGTCCGGTCTTCGCTGTTTCGGATCATCGGAAGGCAATGGTTCGAAAACAATTTCAGATTTTGTTCCGGTCAGTTTGATGATTTTTTCGGCGAGTTCTAACATAGTGAATTCGTCCGGATTTCCAGTGTTTACCGGGCCAATAAAATTATCATCGGCATTCATCATGCGAATCATGACTTCAATCAAATCATCTACATATTGAAAACTCCGAGTTTGTGTACCATCACCGTAAATCGTAATGTCTTTACCTTGCAAGGCTTGAACGATAAAATTAGATACTACACGTCCATCGTCAGGATTCATGCGTGGTCCGTAAGTATTGAAAATACGAACAATTTTTATGTTCACATTATTCTGACGGTGATAATCCATAAACAACGTTTCAGCACAACGCTTGCCTTCATCATAGCACGACCTAAGCCCAATCGGATTCACATTGCCCCAATAACTTTCCGGTTGCGGATGCACCATAGGGTCGCCGTAAACTTCACTGGTTGAGGCTTGCAGAACTTTTGCCTTAATGCGTTTGGCCAGGCCGAGCACATTGATTGCACCCATTACAGATGTTTTCACCGTTTTAATCGGATTGTACTGATAATGCACAGGCGACGCAGGACACGCCAAATTATAAATCTCATCCACTTCCACAAAATACGGACTGGTAATGTCATGGCGAACAAGTTCAAAATTGTGATTATCAAACAAATGTTTGATATTTTGCTTCGATCCGGTGAAATAATTGTCAAGGCAAATGACTTCGTTGCCCTCATTCAACAAGCGTTCGCAAAGGTGGGAGCCGATGAAACCAGCACCACCGGTGATTAAGATACGTTTCATTATTTTCTAGTTAAATTTTCGGTCAATAACGGTACAATCTGATTCAAATCCCCAACAATTCCTAAGTCGGCCACTTGAAAAATAGGTGCAGATTTATCTTTGTTTATCGCAATGATATAATCGGCGCCTTCCATTCCTGCAACGTGCTGAATAGCGCCCGAAATACCAAACGCGAAATACACATCCGGTCGAACAGTTTTTCCGGTTTGACCAACTTGCCGACAGTGTGTCATCACACCCGCATCCACCATAGCGCGAGATGACGAAACCTCAGCATCAATAGCGTTTGCCAAATTCTGCAACTTTTTGAAACCTTCGGCAGTACCCACTCCACGTCCGCCCGAAATCAAAATTTTGGCTTCGGTAATGTCTTTCAAATGACGTGCCTCTTTAATCGTTTCCTTTATTTTTACTTTGAATTTCGATGTGTCGAATTTTACATTTACTTGTTCTATAATGCCTTTGCGCGACATGTCGGCATCACCTTTCACCATCACGCCCGGACGAACGGTTGACATTTGCGGACGATGTTCTTTGCAAGTAATAGTCGCCATCAAATTTCCTCCAAAAGCGGGACGCGTCATTAACAAATCGCGGTCATCTGAAATGTCTAATGATGTGCAATCTGCCGTCAAACCCGTTTCAACTCTTGCTGATAGGCGAGGGCCTAAATCGCGTCCAATCGTTGTTGCGCCAATTAGCATAATTGACGGTTTTTTCTCATTGATGATTTGAGCAATCGCTTGTGTGTAAGACTCTGTGGTGTAGTGTTCCAATTCGGGAGCGTCTACGCAGAGAACGATGTCGGCGCCGTATGCGATCAATTCCTGCGATTTGGTTTCGATGTTGTGTCCCAATAAAATTGCAACAACTTTTTCATCTAATTGTTTAGCCAAATCTTGGGCTTTACCTAACAATTCTAAGGCTACGTTTTGAATTACGCCGTCGCGTTGTTCAGCGAAAACGTAGATGTCTTTGTATTGTGTTTTTTCCATTTTTATAGTTATTTTAGCTAAAGGTCAAGGGTTAAGGATTAAAGGTTTTTCACCTTTCGCCTTTTATCCTTAACCTTTTACCCTTTTAAATGATGAATTTTTCTTTAAGTTTTCCGACAATGATATCAACGGCTTCCTGTGGACTTACCTCGTGGATTTGTCCTGCTGCTTTAGCGCCTTTGGTAAACGCTTTAGCAACACGTGTTGGAGAGCCTTTTAAGCCTAATTTTTCCTCAGCGACATTGATGTCTGCAAATCCCAAAATTTCGACTTCATGTTTATAGGCTTCTACAATACCTCTTACCGACATATAGCGCGATTTGTTTGCCGAAGCCAACACGGTGATCACGCAAGGCATGTCCACTTCTACAATTTGATGACCTTCTTCGGTAGCTTTTTTAATTGTGAGTGTTTTTGGTGCTGAATATTGAATGCCGTCAACATACGTAACCTGTGGTAAATCGAGCAATTCTGCGATTTGCGGTCCAACTTGCGCCGTATCGCCGTCAATAGCTTGACGACCGGTAATGAGCAAATCGCACTCCATTTTGCGGATTGCGCCAACCAAGGCGTTTGATGTTGCCAAAGTATCGGCTCCTGCAAATTTGCGATCGGTTAATAAAACCGCGTGATCTGCGCCCATTGCAAGAGCTTCGCGAAGCATTACATCGGCTTGTGGAGGGCCCATCGTGATAACGGTTACATGCGCACCGTATTGATCTTTGAGTTGCAACGCCATTTCCAACCCACCCTTATCGTCGGGATTCATGATACTTGGAACGCCGTCCCGAATCATCGTGCCTGTTTCCGGATTTAGCTTGATTTCGGTAGTGTCCGGAACTTGTTTGATACAAACTATTATTTTCATTTTTGATATTGGATTTTCAATTTCCGGACTCCACTTGATGGCTTTCGCGTTGGAGTCTTGTTTGGTGGAAATTATGATATTCATTTTTAATTATTTTTCGGTACACGGGCGTTTCGACTTCGCTCAACGACCGTGTTGCGGTGGCTGAGCGGAGTCGAAGCCACCGATTATTTTTTCATAAGATTTGCCGCGATAACCATCCGCTGAACTTCCGAAGTACCTTCATAAATCTCGGTAATTTTCGCATCTCGCATCATGCGTTCTACGGGGTATTCGCGTGTATAACCGTATCCACCGTGAAATTGAACGGCTTTAACAGTTGTTTCCATTGCGGTTTCGGAAGCGAATAATTTAGCGCGCGCAGCTTCTGTCGAATACGGCTCGTTTTTATCTTTTTTGTTGGCTGCCACATAAACCAATAAACGTGCTGCTTCGATTTTTGTGTCCAAATCGGCTAATTGGAATTGTGTGTTTTGAAAACTTCCGATAGGTTTACCGAATTGTTTGCGTTCTTTTACATATTTTACGGTTTCGTCCATTGCGCCTTGTGCGATGCCGAGGGCTTGTGCAGCGATACCGATGCGTCCGCCGTCGAGGGTTTGCATGGCCACTTTGAAACCGCCGCCCACTTTACCCAATAAATTTTCTTTCGGAATTCGACAGTTTTCAAAAATCAATTCGCAGGTTGCAGAACCACGAATACCTAATTTTTTTTCTTTTTTTCCAATCGTAAAACCGGGCGTGCCTTTTTCCACGATAAACGCAGAAATACCGCGTGTGCCCTGCGATTTGTCGGTCATCGCCATCACAATGTAAACATGCGCATATTCCGCGTTTGTGATAAAGATTTTGGAACCGTTGAGCACATATTCGTCGCCGTCTAAAACAGCGGTGGTTTGTTGTGCGGCGGCATCTGTTCCGGCGTTTGGCTCAGTTAAGCCGAATGCACCGACCCATGTTCCGGCGCACAAATTCGGCAAATATTTTTTCTTTTGATCTTCGGTGCCAAATTCGAAAATCGGCACAGCGCAAAGCGATGTATGTGCCGAAACCACAACGCCTGTGGTTGCGCATACACGCGAAAGTTCCTCGACGGCCATAGCGTACAGCATATTATCGCCACCCGCGCCGCCATATTCCACAGGAAAGGGAATTCCCATGATTCCTAATTTTGCCATTTTCTCCACAGTTTCTGTGGGAAAACGCTCGTCTTCATCTATTTCCGCAGCGATAGGCTTCACCTCTTTTTCGGCGAATTCTCGAATCATCTGCAGGAATAGGATTTGTTCTTTTGTTTGTGAGAAGTTCATATTGTTTGTTTAATTTGTTTCGTTTTTTAAAATCTGGATTGCAACCACCGCAATAAAAACACGTCGTAAACTCGATACGCAATTTTATTTTGTTTTTCTATGGTGCATACCATTTCTTTGTCAACTAAAGTTTGTAGCGCTTTTTTGACAGATGAGGCTGCACCTAATTTGTATTTATCTGTAAAATTTTTAGATTGAGGCTCTAAAACCAATTCCTCTTTGGCTATTGCAACCAAAACTTGCCATTGTTTTGGACTTAACAAATTTCGATACTGTAAAAAATTGGTGTGCAAAATTTCCAATTGTTCCTCACATATTTTTTTGACAACAGATAACG
Source organism: Bacteroidales bacterium (assembly GCA_009783885.1). Taxonomy (GTDB): domain Bacteria; phylum Bacteroidota; class Bacteroidia; order Bacteroidales; family P3; genus WRKV01. Next base: position 23,975 of record WRCN01000014.1, on the reverse strand, counting down.
TATTTTGTTTGATATGTTCGGAAAAAACAGCACCACAAATCATCTGCGTGTAATAGGTGTGAACAAACGTCCAATCCAAAATAAATTCGAGAGATTCCGTATCAATCTGTTTTTTGTTTTTTTCAAACTGTTCGGCAATAAATTTTTTATAAATATCTTTGTTGATTTCTTCAAGACCCATAATCAAAGTGCTTGCAAAAAACGGTCGTTTAGCGTTATTAAATATCTCAAGCATGAGGTGCTTTTTACTTCCGCAAAATATAAAATTGACATTTTTCAGGCTTTGTACGATTGTTCTCAATATGGCTTCGATATTTTTTTCTTCACAGTTTGCAATTTGCTGAAATTCGTCTATCGCTAAAATGATTTTTTTATTTTGAGCATCTAAGAAATTCAACAATTCGCTTAATGTTTTTTCATAGTCTTTTGCTCGAACAAACTCGAAACGAAGTTCAGGTTTATTGGTTAAAACATCATAAGAAATAATCGGTCGCAAGTTTTTTACAAAATCCCAAAACTTCTTTCCTATGCTTTGTTTTTGAGGATATTTGATTAGTATTGCTGTTGCTAATGTATTTGTAATGTCCTTTAGCGATGTTGCCGAAAAAATGTCAATATAAATACAATTTGTATTTGCGGTTTCTATATCCTCAAACAATCGGTGTATCAAGGCGGACTTTCCTAATCTTCGGTTAGAAATTAAGGTAATATTGACTTTGTTTTTGAGATTTTTTGTCAATAGTTTTACTTCTTTTTCTCTATCGCAGAAATAGTCTTTAGAAATATAACCGACCGAAGGAAACGGTGTTAAGAAGTTTTCCATAGTTTTATATTTTTTGCAAAGATACGAAAAATTTTCTTATCACACAAAAGGTGTCACACCAAAAGTGTGATGAGTGTATTTTTGTTTAATTGTTGTTAGTTGTTATTTGCTCGCTATTATTTGATGCATGGTACAGGGTGGAATAAATGGCGAAACGCCGTGTACCTTGTACCAGACATCGGTTATTGATTATTCACAAAGTTTATCCGTAAAAAACACACCTTTTGTATGATCGTATTCGTGTTGAAAAATGATGTTTGTAAAATTGTTTGGTCTGTTATATCCGATTAGTTTTTCTGTGATTTTTTCGCCTTTTGGATTAAAATATTCTACCTTTATCCAGGGGTAACGAATGGAATTTCCCCTAAAATCAGGAATGGATAAACAGCCATCTCCTACAAAACATATTGTTGTGTCGGATGTCGCTGTTATGCGCGGATTTATAGCAACAACGATCGGCTCATCGGGCGAATCCACACGCATAAACAGAAAAACATTTCGCTTGATGCCCACTTGCGATGCTGCGATGCCCACTCCTTGTTCCGCATGTAGTGTACGTTCTAAACGCTTAATAAAATGCCTGAACACACTGTCGTTTTTGTAATTGTGCACATCTGCACACAACGCACGCAAACCAAGCGAATCTTCTTTATTTGTAATTTGCAAAATACGAAAAGGTTCATCAACAGAACCGGAAAGGATAAATTCACGCTCTTCAACTGTAAACACACCTGAATTTTGACAGGCAGTGAAAAGAGCAAAAAGCGCTATGATTGAAAATAAACTGCGAGTTTTCATGTCTAATTTAACAATTACACCGTCATACCTCCATCCACACTCAACGTATGTCCATTGAGATAAGACGCTTCGTCGGAAGCCAAAAACGCGTACACATTTGCAATTTCTTTTGGATCTCCAAGACGTGCTAATGGAATTTTCGCTTTCATCGCTTCAATCACATTTTCGGGCATGGCGGCAACCATTTCTGTAGCAATAAAACCAGGCGCGATGGCATTTACGGTGATGCCTTTTCTGCCTAATTCTCTGGCTAAAGTTTTGGTCATTCCGATAAGTGCGGATTTCGTGGCAACGTAATTAGCTTGTCCGAAATTGCCGTAAATTCCAACAACAGAAGACGCGTTGATGATGCGTCCCCAATTGTTAACCAACATGTATTCGCTGATGATTTTGGTGCAATAAAATACGCCGGTGAGATTCACGTCAATCACTTGTTGCCATTGTTCGATGGTCATTTTTTTCAGTGTGCTGTCGCGGGTTATTCCTGCATTGTTGATAAGAATATCAATACGTCCGAATTGGTCGTTTACGGCCTTGGCTGCGGTTTCGATCTCCGCATAATTGGCGGTGTTTACTTTTGCAAATGTCGCATTTAACTGCGCTGCTAAAGCTTTTCCTTTGGTTTCGTCTAAATCCCAAATGATAACTTTTGCGCCGTCTTCGGCGAATTTCACGGCTGTTGCTGCGCCGATACCTGCTGCGCCGCCGGTGATGATGGCGACTTTGTTTTCTAATCGTTTCATATTTTTTTATTTTGTGTCGTCATTGCGGGCTTGTCCCGCAATCCCCTTGCTATTGGGGGATTCCCCGTCTGCACGGGGAATGACGGTTTGATGATTAAATGAATTGTGTGTTATTTTTGAGTTTTGCTGTACCTTCGATAACAATTTTCCCGCTCTCGTCTTCGAGCGTGCATTTAATCGTGCCGATGTGTTTTTCGGTGTTTACTTCCAACACTTCGAACTTTGCTTTGTAAGGCTGATCAACGAAAACAGGTGCCAAGAATTTCATGTCTTGATACAAATAAATCGTTCCTTCGCCGGGGAATTTTGTTCCGAAAACCATTGAAAATACTGACGCAGAATAAAATCCGTGAACAATTGGTTTTCCAAAAATGGTTTTGGCTGCGAAATCTGCGTCCAAATGAATAGGGTTATTGTCGCCTGTGATTTGGGCGAAGGTGGCTACATTCGGTTGGTTGAATGTGATTTCGTGGGTGTAGGTGTCGTGTTGTTTTATCATGATTTTATTGGTTTTATAGGGGCGGAGTTCACCCGCCCTGTTTGCAATCAAGGGCGCGCAGACCGCGCCCCTACATTTGTTATTTCAATTGTCCAAATACCCTTTTTAACAAATCATTCACACGAGCGGCAGGATTGGTGCGGATGGCTTTTTCTTCTGCCGTTATTTTAGTAAATAAAGCATCCAATGCCTTTTCGGTTACGTAGGTTTCCAAATTTACGCTTACAGTTTTTAATCCGGCAGCTCTGCCAGCAACACTGTTTGCTACTGTGTTAAATGCCGAAGTCAAAGCATTCCAACTTTCATTGGTTGATACGTTTGCAACCAATGGCTTATCTAACGATTGTTTCACTTTAGGCGCAAATGCCGACGACAATTGATTGTAAGTGGTGCGACGAAGGTATTGTGTTGCCGCATCATCAGCACCAAAAAGAATGTTGGTTGCATCGCTAATTGTCATGCTTGTGATCGCATTTTTGAAAATAGGAACTGCCGATTTCACGGCATCTTCTGCAGCACGATTCAAGGATAAAATGGCTTTATTAACCAAATCCTGCCCGCCGGGAATTAATTTGATGTTATCAACAATTTGCTTTGCTTCAGGTGGAAGTAAAATCTTTAAAACAGCATCGTTAAAAAAGCCATTTTCTTTTCCTAATATTCCAACGGCATTTCCAATGCCTACATTGAGGGCTTCTTTCAATCCTGCGATGTTTTCTGCATTGGTGATGCCTACGGGTTTTCCAGATTGTTCGGCTATTTTTGCCAATTCGTCACAGGATGTTGTAAGGAATATTGTGCAGATTATTAATAAAATTTTTGTTGTTTTTTTCATATTGTTTGATGTTTTTGTTTTATGATTTCGTAGGGGCGGGGTTCACCCGCCCTTGTTTGCATTTGTGACAAATGATTGCGGGGCGGGCAAACCCCGCCCCTACGTGTTACACACATTTCAAAACAATCGCCGTCCCCATTCCTCCACCAATACACAACGACGCCAGACCATATTCGGCATTGCGTTGCAACATTTCATGAATTAGGGTTACGACAATTCTGTTGCCTGATGCTCCGATTGGATGTCCCAAAGCGATAGCACCACCGTTGACATTTGTGATTTTGCTCAAGTCTTCGCTGCTCATTTTGTAATCTTCGGAAAGTTGATGCATTACACCGAGAGATTGAGCTGCAAAAGCTTCGTTTAATTCCAAAATTTGCATATCTTGCAATTTCATGTGTACTTTTTGTAATGCGTTTTCGATTGCAACAACAGGCCCCATACCCATAATTTCAGGAGCAACACCACCTTGTCCTGTGGCGACAATTTCTGCCAAAGGTTTCAAATTGTATTTTTTTATGGCTTCTTCAGATGCTACCAAAACGAAAGAAGCGCCGTCGTTTAAACCCGACGCATTGCCTGCCGTAACGGTGCCGTCTTTTTTGAAAGCGGGTTTTAGGGTTGCCATTTTTTCGAGATTTGCTGTGCGATTGGGATATTCGTCAGTATCGAAAACGATGGTTTCTTTTTTCGAAGGAATTTCTACGGGAACGATTTCGTTTTTGAATTTTCCTGCGTCAATGGCTGCGATGGCTTTTTGTTGTGAATTGTAACTGAATTCGTCTTGTGCCTCACGAGAAATATTGTATTTTTCGGCAATATTTTCTGCTGTAACACCCATGTGATAATCCGCGAAAGCGTCGGTTAATCCGTCGTAAACCATGTGGTCTAAAACTTTGAAATCACCCATTTTCTGTCCGTTTCGCATAGTGCTGCCTGGAATGATATGTGCGGAATTCGACATATTTTCTGTTCCTCCTGCGAGGATTAAATTGGCTTCGCCGGCTTTGATGTTTTGATACGCGTTGATGATACTTTTCATTCCGCTTCCGCAAATCATATTGACGCTGTATGCCGGCACACTGTGCGGAATTCCCGCTTTAACAGCGGCTTGACGGGCAATGCCTTGTTTTTGCCCTGCCATTAAAATATTTCCGACAATCACTTCGTCCAAATCCGCAGGATTGATTTTGGTTTCCGAAAGGATGTTTTTGATAACAGGAACTGCTATTTCTGCGGGGGATAAAGGCGTGAGGGTTCCTAAGAATTTTCCGATTGGGGTGCGTTTGGCAGCGACGATGTAAACTTTGTTCATATTGATTTAATTTTGATTTTTAATACCTGTTGGGGCGGGCTTCACGTCTGCCCTGCAATCATTTGTTACAATTGCTGGCAAGGGCAGGTGTGAAATCTGCCCCTACGAAGGTATTTTATTTATGTTTTGTGATTTGTTTCCCATTATTAAATTCCGCGTGAAATTCCAATTTTCCTGCTTTATCATACCGTTTCCACTCGCCTTCCTTTTGGTTTTTTTTGAAGTAGGCTTCTTGCCACAACTTTCCGTTTTCGTAATAAAATAGCCATTTACCTTCCATCATTTCATTAACAAAGTCGCCTTTGGCCTTAACAATTCCGCTTTTGTAGTAATACGTTAAGGTTTTTCCGGTTTGTTCGGAGATTTTTTGGCCGTTTTTGTAGGTTTCGTTGATTTTCACTGTTTTTGCGATGAGGTATTATTCCGAGCGTAGTCGAGGAGTGACGACCTTGTTTATACTGCCATTTGTTTTAAATCCTCCCCAACAATCAACTCCGCCTCAGTAGCATGTTGTATTTGTTCTATTGTAAATTCGGGGTGGATTTCTTTCAGCACAATGCCGTCGGGCGTAATTTCCATAACGCCCATTTCGGTGATGATTTTATTGACTTGTCCGGCTGCAGTAAGCGGAAGCGTGCATTGTTTTAGGATTTTTTTGGTGTCACCTGCGGTGTGTTCCATCGCCAAAATAACCAGTCGTGCGCCCACGAGCAAATCCATTGCACCGCCCATTCCGGGGGTTTTTTTTCCGGGTATCATCCAGTTTGCTAAGTTGCCTTTTTCGTCCACTTGCAACGCTCCGAGAATAGTCACATCCACATGTCCGCCGCGAATGATGGCGAACGATGTTGCACTGTCGAACGAACTCGCACCGGGAAGCACGGTAATAAAACCGCCACCGGCATTGATTAGTGTTGGGTCTTCTTTGCCTTGTTCGGGCGAACCGCCCATACCCAAAAGTCCATTTTCCGATTGCAGAATGACGTGGACGTTTTTGGGAACGTAGTTGGCGACGAGCGTTGGTAAGCCGATGCCTAAGTTTACGACATCCCCGTCTTTTAACTCTTTTGCAGAGCGCTTGGCGATGATTTCTCTGATTTGGTTTTTATCCATAAAATTTGGTGATAATGATTATTTTTTGGTGCCTGTTGGGGCGGGTTTCACACCCGCCCTTGCTAACTGTTGTGACAAATGATTGCGGGCAGGTGTGAAACCTGCCCCTACGGGTACGTTATTTTATGCGTTGTGCGATTTCTTGTGCGATGTACGACGCCACATCATCTGCGTACGTATTCATTCCGAAACCTGCGTCGAACCCAAGTTCTTTCGCCAGTTCGTGCGAAATGCGCGGACCTCCGCATACAACGATTAATTTGCTCCGCAAGCTTTCGGCATCCAGCATTTCGATGAGTTAGGTCATGTTTTTCACGTGAACGTCTTTTTGTGTAACGGTTTGTGAAACAAGTATAGCATCAGCATTCACTTCTAAGGCTTTTTTGATTAACTCCTCGTTTGGCACTTGACTGCCCATATTGTAAGCCTCTATCATATCGTAGCGTTCCAAGCCATAATGTCCTGCGTAGCCCTTCATATTCATGATGGCGTCGATGCCAACAGTATGTGCGTCGTCGCCTGTGCTGGCACCTACTACAACGATTTTGCGACCAATGTTTTTCTTAATAAATTCATCGGTTTCATCCATCGTCATGGTTGAACTTTCTACTTTTTGCACATGAATTTTCGTAAAATCCACTGAATGCGAACAACTTCCATAGCAGTTGAAAAACGTATAACCCTCGGTCAGTTCCTTGTAAAAAACCACCTGCGGATTGTCGAATCCCATTTTGTACATCAGTTGTTTGGCAGCCTCAATAGCTTCGTCGCTCATCGGCACAGGCAGGGTGAAACTTAGTTGGACTTTGCCGTCGTTTAGGGTGTCGCCGTAAGGTTTTATGTTGGTTAAATCTACATTCATAGTCTATTTTTTCATTAAATTTATAAACGGATTGATATAAACTTCGCTTTTTTGAGAAACGCCTGCCAAGCCTTTCCCGCCTGTTTTCGGACGTTTGATGTTGCCAAAGAAACCTTTTTCCAATGCAGACATCAAACCTTCTTTTTCGATTTTTTCTAATAATTGAGAGGCTTTTTCTAAAACTTCTTGGGCACGTTTTTGAATGATGCCGTTGGGTTTAAATTCCACTTCATCGCCAAGGTTGTGCATGTTGTTAAAGATGTATTTGGCGTTTTCGATGGCGAGAAATCGGTCGCTCATAAATGGCGTATGTACGGCTTCCGTGAGCATTCCCAAGAGTTGAATGCCTTGCCCTGTCCAGATGGAAATTTGGTTGAAAAGGGCGTTTTGGATTTGGCCTTTGAACACGTTGCCAGTCATGAATTTGGTGGGTGGCATGTATTTTAACGGCGCTTTCGGAAAAATTTCTCGTGTCATTTGGGCTTGTGCGAGTTCGTACAAAAAGCCGTTTTTGAGTTCGGGATCCATCTCAAAAGCGTGTCCCAAACCCATTTGTTCTTCGGGGATTCCGGCTAATAGCGCGAGTTGTTCGTTGATTAAATCCGACGCCAAAACGGTGTGCGCTTCCTCAAACGCATCGGCTGTGGTCAAATAATTGTCCTCGCCCGTATTGATGATTACACCTGCAAATCCGTTGATTACACGCGAAAAATATTGATCCACCAATGTGCGTTGCATGTTGATGTCTCTAAACAAAATTCCGTAAAGGGCATCGTTCAACATCACGTCAAGCCCTTCAAGCGCGCCCATTGCAGCGATTTCCGGCATACACAACCCCGAACAATAATTACACAACCGAATGTATCGCCCTATTTCCAAACCAACGTCATCCAACGCTTTCCGCATGATGCGAAAATTTTCCTGCGTGGCATACGTTCCTCCAAAACCCTCTGTTGTTGCGCCATACGGCACATAATCCAACAGACTTTGACCGGTGGTGCGAATCACCGCAATGATGTCTGCGCCTTGACGGGCAGCGGCTTGCGCTTGCACCACGTCTTCGTAAATATTGCCTGTTGCAACAATCACATAAAGATAAGGTTTTGCGCCTTCGCCGATTTTGGAGATGGTGTCTTCTCTGCGTTTGCGATTATTGCGAATGCGTTCTATGGCGGTGTTTACGTAAGGTTGCAACACGTTTTGTAGATCGGTTTGTGATTGCGATTTGAAGGTTGTGATATCCAAATTTTCATTCGCAATTTTTTCCGCAATCGCTTGTGGTGAAAGGTTTGTAGCAATCATTGCATTGCCAAGCAACACTAACACGCCGTCCGACAAACGACCACTTTCATGAATGGCATTTACCACCACATTCGGCAATGGCACTTGATTTTCATCGACGCCGTCAATACTCATTAAACGGCACAATGTGCGTTCCACTGCAACAGTAGTGCAATTATCTGCGAATTTTTGTACCTCAACGGCGATGTGTTGGGCGGTTTGTTTGGCTTTGGCGACTTTTTGAAAGTCTAAACCTAGTTTGCTGTTCATTGTTTTTATATTATCTGTTTTTTTTTTGGTTCATAATATCGTACACTTCTACTCCCAACGCCTTCTGCATTTGCTCTCTCAATTCAATTGGGTCGAGATGTGTGCCTTCTGGCGAAGTAGGATTAGTGCAAATGGCGAGCAATTTGGCTTTTTGAAGGACGTTGATTTTTCCGCCGTTGCGAAGGAAATTATCGTAGGTTAGGGGTGTGATAAATAGTTTGGTGAAATCGGTGATGATGAGGTGGGTGTTGTGGTTTTTTTGTGCGTTTAACAATTTAAAAAAATCGTCAGTTATTGCACCACTTAAAAAAAAACGCTGACGTGGACTTGTAGTCTGCGTCACTTTGTAGCAAGGAGATTCCTCGACTTCGCACACTTCGTGTGCTACGCTTGGAATGACAGCGTCTTTGTTAAGGATGGGGAGTGAATGATTTTGCGGCAAAGCCGCAAAATCATTCACTCCATTTTCCCCCATTTTAACATCGTCATGTCGAGCGGAGCGGAGCGGAGTCGAGACATCTGCTTGCTTAATAATTGCACTCTTAAACGTAAATACCGAATTTCCAATTTTTTCCCATTCACCATTCATTGGATTTTCCACCCATATCCCATTTTCCAACGCTTGCAATTTTTTTTGCAAACCATCATCCACCTGTTCCAATTCGATCAATTTGCAGCGAAATTTCGTGCGACGAATTAATTCCGACAATTGTGGCGAACACGCAGCACCCGTACATAAAATCATCGCATCCGTTACAGCCGGTGATGCTAAACTCATTCGCGAAAGCGCTCCGTCAACCAACGTTAATTCTACGCCATATTTTGGCAATTCCATTAAAGTTGTATGTAGCCAAGCGGAATCAGAAGGACCTGAAAGTACGACTTTTCCAGAGCCTTTGGCTCGTGCGGTAATCAAGCGTCCGAGGGCTGTTGCACGGTCCGAAACAGATAGAATTTCTGTTGGAAATTCGCATTGCTCAAAATCTTGTTCCGAAGTAACAAACACCATGTCTTCGTGCAGGACAATTCTTGGTTTTGGCGTATCATACAGAATATCTCGCTCTTCACCATCCACGCCAATAGATGTTAAAGCAATTTTTTTGTCTTCTTCTTGCAAACGCCGAATGACGTAATTCAAACACGTGGTTTTTCCAGTGTTTTTTGCCATTCCGACGATTGACACACTACGAAACTTTTGTATTTCCTTGATAAAAGGCATTTGTGACTATTTATTTTGAATAGGTTATGGGTTAATGGTCAAGGGCTAAGGGTTTTTAACCTTTCACCATTGGCCTTTGACCTTTTACCCTCCGCATGAGCGGAAAACAGGCAAAGCAAATATAACGACTCCAATCACAAAAATTGCAGTTAAAACGTAAGTTCCGACATTTATTTCGAAGAAAATAAATTGGTTCACGATTCTGATCAACCAAAATAAGGAACAGCCCAACAACACGATATGCCCCATTTTTGTGCTTCGCAATTCGTTTGGAAACACAAAACAGATAGTCGATATAAAGAGGAAGATAAAAATGATTTGAATATTAAGAACTTCCATCACTGCCTTGTTAACAATATCCAATTTTTTCAGTTCTTCAGCCCATTTGAACATTTTCCAAAATCCCATATGGAATACAGCAAATATTAGGCTGTAAAATCCACATAAATAAATTACTGTTTTCATATGTAAATATTTTTTATTTTGTGTAATATAAAATCTGCCAAATTACGCCAAATTTATCTTTCAGCATACCATATTTTTCGCTAAAGAATGTTTTTTGAAGTTCCATGTACACTTCACCGCCGACTTTTAACTCGCTAAATATTCTTTCAACTTCGTTCATGTCTGCCATGCTCACGGTTGGGCTAATGTTATTTCCAATAACCAACGGATAAGCTGTTGGCATATCCATAAACATCACGGTTACTCCGCCAATCAGAACATCGGCGTACATTACTTTATCCGTGTCTGCTTCCGCCACCGGATGATTAGGATCAGGAGGAGCCTGTCCATAGGTCATTAGGTTTTTAACTTCCGATTTGAAAATCGTTGCATAAAATTCCACCGCTTCGCGGCAATTCCCGTCAAAATTGACAAATAATTCTAATTGCATGATACTTTAATTTAGGTTAATTTAAGATTTTATTTTGATAATCGTGTTTTACGTTCCAAGTCGTGAGGTTCCAATGCTAATTTTTGACCATGCATCAAACCGGCAACGCCTTTGGATTGTGGAATGTGACCACAATCCGTGCAATCACACACGGTTTCGGTATAATCCATAGGCTGCGTATAGGTCGTAATTACGCCTTCGAAATTGCGCAACACCGCTCTGTAAGGACCTTGCGAAATCAAATACGTTGGCATTACCGGAATTTTTCCACCACCACCCGGAGCATCTACAACGAACGTTGGAACGGCATAGCCCGATATATGTCCACGCAAATTTTCAATGATTTCAATACCTTCGGAAATCGGCGTGCGGAAGTGTCCTAAACCTTGAGATAAATCGCATTGATAAATGTAGTACGGACGCACTCGCATTTTAACCAATTCTAAACACAAACGTTTCATAATTTGCGAACAATCGTTCACACCGCGCAACAATACCGATTGATTACCTAACGGAATTCCCGCATCAGCCATACGTTCACACGCAGCACGAGATTCGGGTGTGATTTCGTTGGCGTGATTAAAGTGCGTATTTACCCAAACCGGGTGATATTTTTTCAACATATTGATTAATTCGGGTGTAATTCGTTGCGGACAAACCACCGGTACACGCGTTCCAACACGAATGATATCAACGTGCGGAATAGCGCGTAAACGTTGAATAATGTTTTCCAATTTTGCATCACTAACCAACAACGCATCTCCTCCTGACAGAACAACATCACGTACGGCAGGTGTTTTGGCAATGTATTCGATACCCTTATCAATACGATCCGACGACGATTCACAATCGGTCTGACCTGCAAAACGACGACGCGTGCAATGACGACAATACATCGCACATTGATCGGTGATCAAAAACAACACGCGATCGGGATAACGATGCGTCAATCCCGGTGTTGGAGAATCTTCATCTTCGTGCAAAGGGTCTTCCAAATCGCCTTCCGAATGATGCAATTCGTGAATAGTCGGAATAGCTTGTTTTCGAATGACACATTCAGGATCTTCGGTATTAATCAAACTCAAATAGTACGGCGTAATAGCCATTCGCAAGGTTTTTAAAGATTCTCTAACTCCATTTTCTTCTGCGGGGGTCAATGTAATGTGCTCTTTCAATTCATCGAGCGTTTCAATACGATTTTTAACTTGCCATTTCCAGTCGTTCCATTGTTCGTCTGTTGCGTTGGGGAACATGGTTTTGCGGTTTGATTTTGTGTTCATGTTTTTTATATAGTAAATAAGTGAATAGTATATTAGTAAATTGGTGCGAGGTGGAGAGATACTGGGTGCGGGGTGGACTATGTGGTGAAGCAACCTCGAACCCCGCCACTTTGTACTCGATTATGCGTACAACTCTGTGAAGATTTGTCGTAGCTTTTCACTTTCGCGGAATAATTGTAACGTCAATTCTGCATGGCCTTTCGTATAGCCATTGCCGACAATCATCGTTACATCGCTACCTACGCCTTCAGCGCCCAAAGCGGCTTTTGTGAAACTTGTTGCCATGGAAAAGAAATACACAACGCCGTCGTGTTTGGTGCACAAAATACTTGTCATTTCTGTGTCAGGAACGTTCACGTTGTTGATAGTTACATCACAAAGTTTGCCGTCCGTTAGTTCTTCGATTTTTTCCAAAACAGATACCGGTTTTGTGGCGTCTGCTGCAAACACAACATCGCAGAAGCCAAGTTCCTGCAAGCGTTTTACACTTTTTTCGCTATATTCTATGCCGATAACTTTTCCGTCTTTTCCTGCACATTTTTTGGCTTCATAACAGCATAACATTCCTGATTTTCCACCTGCACCAATGATAAGTACAGTGTCGCCGGGCTTTACCAATTTCGCTGTTTGTGCCGGTGCACCTGCAACATCCAATGCCGATAAAACTAAATTTTCTGGCAAATCCGTGGGGATTTTGGCATAAATTCCACTTTCGAATAAAATTGCTTTTCCTTCTATATCGACTTGGTCAATGTCTTCGCGAATATCTTTGATTTTGTCAATCCTCAGTGGTGTAAGTGAAAGCGAAACCAATGTTGCAATTTTGTCGCCTTCTTTTAAATCAATTTTTCCTTTGAGTGCATTGCCGATTTTTTCTACGGTGCCGAGCAACATACCGCCCGAACCGGTCACCGGATTGCGGTGTTTGCCTTGTTTGGCAACAATATCCAACATGATTTCAGCGATTTTTTGTTTGTCGCCGCCGGCTTGTTCTTTGATTTGCGTGAAACTCGCCGAATCAATGTTTAGTGTTTGAACATCAATCAAAATCTCGTTGTCGTAGATTTCATCCATGTTGTTGTCGATTTGGTTTGCGGGCTGTGGCAACACGCCTTTGGGCTCGATTACGCGGTGAAGTCCGTATTTGTTTCCTTGCTTCATTTTAGTTTAATAGTTTTATAGTTCGATAGTTTTATAGAATTGGTGCGAGGTTGCGGGGTAGATTTTGAGGTACACCTCGCACCTAAATTATTTTTCCGCAATCACAAGCATTTCAAAGTCTTTCGTGGTTAAGTTGTGCTCTCTTGAAAACTCGCCGAGCCTTGCGCCGAAAATGTCTATAGTTTGATAACCTAACGATTTTAGCAACCAGGTTATTTCGCTTGGCATATAGTATCGTTCGTTGCACTCGAGCGTTTTTTTAATTCCAGCATCATCTTCAAACTCCACAGTATTGTAATCGCGAAGTGTCATAAAATCAAACCCCTTGCTTCTACATACTGAGGTGCCGTCTTCTTCTGTGGAAACATAAAACTCATTTATGGAATTAAACACCGGAAAAAGAGCATTTGGCAATGTGAAAATCAATTTTGCACCAGGTTTGAGCGATTTTGTAACGCTTTTGAGGATTTCAAAATTCATTTCATCAGTTTCCATAAGTGAAAACCCGCCTTCACAAATCATAATAGCAACATCGAATTCATTGTCGAATGGTAAATTTCGAGCATCTTGACATTGAAAATCTATTTCCAAATTTTCTGCTTTTGCCTTTTCTCTTGCCCTTTCCAATTGGGATTCCGACAAATCAACGCCGATTACATTGTAACCGCGTTTTGTCAATTCAATCGCGTGCCGTCCTGTTCCACAGCCGACATCCAATATTTTTAAAGATTTGTTTGAGTTGAATTCTTTTTCTAAAAAGTCACATTCTCCGATTGTACCTTGGGTAAAACTTTCGTTATCATATTTTCGCCCATAGTTTTCGAATAGGGCTTCGTACCATTGTTTCATAATTTTTGATTTTTTAATTTTTGATTGTCATCCCGAACGCAGTGAGGGATCTGTTTGCTATTCGGCGCAGGGTGCGAGATATTTAGTGCGGAATGTGCTTTGTGATAAACTTCGTATCCCGCACCAAGCACCTCGTATGCAATTATTTTTTCAATCCTAAAATTCGGCGAGCCTCCTCCGGCGTAGCGATCTCGCGTCCCAATTCTTTCGCCATACGAACCACTTTCGCCACCGATTCGCCGTTAGATTTCGCCAAAATACCTTTTTCGATATAAAGATTATCCTCGAAACCTACTCGAACGTGTCCACCCATGGCAATTGCCGCTGCTGCCAACGGAAATTCGAAACGCCCTACGCCTGTGGCCGTCCAAGTGGCATCACTCGGAATATTTTGCACCAGCCAACACAAATTCGGAATGGTTGCAGCCGTGCAACCCGGCACGCCCAACACAAAATTAATCTGCATCGGATGCCCCGGCATCTGACCTTTTTTAACCATAGCCAACGCTGTGTCCAAATGTCCCATTTCAAAACATTCGTATTCGGGTTTGATGTTGTTTTCCATCATGCGTTTGCCGAAGTCGCGCATCATTGGCATGGTGTTTTCAAAAACTTCGTCGCCAAAATTGCATGTTCCGCAATCCAAAGTAGCCATTTCTATTGGCAATTCTGTTGGTTGCAAACGTTCTTCCGCCGTCATTCCCACAGCTCCGCCGGTTGATGGAATTAAAATCACATCGGGAATCACTTTCAAAATCGCGTCTATACACTCTTTGAAACGTGTTTTGTCTTGCGTAGGTGTGCCGTCATCTCTGCGCACGTGCAAATGCACAATCGCTGCGCCTGCATCATAAGCCGATTTTGCTTCTCTAACGATTTCCTCAACCGTGTAAGGCACGGCGGGGTTTTGTTCTTTGGTAACTTCTGCGCCGCAGATGGCGGCGGTGATGATTAATTTTTCCATGGTTTTATGTTTTGTTTATATTTGAAAATTTAAAGGTACGAGGTACTGGGTGTGAGGTGGTTTTTATAACCAAACATTATTCTTTTTTCCACTATGCTGTAACCAGTTTTTCTCTAACGGCGACGGCGACCGGCGGCTTGGCGAAGTGGCGGTGTTTCTATTGCGACTATGCTGTCCAGCGTAATGTTTTTTATCTCCTTGAAGTTTCGGCGGAGACGAGTAGCCATTGCGCCAAACAGCAAGTTATCTGCAGTGTTGTTATTGTCCTCTTTTTCGTCTATTTATAAATTCAAAGTATAGTTTGTACTTCTGCCGGCAAGATTTTGAGATAAAATGCCAACCTCAACTAATTCTTGCAAGTCGCGAGTGGCGGTTGCTTTGGTAGTTTTGGTGATTGAAATGTATTTTTTCGATGTCATTCCACCTTCAAATCCGTCTTTGCCTGCGTCTAACATTTTGTTTATAGCCTTTGTTTGTCTGCTGTTCATTATGGTTTTGTGGTTGTCAAAAAACTGCGTCTTCTTGACAGAAAAATCGAATATTTCCAATGCACTTTTTTGAGCGTCAACAAGCACTTGAGAAAAATAAAGTAACCAACTATTGATTTCCAAAGTTCTTTGTGCTTTTTTCAGTTCAGAGTAGTATTTATTTTTGTCTTTTTCTATGGTTTGTGAAATGCTCATGACGATTTGCTTTCCAAGAGAATCCGACAAGCATTTTTCAATCAACGCTCTGCCTATTCTTCCGTTCCCATCTTCAAAAGGATGGATACTCTCAAAATACAAATGAGCGATTGCCGTTTTTATGATGATTTTGGAAATATTACCATTGGGCTTAAATGTGTTGTACCATTTCACAAAATTCTTCATTTCTTGCGGAACTTGTGCCGATGGCGGAGCTTCATAATGCACTTTTTCTTTGCCATAAGCACCTGAAACAATTTGCATTGCTTCTTCGCCTTTGCGATACATGCCGACATTTATGTATTTAGAGTTGCTAAACAAGATTCCATGCCAGATTTTTAGCGTTTTTTCGGTTAATTTTTCTTGAAAATTATTTTTTACTTCCAACATCAAAAAGGCTATACTTTCTGCTCGTTTGTCTTTAATGTTTTTGATTGTAGATGTCAAACCTAATTTTTTCAAAAAAGACGAACGCACATCTTCTCTTGACAGTATTTCACCTTCAATTTCAGACGTTTTTATAGCCTCCGAAATCATCATATCAAGAACTTCGTTTTGTTGTTTTGCAGAGTTAAATGTTTTGAATATACCAAACATTTCGCCTGAGAGTTCTGCAAATTTAGACGCATTATCACTTATGACGTCTTCATTATAAATGAATTCTGCCCATTTTTTCAATTGCCAATTATACATTTTGAGCCGTTTATTAAAGCTATTCGGTGCAAAGATACGACTTTTTTGAGCCAAATACAACTTTTTTTCGGCTCAAAATGTTTTTTTTATTTTCTAATGCCCCCTGCCACTGCAGCGACGACCCGGCGGCTTGGCGAAGTGGTGGCGTTTCTATTGCGACAACGCTGTCCAGCGTGATGTTTTTTATCTCCTTGAAGTTTCAGCGGAGACGAGTAGCCATTGCGCCAAACCGCAAGTTGCACACAGGCATTTGTTTGTGTTTTTTACCAATTCAATATCATTTCAATTCTAATTTTTCTATTTTATTTCCAATCGTAAATTCTCTCATTTCGAGTTCCAATGCGTTAAAATTTTCTCGGAAAACTTTTTTGACAATCTTGCCCTCTTTCAACAAAAATATTTCATCGCAAGTGTCGCTTAATGTTGAAAATATGTGTGAAGATATGATTACTGTTTTATTTAATGCTTTCAATTTATGAATAAGGTCAACAATGATTATATTGCTATGAATATCAACGCCATTGAACGGCTCGTCAAGTATAAAACATTGATTTTTTTGTAGCAAAATTGCCAACAATGCCAACTTTTTTTTCATTCCTGTTGAATAGGTGGAAGCATATTGATTTAACGGCAAGTCAAAAATATTTTTATCGTCAATTTTCGTAATTTCTTTTTTTCGAGCATTACAAAGCAATTGGATATATTCCCTTCCAGTAATTTTTGAAAAGAAAAAAGGCTCTGTTAATAGTAACCCCAAATAGTTTTTCAACGGTTTGAATTCCGAGTTTATTTGTCCGTCGTAGTTTTCCAAACCTGCTATACATTTGAATAATGTTGTTTTCCCTGCACCGTTTTCGCCTACAATTCCGTAAACGTTACCTTTGTCGAATTGTATATTTATATTCTCCAAAGCCTGTATATTGCCAAAATTTTTAGATAAATTATGTATGCTGATCATTTTAAAAATTCTTTAAGATTATTTACGGATTTAACAGCAGAAAATGGAATGACAACTACAAGCATTGGAAGTGGAAAAAGAAAACAAGCAACCAATATCAATGAATGAAGTACCCCAATTTCATTGGGATATGCAGAATATTTTAGAAAAACAAGAATGGTCAAATACACGTATCCTAAAAGCGTAAAAAGAAACATAATGCCGAAATTTTCAAAAAAAATACTCAACAAAATGAATATAGGACTACATAAATAGAACGAGAATAAAAAAGCAGTTTTGATTTTTTCTATTAAAAATTTTGCAGGCGTAAAACTGTATGACCAAACAAAATATTCATTTTCAGGCTTTAGGTAATAGGTTAATATGGTTAGAAATACGAGTATTAGTGAAAACATTCCAAGATTAAAATTATCAACAACTACTGCAATAATTGCAAATCCGTATGCAATTGGAAACATAAAGAAAGAATTTCTGAAACCAACCGTAAATTCAAATGGTTTTTTGTAAAAAGGTGTTGGAATTGTAATGCTATACGTTGTTTTGAGAGTCAAAAATGCTATCAAAGCAGTAAGTGCGATAAGAGCGAAAACAGGATAAATCTGTTGTTTGTAAATGAGAAAAATGACAAATGGCAAGGCAACTATTAAGTTTTCTAAAATTCTCAATTTTCTATACTCTTCATTCCCAAAGCAAATTTTGAGGAAATCATTCCGTCTTATTTCGCTCAATTTAGAGGTAAAGTATAACGATATAAAAACATAAGTATATGGTGCAAAAGTCGTTTTATGAAAAATAAACATTGATAATCCAACAAACACAAGTAATATAAGTAACGCAAGTAAATAGCCGACTATCGGATGATAACCGTCCGATAATTTTCTCATTGTCATTGTGTATTGCAACTTAAAATACTCTTTCATTTTTTTGTCTAATTTCATTCATTTTTCGAAAGTGTGCTGTCCCGCTTGCGTGCATCGGAGACCGGCTCCACCGGAGATGTACGCTGTCCCGCGTGATGTTTTTTATTTCCTTGAAATTTCAGCGGAGAGTAGTAGCCATTTTGGCAAACCGCAAGTTACACGCCGGCATTTTTCTTAATGTATTTTTAGTTTTTCATAATTTTTTGTTTTACTTATCTCGAACGCAACGGACTCTATACCCAAGTCCCTTGTGACTGTTGCTTTGTGGATAGACACCGCCATGGCGCAGGCGGGGCTTTCACTGCCGTTCGGACGGGCGATAAACTTTCAAATTCGCACAAACTTTCGGGCGAGCCACTGCCCCGCTTGCGCCAAACCGCCCGTTGCACGCAGGCATTTCTTTTGTGTCTTTTTTATTTCTCATAATAAACGCTAAGTCAAAAAAAATGAAAATTCCAATATTTTCTTGTCAGTTGAAGCGGAAAAAATATTGATTGTACATACTTCTTCTGACACTTCTTTGTTAATATGACTTATGTCATTATTGAGATAATCTTCAAAATACAACTTGAATATATTGTTAAAATAAAATTCCAAGTAATTTTCCTTGTAATCTCTGATTTTCAGTTTTAACATATCATTATTAGAATATGATATATCAATTATTTCAGCATCAGCCAAAACGCTATTAACAAGCCTATCAATATTTTCAAGAGTAATTAGTGTCAAATATTTACTCCAAATTTCATTAAATTCTACTTCATCTATTTCAAAGGCTTGCATAGATTCTATTTTTTCCTCAAAAGTTAATTCTTCCAATGAAGGATATATCCCTTCTGCTAACCTGTCAGAATTAATATTTTCAGAATAGACAGTATAATCTCCGCTTTTGAAAACCTCTACTTTCTTTATTTCGTATCCCTCTTCATCTATTGCGGAATAAATAAATTCGGGGGAATCTTTAAAACTATGAGTCCAATGAATTTTAATGAATTTCATACTTATTTCTACTGTTTATTGTTTCCCTTTCAAGTTCTTCCTACTTCATTTTCCTCGCTGCACTGTCGCCCCCGCTTGCGTGCATCGACCGGCGGCTTGGCGAAGTGGCGAACCAAAAACTGTCGGCGGTATGTTTTTTATCTCCATTTCGGGTATTAGTAAATTTGTATAGATAGCATTCCATTTTGCTTTGCCATCAAGAGTTTTAAAGAGCAAACAATCATCTCAACACTTTTAGAATAACACTTTGTTTGCCTTCGAAATCTCGCCAAGCAGTGCCTGATTAAACTGTTGAAATTCTCTGCTGTGTTTGTTTTTCCTTTACTCTGTCTCAATTGATCAGATGGAATCATTTCTTTGTAAGCCTTCCAATAATCAGTAAAAACACAGCCTATAACTCGCTGTTTTACTTTATTCCACAAGGTTATGCCGGTTTTTGAACTTCGATCTCCAACAACGAAATCAATGTATTCTTTGGTGTCTCGATCAATGCAAGTCCAAATCCATCGAATTTTTTTGTGCCCAATATAGCTGTGCATCTCGTCCATTTCAACAATTTGTGCAGAACGAGGATTGCGAACTTTGTCAAATTGATTGCCATATTTACGAATCCAATTTAACACAGAAACGTGACTTACACCGAGTGCTCTGCCAATAGAATGGAAACCAAGTCCTTCTAAATAGAGCGTAAGGGCAAATCTACGCTTTTTGTCTTTTTCTGAAACAACATCGAAACATATTGTGAAATTACAATTACGATCTTTACATTTGTAACGTTGCAAATCCCTTACAATACCGCTTTTACGCGATTTTTAGACTGACATTTTGGACACTTCATAAGTTTTTTTGGTACAAAGATACAAAGTATATCTTAAATTACCAAATCCCGATATTTTAAAACTATTCGCAAGGATTAACATCTATATATAATTCCGCTCCTAATGGCACTTGAAAGTTTTCTTTAAGTTCTACAAAATCTGTTGCACGAATAATAATACTTTTTCCACTCGGAATACTTGTATTTTTAAAAATGCACGATTTCTTTACAGTGTAAGTATAATTGTTAAAATTGTAGCCATTGCCTTGATCTTCTGTTATGACAGTATTGCTACAATTTAACTTATAATACCGAAAATAGTTGATGTCGAAGTAACCTAATATTCCGTTAGTTATATTAGGAGGACATCTACCAGCTCCACCTACCTGAAGATCAATAAGCAAATTTGTATTTTGATGATAAGGTGTAGGTTTTCCGCCTCCTATTACAAAAAAGGGTTCATCATTCAAGTAAAATGTTAATCTACCTGGTAGCCATTCCACTGCATATTTATGCCATAAACTCATATCTACATTATATTTGATACCTTCGTCTTTGGTAACAGGAGTGGTTGGAACATTATCATTTAAGCGACGATGGTATCCTACTACATGTTCTTTGTTATTAATCTGACAATTGGTTGGTTCAAAAATATCAATTTCTTCGTACCAATAAGGTGGCGAATTTGTTGGTTTATATGAGTGGATAGTCCAAAATGCAGGCCAAAGTCCAGAACTTATTCCAGATGTTCTTAATACTCTTGCTTCAATTTCATAGTAACCGTATCCCAATCCTAAATAACCTTTCTCAAATCCGGTTTCAATACCACCTGTATATGCTATTCCATTTACCATTTCAGCAACTAATCTTAAAAACGTTCGTCCATTTTCACTTCCATATTGGATGTTTTGCGATCTAAAAGTTTCAATTCCCCAACCACTTCCTGTGAGATTGCTCCAAATATTTTTTCTTGAACCATTAAATTCATCGCTAAATGTGTTATTCATAATCCAGTGCGAGTCAGTCAGAGGTGTTTGTGCCATTACTCCATAAGCATTTAAAAGGAGTAAATATATCAATATATTTTTTATATTTTTCATGTTTTTTTTATTTAATTTTTATCCCTTGAATTTCAGTAGATGAGAACCCCATATATGCTAATTTGTCAGAATATTTTATACTAATTTTATTATCTGATAAAGAACCATTAAAATTATCATGGCTTTTTGTATCATAAAAAATTCCGCAAGAATCAACAATAAGATATATTAAACCATCTGATACATAATTATAGGTTGCATTAGGTTTAAAAATAATTTTCAAACTGTTTACTTCATGCTTTTCAATAGTTCCAATGTAATTTGTTGTATCATCTATTATGATAGGTGGGTAAGGATATGGTTGAGATAAGTCATGCCATCTAACAAAATCTATTGTTGTAAAGTCATAAGTACCAATGTATTTATCACGATAATCTTTCGTGCCGCCTTTACATTTTTTGTCTTTGCAACAACCAACAACAAGCCATAAACTTGCTAATAAAAACACTAAAATTGTATTTCTTTTTTTTCATCATATACCTCTCTTTCTTATTTTGTTAATACCATTTTCTTGGTATCTACGATTTGATTATTTATAAGTAGTGTATATAAATAGATACCTGCTGCAAACTCGGAACCTTGAATGGTGATACTTCCTATTCCTTTTTGATTAAGTTTGTATGATTTTAATTCTACTCCATTCAAATTACATATCATCAATTGCGCAGAAGCTGTGTTGTCAGGTATTTCAAATTTTATTTCTGTACTCATATTAAAAGGATTGGGCACATTATCATAAAGTTTTCCTTTCTGTACTTCATTTTTTATTCCTTCTTCATTATCATTAATAAAAGTATTCCTTTTTTGCGTGGGATTGTTTTTAGATGAACAACACTCAGCAAGCATTTTTTGCAAACTTTCTATTTGTATTTGTTGTTCCTTAATTGCTTCTACCAAAAGAGGAATCAAACTCACATAATCTATGCCATAATATTCTCTTAATGAATCAGGGGCATAAACCAATTCGGGAAATATTTTTTCAAACTCTTGGGCAATAAAACCAAATTCTTTTCTTTGTGCCTTTTGTTTTTGTTCAGAAGTAAAATCTCTAAAGTATATATCATTATAATTGAATGTGTAAGTTTGTATTTGTTGTATTTTAGGCAAAATAGACGAACAATATTCTATATTTTCTTTCAGTCGTAAATCTGAATATTTTGTTATATTCTGATAATCAATTTGATATGTCCAAATATGATTGATCCACCTATCCGGACGCCCTAACCATAGATAATTGTTGTACTCACTATAAATAGCAGGACAATAGTTATCCGAACTCCATCCTATAATCAACCCCATCCAGCCTGCTGAAAATTTTGCTTCTCCACCGACTTCAAATTTATAGACAGGGTTTCTCCCAATACCAACTTTTCCATTGCTGGTGATATTTAATTGCGCTTTTGCACAAAATCCTGTTGCCACAAAAGTAAGCACTAACACTAATTTTCTCATCTCTTTTAAAAAATTTACGTCTATTCTTTTGACAGACATTAATTCCGTTTTTGTTACCGATGGGTTCTGCTCCACCACTTCGTTTACTTTACTCACTGGACTCAATTCCAATTTCCTTTCTAAATTTCTGTTTTGTGTTACCATTTCTTCTTTTTTTTTGACGTTAATAATTATTTTTAGTGCTTTTCGAGTAGTTATCCCCTTTCAGTTATCCGTTCTTTTTCGCTGTATTTCAGCTTGTTTCTGCGGTGTCGCTGTCTGGGTGTCGCCGATGCGTCGCGAGCCCGAAGGGATTGCGACGCATCGAGCCGGGGCTTGGCGCAGTGGCGGCTTCACAAAAGTTCGGGCGGGGTAGTAACTTCCAAATTCGCACTGCCGTTTCTGCGGGCTAATGCCGCCATTGCGCCAAACCCAAGTTAAGCGCTGGCCTCGCTCGTTTCCTTTCTATTAATCAATCACTTACACTTTTCATTTGAAGTTTCAGATTTCTATTAACTTTTTTCTTACTAAATCCCATGCTTCCAAATTATCATATTCTACATTTGGCTTCAACACAGTGAAAATATCTTTTGTGAAATCGGTATCGTTTAATTTTTCTTCCATATTCCGCATGAATTGTTTGGCAGTAGGCGGTTTTAATTCTGCGTGTTCATAATGGATTTTGCAACAATGCAATAATTTCTCAATATCAAGGTCTAAATGTGTCAATGCACAATACAGGTCAAATAAATCACGACCTTTTTTGCGACCATACAAGGCTTTTAGTTTGGTACTCAATAATTCTTCTGTCGTATAACCTGTTACATTGCATTGTCCTGAAAACCAAGCATTACTTACCTCAAATGGGATTTCTTTCAGTCCTAAAATATTCAAATGTTCCCGTGTATTAATTTCAATTTTTAGGCGCATATTGACAATCGGAGGCATTTCGCTCTCAAATCTGAAAATCAGCGTATTATTGTGAATTTTCTGTTTAACTACGGGTTTCCCAAGAAATGACAATATTTTGCGGATTCTATCCATAGTCTCTTTAATTGGCTCCGATTTAATTTGCACTAAATCAATATCTTCCGAATATCTGATTTGCGGGGTAATATACAATTTATGTAAAGCCGTTCCTCCCCTGAAAGCCAAAGAATTACGAAGAAAATCATCGGAAAATATCTCAACGATTGCTCGTGAAATGATTAAATCCTGTTCCACTTGTTCGTTGCTTTGCCATGGAGCTTGTTTTTTCCAATCACGTATATGTAATTCAGGTATCATAAATCACTCTCTATTTGCATGTTAATAATTATTTTCCATTTACTGTCAATTTCTCCCTTTTTCTTTTTTTGCGGAGACAATAGGACTGGCGAAAAAAAGGCTTTATTTAAAACTTTATACAAAGCATTTGCCAATTTTTCTTCATTTACAACCGTATCTAAAATATAACCTAACCGTTGA
>WRCN01000013.1 GCA_009783885.1 Bacteroidales bacterium | reverse complement strand
GGTCCTGAGAAACCTTTACACAAGAATAAGCAAGCCCGCATTTCTGCGAGCATACCTTTTTGTGTAGTTTCGAAAGTTCTCAGGTTTCGGAAACAAAGATATAACTTTGTATGTACGTTTTTCAATGTGCGTATTCACTACGCAAATTTTTCATAGGCAAGATTTGATTTTTGGTTATGATTTTGACTGCAAATATACGGAAAATTTTGAAATATCAATGGAAAATTTAACACTTTTTAAGAATTTTTAAGTTTTTTATTTGGGAATTTTATTGTAGCTTTGCGAAAAATTTTGTAACTTTGTAAAAAAAACACAACGTTCAGAAAATGACAACACCAACATTCATAGAAAATATCAAAAATAAAGTTCACTCCGTAGATAAATCGGCGCAAGTGTATTTGTACGGTTCACGAGCAAGGCAAACAGCGAGAGATGATTCGGATTGGGATTTGTTAATTTTGGTAGATAAAGACAACGTTTCGATCGCCGATGAACAGCGTTTTCGCCACGAATTGATAGATTTGGAACTCAAATACGACCAAGCCATTTCAACCTTAGTATATCCGTCAAACGAATGGAATACAAAGTATGCAGTTACGCCATTATACACAAATATCAGCAAGGAAGGGATTTTGTTATGAATGAACAGCAACAGTATTCTGAATACATCGCATATCGGATTGCAAAATCAGAAGAAGCCTACAAAGATGCTTGTTTGTTGACAGATAACGGCTCTTACAATGCTGCTATAAATCGATATTATTATGCAGTTTTTTATATCGTTTCCGCACTTTTATTGAAACACGAAATTTTTTCAAAATCGCACTCCGGAATGAAAACGGAATTTGCAAAACATTTCGTAAAAACAGATATTATTTCGATGGATTTTTTCAAAACATTTTCCGATTTAATGGATTGGCGACACAAAGGCGATTATGGCGATATGTTTGATTTTGATGCCGACACAGCGGAAGGGTTAAGAAAAACGGTTCGAGATTTTATTGATATTGTTAAGCAAAAAATTTAAAGTTCAAGAGAAATTCGTACCTTTGTAAGGTAATATATGTTTATTAGACTTGTTTCATGAATCAAAAAATACTGATTATAGACGATGAGCGCGCCATTCGGGCGAGTCTTCGTGATATTTTGGAATATGAACATTATCACGTCGAAGAAGCCGAAAGTGCAATAAAAGCACTCGAAATTTTAAAACATACAGCATTTGATGTCATTTTTTGCGACATCAAAATGCCTCAGATGGATGGTTTGGAATTTTTGGAACAAGTGAAAACTTTCGTTGATATACCACCTGTTATTATGATTTCCGGACACGGAACTATTGATACAGCTGTTGATGCCTTGAAAAAAGGGGCTTATGATTTCATCGAAAAACCATTGGATTTAAATCGCTTATTAGTTAGTGTTCGCAACGCTTTGGAGAAAAAAAAATTGGTGGCCGAAACCAAAATTTTGAAAACCAAAATTCAAAAATCCGACGAAATTATCGGCGACAATCCCGAAATGAAAGCCATTTTGAGTATGGCCGACAAAGCCGCGCCTTCCGATGCGCGCGTACTGATTTGCGGCGAAAGCGGCACCGGAAAAGAACTTTTGGCGAGACGCATTCACAATCAGAGTTTGCGAGCCGACCATCCGCTTATCGAAGTGAATTGTGCCGCAATTCCATCAGAATTAATTGAAAGCGAACTTTTTGGTCACGAAAAAGGTTCGTTCACCTCTGCGATCAAACAACGTAAAGGATTTTTCGAACAAGCTAATGGCGGAACCTTGTTTTTAGACGAAATCGGCGACATGAGTCTATCGGCTCAAGCTAAAGTTTTAAGAGCACTTCAAGAAAATAAAATTACTCGTGTGGGAGGCGAAAAAGATATTTCTGTAAATGTGCGAGTTATAACTGCTACAAATAAAGATTTGACAGCCGAAATTGCCGCAGGAAACTTCCGAGAAGATCTTTTTCATAGAATTTCTGTCATTATTTTGAAGCTTCCTAACCTAAATTCTCGTATAAGCGATTTACCAAAGTTAGTTAATCACTTTATAAATGAAATTTGTAAAAGTCAAGGGAAGCCTAATTTATCTATATCCGAAAAAGCTTTACAAGAATTGTCAAAACGAACTTGGACAGGGAATGTAAGAGAACTTCGAAATATCGTTGAACGCTTAGTTATTCTTTGCGATAAAACGATTACGGATAAGGATGTTAAATGTTATGTTGGATAGTAGCTCCGCCGGGAATCGAACCCGAATTTAAAGTTTAGGAAACTTTCGTTCTATCCATTGAACTACAGAGCCAAAAAACGGTAAAAGGCGAAAGGTAAAAGGTGGAATTTTAACAAATCTTTTAACTTTGACCTTTAACCTTCGACCTTTTCAAGTACAGCGCTTGTAATATATTCCAATTGCTTGTTGTCGAGTTCCGAGTGCATTGGCAAACTCATCACGGTTTTTGCTAATTTTTCGGAAACAGGAAAATCGCCTTCTTTGTAACGAGGATCAAGATAAGCTTTTTGTTGATGAAGTGGAACCGGGTAATAAATCATCGCCGGAATGCCTTTATCAGTAAGGTGTTTGATGAGTTCGTCGCGATTAATATGTTCGTGCAATTGCAATGTATATTGATGAAAAACGTGTGTTGAGTTTTTGGCCAACGCAGGAACAGTGAGTTTGTCGCTTTTTGAAAACGCCGATGAATAGTAGGCTGCAGCGTTTTCACGATTTTTGTTGTACGTATCTAAATGCTTGAGTTTGGCATCTAAAACTACGGCTTGAATGCTGTCAAGGCGAGAGTTTACGCCGATCTCATCGTGATAATAACGCACTTTCATACCATGATTTACAATCATGCGAAGTTTTTCAGCAAGGGTATCATCATTGGTAAAGAGGGCGCCTCCGTCGCCATAACAACCGAGATTTTTCGACGGAAAAAACGATACACAACCGACATCTCCAATTGTTCCCACTTTTTGTTTGCGTCCGTCCGGATAAATGAAATCCGCGCCTATTGCCTGACACGCATCTTCAATCACAAATAAATTGTGCTTGTTCGCTAAGTGCATAATGCCTTCCATATCGGCAGATTGTCCAAACAAATGCACAGGCACAATAGCTTTAGTTTTCGGCGTAATTGCTTTTTCAATTGCGTTAATATCAATATTGAAAAAGTGAGGGTCAACATCCACTAAAACAGGCGTTAATCCTAATAAAGCAATGACTTCAGCAGTTGCCACAAAAGTGAACGTTGTGGTAATAACCTCATCACCGGGTTTCAAATCAAGCGCCATCATCGCCACTTGCAGTGCATCTGTACCGTTAGCACAAGGAATTACGTGTTTGACATTAAGGTACTTTTCTAAATTTTCTTGAAATCGTTTTACCGCCGGACCATTGATGAATGCACAAGTATCTAAAACTTCTTGAATGCCTTTGTCTACTTCGGGTTTGATTTTTTGGTATTGACTTTTTAGGTCAACCATTTGAATAGGGTTCATGTTTTATTTTTTGATTGCAAAGATACAAAAAAAAATCAATTTTTGGCATAAAACCACTTTGCCATTTTTTCCTCACTCCATTTCGACGTTATTTTCACAAAAATATAGGTTATAATCAACGCAAAAACAATTCGAAAAACAAACACCCCCGTGTAGTGTGCACCTACCGACATCAACAATAATGAATCTTCAATAATGCTGTGGCAAATGGCCATCAGTACCAATGCATATAATACATCACGCTTTTTCAATCCGTCTTGATTAACACCGTTGATAATTAAAGCACCGCCATACGCCAAACCCAACGTCATTCCTATAACTGTAATCGGGATCACATCTTTTCCTATACCCAAAATTCGCAAAATCGGAGCTAACCAACCATTGATTTTGTCAATAATTCCGGTGCGTTTGAGAATATCCAAAAGAATAATGAGCGCAGTAATCCAAAGGAAAAGAAAGCCATAGCTTTTTAGTTGAGTAATCCCCCATTCCAATAACGTTGGGTCTTTTTTTCCCATTAGCACGGTGTTTATAACTTCCGGATAACCTTGCAAAACATCTAAAAAATGATACGTCCAATACATCAACACGCCCGCCAAAAAGCCAAATCCAAAGCGAATAATGAACATCGGCAAAATTTTTGCTCCGGCTCTTTGCGTTACTACCAACTCAATTAAAAATGTATGCGCAATCAAAATAATGGTACTTAAAACCGTCACTTGTGCAATGGTTAGCGGTTGTTCAAGGTTAGGTGCAATTTGCAAATAAGCAACCAATCCGCCATAAATATTTCCTATCATCGACGATGCCCACACCAAACCCATTTCTCCCGGTAAACCCATGAGTTTCATCAACGGTGAAAGCGCATTACCAATATGCACAATAAGTCCAGTTTCTTGCAAAATTTTCACTACAATCGAAATCGGTATCATGAATTTAAACATGTACCAACACGACTTGACGCCCTGACGCATCCAATCCATAAAAATAAGGGCAAAATTTTTCACGAATACAAAGATACGCATTTTTTTCGTATCTTTGCAGTGTTTTTTGTTAAAAAACCACACTATGAAAATAAACTGGCTCAAAAAAAAACCGCGTCCTTTACCCGCCAATACTATCTGTCGCAATTGCGGCACTCAAACCGTGGGGCGTTATTGTCATGTATGCGGACAAGACCTCTTAGCAGGTGAAGGATTATCTTTTTTCAAACTGATCGGAAATTTTTTGGAAAACGCTTTTGCTCTCAACAACAAAACACCGATTACATTGGGATTTCTCATGGTTCGTCCCGGATTTCTGTCAATAGAATATCGCAAGGGGCGAATTAAAAGATATGTGCATCCCGTAAAACTACTTTGGATTTCTACATTGGTTTTTTTCGCTCTCTTGATTAGTAGAGCCGATTTTGGAGGCAGTGAAAAAAATAAAACAGAAGTAGATGTTGCTGATGCTCAACAAATGGCTATTGACGCCATTTCCGACTCTGTTGCTAAGCAAAAAGCGATGCAAATTATGAATGTTGTTCCCGATTCTTTATTTACGGACATACCAACAACCCAAGAAACTTCCAAACAAAAGAAAACAACTGTTGAAGATTCAAAAGAAATTGAAGAAAAAATGCTAACTTATCTTTCCAGATATGCACCTTATGCTGCGTTTTTGTTTATTCCTGTTTTCGCGTTATTGCTCATGGTGTTTTTTTGGCGAAGCAAATTTTATTATGTGTATCACTTGGTATTTGCTATGCATTTTCATGTGTTTTTGTGGGTATTTTGCGCATTTTTCTTAGTGTTGTTTTGGATATTTCCGAACCTTGAATTTCCGGGGTGGCTTACATTTTTGCTTTGGATCATACCAAGCGTTTATTTATCCATCGCATTTCACCGGTTTTATCTCAACCAAACAAGGTGGAGAGCGATATGGAAATCCATAGTTATAAGTTTTCTGTATTTCATTACCGTGCTTTTAGGAACGGTGGCTTTAATACTATTGGTATTGAAAGTATTGGGGGTATTTTGAAAAAGCGACGGCACAGACCGTTGTGCAACTAATTCTTTGACCGTAGTAAGGGGATTCCTCTTCGCGCACTTCATGCGCTCCGCTCGGAATGACGCGCGTTTTGCTAAATGGAGAATGAGTCTTTCGAGACAACCCCACTATGAGCTCGCACCAACAACATATTTTGCAAAACTACTTTCGAACGTTATAAACTTTTTGAACTTTACAAACTTTTTTCGTACCTTTGCACCCTTGAAATCGCTACCTACATATAAAGACATTTGGAAAATAGCCATGCCATTGCTTTTCGGCGCACTTGCCGAAAATGTTGTGGTGGTTACTGACACGGCATTTTTAGCGCGTGTGGGCGAGTTGGAATTGGCGGCATCGGCAATTGCCGGAGCATTTTATATCATGTTGTTTGTGGTGGGAGTAGGGTTTGGAACCGGCACACAAATCTTGATTTCACGACGAAACGGCGAAAAAAATTACGAAAAAATCGGTCCGATTGTTGAAAACAGTTTGTATTTTATTTGGTTGTTTTCGGCGATTATTGTTGTTATCGGATTATTGTTTGCTGAAAAAATCTTAGGCGCTCTAATTTCTTCAGAAACGATTACTGAAGCGGCTGTGCGGTTTTTGAATATTCGAGTATTTACGCTATTTTTCTCGTTGGGATGTGTGATTTTGTCGCGGTTTTTTGTAGGTATACAATTCACCAAATATGTGGGCTTTGGGGCTTTGGTTGTTGCCATCTCGAATTTTATTTTAGATTATTTGTTGATTTTCGGAAAATTCGGTTTCCCGAAAATGGGACTCGAAGGTGCTGCTTTAGCCGCGGTTTTAGCCGAAGTGTTGGGATTGCTATTTTTTGTAATTATCATTATGCGCAAAGTGGATTTGAACAAATATAAGTTATTTCAATTTAAAAAACCTAATCTCGACATCATGCGAAGTACCTTTAACCTCGCTGGTTACACCATGTTGCAAAATTTAACTTCGCTTATCGGATGGTTTTTGTTTTTTGTGATTGTTGAAAAAACAGGCGAGAGAAATTTAGCCGTTATAAACATTGTTCGAAGTTATTTTTTATTAATCATCACGCCGCATTGGGCATTTAGTGCAACGGTTAGCACATTGGTAAGTAACGCAATCGGTGCGGGACAACGACGATATGTGTTTCCAATTATTCGGAAGGTTGCAACGTTTTGCACGGGAATAATGGTTGTGATTTTTTTGTTCACACTTTGTTTTCCAAATGCAATCATGTCGATCTACACATCTGATGTTTCGTTAATAGAAATGAGTATAAATGGCTTATATATCGTGGCTTTGGCAGGAATTATCGGAGGGATTGCATGGACTATATTTGTTGCGGTTTCTGCAACCGGAAACACAGAAATTGCCTTAGTTATTGATATTTTTTCAACTATTGCTTATGTAGCAGCCATTTATTTTTTCGCGTTTACATTTGCCGATCGCATTTCGCTGGTATGGTTTTCCGAATTTGTTTATTCTGCTGTACTCATCATTGGCAGCGCTATTTACTTATCTACTAATCATTGGATGAAAAAACAGATTTAATATGTTTACCACCAACGACGGCTCAATTTCTCTAAAAAGCCTACAATTCAACGAAACCTATCATTCGAAATTCGGTGCTGTTAACGAATCTAAACATGTTTTTATCAATGCAGGATTACAGGAAAGGTATAAACAGTTTCCTAAAAAAAGTGCCAAACTTCATGTTTTCGAAATGGGCTTCGGCACAGGATTAAATGCTGTTTTGGCACTACAATGGGCAGAAGATATGAAATTTCCGATTGTTTATCATGCCATCGAACTTTTTCCATTACATGAAAAGCAACTCAATGCCTTGAATCACGCGGATTTTGTTGCTGATAAACTTCGTGAAAAGGTTTATCAAATTCAGCATAGCGATTTTTGCAGGGGTGAATTTGTAGGGGTAGGTTTAAAACACGCCTCTACGGTAGGTATTTCGCCATATTTTTCCATTAAAAAACAACAAATTTCCCTTTTAGATATCGTAGGAGTCGAAAATTTTCGACCTCTACCCGATAATTATTTCGACGTAATTTTTTTCGACGCTTTTTCACCCAATGTTCAACCCGAATTATGGACCGAAAACGTGTTTCGAAAACTCTACAACGCCTCTCGAAAAAACGCCATACTTATGACTTATTGTGTCAAAGGCGAAGTTCGTCGTGCTCTGAAAAATGCAGGTTTTTCCGTTGAAAAAATTCCAGGACCTGTTGGAAAACGTGAAATCACACGGGCAATTAAACGATTAAACAACTAAACAAAAAAAAGAATTTTTTGCAAAATTTCTTTTTTTTTCGTATCTTTGCACTCTCATTTGCGGATGTGGCGTAATTGGTAGCCGTGCCAGACTTAGGATCTGGTGCCGAGAGGCGTGGGGGTTCGAGTCCCTTCATCCGCACAAACTAATCGTCAAAAAGCCCTAAAACGGGCTTTTTTGTTACAAAAACTTCCAATATGAAAACTATCCTTCCTTTCCTTAAAGAACTTGCCAAAAACAACAACAAAGATTGGTTCACCGCAAACAAAGCGCGCTATCAAGCCATTCAAAAAGACATTAACGGTTTTACGGAAAATTTGGTTGCCGGAATCGCTAAATTTGATCCTACCATTGCCGGCCTTACGGTAAAAGACTGTTCATATCGAATTTATCGCGATACGCGGTTTTCAAAAGATAAAACACCCTACAAAACCCACATCGGAATTTTCGTCTGCAAAGGCGGAAAATGTTCCGGGAATGCCGGTTATTATTTCCACATTGAGCCAAAGGAAAACAATAGTTGGCTTGGCGGTCCGATGCTCGCTGTTGGTCTGTATCATCCTGAACCGGCGGTTTTGAAAAGCGTTCGCGAAGATATTATGTCTAATGGTGAAAATTTCCTAAAAACTATCAAATCCGCAAAAGGTTTTTATTGGGACGATGATAAGGAAGAAAAGCTGTCGCGCCCGCCAAAAGGTTTTCCTGCGGATAGTCCGTATATTGAATACATCAAGCAAAAAAACTTTTCATTAGTGCAAAATTTCAACGAAAAATTGCTTGCCGATGATAACCAACTTTTAAACTTTTGCGTGAAAGAATTTAAGAAAACCAAAGCATTTGCCGACCATATTAACCGAGCAGTGGATTTTGCTCGAGAGGAATAAAAAAAGCGCCAAATGGCGCTTTTTTATTTTGTAGATCCTACAGACTGTTTTCTGAATTCTTTAAATAATTTGGTCAATTCCAACGTTGCTTTGCGAGCGCGGGCTCCGGCAGCTTTATTGCCTTTTTCAACGTGTGCTTGAACGTTTTCTGCAAATAATTCGATTTGTTTCTCGATGTCTTTTACTAAATTTTCCATGATTTGTTGTTTTTTAGGTTAAACATTAGTGCAAAGATACAAAAAAATTACGAATTATCAATTACGAATTACGATTTTTTTAATTTTCGTAATTATTAATTCCTAATTTGTAATTAACTACATCATTGCCAACAAAGGTTTCCGGGCCTTCTCAATAATTTCATCCGAAAGTTCGATTTTCGGCGTTTCATCCCGTAAACAAAGATACAGTTTTTCGAGGGTATTTAACTTCATATACTCACAATCGTTGCACGAACACTCTATATCATTACTCACTACAAAAAACTCGCTCTGCGGCGAAATTTTGCGCATTTGGTGAGTTATGCCGGTTTCTGTGGCAATGATGTAACTTGAATGTTGATCTGTTTTTACAAAATTCAACATAGCAGATGTGCTTCC
Organism: Bacteroidales bacterium; assembly: GCA_009783885.1. Lineage (GTDB taxonomy): Bacteria > Bacteroidota > Bacteroidia > Bacteroidales > P3 > WRKV01. Next base: position 45,973 of record WRCN01000013.1, on the reverse strand, counting down.
AACAAAATCGGCTAAAAGCAGTACTGGTTCTGTACATTCGGGATGCGCTAGAAGTTTGGCTTTAGGGTGTTTCTGTTTTAAAAGTAAGATTTTTTCGGCTTTCAACTGATTGTGAACGTGACAACTCCCATCCCATAAAATCATATTTCGACCCAACATGCGATTGATATAACCACCTAAATTTTTATCCGGCGCAAAAATAATTTCCTGTTCCTCAGGAATTTTTTTCACTAATTCTAATGCGTTTCCTGAAGTACAAATCAAATCGGAAATCGTTTTTACTGCTGCAGAACAATTTATGTAAGAAACCACCATCGCATTTGGATGCTTTTCCTTAAATGCTTTCAAATCATCGTATTTACAACTATCTGCCAATGAACAAAATGCTTCCAAATCCGGTAAAAGCACCGTTTTTTGAGGATTCAAAATTTTTGCAGTTTCTGCCATAAAATGCACACCACAAAATACAATAATATCTGCCTTAGTATCTATCGCCATTTTCGCTAAAGCTAACGAATCACCTATAAAATCCGAAATATCCTGTATTTCGGGACGTTGATAATAATGCCCTAAAATAATTGCATTTTTTTCTGCTCTTAAGCGATTTATTTCACTTACAAAATTCATATTGCAAAGATACAATTTTTTTTTAACAAATCAACATCGCACTTTAATATGTTTTGTTAAAATAAAATCATATTCTAAATTATATTAGCATTGTTAATATCTGAATAACTTTTTTTAAAAAATTTGGTTTTATAAAAACTTGTTTTTTATTCTTTTTTTTAAACAATTTATTAGACCGTAAAATATTTGTTTTACAGTATTTTAATCTAATAATAAACATAGTGTTAATAACCGATTTTGTGAATAAAAAAGATATCAACATGCCTATTTTTTTTATTAAAAACTACTGTAAAACTTTTTATAAATTCTAATAAAATAAGTTATCAACATCCTAATAAAAAATTATCAACACAACAAACAATTCATTGTTGAAAAAAATTGAGAATTGAGAACTGAGAATTGAGAATTAGTATGTAATTTTGTATATTAATAAGTTATAAAAAATAAAACCTATGCTAAACATCCCTATCGCTTCCGACCACGCCGGATTTGAAATGAAACAAAAACTGATTGAAGCTTTGAATCAGGAATTTATATTCGATGATTTAGGAACTTATTCCGAAGAACCGGTTGATTATCCCGATTTTGCTCATAAAGAAGCAAAGTTAATTCAAGATAAAGTCTATGAAAAAGGTATACTACTTTGTGGAAGCGGAAATGGCATCGCTATGAGTGCTAATAAACATGCAGGTATTCGCGCTGCGTTGTGTTGGAATGCAGAAATTGCTAAATTGGCAAGATGTCATAATGATGCTAATATTTTGGTACTTCCGGCTCGTTTTATAGATTTAGAAGAAGCAAAAAATTGCGTAGAAACGTTTTTTTCGACTCCTTTCGAAGGTGGACGACATGAAAAAAGAGTACGGAAAATAGATATATAATAAAAAAGGTATAAAGCACACCTCACACAGAAAGAAAAAATGTCTACAGCTCTTGATACATATCTAATCGCAGCCCAAAAAGGCATCAACAACAAAAACCACCGTACATATTCAGAAGGTATTTTTGAGTATTATCAAACTGTTCTGAAAAATGCGGATAGCAATTTCAAATATTCGAATTTATTGAAAAAACGTGCAAGTTTCAGTAAATATAAAGCGATCAATGACTTGGAAAAATATTTAGTGGATTTTGAATCTTTGTTTACTCGTCGCGGTGGACGTATTATTTGGGCTGCCGATCACGAAGAAGCAACTAAAGAAATCATTAAACTTTTGCGCGATAAAGGTATCCAAAAAACAACCAAATCCAATTCTAAAACAGCTAACGAAATTCAACTGAATAAAGCGCTTGAAAATGGTAATATTGACTATTTAGAAACAGAATTTAACGCATTTTTCAATCAATTACAAAAAAACAAACCCGAAAGCGCGTCGGTTCCTATTTTGAATACCGATTTTGCACATGCTTCTCAAAATATTCAAAAAAACTTTAGTTTAGACGAAAGAAACACCAAGCAAACCATTGATTATGTTAAAAAATACTTAATCAATCAATGTACTCAAATTCGTGCATGTATTACGGGTGTGAATTTTTTGGTCAGTGATATCGGCGGTTTGGTTATTTGCGAAAATCAAGGCAATATTTCAATGACCACATCGTTTCCTGAAATTCACATTGCGTTGTGCGGTGTTGAAAAAATGATACCAAGTTTGGTGGATTTGGAAAAATTCCTGCATTTGCTGGCTACACATACATCGAATGATATGTTGCCATGGAATACACAAATCATCACAGGCCCACGTCAAGAAGGCGAAATAGACGGGCCAAAAGAACTATATTTGGTGTTGATTGATAATAAGCGTACGGAAGTAATGAAACACGTTCAACAACGCGAGATTTTTAACTGTATCCATTGTGGTTCATGTACCAGTGTTTGTCCGGTTTATAAACTTATCGGCGGAGAACCCTACGGAGGTGTTTACGTGGGTCCGGTTGGCTCGGTTGTAAATCCGTTTATGATGGATTTTCATTATGCAGCGCACCAATCTTATGCTTGCACACTTTGTAAACGTTGCACGGAAGTGTGTCCGATGAATATTCCGATTCACGAATTGATTTTACAAAATCGCAAAGAAGCTGTTCGTCGAGAATTTTATGTAACTCTTGATAGGTTGAGGATTAAACAACTTCGCAAAATGATGATCAAACGCGCTGCGATGGATTCTTGGCTTCCGAACTATATGCTTAAAATGAGTTATAAAAAATTGTTTGGCAGTCAGAAAATCTTTCCGGATCTTTCGCAGCATAGTTTTAACGTGCGCTATCGGGAAAAATATGATATTAAATAAAAAATAGTGATAAAACATAAAACCATGAAAACCTTAGACGAAATCTTAGCAACTACACTCCCCTACTCCCAAACGGAACTCAACAAAAAAATTATGTCCTTCATTGATTTGACAACGCTTGAAGGCTCCGATACCAAAGAAAAAATTATTGCGCTTTGCCATAAAGCCAAACACCACCAAACTGCTGCAATCTGTGTGTATCCACCATTTGCGAAATTAGTTCGTGAACAATTACTAGGAACAAACATTCAAACCGCTTGTGTTGCCGGCGCTTTTCCGGCAGGACAATCTCCTATTCATATCAAAACGGCTGAAGTAACTTACACTATTGAACAAGGCGCACAAGAAATTGATATGGTTATTTCTCGCGGCACATTTCTCGAAGGCGATTATGCAACAGTTGGCGCAGAAATCAAAGCCATTAGAGATGTTTGCATTTCGACTTCGCTCAGTGACCAACGCAGGGACGTTGAGCGGAGTCGAAACGACCGCGTGTGCTTAAAAGTCATTTTAGAAACCGGTGAACTCCAAACTTTGGAAAATATAAAACTTGCAAGCGAAATAGCCATTGCGAACATCAACGACGGTGATTTTATCAAAACATCAACCGGAAAAGTTGCTGTAAATGCTACACCTGAAGCGGCTTTCGTGATGCTCAACGCGATCAAGACAGAATACCAAAAAACAGGCAAAAAGATAGGATTCAAACCTGCCGGAGGCGTTTCTACTCCTGCTGATGCAGAAATTTATGTAAAATTAGTTTACGGAATTTTGGGTGAAGAATGGTTAACACCGAAATTATTCCGCATTGGTGCGAGTCGTCTGGTTGACGCATTGGTCGGGGCACAGAGCACGTCAGTATATTAAAAATGTTTTGAACTAAGATTTTATTAAGATTCTTGAGATTTCCCCAATAAAAAATTGCCGTGGTTTTTGACAAATTTAAAATCACGGCAATCTTATTAATCTTATGAAAATCATGGTTCAAACTATCTCACCCGAACAACCAAAATACTTGACGATTTCCAAAACAACGCCGGATTCGTAATTTCAATTATAATGTTTTTACGATCAGAATCGTTAAGCTTAAACGATTCATGTGGATGCGGCGTAATGATTTCAACTCTTTCTGCGTGAGTTTCTAATTTGGTAAATTCCCTAATGTCTATTTTTGTGAAGTTTTTCAAATTCACTTCATCGTTGACAGTTCGAGTTCTACCAATACCAATAAAACCACCTCTTTGTGTGATGACACCAGCCTCTCTAAGCGCAGCAGCGGTTCCCATAGTGTAATATGCGGTGTTCAATTCCGCAATTTGCTCTTCGATTTTAGCTTGTTTTCGTTCGTTATCTTCAGTAATTTGTTGATTTTCGGTTCGAAGCTCATCAATTCTTTCATTAGCAATTCTCAATTTTTCTTGCAATTCCCTGATTTGCTCTTCTTGTTCTTCAATACGCACTTTCAAAGAATCAATCATTTCTTGCATGTTTTTGGTGTTGATATTCGCCGTTCTCATTTGCCTGCGTAGACTTTCCAGTTCGCTCAAACGCTTGCGATTTTTCTCCATCAAATCGCTAATATCTGCTAAATCTTGAAGGATTTTTTCTTGTAAATTTTGCGGTTTTTCGTTCGTTGTTTGCGAAATGATTTTCTCTTTAACTTTGATTTCTGCGAGATTACCTTCGATTTCGTTTAAAAACTCATAAAATTTGTTTTGTAAAGAATCCGCAAGTTCTTTTTCTGCGCGCAAAGCATCGATTTCGCTTTCCATTTCGGCTACTTTATTGTTGTTACAGCTTGTTAGAGCTATTAAAGCAGCAATACTGAGAATGATCAATTTTTTCATAGTATTTAGATATTAAAATTTTTCAATAGAATATAACTTTTTGCAAAGGTACGATTTTTTTTGATATTTTTCAAAAAATTTTGTAACTTTGCAAAGAAAGATTACAGAAAAATATGAAATCCGAAATTTTTGACCAACTCGACCAATTCATCAAAACATATTACAAAAATAGTTTGATGAAACGCGCCCTCATTTTTTTGACGGCGATGGGCGGACTATTTTTATTGGTCAACTGGATGGAGGCAAAATTGTTTTTGGGAACACCATCACGTTTATTTTTGCTAATTTTATTTACACTAACAACAATTTCAATCACTTATTGGGCATTTTGGGTGCCTGTCTCAAAAATTTTCGGGCTTTCCAAAACGATGTCTTACAAAGACGCAGAAGTCCTAATAAAATCAAGCCTTCCCGAGCTAAAAGACCACCTGCGAAACCTTTTAGAATTACATGAAAAAGCCCAGGGCGGGGGAGAGGACGAAATTTTAATCTTACAAGCGGCTATAGAACAAAAAATTTCGGGACTAAAGCTCTATAATTTTGTTTCGACAATCAATTTTCGGAAAAATTTGAAATATGTCCGAATAGCAATTTTGCCTATCGGGGTAATTTTAGCTCTGTTTATTTTCCGTCCGCAAAGTTTGTCGTCGCCAACGCATCGAATTATTCGATTTCAAACCCATTTTGAAAAACCGTCGCCATTCACATTTGAAATTTTGAATAAATGTTTAGATGTATTGCAAAACAGTGATTTCGAATTGAGAATCAAATCCGTAGGTGATGAGATTCCGAATGAGGTTTGGGTGCAAATTGGCGATAATACATTTAAAATGAATAAAATGAACAAATTGGAGTTCAGACATACGTTCAGAAATGTAAATCAAAGTATAAAATTTGCATTCAAAGTTGGAGATTTCCGAACTACGGATTATCAGCTAAATGTTTTGCCCAGACCTTCGATTTTTGACTTTAGGGCATTTTTAACGTATCCGAAATATACAGGCCTAACCAACGAAACTATTGAAAATAATGGTGATTTCAGAGTTCCGGAAGGTACAAATATCCGTTTTCAAATTCGAATGAAAAATGTTGATCAGTTGTATTTTTATATAGACGATCAATTGATTAAACCTATTTCAGATGACAAACATACGGCGATTTTTGCTGTCCGTGCGACGAAATCATTCGATTATATTATTATTCCGAAAAACCAGCATGCTGCTGAGTTAGATACATTGCGGTATTTTGTAACAGTTTTACCTGATCAATATCCGATTATCAACGTTGTTGAATTTCGAGATACGACAACGCCAATGGTGGTCTATTTCAAGGGTTCGATTTCTGATGATTATGGATTTTCAAAATTTAGAATGGTAATCACAAAAACTTCTGAAACGCAGGATACGCTTGTGCGGGATTTATTTTTCAATCCAAATCAAACTCAACAAGATTTTGTGGATTTTGTTAACTTTACAGAATTGCTTACATCGCTTGGTGATAGGGTAGAGTACTATTTCGAAGTGTGGGATAATGATGAGGTAAACGGACCAAAAATGTCGCGCTCAACAACATTTGTTTATTCTACTAAAACTGAGAAAGAACTTGCGCAAGAGATCAATCGTCAGGGTGATGAAATTGCAAAAAATATTCAAAACCATATTAAATTGTTGAGAAAAAATCAGCGTGATTTAAATGAGTTGACAAAAAAACTGTTGGAAAAACCAACCATTTCTTGGGAGGAAAAACGATTATTTGAGCAAATTATACAAGATCAAAATCGGTTGAAACAAGAATCGGAAAATCTGAAAAACCAACTTCAGTCCATGTTTCAAAACGAACAAAAACTGAATCCGGACGAGGAGCGATTATTGCAAAAACAAAAGGAGTTGAACGAACTTTTCGACCAACTTTTTTCTGAAGAAATGAAAAAAACTCTTGAGGAAATTCAAGCCCTGATGCAGCAGCAAATGTCCAAAGAGCAATTTGAAATAGCGTTGGATCAAATCAGAATGAATAATGCCGAATTAGAAAAAGCGTTAGACCAAAACTTGGAAATTTTTAAGCAGATGGAAGTCGAACGTAAGTTTGAAATGGCGTTAGATCAACTTCAAAATATTCGTGAACAACAACAACAATTACGTGAGGATATTGCTGATGGAAAAATACCACAAGCCCAGCAACAGCAACGTCAAAATGAAATTAACGAACAATTCAAGGATGTTCAAAAGGCGTTAGATGATGCTCAAAGAATGAACCAAGAGTTACAAAACCCTCACGATGTCAAACGTAATACGGAATTGGAAAACGCCATTTCCGACCATTTGAAAAAAGCATCTGATGCTTTATCGAAACAACAAAGTCAAAACGCCCGATCTAACCAATCTCAGTCAGAGCAAAAAATGGAACAAATGCAAAATGAACTCGAACAACAATTAGACGATAATACTGATGAGAATACGGCAGAAGACGCAGCAATGATTCGTCGCCTGTTGAAATATGTTGTTCACACTTCTATAAATCAAGAAGAGGTTATGGAAACGCTGAGATCTATTCGAATTAATGATCCGAAGTATCAAGAAGTAATTCGTCGTCAGTCGGAACTTAAAAATGATATTGCAATGATTTCCGATTCGCTTTATGCTATCGGAACTCGTCAGCCGCAAGTGGCGATCTTGATCAACAAGGAACTGAAATCCATGAATAATTTTTCGGAACTGACATTAAAAGACCTTTTAGGAATGAATGATGTGATGCATTTGCGTACAGGACGACAAAACAGCCAAGCGGTTTCTCGTCAGCAATACACGATGACAAGTTTGAATACAATGGCTTTGCTGCTTGCAGAATCTTTAAAAAATATGGAAAATCAAATGCGAGGCGGAAGCGGAAATAGTCGCAGTAAGTCTAAAAAAAACCAATCCTGCTCATCAGGTTCGCAAGGGAATAAAAAATCCAAACCACAATCCGCCCGTGAAATGCAAGAACAACTCAACCAACAATTGCAACGCATGCGGGAGCAAATGCGTAACGGACAACCTCAACAACGCCAGCAAGGGCAACCCTCAATAAGCGAACAATTTGCCCGTTCGGCAGCCCAACAAGAAGCCATTCGTAGACTGATGCAACAAGTTGCCGATGAGTTAAAAAAATCCGACGGACGTGCTGCGGGTCAATTACAAAGTTTGATTGATGAAATGGAAAAGGCCGAGCGAGATTTTGTGAACAAGATTTTAAACGATAATTCCCTTCGTCGTCAAGAACAAATTTTAACTCGACTTTTAGAAGCTGAAAAGGCCGAACTAAATCGCGAACAAGAAGAGCGTCGAAAAGGCACCGAAGCCAAACAAAAAGAATACACCATTCCAACAGAGCTTTTAGAACACCATAAAAAACGTTCTCAGGAATCTGAACTACTACAAAAATTTCACCCTGTCCTCCGCCCGTATTACCAACAAAAAACACAAGAATATTTCAGACAAAGTCCTTAATAGACCGAAGTGTCGAAACCACTACCTCAAAATGTTCCACGTGAAACAAACCATACCTATGAAAACTATCCAATTTTTCTCCGAACAAACCACCTTCACAATTAAAAACAAAACTCAAATTCGTGAATGGCTGTCCAACATTATTCGCCAACAGAAAAAACTCATCGGCGAAATCAATATCATTTTTTGCAGTGATGAATACTTACTAAAGTTAAATGAACAGTACCTAAATCACGACACATTCACAGATATTATCACCTTTGATTTTGTAGAAGGCAAAAAAATTAGTGGCGATATTTTTATTTCTGTTGACCAAATGAAAGAAAACGCCAAATTGTTTCACGTGAAACAATCCGTCGAAACGCACCGTCTTATTGCGCATGGTGTATTACACCTATTGGGTTACAAAGATAAATCTCCAAAGGATAAAAAAATAATAACAGCGCAGGAGGATCGTGCGTTGGAATGGTGGAGATAGAAGTCATTTGGATTTCACTCAACGACAGACATGAAGGATGAGTGATGCAAAGCTACAGTATACGGTTTTTTCGAACTTGTAATTCAAAGGATGGAAAAAAGCAAAAAAAAGAAGCTAAAATACTTATCTCGAAACAAGTTCCACCCAATAAACAAGTGATCTTTGATAAAAATTGCAAAAAAATTTGGTTATTACATTTTTTATGTGTATTTTTGCGGTCTAATTACAAAAACCTTAAAACTATGTTAGAAAAAAAACTTGAATCTGCATTAAACAAGCAAGTTAATGCAGAACTATGGTCAGCCTATTTGTATTTATCCATGTCTTATGATATGGACGACAAAGGTTATGAAGGTATTGCATCTTGGTTTGCCCTACAGGCAAAGGAAGAATTTGAACATGCCTCTCGTTTCATGAAATTTATTGGAGAAACGGGCGGAAAAGTTATGTTGATGCCGATTGAAACGGTCAAACAAGAGTGGAAAACTCCTCAACATGCTTTCGAAGATACGTTAAAACACGAAAAAGTCGTAACACGAAAAATTTATGCTTTAATGGATATGGCTATTGAGTTAAAAAATTATCCTACGCAAAGCATGCTAAAATGGTTTGTTGATGAACAGGTGGAAGAGGAAGATACTGCCAGCAAGATTTTAGAAAAGCTGAAAAAAATTGAAAGTAGTCCCGCAGGCTTGTATGCATTGGACAAACAGCTTGGCAAGCGTGAAGAGTGATTTACTCTGACATTTTAACCAAATACACAAAACTATGGAAACTATTTGCAATTGCTTTCAAGTAGATCGTGATACGATCATTAAAGCTATCAAAGAAAAACACCTAACAACAGTTGAACAAGTAGGCGAAGAAACCGATGCCGGAACAGGTTGTGGAGGTTGTCAGCCAAAAATTCAAGAAATTTTGAAGGAAATTAATGGATAAAACCATTTCAACTTCACTTAAGGTTTGGCCATTTCCTCAAACTCAACGACCGAATTCGGTGACTGAGTTTGTGGAAATCACAGTTATGTCAGTGGTGATCTTTACGATTTACCTGGTTTATTTGTGAACTCGCATTACGATATAATCGTCGTCGGTGGCGGTCATGCAGGTTGCGAGGCTTCGCACGCTGCTGCTACGCTTGGCACCAAAACACTGTTGATTAGTATGAACATCGACAGACTTGCGCAAATGTCGTGCAATCCGGCTATGGGCGGTGTGGCAAAAGGACAAATTGTTCGCGAAATTGATGCTATGGGCGGACTTTCGGGAGTTGTTACCGACCATACCATGATACAATTTCGAATGCTTAATCGTTCGAAAGGCCCTGCAATGTGGAGCCCAAGAGCACAAAGCGATATGGAATTGTTTTCGCAAAAATGGCGAGAATTGTTGGAAAATACGCCAAATTTGGATTTACGCCAAGATGAGGTTATCGATTTAATTGTTGAAAACGAAAGAATTAAAGGTGTTGTTACGGCGACCGGGCAAAAGTTTTTTTCAAAAGCCGCTATTTTAACTAACGGCACATTTCTGAATGGCATTATTCACATTGGTGAAAAAAACTTCAGTGGTGGACGAATGGGCGAAAAAGCAAGTTTCGGAATTACCGAGCGTTTGCAGAGCCTAGGTTTCGAAAATTCGAGATTAAAAACGGGAACACCTGTTCGAGTGGATGGCAGAACCATAGATTTTTCAAAGTTAGAAGAACAACCGGGCGATGAAAATCCCGAAAAATTTTCATTTTTACAAACACCAAAATTAACTCATCAACGTTCGTGTTATTTAGGTTACACCAGTGAGGCTGTTCACAGCATTTTGCGAACAGGTTTTGAAAAATCGCCAATGTTTCAAGGACGAATTCAAGGCGTTGGTCCAAGGTATTGCCCGTCTATTGAAGACAAAATCAATCGTTTTGCGGATAAAACTCAACATCAATTGTTTGTAGAGCCACAAGGTTGGACAACTAACGAATTCTATATCAATGGATTTTCATCATCGCTTCCCGAGGAGGTACAAATCGCGGCATTGCAGAAAGTTGTGGGTTTTGAACAAGCAAAAATTTTTCGTCCCGGATATGCGATTGAATATGATTATTTCCCGCCAACGCAATTAAAACCTACGTTAGAAACCAAGCTGATTAGGGGGTTATTTCACGCCGGACAAATCAACGGAACAACCGGTTATGAAGAAGCTGGCGCACAAGGTTTGATGGCGGGCATTAATGCTGTAATGCAAATTCGCGAAAAAGAGCCGGTGGTGCTGAAACGCAACGAAGCTTACATTGGTGTTTTGATTGACGATTTAGTTACAAAAGGTGTGGATGAACCGTATCGCATGTTCACATCAAGAGCCGAATATCGAATTTTATTGCGTCAGGACAATGCCGATCAAAGATTAACGCCACTCAGCCATAAACTCGGGTTGGCAAGTTCAGAACGCATGCAAATTTTGGAAAAAAAACAACATTTAACCCATAAATTTGTTGAATATTTAAAACAAACCAAACTTGCTCCGGAAATAGTTAATCCGATTTTGGAAACCTGTGATACAACAGATGTTTCACAGAAAACAAGTTTAGCACAATTACTATCTCGTCCTCAAATCGAACTGCATAATTTGCAACCACATTTGACTTTTAATTTCGGTGACGCCAACACGGATTTAATCTCTGAAACTCAAGAACAAGCTGAGATTTTAATCAAATACGACAGTTATATTCAGAAAGAAAAAGACATTGCCGAAAAACTATCTAAACATGAAGATACGATTTTGAAAGACGATTTTGATTATCACAAATTAAAATCGTTATCCTTCGAAGCTCGCGAGAAATTATCCAAAATTCGTCCGCGCACCATTGGCCAGGCCTCCCGAATTTCGGGTGTTAGTCCTGCGGATATTTCGGTATTAATCATTTATTTATCGAAATAATGTTTATTGTATGACGAATCAATATCCACAATTGTAACATTATTTGTACTTTTTCAATTCGTAAAAGTATAAATTTTCGCCTTTTTCTACTCCAAAAGCGTTATGTGTTGCCTCAATTCTGAATATGAGATAGTCGGTATTTGAAAATTCTTTTGGACGGTCGAATTGCAGAAAAAATGCTGTCATGGGTTGCTCCTTTTCACCGTGATATTCAACAAGCGGTTGTACGGAATGAATGGTCAAAGGCTCGTTGCCAACATATATTTTAAATTCGATATCTTTCAACTCAACCGAAACATCTATTACGTTCTCCGCCTCCTCTTTGTTTGAATAAACATCTTTTTCATGGAGTAATATTTTGCCCAGACTCATTGGGCGTACATAAGCCATTAGGTATGGAGAACCTCCCAAAATTTCAAAAACTTGAAACCCGTACAATTCCAATCGGTGGTAACGTGGGTTTATAGTCAAATCTTTATCTGCAATCACGTTCCATGCCCAAAACTCCAAACGCATATCATCTTCTGGAACTGTTTCTATACCGAACATTTCCAACGCCCGTGGATATTCATTGAGACGCATAGCAAACAGTCCAATATATTGTCCTTTTTCTACGCCTTCCATGGTGTAATGTCCTGTTTCGTCGGAAAACGTTATGTGGGCAGGATTGAAATTTTTATGCATCAGTATAATTGCACTATTATCAATTGGATTTCCGTTAAAATCGGTAACTTGTCCTGAAATGGTAATAGTGTTCTCGTTCTGAGCAAATAAATTAATTCCCAAAATGAATATCAATGAGAATAATGCGATCTGTGTTTTGTGTTTCATATTTATCAAATTATTTTATTTTTTGTTTTACATTCAAAATTTTCACTTCAGATACATCCGCTTTGTCTCCCGCTTGCCATTATTCTAAAATATACGCAAAGTTACAAATTATTTTCGAATTGAACAAATTTTTTTGCGATAATAAAAAAAAATTCGTATCTTTGCAGACTTATATGAGTATCCCCAAAAAATATTCCGAAACACCGCTAATGAAGCAGTATTACGAGATGAAAGCAAAGTATCCCGATGCGATGTTGTTGTTTAGGGTGGGGGATTTTTACGAAACGTTTGGCGATGATGCTGTGGAGGCTTCAAAAATCTTGAGTATTACACTCACCAAACGCGCCAATGGCGCTGCGCAACATATTGAACTCGCAGGATTTCCGCACCACTCCGTAGATACGTATTTACCGAAATTGGTGAGAGCGGGCAAGCGTGTGGCAATTTGCGAACAACTTGAAAACCCGAAATTTGCCAAAGGAATTGTAAAACGTGGAATTACGGAATTGGTTACGCCCGGAGTTTCGTACAACGACAAAATTTTAGAACACAACCAAAACAATTTCTTAGCCGGTGTACATTTGAACGATCAAAATTCGGGTGTAGCATTTTTGGATGTTTCTACAGGTGAATTTTATGTAGCGCAAGGAGGTATTGAGTATTTGGACAAGCTTTTGCAAAGTTTTAATCCTGCCGAAGTAATTATTCAGAAAAATAAACGCACGAAATTTGAAGAATATTTTGGCACGAAATTTTACATTAATACATTTGACGATTGGGTTTTTCAAACCGAATTTTCAACGGAAGCGTTGACGAAACAATTTAATGTCAAATCGTTAAAAGGTTTTGGTGTAGATGATATGCCGCACGGATTAATTGCTGCAGGGGCAGCCCTACATTATTTAACAGAAACTCAACACAATCAAACAGGGCATATTTGCAAAATTTCTCGTATCGTAGAAGATCGCTACGTTTGGTTAGATAAATTCACCATTCGAAATTTGGAATTAGTTCTATCGCCCAACGAGAATGCAACCACCTTGTTAAATGTGTTAGACCAAACCGTTTCCCCAATGGGTGCACGACTTCTAAAACGTTGGATCGTGTTGCCTTTGCGCGACCAACAACCAATCGATGAACGCTTGAATGTGGTTGAGTTTCTGTTTAATAATTCAGAATTTGCAAAAAAACTTCAAATCATTGTTAAACGAATTGGCGATTTGGAACGCTTGATTTCAAAAGTAGCTATAAGTCGAATTTCACCACGAGAAATGGTGCAAATCAAACGTTCATTGTTTGAAATCGAAGACCTTATTAACTTGTGTAAAACCGAAAATGCAACTGCGTTAGAACTAATCGTCGAACATTTGGATTTATGCAAAACCATTCGCACAAAAATCGAACAAACACTTTTCGATGATGCTCCAATTGCTATAAACAAAGGTCATGTCATTAATAAAAATATAGATGTTGAGTTAGATGAACTTCGCGAAATCGCATACTCCGGAAAAGACTATTTGGTAAAACTCCAACAACGTGAAAGCGAAAAAACAGGTATCCCAAACTTGAAAGTTGCGTTTAATAATGTGTTTGGCTATTATTTGGAAGTCAGTAAATCACACCAAAACAAAGTCCCAAGTGATTGGACACGCAAGCAAACTCTTACCACAGGTGAGCGATACATCACTGAAGAACTTAAAGTTTATGAACAAAAAATCTTGACTGCCGAAGAACGCATTTTAGCGTTAGAAACCAAACTATTCAATGAATTGGTGCTTGCCGTAAGTGAACACATCACACCCATTCAATATAATGCACAACTGTTGGCTCAATTAGACTGCTTGCTGTGTTTTGCTCAAGTTTCGAAAACAAACAAATACACACGCCCGAAGTTGAACGATGGTTACGAATTGCAAATTACGGAAGGACGACATCCGGTTATTGAAACACAGTTGCCTATTGGGGAGGGTTATATTTCGAATGATGTGTTTTTAGACACTACTTCGCAACAAATCATTATCGTTACAGGTCCGAATATGTCTGGAAAATCAGCACTTTTGCGTCAAACGGCATTGATTGTATTAATGGCACAAATGGGTTGTTTTGTGCCTGCCCAATCGGCAGAAATTGGCTTGGTTGATCGCGTATTTACGAGGGTGGGGGCGAGTGACAATATTTCGTCGGGCGAATCTACGTTTATGGTTGAAATGAACGAAACCGCAAGTATTTTGAACAATATTTCCAATCGAAGTTTGATTTTATTAGACGAAATCGGACGCGGAACCTCAACCTACGATGGTATATCTATTGCTTGGGCAATCACCGAATATCTCCACGAACAACCTTCTACCAAAGCCAAAGTTTTATTTGCCACGCACTATCACGAATTGAACGAAATGACAGAACAATTTCCGCGCATCAAAAATTTCCACGTTTCAGTAAAGGAAATAGACAATCGTATGATATTCCTGCGCAAATTAAAACCCGGTGGAACAGGACACAGTTTCGGAATTCACGTTGCGCGAATGGCAGGTATGCCCCAACGCGTATTGACCCGTGCAGAGGAAATTTTGAAATGGTTGGAAAAATCGCATGAAATACAGGCTGATATTGCGTTAAACGCAAACAACGATGCGCCCGTACGGGCGGGGTTCACCCCCGCCTTTGATGGACGGCCGCAAGGGTCGCCCCAACAGCCCGATTACCAATTATCTTTTATCCAATTGGATGATCCTCTTTTGGAAGAAATCAAAAACGATATTTTGGACACCAACATCGACACCCTCACACCCGTTGAGGCGTTGATGAAATTACATACGATAAAAGGGTTATTGCAGCGAAAATCTTAATAGTTGTCGGAGTTAATCCTTTTGTAGCAATGAGATTCCTCGACTTTGCGCACTTTGTGCGCTCCGCTCGGAATGACATGGATTTTTCTAAGGTAGTGGATGGAGGGAATTTGGAGGCAGAGCCTCCAAATTCCCTCCATTTTTCCCTTCCCGTCTTAGCGCCGTCATGTCGAGCGTAGCGTAGCGAAGTCGAGACATCTCCTACTGAAATTACCGTTCAGACAAAAACTTCACCAATTCATCCACAGCACGCGCTCGATGACTAATCCGATTTTTTTCGTCCAACGGTAATTCTGCAAACGTTTCTTGATACCCTTCGGGGCGAAAAATAGGGTCATAACCAAAGCCTTCAGTGCCGTGTTTTTCGGAGGTAATTTCACCATCAATACGACCTTCGAAATAATGGATTTTTCCGTTCCAAAATAAAGCGATAACAGTTTTAAAATAGGCTTTTCGGTTAATTTTTCCGTGCAATTTGGATAAAACCAAATTTATATTATCATCAAACGTAGGGACGGGGTTCACTCCCGACCCCGATGGGCGACCGCAAGGTTCGCCCCAACAGCGTTCCGCATATCGCGCAGAATATACGCCGGGTTCGCCGTTCAACGCCACAATTTCCAAACCCGTATCATCCGCAAAACAATTTTTCCCACAAAAATCGAAAATCGTTTGTGCTTTTTGCAGTGCATTTGCTTGTAACGTAATACCCGTCTCAGGAATATCATTAAAAAAACCAATTTCCGAAAGACTAATCACCTGAATTTTCGCATTATTCAATTGTAATTTTTCTTTTACTTCGTGCAATTTGTGCAAATTATTTGTTGCAAAAATCAATTCCATATCAATTTTTTTTTGTAACTTTGTAAATTGTCATTTTTGAATATGCAAAGATATAAAATTTTTTCCAATTCTCAATTAAATATTAATCGAGGTGTAGAGTTGCCATCTCATCTTGGATTTCTCGTTGCCATCGGGTTAACCGTGTGGTTTCACTACTTACGCAGCACATTTGGCGAATCGGCGATGGTGTTGTTTAACCTCATCAACAATCCTGAACTTTGGACGGCAACAACATGGTATTCAGCAAATTGGTTTCAAAATGTGATGACGATTTTAGCCATTAAATGCAACCTTTCTTTACCGCTTGTAAGTATGGTGTTTTCTGCATCTCCGATGATTTTTTCATATCTTGTTTTTTTACTCACGTATTACGGATTCAAACAAAAATTCAGCGGAATCTTTTTGTTATTATTACTTTTGGGAATTAATGCGTCCTTTTTTGAAGCGGTTAATACAACGTTTTCTGTAGTTGTTTTGTTGTATGTGTTTGTAGCGTTATTTCGTTTTATTTTTGAAAAACATTTTGCAAAACAAAGCAACGATTTTCGCGCACTTTTTGAATTATCTGCATTTGGAATCTTGGCGATTTTTGTACAATTGTTCGGACGATTTAATACAAATCCTCCATTGATTGAGCGCTCCATAATACCTTGCCCGAACATTGATTTTAGCGATTGGTATCCGTCATTCATGACTTTTCTTGGCAAGCAAGCTATAAACACGTATATCATCATTGCTTGTTTGGCGATTTTTCTGTGTGTATTTTGGATAGTTAGAAAAAACTACAAACCACTAACTGTTTTTTTGTTTTTTTCTATGCTTTTGTTGTTGCTGACTTGGCATAACAAACATGTATTTATTTTCGACTATGAACAACGGTTTTTGTTTGTATTAGCTTTTGTTTTGATAGCCATGAATGGGTTTATTTGGGAACAATTTCCTCTCAATAAATTACGGTTCGGAATATTAATTGTTCTCGTGTTTCTGGCCATTGGCGGACAGTTGCGACTACTTCCAAAATTTGAAAAACGGCAAGAACATACATTGCGATTACTCGATGCATCAACGGCTATATCGGCAGAAAAAATAGCCTTTTCCGAAAACTTACAAGTGATGGAAAAATACATAAATTCAAACTATTTTGCCTTCGAAACACCAATTATTACGGCACTTTATAATCTTCCGCAAAAAAGTATTTTCTTTATTCCGAAAGGTGTAAACAATTTTGATAATCACGGTTTCGATAGAATCCCAAATCCGCATTATTTCAGATTTTCAGACCAATCCTATACCTTTTTGGAAGAACCGCTCATACCTCGAAAACTTATAGTTGATACGATTTTCGATGTAGATTCATTATATTATGTCGGAAAAAAAACGCAATGGGGTGTAAACTATCACCTTGGACACATGTTACAGCTTGGAGATTCCGTTGAAGTGTCCGTTTGGCGAAAAGGCTCCGACTATGGGCATTTGGTGATTAGTGATCGTAAAAATCCGAATGATATTTTCTACATTCAACAAACGGTTTCCGAACCTAATGAAGACGGTTGGCAAAAACTGCTTTTTGCATTTACGTTGAATCAAAACAAATATCCTCTCAAGGCTTATGGTTGGAACCAAAATTACAAAAACGAAAACATATTTTTTAAAGAATTTCGCGTGAGGATTTGGCGAGAATAACGATACATTATGGCACATAAATCCGGATTTGTAAATATCATCGGCAATCCCAATGCCGGCAAATCAACGCTCATGAATGCGTTGGTGGACGATCAATTGTCGATTATCACACCCAAAGCGCAAACCACGCGTCACCGCATTATTGGGATTTTGAACCAATCCGATTATCAAATTGTGTTTTCGGATACACCGGGCTTGGTTAATCCGCACTATAAACTGCAAGAATCTATGATGATGAGTATTCACAGTGCTTTGCAGGATGCCGATGTGTTTATTTTATTGTCTGATTTGGGTGAAGATTTTAAAAATTCCGAAGTTATTGAGCAAATAAAGTCCTCGAATGTGCCGATTATTCTGCTGTTGAATAAAATTGATTTGTCCAATCAAGAAGAAATCGCAACTAAAATCGAAGAATGGAAACAAAAATTGCCAATGGCGCAAATTTTACCTGTTTCAGCGCTTCACAAATTTAATATGGATGGTGTAATTGCGATGATTTTGGAACATTTACCCGAAGCGCCGCCGTATTATCCAAAAGATGAAGTTTCCGATAGAAATTTACGTTTTTTTGTCTCGGAAATTATTCGTGAAAAAATTTTGTTGCACTATCAAAAAGAAATTCCGTATTCTGTTGAAATCGTTGTAGAATCTTATGTTGAGGGAAAAGACATTGACAAAATTCGTGCGCTGATTTATGTCGAACGCGAATCTCAAAAAGCCATCATCATCGGAAATAAAGGAGCAGCACTCAAAAGGGTAGGGAAGGAGGCTCGCCAAAAAATGGAGAAATTTTTGGGTAAACAAGTTTTTTTAGAATTGTATGTCAAAGTGATGAAAGACTGGCGAGATAATGAAAAGATATTAAAACGATTTGGATATGAAATCTAAATTCAAAATCCAAATTCAAAATTCAAACCATAATTTTAAGTATAATATACATCAAAAACTAAATAATATGAAACAGATCAAACTCACGGCTTTATTTACCTTACTCT
Organism: Bacteroidales bacterium; assembly: GCA_009783885.1. Classification (GTDB taxonomy): domain Bacteria; phylum Bacteroidota; class Bacteroidia; order Bacteroidales; family P3; genus WRKV01. Next base: position 27,113 of record WRCN01000013.1, on the reverse strand, counting down.
TTTTGTTCGCAAAATGCGAAGGCCGGCAAAAAGAACAGTCATTACACAAGAATATTCCAGCTTTTTTTAGCGAGATTAAAGAAGCAACACAAAAGAATAAAGATCTTTGGGGCATAGATTTATACGGCCCAATGCTTTTTATTGACCCGCAAACACGACAGCTTTTTGCAAACGAACCTGATATGGCAGGTGCCTTAAAACCTGATGGAAGTATCTATTCCGGATTTTTACCTAATAATGTCAATTTTGCCAATACTGCAATAGACTGGAATGGTAAAAGATGGGCTATGATTATGTTGCCGCTTCCTAAAAACAAGCAAGAGAGAATCACCCTGTTGGCTCACGAATTATTTCATAAAGTACAGCCATCGTTAGGCTTTACATTTTACAATGTTGAAAATAACCATCTTGACCAAAAAGACGGTAGAATTTATCTGCGTTTAGAATTGGAAGCACTTAAAAAAGCAACACAATCATCTTCAGAAGCTGAAATTCAACAACATTTGACCAATGCTCTGACTTTTAGAAAATATCGGAATAAGCTTTTTCCAGGTACTAACATAACAGAAAACACCTTAGAACTACATGAAGGACTTGCAGAATTTACAGGCTTGATCATTAGCGGAAGAAATAAAAAACAGACCAAAAAATACTTTGTTGACGGTATAAACTCCTTTTTTACCAACCCTACATTTGTTCGTTCTTTTGCGTATTATACCGTGCCCGCCTATGGTTATTTGCTTTACAACAAAAACCGAAACTGGAATAAAGACATTACGAGCACAACTAATTTAACTAATTTTTTCATCAAAGAATTCAATATTGATATACCTACTGATTTAAAAAAGACAGTTGAACTCCTATCTGACAACTATAATGGGAAAGCAATCATTCGGGAAGAAACAGAAAGAGAAGAAAAAATCAGGAAAACTATTGCTGAATACAAGCGCAAATTCATAGAGTCTCCTCATTTTGAATTACGATTTGAAAACATGAATGTTTCATTCGACCCAAGAAATATAATGCCAATAGACAATTACGGAACTGTTTACCCGAATATTAGAATAACCGATTTATGGGGAATTTTGACAGTTGAGAAAGGAGCGTTGATGAGTCCAAATTGGGATAAAATTACAATAACAAATCCTATCAGAACAGAAAATAAAAAAGTAATCGGTGATGGTTGGACACTTGAATTGACAGACGGTTACTTCATTCAAAAAGATGAAAAAAGCGGTAACTACAGATTGATGAAAAAATGAGGATAAAAACATAAAGGAGATTTCAACCAAGCACGAAGTGTGCGAAGTTGAGGAATCCCCTTGTTATTATAGTATCAACGGCTTAACACAATTCCTAATTACTTTATCCCTTGTATCCTCAACGCTTCTGCGTGAATCGCCCGCCAAAGCGCAAGCATAAAATCATCATCCAGATTGTTTTTTCGTCCGCATTCCAAACGATGTTTGAGGGCAGTTTTCCAACGTTCCATTTGTAGGATAGTCATTTGATTCGCGCGTTTGTATTCGCCCATTTCACCAACGATTTTCATGCGTTTGGATAAAATAGAAATTAATTCTTCGTCCAAATCATCAATAAGGGCGCGCATTTGCTGAATTTCGTTGTGCTGACCGGTTGCATCTTTTTCAACCAATTGACAAATCAAATTTTCAAATTCTGAAAAATCCAATTGTTGGAAATGGTCTGTTAGCGCAGTTTTTGGAGAGGGATGAACTTCAATCATCAAGCCGTCCATTTCCATATCAACTGCTTTTTGGGCGATGAGAGAAACCAATTCCGACTTACCCGCAATGTGGCTCGGATCACAGTAAACTTTAATATCCGGACGACGACGCTTGATTTCAATTGGAATTTCCCACATCGGCGGATAACGAAATTGCGAATTTTGGTTTATTCCGAAACCTCTGTGTATAGCTTTAACATTGGAAATCCCAACTTTTTCAATACGCTCAATCGCTCCCAACCACAACGCCAAATCAGGAATCAAAGGATTTTTTACCATTACAGATAAACCACTTCCTGTGAGGGCTTCAGCGATTTCTTGCACCGAAAACGGATTTCCCGTTGTGCGGGCGCCTAACCAAATGGTGTCAACATCATATTTTAAACAGTGTTCAACGTGTTCGGGTATCGCAACTTCAACGGCAATTGAAAGACCATATTTTTTTTTCGCCAACTGTAACCATTGCAAGGCTTTTTCGCCATAACCTTCGAAACCTCCGGGACGTGTTCGAGGCTTCCAAACGCCTGCGCGCATAGTCTTTACAGAGGTTTTTGTTGCTAAAAACTCAGCGATTTTCAAAATTTGGTCTTCACTTTCAGCAGAACATGGACCGGCAATAATAGGTTTCATGGTGCAAAGATACGGAAAAAATAATAATTAACAATAGTTTAAAACTAGAATAGCAAACAGATGTATCGCAGCGCACCTGCATTTCCCCTCTCTCAACCAACACTCGTCATTCCGAGCTGAGCATACGAAGTATGCGAAGTCGAGGAATCCCCTTGCTAATTACAATTTTTTTTGTATCTTTGCAACATGCAATTTGTTCACAAAATAGTGTTGATTTTTTGTTTCATTGTGTGTATGTGTGCTTGCAAGAAAGAAAAGCCCGATTTGTCATTACAAAACATTCGTGAGCGAAATGAGTTGACGGTGTTGATTCGTGCCAATTCATCGGATTATTTTATTCATCGCGGTGTACCGAAAGGTTTTCAATTGGAATTAACCCAACTTTTTGCAGACTATCTGGGTGTGAATTTGCGTATCATTTCAACCGAAGAGTCTGAAATGCCGTTTCATTTGCTTGAAAAAGAGACTATTGATATCATCGCATCTAATATCACAATTTTGGGAACAGATAGAAAATTCGTTTATTTTAAACCTTTCAAAGTGGAGCGGTCCGTGTCTTGGGGTATTTTGTGCAATGCAGATAGTTTGGCGAATGTGATGATGCTTTGGATGGATAGTATTAGCCAAACCCGAACGTTTACAAATTTATGTCTCAAATATCACAAAGAACGGCAAAGTACTTGTCGTCTTTCACCTTACGATGATGCGATAAAAAAACACGCCGAACGTTTGAATTGGGACTGGAGACTTTTGGCATCGCTAATCTATCAAGAATCGAATTTTTATCCGCATGTTGAGAGTTGGGCAGGTGCAATAGGTCTGATGCAATTGATGCCCGATGTTGCCGAAAAATATGGAATCACTTTAGAATCTTCTGCCGATGCACAAATTTTAGCCGGTGTCAAACATCTTCAAGAAATTGATAAACTTCTTCCCGATGAAATTCCGAAATCGGAGCGTATAGCGTTTATGTTGGCTTCATACAATGTTGGAGTCGGACATATTCTTGATGCGCGCCGATTGGCCGTAAAATACGGTAAAAACCCTAATGTATGGTTTGAGCATGTTGAGGTCGAACTTTTGAAAAAATCCGATCGAACTATTGTTCGAGATTCAATTATTCGACACGGCTATGCGCGAGGTGAAGAAACGTATAATTTTGTGCGGGATATTTTCGAGCGGTGGGGACATTATCAGAATTTGATTCCGCACAACTCACCGAAAACGACTACTACGTTAGCGCGTGTCTCGTTTAAATGTATGCTTAATCTTCCTGAAAACGATCAATTTAAATTAAGCACACGTTTTTGTGCGTGTTGTTTTCATATTGTTTCAGATAATCTTCGACACAATTTTTCTGCTTTTTTGCCTGATTAGGTAGTCAAAGTATTCCCAACATATTGGTATGTTAAGAAAAAAAAGTCAAGATTGGAATAGCCGATGGATGTCTCGCTTCGCTCGACATGACAAGAAACAATTTTTGAGAGAGAGGAAAACAGCGGTGGCAACGCCACCGCTGTTTTCCTCCTTGTTTCATATGCAATAAATCGTCATTCCGAGCGGAACGTAGTGAAGCGAGGAATCTGTTTGCTATTCTAATCTTGACCCAAATTTTTAATACACCGTTTTCACACTTTGGTTTTCAGACACAACGATGTATATACCCGGAGCAGGCGGAATTACTTCTGCTTTGTCGCTTGTAGCAATGCTTCGATAAATCAACATATCCGACACATTATACACACTCCGAACCTTGCCTGCTGTAAGACCGCTGACCTGCAGGTTTCTGTTGTATACCCATGCTTTCAACGGGTTTTCTTGCAATATTTCGATACAGCCGGTACTCTCCTCCTCCTCAAATATGGTCATCACCTCAACATCGTTATCCGGCATAGTGAAAAATGCAGGATTTTCCGTTGCACTCGACAACGCGACATCGCCATTAATAACCTGCCATTCCTTAAAGATATGACCTTCGTTTGCGTCGCCAGAGAGTTCAATTTGGTCGCCCATAGCGGCTGAAATCTCGCTTGCACTGGCTATACCGTTGCCGTCGTTTAAAACAACTATAGTATAATATACAGTTTCATACTCGGCTGTGGCACAGAGACCGCTTGGCAGGCATTATAAATTTAACCTGTTCGAAAGTTTCGTCTGTATCATCAAGGAAAGTAACCGAAGGCGTTATTATCCACTCTTTGAATCGATGCCCTTCGGGTGTAGGGTCGGCGATAAGAGTAACAAGTTCGCCTTCCTCATAACTGCCGCTACCGTTACCGGTAATAACGTAAAGAGGTGTTTGCGCATTTATTGTTATTGCTGCTATGCATAGGCACATACATAATGCCACTATATATGCTCATCGTTTGTTACTCATCGTTTTTTATATCAAAATTTTTGCACTTCAATTTTCACATCATCAGGCACTTCAAATATGGAAGCAGGCGGAGCACTCAAATCAATGGAAAGGATTTCGGAAAACATATCCATTTTACCCATGCTTCCTGTCATTTTCATGGTAAGATTGTCATAATTCCAAGTGGTCACATCCATATCCATGTCTTTATACTTAACGCGAATTTTTTTACTCTTGTAGCCTAAAAAATCCTCTGTTCCCAACTCTTCAATTTCCATGTCTTTCGCCATTTTTTGTCCCATAGATGCCCCTAAAGCGGCAGCCATGCCTGTAGAAAATCCGGCAGCCTCATATTGTGTTCCGGTTCTTTCTATGAGATCTATATTCCAATGGGTTTTCCCTTTTATAATCTCTATAGTATGGCTTGGATACCCTTTGATGATTTCTATTTTGGTTTCAGTAGCCGTCCAATCGCCCCATTTATCGAAATAAACGGTAGTTGGTATTTCTATACCCATAGCTTTGGTTACTTGCACATAACTGCCGCGCTCGAAAGGTAGTTTTTTATTCGAAATCGTTTGTGTCGCTGTTGCTTTCTCATTGTCGTTTGCATTCATTTCCGAGTTGTTTCCGTTGTTTCCTCCACAGGAAGTTACAGCTATAGCGAAGACCATTACAATCGCCATTCTTTTAAATAATACATTTTTCATTTTTACTTTTTTTGATGATTAATATTGATTTTTAAAAAGCATAATTCAGCGAGCCATATAAAGTTTTTTTAATACCAGATTAATTTAGTTGTTAAGCAAGACGTTGATAGCGTTGATAGTTTCCTGGGTAAGCCCATTTCCATCTGTTATCTCCCACACGGCGTCTTGCAGTAAGGTAGTTACATGATAGTAAGCATCATAATCATTACTGCTCGTACTTGAGAATTCTTCAATGTTGATCTTCTTGTTCTTGATCATATTACATAAATCAAGCAACAGCTTAACGTCGCTTACCACTCCCCATACATAAATATCGTCGTAGCCTGCTGTACCTTTGCTCGCATTGCCGCAGTAAAGTGACAAACAAAGGTAATAATCACTGCCGGCGGGAATGGTGACGACCACTTTTTTAAGCAGAACCCCGTTTTGGCAGTCGCCGGTCTGTGAACGTATGATGGTTGCCTCAGGGAATGTTACGGTTACCGAGGTTGAAAGGGTATTACGCAGTGGTATCAACAGGTTTACATAGCTCCTACCGCTTCCGAAATAGTGGATAGGCTTTTCCTGAGCACGCGTCAGAAATGCTAAAGTGCTCGTTTCTATTGTGCCGGCTTTACTGATATAGAAATAGGCCTTCTCAGCGATATTCCAATAATTGCCCTGATAAGCGTTTCCGGTAATGTCTTCGATCAACACCACGCCGGCCGGTAATGTGAATGGAGTGCCTGTCAGGTTGCCCGGGGTATTTCCTAAACCGGGTATTTGACCTGCTTCATAATTAGATTTTGGCTTCTTTTCCTTGCCGCAGGAGTTGAAACTCAGTGCCATAATAAGGATACCTGCGAACAGCATCAACTTCGGCATTACATGTTTTAAATTTTTTTTCATCTTATTGTTGTTTTTAAATGATTCAATTATTAAAACTTAACAAACTCTACACGTCTGTTTTTGGCTCTACCTTCGTCTGTGCTATTATCGGCTATGGGTGAATTTTGTCCTTTACCGGCAGCTTTAAGACGGTCTTTGGCAATACCCATTTCCACAAGTTTTGCAAGCACAGCCTGACTGCGTGCTTCACTTAACGTCTGATTGTTCGCTGCTGTTCCCGTATTGTCGGTATGTCCTTCCACAGAAAATTTGATGTCCGGATTTTCTTTCATAAAACTTACAATGCGATTGATTTCTCCCATACTTTCAGGCTTAATTGTAGATTTTCCTATATCAAACGTAATGCCGTAACTGATAATTTTACCGTCGCTCATCATACGATCATAAAGTGGAACAGCGCCTTCGGCAAGACGAATATTCTTAACGAAATAAGCATTATCAGGGGTATGCGTCTCAATAGTAAATGTCGTAGGCCTTGCAACATTAGGTAAATTAGCGGTTCGATTGCCATTAACATACACTTTCAATGCACGCTTATTGAACGAAATTGCCAAGTGATGAAACTCCTCATAAGCAAGTCCTTTGAGTTCTTCTTCGCCTCTTCGCCAATCCCCCTGCACATCTCCCGGCGTTTTCCATTTCCAACCTATTTTTGCAGACTGATTATTGTGTTGAGGGATATCAATCCAAATCTCAATTCGTCTATTGTTATAATCATTGTTTTTTCCTTCGAAGAAATTAAATTCATATATCCTACCAAATATAGATTCGTGTTTGTTAGGATCAAAAAGGAAAAAATCCAGTTCCAATGTAAATACATCAGGAAGATAATTATTCATATTTTTCATCAGTGGAGTAATAATACTGTTTTTATGAATATTGATAGTCTTTGCTCCATTGATAGTTGCCACTTCTGCAGTTCCTTTCAGAACATCCCACTGTGAAGGAAATTCACCTGCCTTTTCGCTGTTTACATCGTCCTCAAAAATAATTTTATCGCCCGGCACAAAATCCGATTTGGCATAAACCATTTCTAAACTTTTTGTACTTTGAGGTTCGTTATTACTTCCTGATTGCGACTTTGTACCGCTTGAGGAAGTATTTTCTCTATCCGAATCGGAGGATGGATTGCTGGTTTTTGATTTTCCGTCATCCTTTTTATCATCTTTATAGGAATTAGGGTCGGTAGCCTTGTCGATACCTTTGTTTACAGCCTCTTCTGTTTTTTGTTCGGCTTTGCGAGTGGCTGCGTTTTCTGCACTGTTTTTCACGGCAGTACCTAATTTTTTGCCGAAATTCTGTCCGTGTGCTCCACCACATACAAGTAAGAGCACCACTACTGCGATTATTGATTTTTTTACTTTCATTTCTATTTAGTTTAATGGTTGTCCGGTTATTAATTTTCTAGAAAGGCTTTTTCAGCTTCTTCTTGTATCACTCCACCTCTTTTTTCCACACTACAAAATTACACACAAAAGTCAAGTTGGGCAACCTCCCAAAGTAGGTTTTTGCCACCCCCTAAAGTAGGTTTTTTAGACCTTTGTCAAATAAAAATTTTGTTAAATTCATAAAATATTAGTATCTTTGACGTGAAATTAGCAAAGCAAGGAATCCGTTTGCTATTGACCGTAAAAATGCCAAATAAATCCATACATACGACAACTGTTATCTTATGGTTGCTATTCCTTCTAACAGCCTGTACTTCCAAGCATAATCGGCAAGCCGAATCAATGGAGCAACAAGTGCATCTTGCTGATTTTTTGAAAGATGTTAATAATATAGACACGCTTTTATTGCTTGCCGAACAGTATCTTCAAGATGGCGACAAACCATCTGCCATAAAAACATTTCGCAAACTTGGCAAACAGAATCGCGATGCCAGTAATTTCTACGAGGCTATTAAATACCACAGCCGTGGTTTGGCTATTGCTCAAGACATTGGTGATATAAACGAAATCATTCTTTGCTACAATCAACTGGGCACAGATTATCGCCGAATTGGAGAATATGAAGAAGCGTCCACCTACCATTATCACGCACTTCAGGCCTGTGAACTTTACAGCGATAAAACCACAGAAATTGCTATAAAAAACAGAGTAATTTCGCTCAACGGCATCGGAAATGTTTATATCATGCTCGAAAACTTTGAGGCTGCCCTTTCTACGCTTTTTTCTGCACTTGAAGGCGAAATACAGCTTGGAAGTCATCTCGGAATGGCGATCAATTATGCCAATATTGGTGCCATATACGAGAAATGGCAACTATATGATTCAGCAAGATTTTACTATGAGCTTTCGATGGCCAACAACCGTCTTATCGGATCACAATTGGGAATATCGTTATGCTATAATCATTTCGGACGGCTTGCCGAGCTCAGCGGCAATTACGATGAGGCTCTGAAAGAGTATTATGCGGCATACGAAATCATGGACAAAACCTCCGATCGTTGGCACTGGATGGAATCTTGTCTTGCAATTATCAGAGTGAATCTGGCCAAAGGCGATTTGGAGTCTGCCGAAAAATATATTAAACGTGCCGAAGCGGTTGCATACGAACTTAAATCAAGCGATTATTTGGCTATTCTTTATGAAATGAAGCACACGTTTTTCGAAAAAAAAGGTGACTTTCGCCGTGCGCACGATAGCTATAAGGAAAGCAGACGTCATTTGGACAGCACATTGAATCTTAAAAATGTCAATCATCTCAACAACCTGCGTGTTCACTACGAAACCAGCAAACGGGAAACCGAAATATCAGCTTTGAAAAAAGAAAAACAATTGATGCTTCAACTGAATATTTACGGCTCTATTCTTTTGGTGTTGACGTTGATTATATTCCTTTTCCTTTGGAATTGGATCAAACAGAAAAAACGATTTTCCGAACAACAGGTGAAACAGCTTGAGCAGGAAAAACAATTGGTTGCCACACAAGCCTTATTGGACGGCGAAACACAAGAACGCACGCGCATTGCACGCGATTTACACGACGGACTTGGAAGTTTATTGTCAGCAGTCAAATTAAACCTCAACCAAACCAAAAAACAATCCGATTTGAAGGGGGAAGATTTGACACGTTTTGATGAAACCTTGAAAATGCTTGACAACTCTATCAGTGAAATGCGACGCATAGCCCATCATCTTATGCCTGATGCGCTTTCGCGTTTTGGTTTGAAAACAGCACTAACCGATTTTTGCAACAGTATTCCTATCGTAGAATTTAACTATTTTGGAGATGAAAAGCGACTTGGCGCTGAGCTGGAAGTAATTGTTTATCGCATAGCTCACGAGCTCATCAACAACGCTCTGAAACACTCCCAAGCATCGCAAATTGTTGTGCAAATTGTACAAGAAAACGATCACCTTATGCTAACGGTAGAAGACAACGGCAAAGGTTTTAACCTCGAAACAACACCTATAGGTATGGGTTTGACCAATATTCGCACCCGCACAGCCTCCTTTGGCGGAATATTAGATATACGGACTGAACAAGGAAAAGGAACTGAAATAAACATTCAAATAAACCTGTTATGAGCGATGAAAAATTGATTAACGTCATGATTATTGACGATCACAAAGTTTTACTCGAAGGGTTGCAACACCTCATTAATCATTCGGGAATAGCTCATGTTACGGATATTGGATATAGCGTGGCCGATTGTCGTGCGCTACTTGAGCACAAACTGCCGGACGTATTGATACTTGATGTTGGTTTGCCCGATGGCGATGGTTGCAATTTTTGTACAGAGCTATGCAAGCAATATCCTTCGTTGAAAATTCTGATGCTAACCTCGTATGCCGAAATGGCTGTTATCACAAGGGCTTTAGATGGAGGCGCATTAGGGTATGTGCTAAAAAATGCGACATCGGAAGAAATATTAGATGGCATTCATTTTGTTGCTTTAGGCAGACGTTTTTTATGCAGCACAGTAGAAAATCTGTTTAAGAAAAATACCCATAAACGTATCGTCCTTACCGGACGTGAACGCGAACTATTGAAACTGATTGTTGATGGACTCCCCAACGCTGAAATTGCTGACAAAATGTGCCTCGCCGAACAAACTGTGAAAGGCTATCGTAAAAATTTAGTGTTAAAATTACAAGTACAAAATACTGCCCAGTTGGTGCGAATGGCGATAGAAGAAAAATTAGTGTAGGGAGCACTATCAGAATTTGCATCTCCGCTATTTTGCATCAATGATTCAATATTTCATTTACAAACTCTACCCATTTATGTTGCGGAATAGTTTTGTCTAAATGAAAATCTGGTTGTAATCCAATGTCATCAATAACCATACCAGGGATTCGCATACTTCGCGATAAACCATACCAAAGCTGAAATTCCTCACAGGGTGAATTGAGAGAATACATATTCGATACGTCTAATGCCCCAAATGTGGTCGTCCCAAATAACTTTACTTTTTTGCTTTGTTTGGCAGCTAATAAAAATTGCTCGGTTGTACTTCCACATCCTTCATTAATAATGATTCCAAGTTTTTCGGATACTCATAAATGGTATCTAATTGCTCGATGGAAACGGGCGTATTAAATAAGAAGACAAATTCACCCAAACGACTTTGTAATTGTTCATAAAACCCTTTAAACGTTTGTCGTGTTTCTTCGTCAAAATATTCTTGATACTCCGGCTTCGTCGCAAAATCTAAAAACCGTTGATTATTCTGCGTGGTTGATAAAAACTCCACACTTACGGTTCGTATCGGATTGGTATAAAGAAACGGATCGTCCGTAAAAAGCGGTTTTAAGCGTTTTAAAGTGTGCCGACCGATTTGTAAATAATTTTTGCCCAACAACTCGGGATTATCACTTTTATCAGGCGAATAGTAGCGCATGAAAAAAGTTGATTTCAATACATTTATTTGGTTTTAAACAGTCGATTTTGTCTAAAATAAAACCTGTACCGGCAACCATAAATTTAATTTTATTTAAACGGCATTTTCACTACTTTTGCTTTTAGCAATTTATCGCGAACTTTTATAAAAATTTCGGTATCGGTTTTCGAAAATGCAGGTGGAACATAACCTGTTCCGATCGCTTTGTTGAGTGATGGAGCCTGCGTTCCCGAGCAAACGTGACCAATTACATTTCCGTCGGCATCACAAATTTCGTAGCCTTGGCGCGGAATACCTTTATCCAATAATTCAAAGCCAACTAATTTGCGTTTCACACCTTCGGCTTTGAGTTGTTCCATTTTTTCGCGGTCGATGAAAGGTTTATTATCAACAAATTTTGTAATCCAACCCAAACCGGCTTCAATCGGCGAAATCGTGTCGTCAATTTCATGACCATACAAACAAAATCCCATTTCTAAGCGCAATGTATCGCGTGCGCCCAAACCGGCAGGTTTTATGCCAAATTCCACACCAGCTTCGAAGACCGCTTTCCAAATCGTTTGTGCATCTTGTTTGTTGCAATAAATTTCGCAACCGCCCGATCCGGTGTAACCTGTAATCGAAAAAATAACATTGGGAACGCCTGCAAATTCAAGTACTTTGAACGTATAATACTTCATATCAACGACATTTTCTGTCGTTAATTTTTGCATAGCTTGCAATGCTAAAGGGCCTTGTACAGCAAGTTGCGCGTATTCGTCAGAAGCATTGTAAAAATCTTTGCCGATTTCCAAATCCATTTCTTTGGCGATTGCGCTCATATATGCAAAATCTTTTTCGATATTCGCAGCATTTGGAACCATAAAATATTCGTCGGCTTTAAAGCGATACACAAGCATATCGTCTACAATTCCGCCGTTTCCGTTTGGAATGCACGTATATTGCACCTGTCCGTCTGTAAGCGCAGACACATCATTGGTTGTAACACGTTGCATAAACTCGAGCGCTTTTGGACCTTTTGCCCAAAATTCGCCCATGTGTGATACGTCGAACACGCCAATGGTATTGCGCACGGTCAAGTGTTCATCAACAAGTCCGCTGTATTGCACAGGCATGTTGTAGCCTGAAAATTCGACCATTTTTGCACCTAAATCGATGTGGTTTTGTGTGAAAGGGGTTTGTTTCATAGTTGCCTTAGTTTGTCGCTTTATGTTTTCTGTTGTCAAAAAAAGCCCAAATTCCGGCTCCAATGGCGAATACGCCAACAGCGATAAATAAATAGATTACTTCCATAGCCTTATTGTTTTATTTTTATTTTATCTAGCCAAAGGATATATAATTCGATTGCAATAGCCATTGCAGTTACAGACCCACCAACACTTAACAACAGCCACGGTGAAACATTTTCCTTCATGAATCCTGCCAAAACAACCCCTGCAAACACTAGTTTTCCTAAGTCTATAAGGATTTTTCCAACTTCTGATTTCATTTTTATAATTTTGATATTACAAAATTACAACAATTTTTTCAACTAACCAAATTTTTAACACTTTTTAACATTTGATGTTTTGTTCCGAACAGGTTTTTTATTTCTTCGACTTCTCTTTACGACTCAACCATAATCCGTAAAAAATTCCGGTAAGTCCAATTGCAGTACAAAAGCCAGAGAAAAAATTAGCAATAGGAGTGTTGAAAAAGCGATTTAATACGATACTTATTGCTAATGCAAAAAGCCCGATTAAAGTTGGAATGTTGTGTTTTTTCATTGAATTTTTGTTTTACAAAATTCCTGTATAGTTTTCCGGTGTAATATTTTTTAATTCCGCTTTGATTTTCTCAGAAACATCAAGCGTTTCGATAAACTTTGCAATTGAAACGGCATCAATTTTTTCGTTGGTACGTGTGAGATTTTTAAGACTTTCGTAAGGGTTTGGATAATTTTCTCTGCGCAAAATGGTTTGAATAGCTTCGGCAACAACAGCCCAATTTTGGCTTAAATCATGCTTTATAGCAGGTTCATTAAGTTGTAATTTTGCAAATCCTTTTCGCAAAGAATTTAAAGCAATCATCATGTGTGCAACGGGAACACCCATATTTCTAAATACGGTAGAATCCGTTAAATCTCTCTGTAATCGCGACACAGGGAGTTTTGCAGAAAGATGTTCAAACATCGCATTCGCCAATCCGATATTACCTTCAGCATTTTCAAAATCAATCGGATTTACTTTGTGTGGCATCGCCGAAGAACCGATTTCGCCTTCTTTGATGCGCTGTTTGAAATAATCCATGGAAATATACGTCCATATATCACGACTGAAATCCAACAAGATTGTGTTAATCCGTTTGAGGTTGTCGAACATTGCGGCAATATTGTCGTAATGCTCGATTTGCGTCGTAGTTTGTGAGCGATGAAGTTCCAAAATATCAGTTACAAAATGATTGGCGAATTTCACCCAATCTATAGTTGGATAAGCGACATGATGAGCGTTGAAATTGCCGGTCGCACCGCCGAATTTTGCAGAATACGGAATGGTTTTGAACAATGCGATTTGCGTGTCCAATCGTTCAACAAAAACTTGGACTTCTTTTCCTAAAAGTGTTGGAGATGCGGGTTGCCCATGAGTTTTAGCTAACATCGGAATATTTTTCCAGTGTTCAACTCCAGTTTTTAAATCTAAAATGAGCGAGTTCAACGTTGGGAATATCACATGTTCCAAAGCATCACGCAACATCATCGGTTGGGCGGTGTTGTTGATGTCTTGCGATGTTAAACCAAAATGCACAAACTCTTTGAACACCTCTAAACTCAAGGCATCAAACGCATTTTTTATAAAATACTCAACGGCTTTTACATCGTGATTGGTAACTTTTTCAAGATCTTTTATCGCTTGCGCATCTTGCGAAGAAAAATCATCGTAAAGTTTGCGCAAAAGAGGCTTTGCGCTTTCTGGAAACGTTTTTAATTGCGGTAACGGAAGCTCTGTCAAGGCAATAAAATATTCTATTTCCACTAAAACACGATAGCGAATTAGTGCGTGTTCGGAGAAAAATGATGCTAATGGCTCAACTTGAGAGCGATAGCGACCATCTATCGGAGAAATTGCGGTTAGGTTTGTCAACATTTTTTTTGCAAAGATACGAAAAAGTTATGAACGGCGCAAGCCCTCAACGAAGTTAATTATGAGTTATGAATTATAAGTTACTTTGCAAAATCGCACTCATAACCTATAATCCATCATTCATAACTCTTATTCTTCCGACATATCACTCATTATTTTTCGATACGCAGAAAATACATTAGCACGCGATAAAAATCCAATATATTTGCCTTTATCCAAAACAACAATGTTGTAATACTCCGAAATGCGGAATTTTTGCGCTACGCTTTCCATCGTATCTCCAATTTGAACCTCGTCTTCTGAACGATTTACAATATCCGAAACTTTAATTTGGTCGTACAATTCAGGTTTGAACATAATATCGCGAATATCGTTTAAAGACACCACACCGAGATAGTATCCTTCACGATCTATCACTGGAAAAATATTACGATTGGAATGTGTAATAGCATCCACAATATCACGCAATGTCCCATTTTGTGGGATGGAAACAAAATCGGTTTCAATCAAATCGTTAATGTTTAATTGCGTTAGCGCGGCCTTATCTTTGTCGTGTGTGAGTAATTCGCCTTTTGCTGCTAAGGCTTGCGTGTAAATCGAACGCGGTTGGAAATATTTGTTGAGCAAATACGCCAAAGTCGCCGTAATCATAAGCGGAACAAGCAATTTATAACCGCCGGTGATTTCTGCGATCAAAAAAATTGCTGTGAGAGGCGCATGCATCACACCACCCATCACACCAGCCATTCCCGCAAGGGCAAAATTGGCTTCCGAAATTTCCAAACCAAATGTAGTGTTGAGCAATCTAGCCAAGAAAAATCCGGTAACCCCGCCCATAAATAGTGATGGCGCAAAAATTCCGCCAACCCCGCCACTTCCTATGGTGAACGCCATTGCAATGATTTTGAAAAATAAAATCAGCAAAATAAATCCTAAAAATAAATAGGTTTGATCGGTGCGACTGTAAAAGAAACTGTTATTTGCCAAGGCATCGCCGTTGCCCTGAATAATTTCTGTGAGAAATAAAAAACCTTCGCCGAAAAGAGGTGGAAAAAAGTAAATAAGGGCGCTCACTACTAATCCGCCCACGAGTGCTTTTTGCCAAATATTTTTCCATTTATTAAGTTTGGTTTCAATAAACAAATTCATTTTTGTGAAATAAATGGAAACACCACCTGCGAGTAAGCCTAAGAGGATGTAATAAGGAATATTACTCAGCATATAACCTTGTGTAATATCAAATGAAAAAACAACACCTTTACCTATGAAAACCGCAGCAAACAAGGCTGCTGTTATTGCCGAAATCAATAACGGTATAAGCGAAGCCATGGTGAGATTGAGCATCAACACTTCGAGTGCAAACACAACGCCTGCAATCGGCGCTTGAAAAATTCCCGCAACAGCGCCTGTGGCGCCACATCCCATCAAAAGCACTAACGAGCGATAATCTAATCGCAACGTTTGTCCCAAATTTGAACCAATCGCTGAACCTGTAAGAACGATGGGCGCTTCCAAACCTACAGAACCACCAAAACCAACCGTGAGCGACGAAGCAATCATTGATGAATAGGTTTTGGTTTTGTTCAAAATTCCTTTACCTACGGAAATTCCACGTAATACCAAACTCACGCCATGCCCGATATCGTCTTTTTCTTTTTGAATTTTTTTGACGTAAAGCACGGTAAGTAAAATTCCAATTAAAGGTAGGATCAAATAAGCGTAATTTGTGTCTTCTGTGGTTACCCATGAACGAACAAAACGTTCGACAAAATATACCAAATTTTTCAAAACCATCGCAGCCAATCCAGCCAAAATACCAACTACCACTGCCAAAATCAACATAAAATTTTGCTGCGAAATATGACGAACACGCCAACAAAGAAAAGATGTCAGGGCTTTTTTTAGCATCTGAAATTTTTTGCAAAGGTACAAAAAATTGTTAATAACTCGACAATTTATTAACAATTTGACATTTTTTTGCAAAAAAATATACGAAAATCGAAGTTCGAGCGTTATATAGGGTGTTAAGAATTATTAATTGAAAAATCGAAAATTATGAAAAAAACTATCAAAAACCCTACCACATGGCAAGTTACACTCTTGGTTGCAACGGTTTGTTTTGCTATTGTTGAAGGATTGTTGTAATCCTTTTTGCTTTTGCAAGAGGATGTTGGTCCGTCCTGCCGAATCGCAAGTTCGGCAGGACGGGCTTTTCCCTTATTTTTTATGGTTTCGACTACGTTTCACCGTGTGTTTGATTTTAAACGCAGCAAGATTAAGTTCATAGCTTGTTTCGGTATCCACTTTATCCAAAGTATCTCCTACAATCATTTCAACAAATTCTCCACCTTTTTCCATTAATGTTTGTTGTTTCTCAATATTTTCGTGATCTTGCATCAGTTCGGCCACAGCATGCGACACCTCGCGCATTTTTGTAAACGCTTCAATAATGGCGATGGTGGTTTGTGTGGCTTGCGGACTTTTTAAAATTGTGGCGAGCATATATAAACCTCTTTCTGTGAAAGCCTTGGTACTTATCGAATGTTTAAGAGTGTTGAACCGGTCGAAAATTTCGACCAGTTCTTGTCTTTCAATACTTTGCACAGATAAAATGTATCCTTCGGGGAATTTTTCAGGATTGTTTTTTACTGCTTCGTTAATACGTTTAGTTTCTACACCGTAGAGTTCGGCAACATCGCTATCCAAGATAACATTTTGATTTCTGATGCAAATGATTTTGTCATTCACATCTGGTAATTTGATTAAGTCATTCATAAATTTTGAAATTTTTTGATTAATAATCTGCAAAATTATACGAAAAACAAAAAAATCGCCAAAATCAGACTTGAATTTTGGCGAAATGTTAAGATTGAGCAAATTAAATTTTAATTTTTTCAATTGCTGTGCGAATGCGTTGCAAAGTTTCCTCTTTTCCGATAATTGCTATAATGTCGTTGAGGTGCGGACCCATTGCAGCACCAACAAGGCAGAGGCGCAAGCAGTTCATCACTTGTCCCATGTTGTAATTGTTGGATTTGATGAAATTTGTGATGACTTGTTCTAAATGTTCGGAGGAAAAATCAATTTCTTGCTCTAATATTTTTGAAAAATCTTCAAGAATGGCAGGCATTTCAGGTGTCCAGCGTTTTTTTACAACGGTATCATCGTAAGATGTTGGTGCAATGAAAAAGAAGTAAGATTGATTCCAAATTTCGTGTACAAAATTTACACGTTCCTTAACTAAACTCACAATTTTTTCCAACGTTTTACGATTGAAAATCGGTACGGCTGCATGACTGTGCATAAAAGGAATAAACAAATCGGTGAGTTCTTCGGCACTTTTTTTTATCAAATATTGATGATTAAACCAAATGGCTTTTTGTACGTCGAATTTTGCTCCGTGCTTGCTTACACGGTCGAGAGAGAATTTTTCAATCAACTCGTTTAAAGAAAAAATCTCTTGCTCCGTCCCATCGTTCCAACCCAAAAGAGCAAGAATATTGATCACTGCATCCGAAAAATAACCCATTTCGCGGTAACCCGACGAAACCTCAAGCGTTTTCGGATCCGTCCATTCTAAAGGAAATACAGGAAACCCAAGTTTGTCTCCATCGCGCTTGCTCAATTTGCCGTTACCATCGGGCTTCAGCAAAAGGGGTAAATGTGCAAATTTAGGCATTGTATCTTCCCAACCTAAATAGCGATAGAGCAACACGTGCAACGGCGCAGATGGCAACCATTCTTCGCCACGAATCACGTGCGTGATCTGCATTTTGTGGTCATCCACAATATTCGCAAGATGATAAGTCGGCAATCCGTCTGACGATTTCCAAAGCACTTTATCATCTAAAAGGCTTGAATTTACAGCCACCTCACCACGAATTAAATCATTCACAACAACAGTTTGATTAGGCTCAATTTTGATACGAACCACAAATTGTTCACCGCCATCCAAGCGGAATTTCACTTCATCGTGTGACATGGTTAGAGAATTTCTCATAGACATACGAGTTGAAGCATCGTACTGCAAACTTTGCGATCTTTCAGTTTCCAAGCGCGCGCGCATAACGTCTAATTCCTCAGGCGTATCAAAAGCATAATATGCCAAACCTTTGGCTAAAAGTTCGTCCACATATTTTCGATAGATCGTTTTTCGTTCAGATTGGCGGTAAGGGCCAAAATTTCCCCCAACATGAGGACCTTCATCAAACTTGATACCAAGCCATTTGAATGCTTCAACAATGTATTCTTCCGCACCCGGCACAAATCGAGAACTGTCTGTATCTTCAATGCGAAGCAAAAATTGTCCACCATATTTTCTGGAAAAAAGATAGTTGAAGAGGGCTGTGCGAACACCGCCAATGTGTAGGGGGCCTGTTGGACTTGGGGCGAATCTAACGCGAATCATAGAATAGAGTTAAGAGTTAAGAGTTAAAAATTAGGGTGTATCCATAGAATGTCGCGAAGCAACTCTTAGTTCTTAATTTTTAGTTCTTAACTTGTTGATATATTGATATGTTAATTGAGATACATATTTCCCTTTTTCATATAAAAATTCTTTATAGTCGGCAATTTTTGCGAAGCCGTAATTTTCAAAGAATTTAATACTGTTGATATTGGTTTCCGAAACATTGGCGTAAACGGAATGAAGTTGTAATTTTTCGAAACAATACGATAAAAATTGGTCGAGCACTATTTTACCAATGCCTTGTCCTTGATACGCATTGAGCAGCATGATGCCAATCCCAGCGTGTTTATGAATAGGGTCAAACTCAAACAAGTCAATTGTTCCGATAGGTTCGGTAATGTCTAAATCCGAACTGATGACTTTGTGTATCATCAATCGCAACTGTCGAAGTCCAAATACATCTAAAGTAAGTGTTTGCTTGATATACGTGTCCAATTTGTATTTAGAAAGCGGTTCGATAGTTTCGCTCACGTTCCAAATATTCGGATCGTTTTCCCATTTCAACAACGTGGAAACATCCGATGGCTCTATGGCTTTAAGGATTATGTTAATTTGTTGTTCCACTATATACTGAATTTACCAACACTTTTAATTCAACATTATAAAACGCTTCTTCCGAACGCGCGAACGACACTTGCATTTCTCCACCTTTGGCACGAACCAAACAACTATCAACCGGATTATTTTGTGCATGACTCAATGCTGCACCAATCACGCAAAGTCCGTTGGTGTAAGTTTCTTGATCAACTTGGTGTTCATAATGCCGAACTTCCAAAAAACCCGGATTGGGCTGATAAAATGTCACGTTCGCCCCTTTCGGAAAACGTTTACCATACGAAATTTCGCGACCTTTTTCCAACACATTTACATGATTTACATCATCGGTTGGAACCATACAAAACGGTGCTCCAAAATCCATGACGAAATTTTGAAACACTTTTTTTATCATAATGGGTTCAAGTATTCGAACATTAACAAAGTGCATATTTTCGTGATTGGAAACAAGATTACAATAGACCATCTGTCCATTGATTTCGATATGGGTTGAGATTGTTAAAATTTTCAAATTTTTTGCAAAAACTGCCACACACGCAGCATCTACAACATTAAGTTCTGCCAAAGCACCGTTGAAATT
The DNA here is from genome assembly GCA_009783885.1 of Bacteroidales bacterium. Lineage (GTDB taxonomy): Bacteria > Bacteroidota > Bacteroidia > Bacteroidales > P3 > WRKV01. The sequence continues at coordinate 7,217 of WRCN01000013.1, read as the reverse complement.
GTAAGATTTTACTTCTATCAAGTTTTTTGAACACCGGTCTAAACGTAAAATTCCAGACGCACCAATACCAAACCGTCGCGCACAAAGTCGAGAGATTTCAGCGCTTTGCAATGCTCCAAAAACTCCATCACGATTGTCCAATAAGATAAAATCGCGACCTAAACAATGATATTTTTCGAAAGAAATTGTCATAACGAATTTGCAAAGGTACGAAAAATTTATGAATTGTCGTCATTCCGAGCCCCTCGACTACGCTCGGGATAAACTCTGTCTAGGAATCCCCTTGCTATGGGATGTCTCGACTACGTTTCACTTCGCTCGACATGACGACCCGAATTGCTTTTTTGTCATAAACCAACACTTTGGCACAGTTTTTGTAATAATAAAATCAAAAAAAAAGGAGCATCATGAATAAAAAAACGATCTTTAGCAGTTTGATTATTATACTTGTCAGCGTAGTGGCTTCGTTGGCAACTGTAATGATTTTTACAAGCGCAACCCAAATTCCGGCGTCAGAAAATTTGAGAACACATACACCCACAGCTCCACCTGTGTCATCTGCAAAGTTGCCAAGTTTTGAGGATGTGGCCGAATATTCGGTTAATACGGTTGTTCACGTTAAATCCGAGTTTATGGTTAAAACTCGATTTTACGATGATTATTTCGGCTTTTTCAGTCGTCCGGGTATGCGACGAGTAGAGGGTTTTGGCTCGGGGGTAGTGATTTCTGAAGATGGTTACATCATTACCAATAATCACGTGGTGCAAGGTGCAGAAAACATAGAAATTACATTCAACAACAGAAAAGTTTTTTCTGCAACAATTGTCGGAACAGACCCTTCAACGGACTTGGCTCTGCTCAAAGTAGATGCAAAAAATTTGGAATTTTTGACATTCGGAAACTCTGATTTGGTCCGCCTCGGTCAATGGGTATTGGCAGTTGGAAACCCGTTTAACCTCAATTCGACCGTAACAGCCGGTATTGTGAGTGCCAAAGCCCGAAACATAAACATTTTGTCGCAAAACATGAGCGGTAACGCTCGTCCAATAGAGTCGTTTATACAAACAGACGCTGCTGTCAATCGCGGAAACAGTGGTGGTGCGTTAGTCAATTTGCATGGCGAATTGATAGGCATCAACACAGCTATTGCATCTACCAGTGGTACTTTTGCAGGCTATTCATTTGCCATTCCGGCGAATATCGCGAAAAAAGTGAGTGAGGATTTGCGTACATTCGGACAAGTACAACGTGCTTTTCTTGGCATTTTGTTTTCGCCGATGGATCAAAATCTTGCTGTTGCTAAAAAAATGGAAGACATTGACGGTTTGATTATCAGCCGTATAACAGAAACCGGCGCAGCGAAAAAAGCAGGTCTTCAACTTGGAGACGTTCTTTTGAGAATAAAGGACAGACCGGTAAATACAGAAGGTGATTTTTTCGAAATCATCGGCCAACTTCGCCCGGGTGAAACTGTCGAACTGACCTATTCTCGAAAAGGCAAAACGTTGCAAGCAAATGCTATTTTGCAGGATATGGATGGGGGTACGCAGAAACGAACGGTGACACAATGGTAGGTAGTGGCGCGGTTTGCGTGCCCAACAATCATTCAGCACAAATGTAATCAGGGCGGGCGAACCCCGCCTCTATGGAATTTGCACAAAAAAAATGCAACCTTTTTTGCTTTTTTCCGTAAAATACCGTATCTTTGCACCCCAAAATTATTTTATTCGTTAATCTATGAAATTCAATTTATATTATGAGACAGTTAAAAATATCTAAATCTATTACCAATCGCGAAACAGCGTCGCTTGACAAATATCTGCAAGATATTGGTAAAGAGGAATTAATCAGTGCAGAAGAAGAAGTGTTGTTGGCACAAAAAATTCGCAATGGAGACCAGCGTGCTTTGGAAAAACTGACCAGAGCTAATTTACGCTTTGTGGTTTCTGTAGCGAAGCAATATCAAAACCAAGGATTGAGTCTTCCCGATTTGATAAATGAAGGCAATCTGGGCTTAATTAAAGCGGCTCGTCGTTTTGATGAAACACGTGGATTTAAGTTTATTTCGTATGCTGTTTGGTGGATTCGTCAATCCATTTTACAAGCCTTAGCCGAACAATCAAGAATTGTGCGTTTACCCCTCAACCAAGTAGGTTCGCTCAATAAAATAAAAAAAGAAACATCGAAACTTGAACAAAAATTCGAGCGTACGCCGTCTATCGACGAAATTGCCGAATCTTTGGATTTGTCAAAAGACAAAATTTCCGAAGTGATGAATATCACGACGCGCTATGTATCTATGGATGCCCCGCTAATTCAAGACGAGGAAACAAGTTTTATTGATATTTACATCAACGAGGATAATCCTACAACAGATTCTTTGTTAATTCGTGAATCGTTGGCACGTGAAATCGAACGTTCGTTGGCCACACTCACCGAAAAAGAACGTGATGTACTCTATCTATTTTACGGTATTGGACATGGTCACGGTTATACATTGGACGAAATCGCTATTAAATTTGACTTAACTCGCGAGCGTGTTCGTCAGATTAAGGAAAAAGCGATTCGCAGGTTGAAAACCTCATCGAGAAGTAAGCACCTAAAAGCCTTTTTAGGAGAATAAAAACAGGTATGTGGTACGAGGTGCTGGGTACGAGGTGTACCACATCGCACATCCCGTACCTCATACCCAGCAACCCCACACCTGAATATGTACGAACAACTCCAAGCCTTAGACAACATCCGTATTAATTTTTCAGCAGAAAGCATGCACTTTGTCAACATTATTTTGGCATTTGTGATGTATGGTATTGCGTTAGGGATCCGTCCGCAAACGTTTAAAAATATTTTACTGTTTCCGAAATCATTTTTGATCGGACTTTTTGCACAAATAGTAGCCTTACCGGCGATTACATTTTTATTGGTCGTTTTATTCAACCAATGGATTACGCCGATGATCGCAATGGGTATGATTTTAGTAGCAGCTTGCCCAGGTGGAAATACCTCTAATTTTATGTCGCAACTTTCGAGAGCAAATACCGAACTTTCGATTAGTTTATCAGCTATCGGAACGGTGATCACGCCAATTTTTACGCCATTCAATTTCTGGTTTTGGGGCAGTATGTACACTAATTTTGTGAATAATCGTGCCGGAGATGCCTTACAAACGATATATATTGAATATTGGGAAATGTTTAAAATAGTATTGCTTTTGCTCGGGGTTCCGTTAGTGCTGGGGATTTTAACCGTGAAATATCTTCCGAAAATTGCTCGAAAAATGAAAAAACCGTTGCAATATGTTTCGATGGTGTTTTTTATAGCGATGGTTGTGATTGCTTTCAACAATAATCTGAAAATTTTTGTGAGCGACTTTTTTATCTATATTTTTATTTTGGTTTTGATTCATAATTCGGCGGTTTTGGGCACAGGTTATGGCTTAGCAAGATTGTTCAAAGTACCTCCAAAAGATAAACGAGCGTTGACTATCGAAACCGGTATTCAAAATTCGGGATTAGGTTTGGTTTTATTGCTTAATCCGAATATCTTTCCGCCTGAAATAGCTATTGGTGGAATGGTGTTGGTTACAGCCTGGTGGGGCATTTGGCATATTGTTTCGGGGCTTTCAATTTCGTTTTATTGGTCGCGACGGGCCGCAAAATAGCCTAACCTGTAATTTTATTAAGGTTTCCTTGATTTTTGTAATCTTTTAATCTTGCAAAAATCGGGGTTCAAACAGTTTGCAAAATAACATTTTTTGCAAGGACGTAAGACAATTAACAAATGCAACTTTAAGGAGCAAAAAAAAACAAAATTTTCTTTGTCAAATCAAAAATAATTCGTACCTTTGTAAGATATTTTACACACTAATACCACATCATGAGAAAACTTATCACTATTGTTTTGATTTTAGTGGTGAACGTTATGTTTGCCGAAAAAATCACATTTTCATCGGCTTCGACCGGCTTGAAAACCTCTAATCCGGCTGAAAACATTCGTGTTTTCACCAACACCATTTCCGAAATAGATGTAACCAAAATGATTGTTCAAGGGCAAAATTTCACGGCCTTGGATCTTGAAGGTTACGTATTTCATGGTGAAATTGGAGACCCTAGACTTCCTGCAAAAACACAACTTTTGGAAGTTCCGATGGGCGCAACAGTTGAAATTAACATTTTGTCGAGCGCATATACGGATATTAATCTTTCTCAAAAAGGGTTTAAAAACCAATTGCTTCCTGTTCAGCCCTCTGTGCGCAAAAGTGCTACGGAAATGCCAGCGTTGGTAAAAAATGCTGCTGCTTACAGTAAAAATACGTTCAACGTTCGCGATATTGTTGATGTGTTTAACTTGGGAATTGCGAAAGATCGGCAGTTTACACAACTTAATATCTGTCCGATTCAATACTTACCTTCGGAAAACATTATTCGTGTGTATCATCACATCGAATTTGAAGTAACTTATGTTGGCGGACAACCTAAAACGATTTTTTCTCAAAAACCACTTGTTTACCAAATCATTTCTCATCGAGCGTTTGAAACCACGTTAGTTCCGTTTATCACTTGGAAAACGGAAAAAGGTTTTGATGTTCGTGTAGCTTATACCGACGATATTGGAGGAACTGGCGCCACGCTTAGAACCAACATTAAAAACTATTTGCAAGGTATTTACGACAATCCGGCAACACGTGCCGATTTTTTATTGTTGGTGGGAGATAATACGGCAATTCCTGCGTATGCAAACCAAGTAACCGGTTATGGAACTCACGTTACCGATTTGTATTATGCCGACTATACCAACGACAATTTACCGGATATTCAATACGGACGATTATCGGGAGCTTCAGGTAGTCCTATACAGATTTCCAATCAGATTGAGAAAATTTTGGCTATGGAAAAAATGAACGTTCCGTCGCTCGATTTTTTCAATAAAGCAACATTTGTTGCGGGTAAAGAAACCGGTATTTACCGACGCATTGCCGATGCTACCGTAGATTATGCTGCAAATAATTACTGGAATGTAGTTAATGGATCAGCAAACACGGCGATTTTTAAAGAAGCAAACAACAACACCAATACACAAGGTCCTAATGTTCGTGCATCTCTCAACGAAGGCAGAAGTTATATCAATTATACTGCACACTGCAACTTTGATAGATGGGACGACCAAACAATTATAACAAGTCACGTATCAAGTTTCACGAATGAAAACAAGTATCCGCTTATGATTGGCAATTGCTGTTTGTCTGCTAAATTTGAAGTAGCCAATAATATCGGCACAGAGTTAATGCGTGCTCAACGAAAAGGTGCTGTAACTTATATCGGAGGAAGTAACAATACTTATTGGACAGAAGATTTTCACTGGTCTGTGGGCTCAGGGGCTAATGCCAGTAATCCGGAAACTGCTACTTATGCAAACACCGGATTAGGTGTTTATGATCGAGCATGGCACCTGAATGGCGAAGCCCGAAGCGATTGGGCATACACGGCTAGTGAAATAGTTTTCTGGGGGAATATGGCGGTACAAGGTAGTTCTGCAACACCGAATACAGCAATGAAAAGATACTATTGGGAAATTTATCACGTTTTGGGCGACCCGTCGTATATACAGACTGTTACTACACCTCAACCTCTTCCTGTTAATGATTTAGGTATGATGATGACTATTGATGAAGAATTGTATATTGAAACGGTTCCTTATGCTTATGTAGGTTTTTCTATGAATGGTCAACTTCTTGGTGGTGGTATGACAGATCACTTGGGCCAAATCACTTTGACTTTTGATGAGGAACTCCCCTATGGCGAAGCCTTGCTTGTTATCACGGCTAAAGGTTACATTCCTTACATCGAGACTGTTCAAATCAACTTGGCAGATCGTCCATTAATTAGTGTGCCGAATTATAAATTATCAATCAATTCAACACCTACAGAACATTGTGTTTTCGGTGAAACTATTGATTTTTCAATGTTATTAAAAAACCGTGCCCTTGTTGCTGCTAATCAGATTTATGTGACGTTGAGTATGGTAGGGAAAGACGATTTTGTTCAAATCATTCAAACCTCGACCCCGATTTCAGTTTTGAATGGAGAAGATTCTGTTTGGGTTTCCGGTCGTCAGTTAGTTATTTCTACCGATATTCCTAATCGTTACAACGTAGAAATCTTGGCAACCATTACTTATTCCGATACGTTGACCCTTGAACATACATTCAACCTTCTCGGCGCAGCACCTGAATTTGTTATTTCAGGCTTTAATACCACCGAAATTAATGGTTCGTTTACGATTACCAACGTGGGTTTGGAGCCGATAATAGGTACCCAAGTTCAATTGGTTAATCAAGGCGATAATGTTACGGTGAGCAATTTTTCACCAACCACGGCTAATTTTACTTTAAGCACTGCAATTCCTTTCACGTTTGATTTGCAAAAAGCTCCGGGCTTGCCCGAATTTGTTACTTTTGGCTTGGGTCTTTCCATTGCGAAAGGTGATTTCTCGTACACACGCACGTTGAACTCTGCATTTGGTATTTTGGTTGAAGATTTTGAAACCGGATCTTTCTTAGATGGATTATGGATAGGGGATGGACTTGCTAATTTTGACTGGTATATTGATTCTCTTCACCCTTTTCAAGGTAAATATTGCATGCGCAGCAAGAAAATCAATCACAACGAAACAGCGAGCATGGTTACGGATATGTTCGAGTTGGTTGGCGGAGATTCTATTGTTTTCTACTACAAAGTTTCGTCTGAGGATTGCCGAGGCAATTCAGGTTGTATCGACGGTGGCGATGCTTTGCGTTTCTCAATTTCGGATGGCAACACTTGGACTGAGCTTCAAGCGTGGTATGGCGAAATTCCTTGGACACGTGCAGCTTTTGCGATGAACGAAGGTATTCATTATTTCCAGTGGGCTTATACCAAGAATCCGACTCAAAACAGGGGTAGTGATGCTGCTTGGGTAGATTATATTGTTTTCCCGAAAGCAGGTCTTGTTCCACCTGTTCCATCTGTATCCATAATTCCTCCGATTATACTTCCTGATCACATTCGATTTGATATTGTGGTGAATAATGGTCACTTGCAAGCTCGTATCAATGCAGAGACCCCCGGCAAAGCGACTATTCGTTTATTCAATATGTTGGGACAGCCTGTAGGTCTTGTTTGTAACAACAGTGCAGTTCATGTGGGTCAGAATGATTTTTATTTTGATTTGTCGAACTT
>WRCN01000012.1 GCA_009783885.1 Bacteroidales bacterium | reverse complement strand
CAAGAAGATTTAATGCGGGATTGGAACATGATTCCACGTCGTGTAACGGTTTCATCATTTTATATGGATGAAATCGAAGTTCGAAATGTAGACTATCAGGAGTATATTTACTGGTTGGACCGCATTTTCGGAGAAGAGTTCCCCGAGGTTGTTCGCCGTGCTTGGCCAGATGAATTGGCTTGGCGTAGGGTAGATGCTTACGTGGAACATATGGTGGAGAATTATTTCCGAACACCGGCATACAAAGATTATCCTGTGGTTGGCGTAACTTGGGAACAAGCCAATGACTATTGCGTTTGGCGTACGGATCGCGTGAATGAAGCCATTTTGGTTCATTTAGGATTTTTTCAACATATTGATCCAAATCAAACTCCGGACAACCACTTCACTACAGCTGCTTATCTTGCCGGACAATATACAGGTTTGACTAAACGACAACTGCAGGATATGAATCCGAATGCTCCTGAGAAAAAACGTCAGGTGCAAATGAGAGATGGTATTTTGATGCCTTATTTCCGTTTGCCGACAGAAGCCGAATGGGAATATGCAGCCTATGGTTTGATTGGCAACAGCTATGATGAGCGAATTATTGAACGCCGGGTTTATCCTTGGAATGGTTTGAATGTTCGTATGAGCGATCCAAGGCACATGGGAGAAATGCGTGCTAACTTTGTTCGTGGACGCGGTGACTTTATGGGTATTGCAGGAAGCTTGAATGATGGTGCCGGTTATACAGCTCCGGTTTATTCTTATGCACCAAACGATTTCGGTTTGTACAACATGGCCGGAAACGTGAGCGAGTGGGTTATGGATGTATATCGCCCATTGACACACGAAGACGTTTACGGACTGAATCCTTTCCGTGGAAATGTCTATATGACGGAAGTTCGCGATGAAGACGGACGTATTGCAGAAAGAGATAGTTTGGGACGCATTCCAATGCGCCCGCTAACTCCGGAAGAATTGGCTAATCGCCGAAATTTTCAACAGTCCGATAACCGAAATTTCCGAGATGGCGATTTCTCTTCTACGATTACTCAAGACTGGCTGGCTCTCGGAGAATCTGGTGTTAATACAACCGAGATGGTATATGATCCGCATAGTACCATGATCTCTGATTATACTCGAGTTATCAAAGGTGGAAATTGGACAGATCGCGCTTATTGGTTGTCTCCGGCAAATCGTCGATATTTAGATCAAAGGCAAAGTGAAGCTTGGCTTGGATTCCGTTGTGCAATGTCTCGCATCGGCGGACAAACAAAAGGACGTCCTTCTGCTCCAAGACGATAAAATCGGTTATGAAATCACAGCTCGAAGGTCTATATGCCCAATACTTGGAGCATCCTATCATTTCAACAGACACTCGAAATCTGATTCCAAACTCAATATTTTTTGCACTCAAAGGCGAACACTTTAACGCGAACGCCTTTGCTGCTTCTGCGCTCGACAACGGCTGTGTGTTGGCTGTTGTTGACGACCCAAAGGTTGCCGTTGATAATCGCTATATCTTAGTGGATGATGTTATAAAATATTTGCAAGATTTGGCAACTCATCATCGCAAACAATTAGATATTCCTGTTATCGGTATCACTGGAACCAATGGAAAAACGACCACCAAAGAACTACTCAATGCTGTACTTTCAACACAGTTCAAAACGCATGCCACACAAGGTAATTTCAACAATCATATTGGTGTGCCGCTAACCATTTTATCCACACCAAAGCATACCGAAATCTTGATTGTGGAAATGGGTGCCAATCACGCAGGTGAAATTGCCGAATTATGTGAAATTGCACAACCGAATTTTGGGATTATCACCAGTTTGGGATTGGCGCATTTAGAGGGTTTTGGTTCTTTCGAAACTATTGTAGAAACTAAAACAGCATTATATCGTTCGGTGAAAAAAAATAACGGCTTGGTATTTGTGAATAATGAAATAGACCGGTTGATGGCTCATTCCGAACATCAAAATCGATTAACGTATGGTTCTGAACATGGTGATTTTACAGGCCGTTTGGTTGATGATGGAATTTTTGTGAGTTTGAATTACAAATCGCAAATTATCCGTACTCAACTCACCGGCGACTATAATTTCAGCAATGTCTTGGCTGCTTGTGCAATTGGCGACTATTTCAAAGTTTCAATCGAAAACATCAAATTCGGACTGGAAAATTATACTCCGTCCAACAACCGTTCGCAACTCATCAAAACCGATAAGAACACGATCATTCTGGATGCATACAACGCCAATCCAACGAGTATGGCTGCAGCATTGGAAAGTTTCGCTAAACTCAATTGTGACAAAAAATTCTTTGTACTCGGCGATATGTTGGAACTTGGAAACGACAGTTTGGTCGAGCATCAACATATTCTTTCACTTGTGCAAAAATTAAATTTACATGAAGGAATTGTTGTTGGAAAAATATTTCAATCATTTTTTCTCGAAACCATTTTTGCATTTGAAAATGCTGATGAAGCACGCGATTTTCTGAACGGGCAAGCATTCGATGGGTACACATTTTTAATCAAAGGCTCGCGAGGCATTCGTTTGGAAACCGTAATTGATGTGTTGTGATACAAGATTTTTACAGAGTGGTTGGTGTGATGTCAGGAACATCTTTGGATGGTTTGGATTTGGCATTTTGTGAATTTCGTTTTGAAGATTCACGTTGGTTGTATCAACTGAAAATCGCTAAAACCATAGAGTATTCAAATGGTTTAAGAAATCGTTTGAAAAATGCAGTAACTATTTCGGGGTTAGATTTAGCGTTGCTAAATTCAGATTATGGACATTTTTTAGGACAAGAAATTCAAAAATTTATTGAGAAAAACCAATTGGATGTTGATTTGGTTTCTATCCACGGTCACACTATTTTTCATCAGCCTGAAAAACGGCTTACGTTGCAAATCGGCGACGGCGGAGCTGTGGCGAGTTATGTGAAATGTCCGGTAGTTGCGCAATTTCGGAATACCGATGTAGCGCTTGGCGGACAAGGCGCTCCATTAGTTCCGATTGGAGACAGATTGTTGTTTTATACAGCTGATTTTTGTTTGAATTTGGGTGGTATTGCCAATATTTCATTTACCGAACATTCAAAAACAACGGCGTTTGATAGTTGCGTTTGTAATATGGCGTTGAATTATTTGGTGTCGCACATTTGTACGGACATTGCGTGCAACGCCCCAACGTATGACGAAAATGGAAATATCGCCGCATCCGGAAAATTAAATTCGGAATTATTAGCAAAATTGAATAATTTGGATTTTTTCCAAAAACAACCGCCTAAATCCTTAGGATTTGAATGGTTTGAGAACGAATTTTTACCGATTTTAAATGCTTTCAAATGTTCGATTGAAGATAAATTGCACACGGTTTGCGAACATATCGCCGAACAAATTTCAAATGTTGTTAATGCGCAACCAAATGTTTCAACAAAAACCATGATTGTTACAGGAGGCGGAGCAAAAAACGGTTTTTTGATGTCGCGAATTAAACAGCATTGTTTGTGCAAAATTGACGAAAGTAATCCACTCATTGTCGATTTCAAAGAAGCCTTGATTTTCGCATTCCTCGGCGTGTTGCGCTTGCGCAAAGAACCTAATTGCCTGTCCGATGTTACTGGAGCAAAACACGATAACATTGGAGGCTGTGTGTATTTGGGAAATTTATAATTTTCCTAACAAATCCGGTAAATTCCGAAGTGCGGCAAGTTCGCGCCATTTTTTTCTGGCTTCGATAGCGGGCATTCCAAAATAGGTTTTTCCACCTTCGAGCGTTTTGTCTACGGCTGATGTAGCAAGGATTACAGCGCCTTTTCCAATGACTAAATCTTTATTTACAACCACCTGTCCCCAAATCACAACATCATCTTCAATTTTCGTAACGCCTGCAATCGCAGAATGTGAGCCAATCAAACAGTTTTTGCCAATAATGGTATCGTGACCGATTTGCACAAAATTATCCATTTTTGTACCTTCGCCAATAATCGTATCGCCCGAAACACCTTTGTCTATACAGGTATTCGCACCAACTTCCACCTGATTTTCCAAAATCACTTTTCCGCTCGACAAAAATTTGCGATACCCTTCAGGTTTGCGTTGAAAATAATAAGCGTCTGCGCCAATCACAGCGCCTGAATGAATAATTACATCATCGCCGATTTCCGTATGATCATAAATACTAACATTTGCATGAATGAGACAATTTTTACCGATTTTAACGTGATTGCCGATAAATACATTTGGTTGAATAATCGTATTTTCGCCAATTATCGCGCTGTCCGAAATCATTTTGGTACACGTCGTAAAGGGACGAAATTTCATCGTCAGTTTATTAAAATCCGCAAACGGATCTTGTGAAATTAACAGTGCTTTTCCTTCAGGGCAAGCCACGTCCGAACTGTTGATCAAAATCGTTGTAGCCGCTGAATTCAGAGCCTTTTCATAGTATTTCGGGTGATCAACAAACGTAATATCGCCAACTTCAACCGTATGAATTTCGTTCATTCCGGTGATGACGAAATCAAGTTCGCCAACAGCCTTAGCCCCTAAAAAATCTGCTAATTCGGCAAGTGTATGAGGGTTTGGAAATTTCATTTTTTATTAGGTTGTTGAGCGTAGTCGAAACATTATTTCTCGGAAACTCGTCCGCCGTATTCGCTCGTGCGTGTATCAACTTTGATGCGTTCGCCTATTTCGATAAACAATGGAACTTTAACCGTTGCACCGCAGTCGATAGTGGCTTCTTTCATTGCATTGGTTGACGTGTTGCCTTTCACAGCAGGCTCAGTGTAAGTAACAACAGCTTCGATAAACGCAGGAAGTTCACACACTAACGGAGTTTCGGTTTCAGCGTGAACGGTAATCTCAACGTTAGAGCCATCTTTAAGAAATTGTGGTGCATTGATTTGTCTTTCTTCAATTGTGATTTGCTCGAATGTTTCGTTGTGCATAAATGTATAACCCATATCATCTTTGAATAAAAATTGATAGGGACGACGTTCCACACGTGCAGTTTCTACACGCACTCCTGCTGTAAAAGTGTTTTCCAAAACACGTCCATCGCGAAGGTTTTTAAGTTTTGTTCGTACGAAAGCCGGACCTTTTCCGGGTTTCACGTGTTGAAATTCGACGATTTGCCAAAGTCCGTTGTTGTAATCCAAACATAAGCCGTTTTTGAAATCTGCTGTTGTTGCCATAAATTTTGCTGTATTAGTTGTTTAATCGTTTAGTTGTTAATTTGGGGCGAGGCGTGCCTCACCCCTACAAACGTTGTTTATTGTTTGATAATTCTTGCCGTATTCTGTCCGACTTTTACAACATATACACCGTTTGGCAAATGTGAAATATTAATTTCTGTTTTTGGACGATCAATAGCGTGTGTTAACACTAATCTTCCTGAAAAATCGTAAATTCGAATGGCTGCACTTCTTCTATTTTCAGGGATTTCAACAACTAATTTTCCGTCGAGCACAGGATTCGGAAAAACGCTCAATATGGCATCTTGATCAAGAAGGGAAATGCTTGTTGTCTGACCACTCACTCTTTTTGTTGCCGCTTGATGTATAGCTAAATCATCTGCTGTAGTTTGAACAAAGGACACCACTCTGATTTTGGTTAAGTCCCATGCAGGATTTAATGTAAACGTATGATCAAATGTATCGCTTTGCCCGCTTGTTGTGAGTTCGAATGCTTGATTATTAAATGCAATAACTGAGGCATCGTAATTACCGGGCTGTTCCGTTCCCCAATCATAAGTCAATACAGAGAAGATCCTATTGTTTGTGGTAGTTATGTTTGATATGAGCTCTACGTCACTGATCACTCTAATTTGATTGTTTATTATTTCATAATCAACTGTAATTTTCATTGGTGGCTGTCTTTGTGCTACAGTATTGTAATGTCCTGTGTAGCGCTGTAATATATTAGCACCGGCACCTACATCCACAATACAGCCACCAAATCTAGCAGTAGGGGTGCTTAGGTTATCATAAAAAGACCACCTTTCTATTAGATTAGGACTTTGATTGCCACCAAATTGCCAAAGAAGCGGAATTAAATAGGGAAATTCTTCTTGATTTTGTGCCATAGTTGCGAGTGCAGCCCGCGCTGGTGGACAATATCCGCAAGTGGTACTTGAAAGCACTTCAACCACTACAAATGTTTGCTCACTTGCTGTTTGAACGGCAAGTGGAGTAGCATTATTTTCCTGCATCAAAGGAACTGCAAAGGTTTGTTGTGTTGCAAGTATTATAGTTGAAAGCGCAAGGGTAAAAGTTTTTTTCATATTTTTGATTTTTTAATACCGCAAAATTACATAAAAAATCTGAATTTTCCAAGCGCAGTCCCAATAAAAATCAAAACCACTCTGCCTCGCTTACTACTATACTTTGCCTACATCCCGCAATATAAAGCTATTATTTGTCCTTTTGATTTGTATGAAGGATAATATATAGAGGATTTTTAGAAGAAAGATACAAAAATATTTTCAAAAAAGTCATGAAAATTATTTTTATTATATTTTTGTAACGGAAATTACTTCCCAAAATACGCTATAAAATCCTTTTCAAACTGGGAAAAACCACCGGAATAGTATTTATCAAAAACTTCTATAGTTGAATACTCATTAATAAGGTTGCGGAAAATTGTGAAGGTCTTATTTTCACATTGCTTCATCATAAAAAGCACCATACAATAACCAATCGCATAGCCATAACCATCCTGCGCAAATGATTCTTTCGAAAATTTTTGATAGTCCCAATTTACAAATTCCACAAGGTTAATGTCCTCGAGGGCAATAAGCGTTTTAACTCGTGCAGTATAATAGCTATTAACACGATGGGTTATTTTCTTTTTGTCATAAGTCATTTCTGTATAATAGGTAGCCAATCCTTCTATAAACCATGCAGGTGGTATATGGTTGCTGTCAACGTGAACATACAAAAAAGCATGGTTTAATTCGTGATAACAGGTTCGTAAAAAACGATTCTTACATTTTTTAAAAACTACTACAGTACTATCTTTTGGTGAGAAAAACCCTGAAGAATTGATTTGTAAAAGTTCGTGTTTTGATTGCAAATATAAATATTCCGCAAGATTTTTAGCAACCACAAATTTTATATCTGAACGATTCACAGTTTTTTCGGAGAAAAGCCGATTAAAAAAATCTAATTGATACTGTACCGATCTCTCAATAGCGATTTTTTCTTTTTTTGTCAACAAATTTTCCGTATCAATAATATTCCATTCTTGTGCCAATAGACCAACAGCAAACAAACTAAAAATAAAAGCAATATAACATTTTTTCTTCATCATCAATTTATTTTGACTTATTTTTTAGGAAATTTTTCCTTTCGCGTTTGTTCATATCTTGCATAAGCATTTCGTCTGTTTGGTTGCAAAAATAATAAATGTTGTTTTCCAAACGTGTTTTTCCATGATTAGACGTTTGAAAAAAAGGACGAAAATGAGTGTGTTTATTGCCGTGAGTATGATCTCTTACTTTGTTTCTATCTAGAAAATAAGTAGAAAAAAGTACCCAATCTTTATCATCTGTATTTTTTTGAATAATAGCTATTGGGTCGCCCATTTTAACAGTTTTTCCAGGGTTAACCAACGATTTACCCAGAAAAACATATTCGCCAAAACTACAATCAGCATGATAAACTGTAATTTGCGAAAAAGTGCGACTGCTATTAAAAGTTTGGTAACCTTTGGCAGAGAAGTCTCTTAAGTTATCGTTACATACCACGCCTCCACGACAAGCATAAATAGTGTCATTGAAAATAGTAAATTTTAGTTGATAACCAAATATATTTTCGGTTATTTCTGAATACAAGCTATCTCCTTCTGCCACAGGCAAACGGTATGCAAAATTACTATTCGGTAGTTTGTTTACATTGCCTCTGTACATCACATAAGTATATCTAAAAAAATGATCTCTTGCTCCTGCCTGCGCTTTATAACTATGTATTTGTCGTCTACCTCTGCCGATTGTGAACGGTGAATGATAAAATGAAGTTTGCACATAATATTCGCAGAAATCACTGTTTTCAGCATAAAAGGTAACTTGCATTCGAGTTTCGTCAACGCTATTTGATAACTGTACGGCAATGCTAGGATCCTTCGTATATTGCCCACTGATGCGACATGCAGACGATAATAAAATAATAAAAATTATAACTTTTCTCATTATAGTATAGTATTGAATTGGGTTTTTACAAAGATACGAGAAAATCAACTATTTCAAAACTTCCATCGCCTTTTTGAAATCGTCATCCAATGGCAGATAAATCGGGAAAAATCCGCTGTCGCCATACAAATCGCGAGCAATATAGGCTTTCAGAAGCCCTTTCAAACGGTCGCGGTGGAGCTCAATACTGCGCCAATCGGGTTCTAATCCGTTGGATTTTCCGTAAGCAATCAACCCGTCGATCAGAGTTTGTGAAACTTGAAATTTTTCTTTAAACATTGCCACATCTGGATAAGTTTTCAAAAGCGATTTTCGATGTTCATTGCTGTAATTAAATGTATATCGCAAAATCAAACCGCGATTGGATAGTAAATTGATGTAAATTCGTGTGCTATCCACAGTGTATGGCACATAGATATCGGGCATAATCCCACCTCCACCATAAACAACACGACCGCCTACGGTAAAAAATCTTTGAGTAGTGTCTAATTTTATACTGTCGGACGATAGCAATTCGCCCTCCGTCAAGCGTTTGATAAGTTGTTCTTCAAAATCGTGTTGCCCTTGTGTGAAAGGCGTTTGAATGTAGCGTCCACTCGGCGTGTGGTAACGTGCAACCGTCAAGCGAATACTTGCACCATTGTTCAATCTAATTTGCTCTTGCACCAAGCCTTTTCCGAACGAGCGCCGTCCGACGATCGTTCCTGCATCGTTATCCTGTAAAGCTCCTGCGATGATTTCACTTGCCGAAGCCGACCATTCATCAATCAAAACCACAATAGGTTTATTCTCAAAAACGCCATATCGTGTGGCGAAAGCGTCTCGTCTCGGGCGATTCCGACCTTCCGTGTAAACGATGAGTTTGCCATCGGGTAGAAATTCGTTGACAACATGAATGGCTTCATGCAAAAAGCCGCCTCCATTGCCACGTAAGTCGAAAATCAGTTTCTCCATGCCTTGTTTGCTAAGGCGTTTCAGAGCTTCGTGAACTTCATTCGAAGTTGTAGCAGAGAATTTGCTGAGTTTGATGTAGCCGATCGTTTCATTAACCATAAAATCAACATCTATGCTGTAAGTAGGAATAACAGCACGAACGATGCTAAATTTCAGAGGTTTTGGAATCCCTCTACGTAGAATTTCAACATTGACCGTTGTTCCTTTTGGGCCTTTCAAACGCCTCATCACCTCGTCTATAGGCATATTTACGCCTGCTATAACTTCACCATCTACGTTAATAATTTTATCACCGGCCAAAATCCCGAGTTTTTCGGATGGCCCGCCGGATATGGGCTGTATGATGGTTACTGTATCGTCAATCATTCGAAATTGAACGCCAATTCCGTCGAATTTCCCTTGTAAATCATCGTTGGCCTCTTTGGCCAAAACAACAGGGAGAAAAGCCGAAAACGGATCTAAGGTATTCAACATGGCCTCAATAGCAGCGTCATTAAGTTTGTTTACGTCTACCGTATCTACATAATTGTGGATAATTAATTGTTTGATTTGATCAAGTGCGCCGGACGAAATCTCCGGTCGAGAAACGAATTTCGAGAGTTGAACGCCGATAAATAAGCCGAAAGAAAGGAAAAGTACGTAGTATATCCAAGATTGTTTTTTCATCATTGATTTTTTTGCAAAGATACGAAAATAATTGAAAAAATTTGGTTATTTCCAAAAAATTTTGTACCTTTGCAGTCCGAATTTTGAAAAAAGAATAAAAACGTACAAGATATGAAAGCAGAAATCCATCCAAAAGACTACAGACTAGTTGTATTCAAAGATATGTCGAACGAGTATGCGTTCTTAGGAAAATCTACTGTTTCGACGAAAGAAACCATCAAATGGGAAGACGGCAACGAATATCCCTTGGTGAAGTTTGAAATCTCCAGCGCATCGCATCCTTTCTTCACCGGGAAAGTGAAATTGGTTGATACCGCCGGTCGCGTGGATAAATTTATGAACAAATACAAAAAGTATTCGACTGAGAAAAAATAATCTATGAATATAACTGCTACAAAAAACGGATTCATTTTTTTGAAATCCGTTTTTTTTGTTCCATACTGTAACTTTTTCCCTAAAAAACCGTAAATATATACAAATACAATTACTATGAACTACATTCTTTTCGATGATGCAACCACGTGGTCAAACCTCTTGCCGCTTACATTCACAAGGCCTACAGCAGATTTGCGAGTGGGGGTTACAACCATTAGAGAAAAATGGGAAAGCCTTTTGAGCGCCCAAACCTCTACATTAACCGAAAAATATTTGGAAAAAAAGTTTCCAACGATTAAAAAAGCCAACAATATTTTAATTGATGGTTCGGTTATTCCCAACGCGGAATTAGTGGCTCAAATCAAAAAACTCAAAGCCAATCAAGCCCTTTCCTACGAAGATACGATTGTAGCTTTTCGTATGAACGAGGAAGGTTTAGAGGGCTCTGATGAAGCCTACGGAAACATGGAAGAGGTTGAGTTTACAGGTGATTTAATCAAAATCAATCATCTTTGGGATTTGTATTTACTTAATGATGAAATGATCCGAAAAGATTTTACTCGACTGACAGAAGGTCGTAAGTCCGAAAAAATTAGCAAAACCAACATGATCATTGGTGATGCCAGCCATATTTTTATTGAAAAAGGTGCAAAAATTGAAGGTGCTGTTTTGAATGCTTCAACTGGTCCGATTTTCGTGGATAAAAATGCTGAAATTATGGAAGGCGCTTGCATTCGCGGACCGTTTGCGATGAACGAACATGCACAAGTAAAAATGGGCGCAAAAATTTATGGTGCAACCACGTTAGGCCCTTACGCCAAAGTGGGCGGAGAAGTGCAAAACGTGATTTTCATCGGTTATTCGAACAAGCCTCATGATGGTTATTTGGGTAATTCGGTCGTTGGCGAATGGTGTAATATTGGCGCAGGAACGAGTTCTTCAAACTTGAAAAATACGTATGAGGAAGTTAAACTTTGGAGTTACACGTGGGAAACGTTTGAACCTACGGGACAGCAGTTTTGTGGTTTATTTATGGGCGATCACACCAAAGTAGCCATTCAAACCTCATTCAATACAGGCACTGTAATTGGCGTTGGCGCGACCGTTTTCGGATCAGGTTTCCAGCGTAACTTCATCGCATCGTTTACGTGGGGCGGAAAACAGTACGACGTGGATAAAGTAATAGACGTTGCCAAGCGTATGTACGTGAGACGTGGAAAGGATTTTGATAAAATTGAAGCTGATATTTTGAAAAACATATTTAAACTTACACACACTTACAGAAGACGAAAATCCTAATGAATAATTTACTGAATTTAACGGAATTTATAGAAACAGAAAACGATTTTGTTCCCGTATTTTCACCCGAAAACGCGGATAATCTCAAAAACGAACCTGTTCCTGAAACGTTGCCGATTTTGCCTTTGCGGAATACGGTGTTGTATCCGGGAATTGTTATGCCTGTTACCGCAGGGCGCGACAAAGCCAAAGAATTGATCAAACACTTACAAGGCAAAAAGCAATATATCGGAGTGGTGGCTCAACGCGACAAAGACTTAGACAAAGAGCCTAATCCCGAAGATTTGTACGATATTGCAACGATGGGTGTGGTTGTACAAACCATTCAAATGCCCGACGACAGCACGATGATTGTCATTCAAGGCATTCGTCGAATTAAAATCAAAAAATACATTCAAACCGATCCGTATTTTGTTGCGGAAGTTACGCCAACAGCAGAAGAAACGCCTTTTGTAGAGAACAAGGAAAATCTTGCACTTCTTTCATCAATCAGAGATTTGGCGAAACAAATCATCCACAAATCGCCGCATATTCCAAATGATTTGGAATTCATGATAAACAATATTCGAAATACCAATTTTCTGCTCAACTTTGTGGCTTCGTTGCTTGAAGCCGATGGCGTGGACAAACAGCGATTGATTGAAACTTCGGATTTACATGAACGGGCTCAAATTCTTTTGGAATTGCTTACTCACGAGCAACAACGCGTGGATTTGAAACAGCAAATTCAAGGCAAAGTGCGTTCGAAATTAGATAAGCAATATCACGAGCATATTTTGAACGAACAACTCAAAGCCATTCAGCAGGAGTTGGGCGGTTCGCAGGTGGACAATGATGTTAAGGAACTCAAAGAAAAAGCCAAAGATAAAAAATGGTCGCCCGAAGTGGCTGAAACGTTTGAAAAAGAGTTGAAAAAATTACAGCGATTGCATTCCATGTCGCCTGATTATTCAACGCAATTAAACTATCTTTCAACGCTTGTAGACTTGCCTTGGAACGACTATACCGATGATAATTTTGATTTGAAACAGGCTGAAAAAGTTTTAGATGCCGACCATTTTGGTTTGGAAAAAGTGAAAGAGCGCATCATCGAACATTTGGCGGTTTTGAAACTCAAAGGTGACTTGAAAGCCCCGATTCTATGCTTGTTTGGGCCTCCAGGTGTTGGAAAAACTTCACTTGGAAAATCGTTGGCGGAAGCCATTGGACGGAAATATATTCGCATGTCGTTGGGCGGATTGCGTGATGAATCGGAAATTCGCGGACATCGCAGAACCTACATTGGTGCTATGCCCGGACGAATTATCACGAGTTTGAGGAAAGTGAAAACGGCAAATCCGGTTTTTGTTTTGGATGAAATTGATAAAATTTTGGGTATGAATATCCAAGGCGACCCGTCGGCCGCATTGCTTGAGGTGCTTGATCCGGAACAAAATACAACGTTCCACGATAATTTTATAGATATTGATTTCGATTTGTCGAAAGTGTTGTTTGTGGCTACGGCAAACACGATCAACACGATTCATCCCGCATTGTTGGACAGAATGGAAATCATTGATATTGCAGGTTATATTATTGAGGAAAAAATCGAAATTGCCAAACGCCATTTGGTTACCAAACAACTTTTGGCACATGGCGTTGAAGTAGACCAGTTCGAACTTTCGGAAGATTTGATTCGCGAAATTGTTGAAAAATACACACGTGAAGCCGGCGTTCGTCAGTTGGACAAACAAATTGCCAAACTCATTCGTCATCGCGCTCGTCAAATCGCAGAAAAAAAGAAATTTTCGGCAAAATTGACATCCAAAGAACTCGAAAAATCGTTGGGCGCTTTCAAATTCGACAAATCGTTAGGTTTGGAAGAAAATTTTGTAGGTGTAGTAACGGGTTTGGCGTGGACAGCCGTTGGTGGTGATATTTTGTTTATCGAAAGTAGTTTGAGTATTGGCAAAGGTAACCTCACGATGACCGGAAATCTGGGCGATGTAATGAAAGAATCCGCGACATTAGCATTTGAATATCTGAAAGCTCACGCCGAAAAATTCGGTATAGACGAAAAACTATTCGAAACACGCAACGTACATATTCACGTGCCCGAAGGTGCAACACCAAAAGACGGTCCATCGGCAGGTATAGCCATGTTTACAGCTTTGGCATCCGTATTTTTGGATAAAAAAGTGAACGCAAATTTTGCTATGACGGGCGAAATTACACTACGTGGTCAGGTGTTGCCCGTTGGCGGAATTAAAGAAAAAATATTGGCTGCAAAGCGCGCTGGAATTGAGAATATCGTTCTTTGCAAAGACAACAAACGACATGTTGAAGAAATTGAAAAAGACTACCTCAAAAATCTGAAATTTCATTATATCGACAAAATGAGCGAGGTTTTAGGTTTGGTGTTTTGATTTTTTCCTCTTTGCAAGGCTAAGTTGCACTTGATAGTTGAATCTACTACATAAAAATAATGCAGCTTTAATTTGCAAAGATACAAAAAAAATCGTACCTTTGTATAACTTTTTTTATATTTCATGAATATTTTTAGACCTATGAATGCTATTATTTTCTTTGCGGCTTTAATTTTTGCCGCTTGTTCCGGCAGTTCGACCAATTCGTCTGAAGCCGCGACAACTACTACTGTTGCTACTGCTTCTGTCAAAGAAGCAACATTTATTTCTGAAGCCGAATTCAAAAAATTGGTGATGAACTTCGAAGCCAATCCCGAAGAATGGATATTTGAAGGTGAGATACCTTGTATTGTTAGTTTTACAGCTTCTTGGTGCGCTCCGTGTCGTCGTATGGCTCCGATTTTAGACGAATTGGCGAGAGACTACGCCGGAAAGGTGAATATCTATAAGGTGGATGTTGATCATAACCGAAAAGTGTCCGCTTTTTTCGGTGTTCAAAGTATTCCAACGATGTTGTTTGCTCGTATGAAGGGCTTGCCGGCTTTACAACCGGGCGGCATGGGCAAAGAGCAATTGGTTAATGCTATTGAGAACTTTTTGTTGAAAGACGAATCGTAGATAAAATTACTGTATCGGAACTTTCCGTATTGCATCAAACGCGCACTCGTCGACACAAAGTCCGCATTTGACACATTTTTCAATATCAATTGTGTGTACTTCGTAAGGTGTGTAGGGGATGGCATCCACAGGACAGGCTTTGGCGCATTTAGTGCAACCAACGCAGTTTTCGGTAATTACATAGCTGATCATATCTTTGCACGTTCCAGTTTTGCATAAGCCGTTGATGTGTTCCTCGTATTCGTTGCGAAAATATTTCAATGTTGTGAGAACGGGATTTGGCGTGGTTTTGCCTAATCCGCAAAGCGATGTTTTTTTGACATTCAACGCAAGTTGCTCCAATTTGTCAATATCGCCCATTTCGGCTTGGCCGCTACAAATTTTATCTAAAATATCCAACATTCGTCGAATTCCAACGCGACAAAATGTGCATTTTCCGCACGATTCCTCACACGTAAAACTCAAGAAATATCTTGCTACATCCACCATGCAATCATTCTCGCTCAACACCACCAAACCGCCTGAACCCATCATCGCACCCATCTGCGAAAACGAATCAAAATCCACTTCAACATCGCACAAATGTGCGGGAATACAACCTCCTGAAGGTCCGCCAATTTGAATGGCTTTCAGTAGAGACGCACGGCCGTGCGTCTCTACAACACCGCCACCAATGTTGTTCACAATTTGATTCAACGTAATGCCCATCGGCACTTCAATCAATCCGCCGTGACGAATTTTTCCTGCCAAAGCGAACACTTTTGTTCCTTTGCTTTTTTCTGTTCCGATTTTTGCATAGTGTTCTGCGCCATTTCTGATGATGTAGGGAATTTGGCTCAATGTTTCCACATTATTGACCAAAGTCGGACAGCTGTTCAAGCCTTCAACAGCAGGGTAGGGCGGACGTTGTTTCGGAAAGCCACGCTTGCCTTCGATAGAAGCAATCAGCGCAGTTTCCTCTCCACAAACAAATGCACCAGCACCTTCAAAAATGCTAATATCGAACGAAAAATCAGTTCCCAAAATG
Source organism: Bacteroidales bacterium (assembly GCA_009783885.1). Classification (GTDB taxonomy): domain Bacteria; phylum Bacteroidota; class Bacteroidia; order Bacteroidales; family P3; genus WRKV01. The sequence goes on along the minus strand of WRCN01000012.1, from coordinate 45,730 downwards.
TTTTCACCAAGCAAATTTCGTTCACGACAAATCTCAATCGCCTTACGGATTCGTTCAACTGCCAACGGATATTCGGCACGAATATAAAAAATCCCTTTTTGGGCACTCACTGCAAAACCTGCGATAATCATGCCTTCGATCACACGAAATGGATACGATTCGAGTATCATGCGATCCATAAATGCACCCGGATCGCCTTCGTCGCCGTTGCAAATCACATATTTTTCTGTCGTTGCGGAATTGGCCGTTATTTTCCATTTTTTTCCGGAAGGGAAACCGCCGCCGCCGCGTCCGCGAATACCGCTATTCAAGATACTTTCGACAATTTCGTTCGGTTTTGTTGAAAGTGTTTTTTTCAATGCTTCAAAACCGTTTTGCGTAATATATTCGTCGATGTTCAATGGTGCAAGGAAGCCGTAGCCTTCGGTTGAAATGTGTTTTTGTTCGGAAAGGAAACTGTCAATTACACCTGTACGTTCGTTTTCGGGTTTCCAAATCACGTTGTCCCACGTGGTATCGGTGTGAAATGTGTCAACGTGGTTGAGCAATTTGTTTTTCCAACGTTTGAAATAACTTTCCGGTTCAAAATGATGATGCAAGATTTCCTTGATTTCAGAGGGCTTCACGTTAGGGTAACGTTCAATAGATCCATCGGGCAACACCACATCAATCAACGGCACTTTGCTGCAAACACCGACACAGCCTACCATTTTGATATGAACGTCAATTCCTAATTCGCGTTCTGCTTTCTTCAGTTCTTCCAGAATGCCGGATGAACCGCTTGCTTGGCAGCATGAGCCCATTCCTATTCGGATTTCTCCTGCGATTTTGCGTTGGGATTTTTTAGGGCGGGTAGACCCCGCCCCTACGGTGGTTTCGAATAAAAATTCGTTGATAATTTCACCAACTTTTCCGGATTGCACGTGGCCGTAAATTTTTTCATCAATTTGCACTACGGGTGCGAGCGAACAGCAACCCAAACAGGCGATTTTTTCGATTGAAAACAACTCATCGTTGGTGGTAATTTTATCGTCGTCCATGTTCAATTCACGACGAAATGCGTCAATCACATTTCCCGCGCCCTTCACGTGGCAAGCCGTTCCGGTGCACACTTTGATTAAATGTTTTCCGTAAGGAATATGTCGAAATTGCGAATAAAATGTGGATACGCTGATGAGTTGTGCGCGGTTGATCTCGGTTTTCTCATATACGCGTTCGATAGCCTCAGCCGGCAAATAGCCAAATTTGTTTTGTAATGCTTGAAGCAAAGGAATGATCGTGCTTCGCGATGTTCCGATTTGCAATATAATTTCATCGGTTTTACCAATAAAATCGAGGTTATTATTTGGATTGCAGGTACAGGACATTACTCAAATTTTTTCACACAATAAATACTTTTCTCGGTTCGAATCACAATTTTTCTATCTGTAAACGCGGGCGTAGCAAATGTTTTCTCACCAGTTTCGAAAGAATTGATTAACGTAAATTCGCGTTGTGCGGAGAAAATATACACCTTTCCTTTGGTACAAATCAAATAGATTTTTCCTTCAACAATGATTGGCGAAGCGTTAAAATCCCCACTCAATTCCATGGATTTTATGACGTGTCCGGTTTGAGGATCAAAACTTGCTACCACACCGTAGGATGTGGCAACGAACACGAAATCCTGTGTTGCTACCGGACTTGCTATTTCAGGCAGAATTTCATTGTTTCTCCAAAGTATGGTGCCGTCTGCTGCATTGATGGCGACTAATGTTGCGTATTCAGTTCCTGCGAAAATAATGCCATTAGCATAAGCGGGACCCGGAGCAGGTTCTCCGGCCATTGCTTCCACACGCCAGTTTTGTTCTCCGGTATTCGGATTGTAAGACGTGATGCCCGGATTTCCTATCAATATGAGTTGAGGACGATTATTTACCATCGCCAAGATCGGACTGCTCCACGATGGATTACGCTCGGGACGCGGTCTTGACCAACGTTCATTGCCGTTTGCCAAATCCAAAGCGATAACTCTTGGCGAATTACGATTATCGTATTGAATAATCAATAAATTTCCGTAAATTAGCAGCGATGAGGCAAATCCGTAAGCATTATCAGGCACACCAAGGTTTTTTGCCCAAAGTTGTTTGCCGTTCATATCGGCACAAATCACGTCGCCTGTGCCGAAAATCGCGCATACCACTTTGCCGTTGGTTGCTGCCGTTGGCGCGCCAAGTCCGGTATCATCGGTTGTTTTGGGTGCTTCACTTGGCGAACCCGGAATGTTTTTGGCTTCCAATCTCCAAAGTAGTTTACCCGAACTTAATTCGTAGCAAAACAATTCTCTAATGTCCTCGTCCGCTCCGGTAAAGAAAACTCTGTTTCCACTGATGATGGGCGAATTGTAGCCTTTTCGAGGAATTGGAACTTGCCACAAAATAGTTTTGCCCGACGCTAAATCCCAGGATGTCGGAATATACCTTGCAGGGCTTATACCAAGCGAATTATTTCCTCGAAATCCACTGTGTGTTACGTTTGATATTTCATGCGTATCAATAGCAACTAATACGTTTGTAACATCTGTTGTTTCAACAGATTCTGCCTGTTCTAAGGCTTGTATTTCTTCTTCAAAATTCGCAGTTAAATAATCCAAAGCAAGCATTTTTGTGTTCTTTGTGCCCTTTGTGTTTAATTTTTTCAGATATGACGAAGTTAACAAAGCAAAAACAATTCCGCTTATCGCCAATCCGCTTGCAATCCAAACAATGTAGGTTCTTGTTTGGGATTGGATGACCCAATCGTCAATAGGGTCGAGGTCCTTGTTGGGAATATCTTTAGTTTTCGCAAAATAAATCCGTAAACAGATCACAAAAACAATCACCATCACCAATAAAATCGCAACACCCAATCTAAGTCTGCCAATGCTGATAAAATAGGCTCTTCTTGCCAACAAATCTAATTCCCGAATTTGTTCTTGTAATTGCGGATTTTCGCCAACTTCCTCGTTGGCCTGTTTTAGAGCTTCAATCGTTTGCAAAGGATCTGTGCCACTAACTTTAAAATAGTTGGTTACAAGCATTATGGAAAATGTGACCATAAAAATTGCCGATACGATGGCAATGTTTCTGCTGATTGGTTTTTTCATTTTGCAAAGATACAATTTTTTTGTATCTTTGCAAAAAAAAACTATGCCAAATATCGCCGTCTTCCCAGGATCATTTGACCCGATCACCAAAGGTCATGAAAGTATTGTGCATCGTGCGTTGCCGCTGTTCGATAAAATTATTGTGGCAGTGGGCTACAATGCGAATAAAAAAAGTGTGTTTTCAGTTGAACAACGCGTATATTTTATCAAAAAAACATTTGCTGATACGCCTAATGTTATAGTAGCTTCGTATGAGGGTTTGACGGTGGATTTTTGTGAAAAACATAAAGCCAAATTTTTGTTGCGTGGTTTGAGAGGTATCGCAGATTTCAAAAATGAGCGTATGTTGGCATCAATAAATAAAGAATTATGTCCGGATTTGGAAACCATATTTATGTGTCCGGGAACCGCTTACAACCACATTTCCTCGACCATTGTTCGTGAAGTGTTGCGTAATGATGGAGATATCTCGAATTTTTTACCCAAAGCATTACAAGGCTATGTTAAATTGCAATAGGGGCAAGGCATACCTCATCCTATAAAAAATGAATAATTAAAAAAACATGAAAAAAACTCTATTCGTCACAGGCGGCGCAGGTTTCATAGGCTCTCACGTAGTGAGATTATTTGTAACAAAGTATCCGGATTATCAAATTGTAAATCTTGATAAACTCACGTACGCAGGAAATTTGGAGAATTTGAAAGATGTAAAAGATCTGCCGAATTATAAGTTTGAAAAGGTGGATATCGTGGATGGAAAGGCTGTTCAGGCTTTGTTTGAAAACTATCAGCCATTTGGTGTCATTCATTTGGCAGCCGAATCACACGTGGATCGCTCAATTGCAAATCCGATGGAATTTATCATGACCAATATTGTTGGTACTGTGAATTTGCTAAATGCTGCACGTCACATATGGAAGAACAATTTCGACGGCAAACGTTTTTATCATGTCAGTACAGATGAGGTGTATGGCTCGTTGGCAAAGGACGGTTCGTTATTTACGGAAGAAACACCGTACGATCCGCGAAGTCCGTATTCCGCCTCTAAAGCGAGCTCCGACCATTTAGTGAGAGCATATTTTCACACGTATTATTTGCCGGTTGTGCTTTCAAATTGTTCGAACAACTATGGTCCCAACCATTTTCCGGAAAAATTGCTACCGTTGGCTATCAACAATATCAAAAACATGAAGCCAATTCCGATTTATGGAAAGGGTGAAAACGTGCGCGATTGGCTTTATGTGGTGGATCATGCGCGTGCGATAGATGTGATTTTTCATAGTGGAAAAATAGGAGATACCTATAATATTGGCGGTCTCAACGAATGGACCAATATTGATTTAATTCACAGACTTTGCGAAATTATGGATCGCAAATTGAACCGTGAGCCCGGTACTTCAGCAAAACTGATCACATTTGTGCAAGATCGCGCCGGACACGACTTGCGTTATGCTATCGACGCATCAAAATTAGTAAACGACTTGGGTTGGAAACCCTCCCTTCAATTCGAAGAAGGCATGGAAAAAACCGTAGATTGGTATTTGGAAAACGAAGAATGGCTGAACAATGTAACTTCGGGAGATTACCAAAAATATTACGAAACCATGTATTCGAGACGCTAAACAGTCGTTTCGACTTCGCTCAACGACCGGATGTGGCGGCTGAGCGGAGTCGAAGCCACACTAGTACCCCAAAATCTTCAACATAGATTTATGGCTTTGTTCTTTCGCGAATAATTTTGTGAAATACTCACCGGTTTCGTCCACATCAATCAAAATGTGTTTAGGTGCGGGCGTTAAACAGTGCTGAATGCCGCCATATCCGCCCACAGATTCTTGGTAAGCGCCGGTATGGAAAAATCCGACGTATTGTGGCACATCAGGTTGTAATTTTGGTAAAAAGACAGCATTTGAATGGCGTTCAGAGTTGTAAAAATCTTGTCCGTCGCAGGTCAAACCACCGAGAAATACGCGTTGATATTCGTGATCCCAGTTATTGATAGCCATCATGATAAATCGTTGATTAAGCCCCCAAACATCAGGCAAAGTAGTGATAAATGAACTATCAATCATATACCATAATTCTCGATCGTTTTGTTGCTTTTGATTGACAATAGAGTATAAAACTGCGCCGGATTCACTTACTGTAAACGATCCAAATTCAGTAAATATATCCGGTTCAACTACGCCATGTGCATTACAAACTTGTTGAATTTGTGCAATGATTTCTTCTGCCATATACTCATAATCGTAGCTAAATGCCAATGAATTTTTGAAAGGAAAGCCGCCCCCGATGTTCAAAGATGTTAGAGACGGACATACTTTTTTTAGCTCGCAATAGACACTTACTGCTTTGGAAAGCTCATTCCAATAGTGTGCCGTATCTTTAATTCCGGTGTTAATAAAGAAATGCAACATCTTTACTTCAAACCTGCTTCGTTTGATGCGTTTGATGTAAAAATCAACAATATCATTGATACGTAGGCCTAAGCGTGAGGTATAAAATTCAAATATTGGCTCTTCTTCCGTAGCAATGCGAATGCCGATTTGGCATTTTCCTTGTACATTGGTTTCTAATAAATCCATTTCCTCTTTATTATCAATAATGGGAATGGTGTTGTGAAACCCTTTATTAATGAGATCGGCAATATTTTCGATATATTGCGGACGTTTAAAACCATTGCAAATGATATAGATATCTTTATTGGTAATCTTTCCCTGTTCGTAAAGTTCATTAATCAAATTAATGTCGAATGCCGATGAGGTCTCTATATTAATGTCATTTTTCAGAGCTTCTTCCAATACAAAAGAGAAATGCGAACTCTTTGTACAATAGCAATAATTGTAATCGCCTTGATAGTCTACCTTAGCCATAGCCACATTAAATAAGCGTTTAGCTCGTTGAATCTGTGAACTTATTCTAGGTAGATAACTAATTTTTAATGGTGTTCCGTATTGTTTAATTATATCCATCAACGGTACATTATGGAAATACAATTCGGAGTCAATAACTTTAAATTCCTCTTGAGGAAACTCAAATGATTGTTCAATTAAGTCGATGTACTTGTTTTTCATTTTTTCAATTTAGTTGAGTTAGATTTGATAAATTTTGTCAATCCGATTGACTTGCATTGATTTTTTTCTGCAAAGTTACAAATAAAAAAACAAAAAAACAAAGAAATATACAATAAAATTTGTTTTTTTGAAAAAAAAGTTGTATTTTTGCAGAATTATTAACTAAAATAACAAAAAACCATGAAAAAAGTATTTTTATTGATTGCTATGGCTGCATTCGTTTTCGCTTGTGGCAACACTGTAAAACAAGAAGAATGTGTTGAAAAGGCAGAACACGAATGTGCAGACTACGAAGGTAAAATTTGTTGCAAAGACGGAAAACCTTGTGAAGGTAAAGAAAATTGCAAAAAAGAATGTGAAAAAAAATGCGAAGGAAAAAATGAAACCAAGAAAGAGTGTGAAAAAAAGTGCGAAGGAGAAAAAAAATGTGACAAAAAAGAAGTGAAACAAGAAAAAGAAGTAGCAAATGCAAATGTAACTGTAGAACAATCTGCAACGGCTGCTGGAGGCTCAAAAAGAGGCGCGACAAAAGCAGAAAAAGAAGCTGCAAATGCAACTGTAGAACAACCTGCAGCCGCTATAGGAAGATAATTTTACACTTCCAAAATACTTAAAAACCCCGCAATTGCGGGGTTTTTAATTTCAAAATGAACTATATGATGACACTGAATTTAACCAAACCCATTTGTTTTTTCGATTTGGAAACAACGGGAATAAACATAAATAAAGATCGCATTGTTGAGATTTGCGTGCATAAAATCAATCCCGATCAATCTTCGCAAACTAAAACTTACCGCTTAAATCCGACGATTACTATCCCTTTGGAAGCAAGTCTGGTACATGGAATTTACGACAAAGATGTAAAAGATTGCCCAACATTCAAAGCGATTGCCGGCGAGCTCAGTGCATTCATAGGCAACAGCGATTTGGCGGGCTATAACTCAAATAAGTTCGATGTGCCGATTTTAGTTGAGGAATTTTTGCGTGCCGATGTGGATTTTGATATGAAAAATCGCCGATTGGTGGATGTGCAAAACATTTTTCATCAAATGGAACAGCGCACGCTTATTGCGGCATATAAATTTTATTGCAATAAAAAATTGGAAGGTGCACACGGTGCAGAAGCAGATACGTTGGCAACTTACGAAATTTTATTAGCACAGTTGGAACGTTATAAAGATGTACCTTTCGAAGACAGAAAAGGACAAGTCTCGTTTCCTGTGGTTAATGATATTGAAGCATTATCGGTGTTTACAACCCAACAAAAACACGTAGATTATGCAGGAACAATGGTCTACAATGACAAAGGACAAGAAGTGTTCAACATTGGTAAACACAAAGGGCGCTTGGTCTCGGAGGTTTTCGAATATGAGCCTTCGTATTATGCATGGATGATGGATGCGGATTTTTCGCTTTCGACCAAACGCAAATTGACAGAAATTCGTTTACGGAATCGGTAATGTTTTCGTAGGGGCGTATTCAATACGCCCCTACATTGTCAACATTTTTTTTGCCATTTTCACACCTTCAATAAACATATCAATTTCTTCTTTCGTATTGTAAAATGCAAAACTTGCACGCACCGTTCCCGGAACACATAAATTTTCCATCAACGGCTGAGCGCAGTGATGCCCCGTTCTTACGGCAATACCCAATTGGTCGAGGATTGCACCAATATCGGAATTGTGAATTCCTTGAAAATTGAAACTCAAAACAGCAGATTTGTGCTTGGCTATGCCGTGAAAAATAATGCCGGAAAGTTCGTTGAGTTTTTGAGTGGCATAAGTTAACAATTTGTGTTCGTATTCTGCAATTTGTTTCAATCCGATTTTTTGCAGATAATGAATGGCGGTTTCAAGTCCTAAAATTCCTTCAACATTGGGTGTCCCGGTTTCGAATTTGAACGGCAATTCGTTGAAAATAGTTTCTTCAAAACGCACCTCCAAAATCATTTCGCCGCCGAATTGGTAGGGTGGGAGTTTGTTGAGCCAATCGGTTTTTCCGTAAAGCACGCCAATACCCATTGGAGCATACATTTTATGCCCAGAAAATACTAAAAAATCACAGTCTAATTTTTGCACGTCAATCGTTTCGTGGGCTACACTTTGAGCAGCATCAATCAATACGGGAATGTTTTTTTTGTGCGCTTTTTCAATCAATAATTCAATTGGATTGATGGTACCGAGAACATTTGAAATATGAGAAATAGCAAGGAGTGTCACGTTTTTTGAAAGCAATTCATCGACGTTCGACAGATCTAATTCTCCGTTTTCCAAGATTGGAATAACCAATAAATTTGCTTTTTTTTGTTTGCATAGTTGTTGCCAAGGCACAATATTGGCGTGATGTTCCACGGCAGAAATCAGAATACTATCACCTTCGTTTAAAAATTGTTGGGCAAACGTTTGAGCAACTAAATTAATACTTTCCGTAGTCCCTTTTGTGAAAACAATTTCACGATGCTCTTTGGCATTAATAAACTTTTGAACGGTAATCCTTGCGTTCTCCATCGCTTCTGTCGCTCTTTGGCTGAGTGTGTGAACACCGCGATGCACATTGCTGTTGATCGTTTTGTAATAGTCCGAAATACGGTCAATGACTACTTGTGGTTTTTGCGTTGTAGCGGCATTATCCAAATAAATCAAGGGTTTTCCGTTAATGGTTTGATTTAAAATTGGAAAATCGTTTCGAATGGAAGTTACGTTCATAGTGCAAAGATACGAAAAAAAAATGTCAGAACCATGATTTTATTAAGATTTTTATGATTTCGGCTATTTTTTCTATTTATCTTGTAAATCTTTTTAATCTTATAAAAATCGCGGTTCAGATTTTTTTTCGTATCTTTGCAAAAAAAAATCATGGAACACCAAAAAAACACCGAAAGCATGGACACCAAAATCAGGAAATATCTTGAAAAAATAGGTATCACAGACACCAAAAAGATTTATCACAATCCTTCGTACCTCACGCTTTTCCGTCACGAAACCAACAAAAACCTAACTGGTTTCGACAAAGGCTACAAAACCGAAACAGGCGCTGTTGCCGTAAAAACAGGTGAATTTACGGGACGTTCGCCGCGCGATCGTTTCATTGTGGAAGATGAAATCAGTAAGAAATCCGTTTGGTGGGATGGGAAAATTAATCGTCCTGTTAATCAAGATGTTTGGGACGAATTGAAAAATATTTCGTTGAATCATCTTTCTCATAAACCGCTCTACGTTGTTGATGCGTTTTGTGGCACCAATAAAAATTCCAGAATGAAAGTTCGTTTCATCATGGAGGTGGCTTGGCAGGCGCATTTTGTGACGAATATGTTTATTCGTCCGTCGCGTTATGATTTGGAACATTTCGGTGAACCGGATTTTGTAGTACTTAATTCCTCTAAAACAAGCAACCGCAATTGGGAAAAACACGGACTTAATTCAAGCACCTATGTGCTTTTCAATTTGACGGAACACATGCAAATCATTGGCGGAAGCTGGTATGGAGGTGAAATGAAAAAAGGCATGTTTTCCATGATGAATTATTACCAACCCTTGAGAAATATTGCTTCTATGCACTGTTCGGCAAATGTTGGCGAAGAGGGCGATGTAGCGATTTTCTTTGGTTTGTCCGGAACGGGAAAAACAACGTTAAGTGCTGATCCTAAACGCTATCTTATCGGCGACGACGAGCACGGTTGGGACGAACAAGGCATTTTCAATTACGAAGGCGGTTGCTATGCAAAAGTCATCAACCTTTCCGAAGAAAACGAACCCGATATTTGGTGGGCGATTCAACGTAATGCGCTTTTGGAAAATGTAGTGGTTTTGCCTGATAATACAGTTGATTTCAGTGATGACAGTATTACGGAAAACACGCGTGTATCCTATCCTATTTCTCATATTTCGAAAATTGTTTTACCATCTAGAGCCGGACATGCCAAAACCATCGTTTACCTTTCTGCAGACGCGTTTGGCGTATTGCCTCCTGTGTCTATTTTAGATAGAGACCAAGCACAATACCACTTCCTTTGCGGCTATACATCCAAACTTGCAGGAACAGAACGTGGCATTTCGGAGCCAGTACCGACGTTTTCGCCGGCTTTCGGTGAAGCCTTTTTGATGCTGCATCCAACGGTTTATGCATCTCAATTAGCAAAACGAATGGACGAACATAATGCCAAAGCCTACTTGGTTAACACTGGCTGGAACGGTACAGGAAAGCGCATTTCGCTTAAAGATACGCGCGCGATTATCGACGCGATTATTGACGGAAGTATTGAAAAAGCAGAACGCAAACACATTCCGATTCTCAATCTCACCATTCCGATTAAATTGAATAATGTAAGTGAAGGTATTTTAGACCCGCGCGAAACCTATGAAGATCCCAAAGAATGGGAAACCAAAGCGAAAGATTTGGCCGAACGCTACATCAATAATTTTGCACAATACTGCGATAATGATGCGGCAAAGACTTTGATTTCGGCAGGACCGCAGTTGTAAAAATCAGCTTAAATCCAACAAAACGTTATAGAAAAAGTTGCCATTACAAATTAAAAAAAATGAAAACTGAAAACTTTTTCGTATCTTTGCAAAAAACTAAAACACAAAACATATGAAACACTTAACCATCATCACACTCGCAGCCCTTACGCTTATGTGCAGTTGCAATCCTAACTCTAGAAACCCGTTTTTCCAAGAAAATTGGGACACTCCTTGGGGAGTAAATCCGTTCGACAAAATTAAATGCGAACATTACAAACCTGCTTTCATGGAAGGCATGAAACGTCACAATGCCGAAATCAACGCTATTGTGAACAATCCGGAAGAACCTACGTTCGAAAACACTATCGTTGCTCTCGAAGCCTCAGGCTTATTCCTTGAAAGAGTCATGCTCTGCTTTTTCAACATTATTTCTTCGGAACGTACAGAAAAATTAACCGCTCTTGATGAAGAAATGGCTCCGATTTTGTCGAAACATACCGACGAAATTGCGATGAATCCAAAATTGTTTGAACGTGTGAAATTCGTTTATGACAACGAACGCGCGAATCTTCAAGGAGAAGATTTAATGTTGCTCGACATCGTGTACAAAAATTTTGTTCGTGGTGGTGCAAATTTAGATGAAGAATCCAAAGCCGAATTGATGAAAATCAATGAAGAACTTTCGATTTTGGGCGTACAATTTGGTAAAAATGTGTTGAACGATCAGAACGCATTTGTTTTGATTATCGACAACGAAGAAGATTTGGCGGGACTTCCGGCAGCCGTTGTTGCAGCAGCAGCCGATTTGGCAAAACGCGAAGGACATGAAGGAAAATGGATGTGGAAATCGCTTCAAAGATCAGTGTTTACACCGCTTTTGACGTTTTTAGACAATCGTGATTTGCGCGAAAAAGTATGGCGAGCGTATGTGAATGTAGGTAATAACGGTAACGAAAACGATAACAATCAAATCGTTTCAAGAATAGCATCTCTCGAATTGGAAAAAGCGAAGTTATTCGGCTTTGAAACCTCTGCTGCTTTCGTTTTGGAAGAGAATATGGCGAAAAATCCGCAAACGGTTCACAAATTTTTGAGTGATCTTTGGAAACCAACGCAAGAGGTTTTGAAAAAAGAACGCGAAGTACTTCAAAATTATGTGATGCGACATTACGTGAGTATTGCAGCAAATGCTGCAAAAGCTCGAGGTGAAACGAGATTCTCCGTGGAAGACATACCCAATCTCCAAGCATGAGATTGGCGTTATTATGCTGAAATGGTAAAACAAGCCAAATACGATTTCGATGAAACTGCATTTCGCGAATACTTACCGTTGGAAAACGTGATTCAAGGTTGTTTCGATCTCACCACAAGACTTTGGGGCGTACAGTGGGAAGAACGTTTTGACATTCCGAAATTTAATCCTGCAAACCGAACTTGGCTTATGAAAGAAGCCGATGGCACAGAAATAGGAATTTTCATTGCCGACTATCACCCGCGTGCGACTAAGAAAGGCGGTGCATGGATGTGGTATTTCCGTCCGCAATCTGGTTGGCCGAATAACAATGTGATGCCGATTGTTACGAATGTGAGTAATTATACCGCTCCATCAAGTGATATGCCTTCGTTGTTGTCGATTGATGAAATGACCACGTTATTTCACGAAATGGGACATGCGTTGCATATGTTGTTCAGTAGAACCAAATATCGCAGTTTGTCGGGAACCAACGTGAAACGTGATTTTGTTGAAATGCCTTCGTCGGTTATGGAAAACTGGTCACTTGAACCCGAATTTTTGAAAACGTTTGCCAAACATTACAAAACCGGAGAAGTTATTCCTGACGTGTTAATCGCACAAATGGAAAGAGCCGGAAAATTTAATCAAGGCTTTGTAACGGGCGAGAATTTGGCTTCAGCATGGTTGGATTATTTTTGGTATAATATCACCGAACCGGTTACGAAAAACGGCATGGATTTTGAAATAGAAGCGATGAAAAGAATACACTTAATTCCTGAATTGATGCCAAGACATCGTACGACGTATTTCACGCACATCTTCGGAGGTGGCTACAACATGGGCTATTACAGCTATCTTTGGGCGGAAGTTTTGGATGCGGATATCTACCGAGCATTTGTTGAAAGTGGCGATATTTACAATCCGGTTTTGGCACAAAAACTTCGCACAGTTTTTTCAAAAGGCGGAACGGTTGATCCTGCTCAACTTTTTAGAGATTTTAGAGGTACGGATCCGAATCCGGATGCGTTGTTGAGACGACGTGGATTGAAGTAATGGAAAATTACCGTGCCGACAATAGCAAGGAGATTCCTCGACTACGCACCCTGCGGATGCTTCGCTCGGAATGACGAGGAACGTGCTATGAGGAGAGGAAAAAGGGGCAGCTTCGCTGCCCCTTTTTCCTCTTGTTCTACAAAAAATCGCCGTCATTCCGAACGCAGTGAGGAATCCGCCTGCTATTTCAGAACTTTTTCGTAGATAGATCATTTTCTCCATTCCATTCGCCCCAATCGCACCATATTCGGGCGATCCAACGTAAACGGAGTGCTAGCAACATAAACAACTTTAACCCCTTCAACAAGAAGTTTATTTTCCAAAATATGCCCTTTAGCGTAAGCAACAGCTTCTGCGATCATCTTAAATTCGGGATACAAATATACGTCCACGCCCCAAATCAAAGGCAGTGTTAGCAACAATTCGGGTTTTGTGGTGTAAACGATAATTTTCGCGTGAGCCGCACGGTGCGAGGAAACCCACCGCACCGGAAAATCACTGTTGGCAAAAATAATGATACCTTTTGCATTCACTTGTTTGGCCAAAGCAGCAGCGTTGAAGCAAATGGATTGGGCAAGATAGCCGTTTCCGCGACCGTTGTCTACCGGTGGATGTAAAGGAAATTGCAATATTTGTTTCGATTCCGTCCAAGTGATGATTTTCTGCATAGATTGAACGGCTTCAACCGGAAATTGGCCCATCGAAGTTTCAGCGCTCAACATCATGGCATCGGCACCTTCCAAAACAGCATTGGCCACGTCATTCGCCTCCGCACGTGTAGGCGAAAAATTAGTGATCATGCTTTCCATCATTTGTGTGGCAATGATGACGGGTTTTGAAGCCTTAATACATTTTGCGACAATTTCTTTTTGAATCAACGGCACTTTTTCGAACGAAACTTCTACGCCCAAATCGCCACGCGCAACCATCACGGCGTCTGTGGCCTCAATAATTTTATCCAAATATTGCAAAGCTTCAGGTTTTTCAATCTTCGCAACGATTTTCAATTTGGAATTTCGCGCGTGAATTTGATTGCGAAGTTCAATGATATCCGTGTTACAGCGAACGAATGAAAGCCCAACCCAGTCCATATTCTGTTCGATGGCGAATTGCAAATCGTTCAAATCTTTTTCTGTTAAACAAGGTAGACTCAATTGTGTATTCGGCAAATTCACACCTTTTCGTGAGCTCAAAATACCACCGTTGAGCACTTTCGTAACGACTTCGTCAACTTCATTTGTTGATACAACTTCTAATTTGATTTTTCCGTCATCAATCAATACCATTTCACCTGTCTTTACACTCTTTGGAAGTGCAGTATAATTCATGTATGCGCGTGTTTCATCGCCTTCACATTCGTGTGCTGTGAGGATGAACGTTTGGCCATTTTCCAACATCGCACCATTGTTTTTCATTATGCCAATGCGTAATTTTGGACCTTGCAAATCGCCCAAAATTACCAAATTTTTTCCTGTTTTCTCACGAACTAATTTGATGTTGCGAATGGCTTCAGCGTGGGTTTCATGCGTGTCGTGCGATAAATTCAATCGAAATACATCGGCACCGGCTTCTGCCAATTTGGTTAGCATTTCTAGCGAACGGCTTGCAGGCCCTATGGTTGCAACGATTTTGGCTTGGGATTCTTTACGGAAATTCATGATAAATAAATTTAAAGTACAAAGATACGAAAAGTTTTTGTATCTTTGCACTATGCGAGTATTATTTTATATTGTAATTTTGCCTTTTTCCAAGTTGCCGTTTGCTTGTATGTATATTATTTCTAATGGCTTATCTTTTGTTTTGAATCATGTTTTGAAATATCGCAAAAAAATTGTTATACAAAATTTGACAAACGCCTTTCCAAATCATAGCCAAAAGGAAATCAAAATCATAGCCAATCAATTTTACGATCACCTTGCTGATATTTTTTTGGAAGGAATCAAAAATTTATCACTCTCTAAAAAGCAAGTGATGGAGCGCTACGTTTGCACAAATCCGGAAATTCTAACACCTTATTTTGAGAAAAAAAAATCTGTTATTTTGGTTTCGTCGCATTATAATAATTGGGAATACATGGTACTTTCATTGGATATGCAATTCAAACACCATGGTGTAGGCGTCGGAAAACCCTTGGCAGACAAATGGTTTGACCAAATTTTAAACCGCTATCGTCAACGCTATGGAACCGAAGTGGTGTTTGCATCCAATATTCGCGAAACGTTTGAAACCTACGAAAATCAACAACTCCCAACAGCTTACATGATGCTTTTTGACCAATCGCACAATCCGAAAAAAAGTTACTGGACGACATTTTTGCACCAAGATACCGGATTTATTTTTGGACCTGAATATTTTGCTAAAAAATATGATTTTCCGGTGTTTTACTATAATGTGAGAAAAGTCAAACGCGGCTATTACGAGTTTGATTTAATTCCTGTTTCCGAATATCCCGATCAAGCACCATACGGCGAAATCACGCAAACTTGCGTCAATATTCTTGAACAAACTATCAACGAAAAACCGCAATATTGGCTTTGGTCGCACCGCCGTTGGAAACACAAAAAACCATGAAAATCGCAGTCGTCATACTAAATTGGAATGGGAAAAAGTTCCTCGAAAAATTTCTGCCGAATGTTATCGAACACTCGACAGATAGGGCAGAAGTGATTGTTGCAGACAATGCTTCGACCGATGATTCGGTGGAATTTTTGAAGCAAAATTTCCCTCATATTCGTTTGATACAAAATGCAGAAAATGGTGGATTTTCCAAGGGTTATAACGATGCGTTAAAACATGTTGAAGCGGATTATTTTATATTGTTAAATTCCGATATTGAAGTTACGTCGAATTGGATTCAACCGGTAATTGATTTGATGGAAAGCGATCCAAATATTGTCGTTTGTCAACCTAAAATTCGTTCGTATGACGAACGCGAAAAGTTTGAATATGCGGGTGCAGCAGGTGGTTTCATTGATAGATTCGGCTATCCGTTTTGTCGCGGACGAATTTTTGAAACCATCGAAGTTGATAAAGGGCAATACGACGATGTTTGCGAAGTGTTTTGGGCAACCGGTGCTGCAATGTTCGTAAAAGCCTCTGTTTATAGGGAATTTGGAGGTCTTGACGAAGATTTTTTCGCTCACATGGAGGAAATTGATTTTTGCTGGCGCGTCAAAAATGCGGGATACAAAGTGATGTATTGTCCGAATTCCACGATTTACCACATTGGTGGAGGCACTTTACCTAAACAATCATCTCGAAAAACATATTTGAATTTCAGAAATAACTTGAGTTTACTTTATAAAAATTTATATCCATCCGAACGGTTTTTTGTGCTTTTTGTACGGTTCTTTTTAGATCAAATTGCTGCTGCGAAATTCTTGTTTGAAGGGAATTTCAAAGACTCTTTCATGGTGTTCAGAGGTTATGCCCACTTTGTCAGACGATTTCCGCAAATCCGAAAAAAACGCAAAAAACAACTTACTATTTGCAAATTTCATACGGGTATATATCCGTTTTCAATTGTTTGGAAATACTACGTCCAAAAGCGTAAAACATTTGATAAATTATGAATCAAAACACGACGTGTGAGCTCAGCAGAGCTAAAAAAATTGCTGTAATCAATGGACCAAACTTGAATTTGTTAGGTACAAGAGAGCCAGAAATCTATGGAAATCAAACGTTTGAAGCATATTTCAAGCAACTGCAATCCAAATTTCAGAATGTTGAATTGACGTATTTTCAAAGCAATGTCGAGGGAGAAATCATCAACAAACTCCACGAAATCGGATTTAGTTATGATGGAATTATACTCAACGCAGCGGGTTACACGCACACGTCCGTATCCATTGCCGATGCGGTGAAATCCATCACTACGCCGGTTATTGAAGTTCACATTTCCAATGTTTATGCACGTGAGGAATTTCGACACAAATCGTTGATCGCACCCAATTGCAAAGGTGTTATCGCAGGTTTAGGACTATTAGTTTACGATTTAGCGATTGAAGCATTATAGCGGCAAACACATGAATTTGCCCATGTTGTAAGAGCACGATTCTACCCCACCCATCATGTCATTACAAAATCCTCAAAAATTTGTGCACCTGCACCGACAATCGCCATTTTGGATTTTTCAAAATATAATTAATGATTCCCGTTGTACGGGTGTTGCGCGCAATGCCCATGTTTGACCATTTTCCCTGCAAAAATAATTCACAATCCGGATTGACTTGCTGCGCCTGCTGTTCTGCAAACTCAAAATCGTCAGAATTTTCAACAATCACTTTCAATTCATTCGTTTTTGCATAATTTTCAGAAAGCGGTAATTTGTGCTTTTTCGGTGACAAACATACCCAATCGAAATCTCCGCTAAATTTTGCCGTTCCTGATGTTTCGAGCCACAAACAAACATTCGGAACATGAGCCCGCAACACCTGACAAAGTTCGTCTAAATTGTGCAAAAGTGGTTCTCCGCCTGTAACCACAACATTTTTTGCACCTGATTTTTTTACCAAATCAGCAATTTCTTTCGACGACTTATTTTGTGCGTTTGCATCATCCCAAGAATTTTTCGAATCACAAAAATCGCACCGCACATTACATCCGCTCAATCGCAGAAAATACGCAGGTTTTCCAACGTTCGCACCTTCGCCTTGAAGAGAAAAAAAATGTTCGGTAATGGGATAATGTTTCACTTATTTGTCATGATTTTTTGATGATAATGCAAAGATACAAAAAAAAATGATAATTTAAAACTATAGGTATCATTTTGAGCAAAGTGAGAAATCTCCTTGCTATTGAGATTTTTTTCGTATCTTTGTAAAATGGTTTCAAAATTACCTCAAATCTCTATCTGCGTTGATGCTGCATGTTCCGGAAATCCGGGAACGATGGAATATCAAGGTGTTGAAACTAACACCAAACATCGAATATTTCATCAAGGCCCTTTCAAAGACGCTACTAACAACATCGGTGAATTTCTTGCTTTGGTGCATGGATTAGGCTATTTGAAAAAACACGGACACAATTCTGTGCCGATTTTTACGGATTCCGTTACAGCGATGGCTTGGGTTCGCGACAAAAAAGCCAAAACCAAGCTTGAGCGAACTCCTGACAATGCTGTACTTTTCGATCTCATCGCACGTGCCGAAAATTGGCTAAAAACGAATACCTATAAAAATCCAATTCTCAAATGGGACACCGAAAAATGGGGTGAAATTCCCGCTGATTTCGGACGAAAAAATTAATTGTTTACAACACGTGCTTTCTATTGTCGAAATATCTGCATTAATTCTTTCCGGCATCGTCGTTGCCTTCATCAACACCTTTGCCGGTGGAGCTTCTGTGATTTCGATATCGTTGTTTATGGTGATGGGGATGTCGCCGTTTCAAGCAAATGTTATCAATCGAGTGCCTGTATTTTTTCAAACGATGGCATCGTCGTATTTGTTTTGGAAAAAAGGATTATTGGATATAAAACGTGGGTTGACCATCGGAATTCCAGTAGTCATGGGTTGTTTGGTTGGTGCAAATGTTTCGGTTGTGGTCAATCAGAAGGTGTTCAGTATTTGTTTAGGTTTGATTTTATTAATGATGTTATTTTTCATTTTTTACAAACCCGAAGCATGGCTCAAAGGAAATGAAAAACTGCGACAGAAAAAAATGGATTGGAAAATATTTACTGTATTTCTATTCACTGGATTTTACGCAGGTTTCCTGCATGTTGGCGTAGGTTATTTTTTGCTTGGCGGATTAGTGCTGCTGATGGGTTATGATTTGTTGAAAGGCAATGCACAAAAGAATTTTTTGGTGCTGTTGTATTCGCCGTTTGCAATTGGATTTTTTATTTTCAATGGCGACTTGACCATGAAAATGGCAATTTACGGACTCATTCACGCCATCGGCAATGTAATTGGAGCTACTTTAGCCACACATTTTGGCATGAAATGGGGCAATAATTTTATTCGTTGGCTAATGTTTGTGGTCATTATCTTGACCGCGATGAAATTGTTTGGAATTATTGATTTTTCAGACCTTTCCGAACTTCTGTAGACGAAATATCCATCAGCGGAGCATCAAAAATGGTTACATTTGGATGCTTGAAATAAGCGTTTGGTATAACATTCGGACGAGGATAAACAAAAATTTTGTAAACATTCAAAATGTTTTCAAACGATTTCCATTGTTCAATTTTTTCTAAATTATCAGACCCCATGATGATTGAAAACGTTGTATTTGGATAGAGTTCCGTCAATTTTTCGAGTGTGTCAATCGTATAAGACGGTTTGGGCATATCCCACTCAATAGTAGAGATTGACATCTTGGAACGCTTGTCTATAGCGGATTTTAGAAGTTCAAAACGTTTTTCGTTCGACCACAGTTCATCGGGATTTTTCAACGGATTTTGTGGTGATAACATAAACCAAAGTTCATCAATCGACGCATGTTCGAGCATATACTCGGCAATCGCCAAATGCCCGTCGTGAACGGGATTGAAAGAACCGAAATAAAGCCCGACTGTGGACATACTTATACAAAACGACGTTGTAAAAAATCAACTAATGTAATGTAGGCAGCACTGTCTTCTCGCCATTCATACTTAGATTTGAGTGGAATTAAGACTTCATGCGCCAAATCTAAGGTTTCAGCATCGCTCAACGCTACAATCGCATCCGTGTATTCTTTCATATTACCTTTGAAAAGTTCGTTGATAAACAAAAACTTTTCGTTGATACCGATAGCAGATTTCAAATCTCGAATTTGTTTTACTGCTGTATTAACCGTTGAAATATTGCTAATCGCCATGGCCTCGTTTAGTGATGAATCAGGCGTTTTATAACGATCGGCGATCGTTTGCAACGATGTAAAAATATCGGGAATTGGGTTTTCAACAGATATGTTTTCTTCAACAATCGTGATTTCAGTTTGCAACAATGGAAGTTCTTCAATCTTGACAACAGGGGACTCAACAACAGTAGGCTGCTCAACGATTTCAACTGAAAAATCCAATTTGATTTCGGGATCATATTCGTTTGCCACATCTTCATGAATGGACTCAACCAACTTGGAAATAGTTTCTCTGGCCTCATAAATCATGCGTTCTTCGACGGCTTTGGAAACAGCAGGCATCTCTTCTTCTTTATACAGCACTTCGGGTGATTTTCTGGCAGTTGCCGTCATTGGCTTGTGCACACGTTCCAACTCACAAATTTGTTCATACAACATGCGAATATTCGATTTCAAAATATCCAAATGAATTAACGGAATACTATTTCCGAATTTATTCATGGTATCCACTTGGGTCATAATGACTTCCAACTTATCAACGATACGGGTTTGCAACAACGATTTTGACATAATGTAATAATTTTTTAGAAACTATTTTGCAAAGTTAGTTGTTTATAATCAATATTCGTATGGCGTTTTCTAATAATTTTTAACAATGTTGAGTTAATTAGTTTGTAATTAATTTATTTTCAATTTAAAACCTTTGAAAAACGGATAGTTAAGCAGGTTTTTTACTGCGGATCCACATCTACAATTACGCGGAGATTCTTGTGTGGAGAATGTTTTGAAAAATTTTGTAAAGCATCTGCCAGCCGTTTTTTTGTTTCGGTAATGTTATTTCGTCGATCGAATTTTAGCAAAAATTCTTTGATATAATACGTGTTAATACGCGATACCAAAGGGAAATTTGGGCCTAAAACTTGATTTCCAAATGTGTGTTTTAATTGATGCGACAAAGCGGCAACACCTTTTTCCAAAACATTAAAATCTTTGTGTTTGACAGCAATGCGAATCAATCGAAAATACGGCGGATAGTGGAATTTCTGCCTATCGTGAAGTTGCGAAAGGTACATGCCCAAATAATTGTTGTCAATTACTTGTTGTAGCACAGGGAAATTTTTATTGTAGGTTTGAATGATTACTGTTCCTTGCGTGTTTCGCCGTCCTGCACGCCCACTCACTTGTGACATAAGTTGAAAACTGCGTTCGTAAGCACGAAAATCGGGAAACGAAATTAGGTTATCGGCGCTTAAAATGCCAACCACACTTACATTGTCGAAGTCCAAGCCTTTTGTGACCATCTGCGTGCCCACTAAAATATCTATTTTTCTTTCCTCAAAATCCTGAATGATTTGCCGATAGGCGTTTTTAGAGCGTGTCGTGTCTAAATCCATTCGGCGGATTTTGGCATCCGGAAAAAAAACAGCTAAATCATCTTCGATTTTTTCGGTTCCAAAACCGCGCATGGTTAGGTGCGAATGTCCGCATTTGGGGCATTTTTCGGGAACGGGAATGGCCAATCCGCAATAGTGACATTTCAGTTGATTGCTGTGCTTGTGGTAGGTCAACGTCACATCGCAATTATTGCATTCGGGCATAAAACTACATACGTCGCATTCTAAGCGAAGCGAGAAACCACGCCGATTTTGGAATAAAATGATTTGTTCTTTCTTCTCTAATGCTTTGGTCATTTCCTCCATTAATAAAGATGAAAAATGACCGTACATGGTTTTTTTGCGGGTTTCTTGTTTGAGGTCGGAAATTCGAACATTTGGTAAATTCACGTTTCCGTAGCGTTTCAGAAGTTCAGCAAAACCATATTTTCCGGTTTGTGCGTTGAAATAACTTTCAATCGAAGGTGTTGCTGAACCCAAAATAGTCTTGGCTTGATGCAGATTTGCAAGATAAGTTGCAGCATCGCGAGCATTGTAACGTGGTGCTGGATCATACTGTTTGAACGACGTTTCGTGTTCCTCATCTACAATTACAAGACCTAAATCATCGAACGGCAAAAACACTGCTGACCGTGCGCCCAAAACAATCTGAAACCGCTTTTCGCTTTTGTCCATCACACGTTGCCAAACCTCAACACGTTCTTGTTCGTTGAATTTAGAATGATAAATACCGACTTTTTCGCCAAAATACTTTCTCAAACGATGAATAATTTGTGATGTCAATGCGATTTCGGGCAAGAGATACAACACTTGCTTTCCGCTATTGACAGCCTGTTCGATAAGTTTGATATAAATTTCGGTTTTTCCGCTTCCGGTTACACCGTGCAACAAAACAACATTCTTTTTTTGAAAATCAGTTTGAATTTTATCGAAAACATTTTGTTGTTCATCAGAAAATTTGATGTGCCCGATTTCATGTGTAGAGTCTGAGGTTTCCAAGCGTGTTTCTGTTTTTTCGATCAATTCAAAAACTTGTTTTTTGACTAATGTTTGAATAATCGCCGTTACATTCGGTAAGGCTTGCGAAAGTTCGGAACGCTTGATTTCTCTGTGTGTTTGACCATTCGTTAAATGAATAAACATCATCAAAACTTCCAATTGTTTAACCGCTTTTTTCTCTAATTGATTAAACAGATTTTGCAAATTTCCTTCGTTTTCATAATCAGCGTGAAGTCTTAGGTAAATCTCAATTTTTGGTTTTATTTTTTCCAAAACTTCATCTTTGACCATCACTATATTTTTATCGCGAAGATTTTTAATCAAATGAATAGTTTTGACTAATCCCGTGATTTTTGAAATTTCATCAATTGTTAGTTCCGGTTTGTGATGCAAGGCTTCCGTAACGCGAAATTCACGTTCGGAAAGCGTGGAAACATCGCCATCAAAATCAGGATTCAGCACGATTTTACTTTCATTACTGAGTTTGAACGCAGAAGGTAGAGCGGCTGCCATTACATCACCCATCGTGCACATATAATACGATGAAATCCATTGCCAAAATTCGAGTTGAACACCTTGAATAATCGGTTTTTCGTCCAAAACCGATTGCGCATATTTTGTGATATAAGCCGTTGGCGCTTCATGATGAATGCGCACAATCAAACCGGCATATTTCTTATGGCTTGCAAAAGGAACAACCATGCGTTTTCCAACAGCAATTTCGCCCTCCAATTCTTGCGGAACACGATAGGTAAATGTGCTCTGAAGTGGAAGCGGAAGTAAAATATCAACGAAATAGGTGAGACGTTCCATTTTGCAAAGATACGAAAAAAAATGGAATAAGGTCGTCATGTCGAGCGTAGTCGAGGAATCCCCGTGCTATGGGATGTCTCGACTACGCTCGACATGACGGTTTTGTTTTCTCGATTATTTTTCGTATCTTTGCAAGTTAATGCAAAAATAAAATATCAAAACATACCATGCTTACCAACAACTTTTTATCTCGTCACAATGGCCCGACTGTTGCTGAACAATCCGAAATGCTCAAAACAATTGGTGTAAAATCAATGAACGAACTCATCGACAAAACCATTCCTGCACGAATTCGCCTATCAAAACCACTAAATTTGCCGGCACGCGGTATGAACGAGTTTGAATATCTTAATCACATCAAAGCGATTGCTTCGAAAAACAAACTATTCCGTTCGTTTATCGGAATGGGCTATTATTCGGCGATTACGCCTGCTGTGCTTTTACGGAATGTGTTGGAAAATCCGGGTTGGTATACGTCCTACACACCGTATCAAGCGGAGATTTCGCAAGGTCGTTTGGAAGCGTTGCTGAATTATCAAACCATGATTATGGATTTAACGGCAATGCCGATTTCCAATGCAAGTTTGTTAGATGAAGCCACAGCTGCGGCAGAAGCGATGTTTATGTTTTTTAATTCGCGTTCGAAAGAGAAAATGAAAAGCGGTGCAAACCGGTTTTTAGTGTCGGAAAATTTATTTCCGCAAACGATAGATGTGTTGAGAACACGGGCGCTTCCGCTTGATATCGAATTGGTAATTGTGAAACATACTGAATTTAAATTTACCGAAAATGTGTTTGGCGCCATCGTTCAATACCCGATGCAATGCGGTTCGATTTGTGATTATTCGGAGTTGGTGAAACAAGCGCATGAGGCAAATATTTTTGTAGCTGTTGCTGCTGATTTGATGTCTTTAGCACTGCTCACGCCTCCGGGTGAATGGGGTGCAGACTGTGTGGTTGGCTCAACACAGCGATTTGGGTTGCCGTTGGGATTTGGTGGTCCGGCTGCAGGATATTTTGCTTGTAAAGAAGATTTCAAACGTCAATTTCCGGGACGAATTATTGGAGTAACCATTGACGCACAAGGTAATCGTGCGTTGCGTATGGCACTTGCAACTCGCGAGCAACACATCAAACGCGAAAAAGCAACCTCAAATATATGTACGGCATCGGCTCTGATGGCAATTATGTCCGGCTTTTACGCAGTTTACCATGGACAAGATGGCATTCGAAACATTGCTCAAAATATACACACGATGACGGGCGTTTTATCAATGGAAGCTGAAAAATACGGCTATAAAACGCTGAACAAAACGTTCTTTGATACGTTGATGATCGAAAGTCCAAGCGATGTGAAAATGGATGAATTCAAACAACTCGCATTATCATTTGAAATAAACTTTCGTTATTTCGACGATAAACATATTGGTGTTAGTTTGAATGAAACCACAGCAAAATCGGATATTGATGACATTCTAAGGATCTTTGCACAAGCTGCAAAAAAAGAATACAAACCGCTTGAGTGTGGTGAACATTGCGACAAAGTTGCAGGCATTCCCGAAACGTTGAAACGCAAATCGCCATTTTTGACACACAACGTTTTCAACACGTATCGCAGTGAAACAGCAATGATGCGGTACATCAAAAAACTCGAAATCAAAGATCTTTCGTTGAATCGCGCAATGATACCGCTCGGCTCGTGCACGATGAAACTCAATGCTGCTGCGGAAATGATGCCGATTACCTTTTCTGAATTCGGTGGAATTCATCCGTTTGTGCCAAAAGATCAAGCCGAAGGGTATTACGAATTGATTGAAGATTTGAATAAAGATTTATGCGAAATCACGGGTTTTGCAAAGATGTCGTTTCAGCCCAATTCGGGCGCTGCTGGCGAGTATACAGGCTTGATGGTGATTCAGGCTTATCACCGTTTGCGTGGTGAAACTCATCGTAATGTGTGTTTGATACCGGCTTCTGCGCACGGCACCAATCCTGCGACAGCAGCGGTGGCAGGCATGAAAATCGTGATTGTAAAATCTACGCCAAATGGCGAAATTGATGTTGAGGATTTGAAACAAAAAGCGGAGGAACACAAAACCGATTTGTCGTGTATTATGATCACGTACCCATCTACACACGGCGTTTTCGAGGAATCGATTTTAGACATCATCAAAATTATTCACGATAACGGTGGACAAGTTTACATGGATGGTGCCAATATGAATGCTCAGGTGGGATTGACTCACCCCGGATTTATGGGTGTAGATGTTTGTCATTTGAATTTACACAAAACGTTTGCAATGCCGCATGGCGGCGGCGGCCCAGGTGTTGGTCCAATTGGAGTTGCCGAACATTTAGTTCCGTTTTTACCTAATCACACCGTCATAAAAACAAGCGGAGAGCAAGGTATTACAGCGGTTTCCGCCTCTCCATTTGGTTATCCTATGATTTTGCCGATTACTTATGGTTACATCAAAATGCTCGGCGGACAAGGTTTGACAGAAGCCACAAAAGTTGCGATACTTAATGCAAACTACATGAAAGCAAAACTTAAAGAGCATTTTCCGATTTTGTACACCGGCCAAAACGGCATGGTTGCACACGAAATGATCGTAGATTGCAACGCGTTTAGCATGAGTGCAAACGTGCAAGTTTCCGACATCGCCAAACGTTTGATGGATTACGGCTTTCACGCGCCAACAGTGGCATTTCCGGTGCATGGAACTTTAATGGTAGAACCAACCGAAAGCGAGCCGCTTTCTGAAATTAATCGTCTAATTGACGCATTTATAGCTATTCGCAAAGAAATCGCCGATATTGAAAACGGAACATCCGATAAATCCGACAATCCGCTCAAAAACGCACCACACACCGTTCACGTGGTTTCCGCAAGCGAATGGACACACCCATATACCCGTGAACAAGCTGCATTCCCGCAGCCACACGATGACAAATATTGGCCTACAGTCGGTCGTGTAGACGATGCCTACGGCGACAGAAACTTGCTGTGTAGCTGCAATTAAAACACCCGTAGGGGCGAGGCATGGTTCGATTTTACTCAGCAACCATGCCTCGCTCCTACAAAAATCAAACCAAAATGAAAAAACTATCCATCATTATTCCTGCATACAACGAAGGGCCAACCATTCATTACATTTTGGATAAAGTCAAAAAAGTTGAACTGATAGGCAGCCTTTCGAAAGAAATTGTTATTGTAAATGATTGCTCGAAAGACAATACGGAGGAAGCCATTCTAACCTACAAAAACAACAATCCGGAGATGGATATTCAATACTATTCTCATGTCGTTAACCAAGGTAAAGGCGCTGCCTTACACACAGGAATAGCAAAGGCTACAGGAGATTTGATTATTATTCAAGATGCGGATTTGGAATACGATCCCGCTGAATACAATATTCTGTTGAAACCGGTTTTAGACGGTTTTGCAGATGTTGTTTATGGCAGTCGCTTTGCAGGTGGACGTCCGCATCGCATTTTGTTCTTTTGGCACACGATTGGAAATCGTTGGCTAACGTTCTTGTCGAATATGCTTACCAATCTTAATCTTACCGATATGGAAACTTGCTACAAGTTGTTCCGTGCAGATATGATCAAAAGTATTCGATTTAAAGAAAAACGCTTTGGATTTGAACCTGAAGTTACGGCGAAAATCTCACGAGTTCCAAAGGTGCGAATTTACGAAGTTGGGATTTCTTATTATGGCAGAACTTATGAAGAAGGCAAAAAAATTGGCTGGAAAGACGGAGTTAGAGCTATTTATTGTATTGTTAAATATAATTGGTTTTCGCGATCATGAACAGAAAAAATCTGCTTACTGCAGCATTAGCAGTTATTTTGATAGTTATCACAACCATTGCTTTTGTGAAAATTTTTGATATGAAATTGGACCAAAATGGTGATAATATTTTTTATTTCTCTCTTGCAAAATCTTTGTCGCAAGGTGATGGTTATGTAGATGGAATTAACTTTGGAAAACTTACGCCACACTCGCATTTTCCTCCGGGATACCCTGTCTTGATGAGTCTTTTAATGAGAACAGGATTTGATACGATAAAGGCTATGAAAATTATGAATGGCGTTTTCTTGGTACTCTCGGTTATCGTTTGTTTTTTCATTTTTCTTCATTTGACAAAGAATAAATGGCTTTCTTTTTTTGTTGGTGGATTAATAGGGCTTAATGCGAGTTTGTTGGGTTGGGCAACAATTATGATGAGCGAAATTCCGTATCTTTTTTGGACAACTCTGTCTATACTTTTGTTTTTGAAAGCATTCCATTTTGAAAAAATTACAGCAATAAAAATTAGACATTATCTATGCTTTGCGGGGGCTGTTTTTTGTATGGTATTTGCATATTTTATTAAATCCATTGGAATGGCACTGTTTTTGGCAATGTGTATCACATTGGGTATTGAAGTCATTCGAATGTCAATTTTGTATTGGAAAAAACGGACATTAGAAAAATCGAATTTTCAAAAAAATACAATCGTTTTAGGTATATTTATGTTGATGACTGTTTCAATGTTTTATGTACCCTATAAAATTTGGGGGCAACGTACTAAAAGTTTGGGAGGAGATAACTACACGGGACAATTTATGCGAAAATCAGATGGCACCGAAATGACAACGTATAAAGATTGGGAAACTCGCATTACCAAACATACACAAGACGCCATTCAACAATGGGTTCCATACTCTATATTTCAAAACAAATCGACTAATCCGAACCTGACACCAACATCTTGGTTTTTGGGAATCTTATTGCTTGGGGTATTGTTTTGGGGAGCATACAAAGCGAATTCATGGTTGATTTTTCTGTATGTCGGATTTTCGATTGGAGTTCAACTATTTTACAATGAAACGTATGCCGGAATGCGTTATATGGTCGGAGTAGTTCCATTTTTGATTTTTTATTTTGTTTATGGCGTTTACACATTAGTGTATCAAGGCATAGCGTTTATCAATAAAAAATTCAAACCAAATATAATTTTAGACTTAGCGATTATTGCAGTTTTGGCGATGATTTTCGTTCCTGCGTATGCTGATTCATTTGAACGACGAAAGAAGCTTTCTAAGTTTAAAGTATGGAATGTTTACAACTCATCGCAAGGATTTGTCGAATTTCAAGAAATGGCAGAATGGGTATCACAAAATATTTCGCAAGAAAAAGTTGTTGCCAACAGAAAACCGGAAGTGTTTTATATGTATTCGAATTATTTTAGAACAGTAGGATTGCCCGGTATGAACACCTCACCGGAAGATGTATTGACTTTTTTAGATACTCAAAATGTGAATTATATTTTGCTAGACCATTGGTTTGGACGGGCATACAGCGTGATTTATCCGGCCATACAAAGAAATCCTGAAAAATTTAGAGTTATTCATACTATTGGAACAAATGCTCCGAACTCTACACCCACATTATTGGTTGAGTATCTTCCAAATTCAAATTGAATTTGAAAGTACAAAACTGAAAATTTGTCAGATTTTTCAATTTGGTACAAAACTTGTTTCATGTAGAATAAAATAAAAAAATACTAATAAAAAACATAACACTATGAGCAAACTAAATCTCACTCCGCTTGCAGACCGCGTGGTTGTTGAACCCGCCGCTGCCGAACAAAAAACCGCAGGAGGTATCATCATTCCCGACACGGCGAAAGAAAAACCGCAAAAAGGCACAGTTGTTGCCATTGGAAACGGAAAAAAAGATGAGCCAATGACCGTAAAAGTCGGCGATGCTGTTCTCTATGGAAAATATTCGGGAACCGAAGTCAACGTTGATGGCACCGATTATCTCATCATGAAAGAATCGGATATTTATGCTATCGTAAGATAAAAGGTACGAGGTAAACCCCGAAGCAATCCATAAGGACACACCTCGTACCCCGCACCCCGCCACCTCGAACCAAATAAACAAATCAATAAAATTAATGACTAAACAATAAAGAATTATGGCAAAAGAAATAATCTTCAGCACAGAAGCAAGAGAACGCCTAAAACGTGGCGTTGATGCGTTGTCTAACGCAGTAAAAGTAACCTTGGGGCCTAAAGGCCGCAATGTAATTTTAGACAAAAAATTCGGAGCACCACACATCACCAAGGATGGTGTTACAGTAGCAAAAGATATCGAACTAAAAGATTCCATCGAAAATATGGGTGCTCAAATGGTGAAAGAAGTGGCGTCGAAAACCGCGGATATCGCAGGAGATGGAACAACTACCGCTACCGTTTTGGCACAAGCCATTATTACTACAGGCTTAAAAAATGTTACAGCCGGGGCAAATCCAATGGATTTGAAACGCGGTATTGATAAAGCCGTTGTGACAGTGGTGGAGAATCTCAAAACACAATCGCAAACCATCGGCGATAGCAACGAAAAAATCGAACAAGTGGCTACAGTTTCAGCAAACAACGATAGTTTTATCGGAAAAATGATTGCAGAAGCCATGGCAAAAGTGAAAAAAGAAGGTGTCATCACCATCGAAGAAGCCAAAGGCACCGAAACCAATGTGAAAGTGGTTGAAGGTATGCAGTTTGATAGAGGATATTTGTCGCCTTATTTCATTACAGATCCCGAGAAAATGGAAACTGTTTTCGAAAATCCGTTTGTATTGATTTACGACAAAAAAATCTCGGTAATGAAAGAATTTTTGCCGATTTTGGAAAAAACCGTACAAACCGGCCGACCATTGTTGGTAATTGCCGAGGATGTGGAGAGCGAAGCATTGGCAACTTTGGTTGTAAATCGCTTGCGTGCCAACTTGAAAATTGCTGCTGTAAAAGCTCCGGGTTTTGGCGATCGTCGCAAGGAAATGCTCGAAGACATTGCTATTTTGACAGGTGGAACCGTAATTTCGGAAGAAAAAGGATTTAAATTGGAAGATGCCGATTTAACCATGCTCGGTCAAGCCGATAAAATCGTTGTTGACAAAGAAAACACCACGATTATCAACGGAAAAGGCCAAAAAGCCAATATTGATGCACGCGTGGCCCAAATCAAATCGCAAATCGAAAAAACGACATCGGATTACGATCGCGAAAAATTGCAAGAACGTTTGGCAAAATTGGCCGGAGGCGTTGCCGTGATTTATGTTGGCGCTGCTTCGGAAGTAGAAATGAAAGAGAAAAAAGATCGTTTCGACGATGCGTTGCACGCCACTCGCGCGGCCATCGAAGAAGGCATTATCCCCGGCGGTGGCGTGGCTTACATTCGTGCTATTGAGGCACTTGATAAAGTTAAAGGCGAAAACGAAGAAGAAACTCTTGGTGTCAATATCATTCGTCGTGCATTAGAAGAACCACTTCGCCAAATCGTTGGAAACGCAGGATTGGAAGGCTCTGTGGTTGTGAACCAAGTGCGTTCGGGAAAAGCCGATTACGGATTTAATGCTCGCACCGAAGTTTATGAAGAACTTTATAAAGCAGGCGTTATTGATCCAACTAAGGTGGCACGAGTTGCCCTCGAAAATGCAGCCTCTATCGCTGGCATGTTGCTTACAACCGAATGCGTTTTAGCTGAAATCAAAGAAGAAAAACCAGCCATGCCAATGTCTCCGGATATGGGCGGAATGAGTGGTATGTATTAAAACTGTAAGGGCGAGGACTCCTCGCCCTATTTTTTTTCGAAACCATTATTTGCGGACGGAATCAGTTATGACTACTACCATGAATGTATCGCTAATAGCTATAAACGCTAAAAACATCCATAAAAGTCCGGCCCCGTGGTACCTTAAAACGTATTGCGAGGAAAAAAGAATGGAAAACATCAGCGTTATAGAAGTTAATATCAACAACAAAATTTACGAAACCGTAAGCAAAATTTACGAGGCGCAGCCTACGGTTGCAGCTTTTTCGTGTTATATTTGGAATATAGATTACGTTAACAAAACCGCACCTTTGCTCAAAAAATTACGGCCTAATCTGACCATAGTTTTGGGTGGTCCGGAGGTATCTTTTGAGGAAAATTTAAATAATTATCCTTATGCCGACTATATCATCAAGGGTGCAGGCGAAAAAGTGTTTTATGAGTTGATGGTTCAAATCGAAAAAAACGGCCGTGCTGAACCCAAACTCATAGACGGTTGTGGGTTGGGCTTTGAGAATTATCCTTCGCCGTATACAGACGATTATTTCAACTCTTTTAAAACCAATCAAATTCCGGATATCCAAAACCAACTCGTTTATTACGAAAGCTCAAGGGGTTGTCCGTTTTCCTGTGCATACTGCCTTTCATCGGCGGATAAAGGTGTGCAATATTTGCCGATTGAAAGAGTTAAGCATGATTTATTGCGGTTTATGAAACATGGAGCGAAATGCATAAAATTTGTTGATCGTACCTTTAACTCCAATAAAAGACGTACAAAACAGATTTTGGAATTTATAGGTGGCTTGGATACGGATTGTGTATTCCACTTCGAGGTGGCAGCCGATTTGTTTGACGACGAATTGTTGTGGATAGTTGAAAAACTGCCGATCTGCAGGGTGCAGTTTGAAATCGGTATCCAAACGATAAACGAAGAAACCCTTTCTGCTGTATGCAGAAAGACCAACACGGCTCTTGCGTTACAAAATATAAAAACGCTTACTTCTTTCCAAAATTGTCATATTCACGTAGATTTAATAGCGGGGTTACCGTATGAAACGCTTGACACCTTTGTCGAATCGATTAATCAATGTATATTATGCAAACCGAATATGCTACAACTCGGGTTTCTGAAAATGCTTAAAGGTACAAGAATCCGAAAAGAAAGCGACAGTTTCAAAGCCATTTTCGCTGATTTCGCACCATACGAGGTTTATCAAACCGAAACGATGTCTCACAGCGATTTCATGAAACTTAAAAAAATCGAGGGCGTTATAGATCGTTTTTACAACTGCGGCGGGTTTGCTTTGTCGGTAGAATACGGGATAAAACTTCTCGGTTCGCCGTATAAATTCTTTGACGCTTTTTCGGATTATCTTGGTGGTGTGGGTGAAACTAAGCTGTCGCTTAAAAACGCATACACAACACTGTATAACTTTCTATTGGCTAACGGTGGCGGAAATGAAGCCACACACCGCATCAAATTAGACTGCTTCGCTTTTGACGCAGGCGCTTCGTTACCTGATACGATTCCGCAACAACGAAACAAACAAGCCGAGTTATCGTTTAAAAAGGAGTTTGAACACAAAAAATTCCGCGTAGAATTTTTCGAGTTTGAAAACAAATACATGCTATTTAACTTCGAAAAAAAGAATCCGATAACAACCAGGTATGAGAGTAGAGAACTTGTAATTAATTGGGTTCAAGAGTTAGAATAGCTGGCAGATGTCTCGCCTCGCTCGACATGACGAGCAACAACTTTAAAGGGGGAGGAGCAGCGGTGGCTATGCCACCGCTGCTCCCCTCTTATCCCACATACGATAAGACGTCATTCCGAGTGGAGCATACAAAGTATGCGAAATCGAGGAATCTGCTTGCTATTCTTGAACTTTAATTCTTGAACAAAAAATTACCAATTCAAAAAAAAATCGTACCTTTGCAGGGTCATGAAACCGCTTACTTTGCCCCTCATTAAAAACGATCCGTCGTTGAAACCCTATGAACATGTGATTCAAAACCGCTTGCAACATACGTTAGTCAAAGCGTTTGATTTTACACAAGGCAAAAAAAAGTTGAGTGATTGTTTCAATGGATATTTGTATTATGGATTGCACGAAACCAAAGCAGGTTGGGTGTTTCGAGAGTGGGCGCCTAATGCAACAAACATTTGGCTGGTTGGTGATTTTAGCAACTGGCAACAAAAAGATGAATTTCAATTAAATCGTATCGAAAACGGAAATTGGGAAATCCAACTTCCGAAAAATGCCGTAAAACATGGCGATTTGTACAAATTGCATATTGAATGGAATGGCGGTTCCGGCGAGCGTTTGCCGACACACGTTCGGCGTGTGATTCAAGACGAGCAAAGCAAGGTTTTTTGTGCACAAGTTTGGAATCCTACGCCTTACAAATGGAGGCACAAACCGCTCAAAAAGGTTGAAAATCCATTAATCTACGAAGTTCATATCGGAATGAGCAGCGAAGAACCGAAAATTTCAACGTACAACGAATTTCGAGAAAATGTATTACCGCGAATCGCAGATTTAGGCTACAATATGATACAAATGATGGCGATTCAAGAGCATCCGTATTACGGTTCGTTTGGTTATCAAGTATCGAATTTTTTTGCAGTAAGTTCGCGATTTGGAACACCCGAAGAGTTGAAAGCCCTGATTGACGCGGCTCACGAATTGAATATAGCTGTGATTTTAGATGTTGTACATTCGCACGCCGTGAAAAATGAATTGGAAGGATTAGCCAAATTTGACGGCACTTTGACGCAATTTTTCTATGAAGGCGAACGTGGAGATCACCCCATTTGGGATTCGAAATGCTTCAACTATGGAAAAAATGAAGTGATTGCGTTTTTGCTTTCAAATTTGAAATATTGGTTGGACGAATTTCGTTTCGACGGATTTCGTTTCGACGGCGTAACATCTATGATCTACTGGAATCACGGCATGGGAACTGCATTTACCAATTATTCGATGTATTTTGACGGCTTACAAGACGAGGATGCCCTCACGTATTTGGCTCTTGCAAATCAAGTCATTCACGAAATCAATCCTGATGCAACAACGATTGCCGAAGATGTAAGCGGATATCCAGGATTAGCAGCACCTTTGAGCGATGGAGGTATGGGGTTTGATTTCCGAATGAGTATGGGCGTTGCGGATTATTGGATTAAACTTATTAAAGAAAAGCTCGATGAACAGTGGCATGTAGGCGATTTATATCATGAATTGACCAACAAGCGTACCGATGAAAAAACCATCAGTTACGCCGAAAGTCATGACCAAGCCATGGTCGGCGACAAAACCATTATTTTCCGATTGCTCGATAAAGACATGTATACGTCGATGAGTGTGCTTACGCCGAGTCTGTTGGTTGATCGAGGAATTGCCTTGCACAAAATCATTCGTCTGATTTCTTTAGCAACTGCTGGAAATGGTTATTTGAATTTTATGGGCAACGAGTTTGGACATCCCGAATGGATTGATTTTCCAAGAGAAGGCAATGGATGGAGTTATCATTATGCTCGTCGTCAGTGGAGTTTGAGCGATGACCAGTTATTGAAATATCATTTTTTGAACGATTTTGACAAAGCGATGATACATCTCGTCAAGCAACATCATATTTTCGAATTTCAGCCATTCGCAATCGTGCAAAATACGCTTGACCAAACGCTAATTTTCAAGCGTGGCGAATTGGTGTTTGTGTTTAATTTTAATCCCGAAACATCGTTTGCCGATTATGGGTTTCAAATCGACGAAGGATCTTATAAAATCCTACTTTGTAGTGATGACACGCAATTCGGAGGACAAAACCGCGTTGACACAAATTTGGAATACTTTACTCATCGCGAAAACGGGAAGGCGATGTTAAAATTATATGTTCCCAATCGCGTTGGTATGGTGTTGAAAAAATCTAATTTTTCTTTACAAAACTGACCTCGCAAACTTCCTGGAGGGCTTTGTTTTTCAAAATATCGGAAGGAAAAATAATGGCCTCTTTGAACAACGGAATTGTATGTCGTCTTCCTTCGCTCAAGTCAATGCCTGCACTGAGAAATACGCGATAGACAAATTCTGTGCAATACACGGTAGATATGTCCGAAAGAGCGTAATTATGGTCAAAAGGAAGTTCTTTGTCGTAAAGCTCTTTGATTTTGTCAACAATTTGTTGCGAGATAGGAGCAATCGAATCAAACCGCATCACGATACCTATAACCGTGCGATCAGCTCCAAAGAAATGTAGAAGCAGATCGCATTTGATGATCTCTCTTCCTTCTGTTTCTTCGCTCTCTCCGGGAACGGCATGAATCACACACCATTCGCCCAAACTATTTTTAACCAAAAGACCAATGTGAGAATAAGAACGCTCCTTATCGGCAAAATTCACTATTCGGCTTGACCGGCTTCTCCCCAAACGAAAAACCAAATCGCCTTCCTGCAATTTGGTTTTATCGATGATAACTTCAAGTTCAGGCTCAACCTGCTGATTACAGCCTGCCGCAATGATTAGAACGAACGTGAATATACAAATTCGTTTTAAAAGCATGAACTTTATTTGTTTTTCAGGTTCACTTCAAGTTTCCACTCGCCATCAACTTTTACGAGGTCAAGAATTTCTTCTTCAACGTCACCGTTTCCGTGAGTCATAAGAACAGCGACAGTTGCCGTTTTTCCATCTTCCGAAATGGTTTCACCGCCTTCTACTAATTTGAAACTTTTTAAACCATTTTGCTCTTTTAGAGACTCTTCCATTTTGTCGGCAAGCATTTTCATTTCCATAGATTCCCCGAGATCAATATTGTAGTAGCTGATCGCTTTTTCATACTTTCCGGATTGGAGGCATTCTAAATAATTTTTTACAGTGTCTGATGGAGTTTTTTCTCTTGGCGAGCAAGAAACAAAAGTTATAACGCAAAGTGCGATAACCAAAGATGCAATTTTTTTCATAGTTGTAATTATTTTTAAGATTATTGTTTGATTTATTTAGTTTTGTTGCCGCAAAGGTACAAAAAAAATGTTAGAACTGCAATTTTTTCTATTATTCTTTCCGAAACACAAATAAAAGTTGAGTCAAAACTACCAATACCAACGTTGCTACGGAACAGTAAAAAATTCGCAAAAGAGTTGTTCCAAATTCATTCCAACGAAATACTTCTAAAAGAATCAATGCCGTATGGTGAATTAGAATCATGATTAAAGCGTAAGAAATAAACCGATCTGCTCCTAATACTTTCATATTTGGAGAATCATCACTATCAAAACTTTGTCCGAAAGCGATCGAATTTAATAATCTGGGACGCACAAATGCAATCAAAACGGTTGCTGCCATGTTCAGGCCCATCGTTCCCGAAAAAATATCCACAAAAAAGCCTAAAATAAATGCCGACATTAACAACAGCCATTTCGGCGTATTGAACGGCAACAAGAGTATAGCCAAAATATAAATATACGGCGTTACCATGCTCGAAATATGCATACGGTCAATCAGCAAAACTTGCAGCAGCAAGAAAAGGGCGAAACGCAGAATATTTTTTGTAATCCTATTATTCATCATTCAAATGCTGTTGTAAAAGGGTTTTTAATTCGTCTTTTGCTAAATTTCTGACTACATAAACATGCTCTAATGTGTTGAAATTAGTGCTCAATTTGACATCCAACACAGGAAAATTGTCTCCCGGTTTAGTTCGTATTGCGCTAACTGTCCCGATAAATATGCCCTCCGGAAAATCTAATGAATATCCACTGGTAATGATTGTATCTCCTATCTGAACATCGGCGTGTTGTTGCTCGACAGTCATTTGAGCAATGCCGGATGATTTTCCATTCCAATGAATAGAACCTGAAAAATTTCCTCTTTTTAGTTTTGCACTAAGCCGACTGTCGCTATGAAGCAGGGACAGAATGGATGAAAAATTAGTAGACACCACTTTCACTACACCAACCACGCCGTTTGGAGAGATCACCGCCATTCCAGCCTCTATACCGTGATTAGCGCCTTTATTAACCATTAAATAATTGTTTCGTTTGGTAGTTGAGTTTTTGATGATTTTGGCTTGAATATATTCGTATTGAAGTCTGTAAGTTGTATCGTTTACGAAAAATAATTTACGATCGTTAATTTGATAGGATTGCGTTATTTGACTACGCAGACGAGCGTTTTCAGCACTAAGCTCAAGGTTGGTTCTTCGCAAACTAAAATACTCGGTCAAACTGCTGTATTCGCCAAAAATAAAGCCTGTCACTTCGTTGTAAAAATGTCTGACTTGTCTGGCCTGATAGCGATTGTTTTGGACTAATAAAGTCAATGCTATCCCTTCAAGCAGAAGGAATAGCAAGACAAAATGAAATCGTTTTAAAAATCGAACAAGCGTGTTCACTAGTTAAAATTATTTGATCAAAAATACGAATTTGTCAAAATTTTTCAAGGCGATACCTGTTCCGCGGGCTACCGCACGAAGTGGGTCTTCGGCTAAGCGAACGGGAAGTTTGGTTTTCATACTTAAACGCTTGTCTAAGCCTCTAAGCATTGAACCGCCCCCGGCCAAATAAATTCCGGTGCGATAAATATCAGCCGACAATTCGGGCGGTGTTTGCTCCAACGCGCTCAACACGGCGGCTTCAATTTTGATGATGGATTTATCCAAAGCGTGCGCAATTTCAGAATAACTCACGATGATTTCTTTCGGAATACCAGTCAACATATCGCGACCTTGCACCGGGTAATCCTCCGGCGGATTGTCCAAATCAGGAATTGCGGAACCCACTTCGATTTTGATTTTTTCGGCAGTACGTTCACCAATGTTGATGTTGTGCTGTCTACGCATGTAGTCTTCAATATCTTGATTGAACTCGTCGCCTCCAATGCGAATGGATTTATTGCTCACAATTCCGCCCAGCGCAATTACCGCTATTTCACTCGTACCACCGCCGATATCAACAACCATATTTCCGGTAGGTTCAAGCACGTTGATACCAATTCCGATAGCAGCTGCCATCGGTTCGTGAATCAGTCGAACTTCGCGCGCTCCAGCTTGTTCGGCAGAATCACGAACAGCGCGTTCTTCCACTTCTGTGATTCCCGATGGAATACAAATTACCATTTTCATGACTTTCGGGAAGACAGATTTTTTTGGGTTGACCATTTTAATCATTTCTTTCACCATGTATTCGGTAGCATGAAAATCCGCGATAACACCGCCTTGGAGAGGACGAATAGTTTTGATGTTGTCGTGAGTTTTGCCGTGCATTTGCAATGCACGTTTACCAATGGCTATAACTTTGTTGGTTTTGCGATCCATCGCAATAATGGAAGGTTCATCCACAACAACCTTGTCATTGTGTATAATTACGGTGTTTGCCGTGCCAAGATCAATCGCAATTTCTTGCGTCATAAAAGAAAAAAGTCCCATAGTTTTTGTTTTTCTGCGTACAAAGGTACAAAAAAAAAAAGAATTTTGTATATTATTTTACTGGTTTTGCGAACAATTTATTGTTAATTATCATTTTTTTTCGTATCTTTGCATTATGAAGCGAAATTTTCTATCCATCCTCTGTTTTTTGAGTCTTGCTGTGCTTTTTAGCAGCAGTAGCTGCAACGATAAGCGCAACCCCAATCCTATTCCGATTTGTGCAGTTAATTTTGTTATTTACTTGGACTCGTTCGATCAAGATTTATCTATAGGAAATGTAAAAACGTTCAATGACAAACGCGGGTATACCGGTTGTTTCGGAAGTTCTCAGTATAAAGGAGGTGTTGTGGTTTATCGCTTTGCTGACGACGAGTTTTTTGCTTACGACATGGCTTGTCCGGTTGACCATTTCTACGGCTGTATGGTTATTGAATTCTCCGATATGGCTCGTGTTGCACCATTGGAGTTTGAATGTCTTTGCTGCAAGGCTAAATTTAATATATTAGACGGCTATCCGAAAGGTTCAGGAAACAGGTATCCGATGAGAAAATATAAAGTGACTAAAGAGCGTGATAGACAGTTTCGGGTTCAGAATTAAAAACGTAAAGATATATTGAATATATCCTCTTACACACATTTTTTCGAATTTTTGCGGAAGCGGAAAGCGAGGGATTCGAACCCCCGGACCTGTTACAGTCAACGGTTTTCAAGACCGCCGCAATCGACCACTCTGCCAGCTTTCCACTGCAAAGTTACAACTTTTTTTTGAATTTACAAAATTTTTGTGCTTAAATTCACAATTTTTTTGTATCTTTGTAGTTTATATGGCTAAAATGATTAGAAAACTTTTTATATTCGCCCTTTTATCCGCTTCGTCTGCAGTTTTTGCACAAGATTGCAGCTTACTGAATAGTTTACAAATTCCGGATACAGTAACCGCTTGCAGAAGGGATACCTTACATATCGAACAACACACTGCATTCGAGTATGAATGGAGTAACGGTACTACAAATTCTTTTTACGTATTTCCAGCCACAGGTAATATTTTTGGAGAAATTTGGGTTCGTATCACTGATACTGTGAACGAGTGTGATAGTCTTTACACGATTGTTATCGACACGTTTCCCATTCCAAGAATAATCGGCAAACTAAATATAGATACAACGTTATGTTTCGGCGATACGCTTATTCTGAAAATAGGGGAGACGGAATATGTAGATGATTTCTTTTGGTTTAATCCGGAAGGTTTTGGAGATGTTCAAGATTCTGTTTTAGAAGTGATTTTCGACACTACCAGAAATTCTATGGGAGTCAAACGCTATATTGTTTGGTACACAGGATCTTTTTGCCAAGGAGATTACTCTTCTTACCCGCCACCGTACTCGGTTTTAGACACGGCCTTTGTGTTTTTCGCAAACCGTCCCGACCTTGATTTTGGGCCCGATACAACGCTTTGCTATGATGGCGAAGGGTTTACACTACCTACACAATCGTGGGATTTTTTGACTTCTAAATACGAATTCCTTTGGAGTAATGGCAGTACAGAAAATACCATCACAATTGATTACGACAATCAAGGCGAGTATCATGTAACGATTTGGAACAACACGTGCATGGACAGTACCATAGTTTCGGACACGGTTACCATCAATTTTTGGCCTAAAGAATGGAGGGAACCTATATTGCGTAAAACAGAAGATGTATTGATTGATACAACGGTTTTTTGCAGAGGACAGTCTGTCAAGGTTGATGCCTTTGTGCCATTTCCATTAACCAAATATCATTGGAGTAACGATACTACTTATACTCTATTTTACAGAACCATTAACGTTCGGGAAAATTTAAGTTTTACGATTACTTTGACCGATAGTGCAGGCTGTCAAAGCGAATTTTCTGTTGATATTTTATTGAACGAGCAATCTCCACAAATCAAGGAGCATATGCCTAATATTTTTACACCTAACGATGACGGAACGAACGATGTTTTTTTGGTTATTAATCCTGAACAATTAAAAGATCAATTGAACAGCTTTCATTTGCGAATTTATAATCGATGGAATCGTGAGGTTTATAGATTTGACGGCGATCCTTCGAAAGTTGCATGGGACGGAACAAACGGGGGGTCACAAGTTCCGGATGGCGTATATTTTTGGGTGGTCAAAGCTACTGATAAATGTGGGAGTAGTCACCAAGCGCGTGGAGCAGTAACGATTTTACGGTAGCTTCGACTCCGCTAAGCTACCCTTTTACCGCTTGTTGATTCCACTCACCGCTCGTTGAGCAGAGTCGAAACGAGCATCGCCGAGAAACACATTAAACATTAAATTTTCCAAACGATTGGCAATATTTGCTAATCCCACATTCATTGCATTTCGGCGAGCGTGCTGTGCAAACGTAGCGTCCGTGCAAGATGAGCCAATGGTGAAAATCGGGAACTTTTTCGAGTGGAACTAACTTCATTAATTCGCGTTCGGTTTCTAACGGCGTTTTGGCATTCGGTGTAAATCCGATTCGCGCAGACACGCGAAATACGTGCGTATCAACGGCTAACACAGGTTTGTGATAAATTACGGAAGCCACAACGTTCGCCGTTTTTCGTCCTACGCCGGGCATCTTTTGCAATAAGTTCACATCATCGGGAACGACACCTTTGAATTCGTTGACCAAAACATTGGCCATTCCAATTAAATTTTTCGCTTTATTGTTGGGATATGAAATAGATTTGATCAATAAAAAAACGGTTTCAACATCTGCTTTTGCGAGTAATTTTGGAGTTGGAAATTGTTTGAAAAATGCTGGCGTGGTCAGGTTTACACGCTTGTCGGTGCATTGTGCCGAAAGAATAACAGCAACTAACAATTGATACGGATTTTTGTAATTCAATTCCGATTTTGGCAAGGGTTTGTTTTTCTCAAACCATGCGATGATGGCTTTACAACGAGCGGATTTTGTCACGACGTAAAAATGATTTTATAACTGAATTCATATCTTCCGAAACATTCCAGAAAAACACGGAACATCCTGCTATTATAGCTAAAATAGAAGAACGATATAAACTATCGATCAACGGATTTCCAACAGTTGGTAATACAAAATTTATCAACACTATCGTTGCAATAATTACAAGTATTTTCAGCATATTTATTGAGAATGGATGTAAATTTAATTTCCATTTTACAAATGAAAGCATGAGGATATTGTAAAGTATAAAAGTTAATGCTGTGGAAAATGCTGCGCCGGAAATGGCATAAATCGGGATAAATGTAAGGTTTAATCCGATAGTTACAAACATCAGAAAAAACATAAAAAACAGGGAGTAGTAATAGTATTTAGAATACGTTACCAATATTCCTGCGAAATTCGCAACAGAATCAAAGATTCGAGCAATTCCGATAAATAATACCACATATTTTCCGGTGCGATAAATCTCAGAATTAGGGATATAATAAAATATGGTGTCGATATTAATCCAGAGAAAAATAAAAATCAAAGAACCCACCAACAGTTGATTCAGACTCACTTTTTTGAATAATTCTTGCGCTTTATCGTGATTTTTTTCTTTGATAGCTTGTGCTGCTACAGGAGAAGAAATGGCTTGCAACGAGCGATTCGGAATTTCAACAATCACCGCCATATACATGGCAATGCTGTAAACCCCACTATATTCCAACCCCAACATTCCACTCAGCATAAAAATATCCACTTTGGTTACTATCGCTCCGCCCATGGAAGCTAACAGGAGAAATCCGGTGTAATTTCTGACCTCTTTTTTCAATGGTTTTTCGATATAACTAAAATCGTATTTCAATGAAAATTTCCCCATTGTTGCAATATAAATCCCATTCAACACCATCATGATTCCGTAAATGGAAACCAATCCAAAAATGAATTGTGGAAGTGTAAAAAACCCAAAAAAGTAAAGCAAAATTATGACAATATTCATCAATCGCAACAAAATTTCACGAATAAATTTTGGAATAACAATACGCATTAAATTTGTAGCGTATGCTTCAAATGCGTATGTGAACGCCATGAATATCGCCAAAGGAATAACGTAATAGAAAAATCGGTTGAACAACGGCGATTCGGCTTCGAAATAACCTGTGATACCTGTTTTTAGGCATAAAAACAAAAGTCCGAAAACAATTGCTCCAATCATTGGAAACAAGAGTAAATAGAACAAAAAACCGTTGTTATGTGAATTTTTATCCGTCTTAAAAAATGGAAAAAATCTCAACCCGGATGAACTGATTCCGAGCGCCATCAAACCGCCCAAAATCGTTGCCGCTTCGATCATCACACGTGTCAGTCCGATTTCTTCGGGTGACAAAAACTTCGTTGAAACAAACATCGTTGTTATGAACCCGATGAATGCTCCAACGTAGTTTACTATCGTAGCTTTCAGACTTTGGCGAATGATGATGCCCATATTTTTTTGTTTGTTTCACCGCAAAGGTACGAAAAATAATTGAAATGTGTTCTCAATTTTGCAAGTTTAGTTTGTTTTTTAAGGATGCGTTTTGTTGAAGTGTTGGAATTGGCAAAAAATCCGCTGGCTCGAATTAGCGATCTGTTGCTATTAGGTACGAACATGTCCCCCGCTGACGGGGGATTAAGGGGGTGGAAAACCGCACCACAGTAGTGAGGGATCTGCCTGCTACTATCCTTTAGCTGTGCAAACACAACCTGCCTGAATAGAACGGCGGAGGCGTGGAGCCTCCGCCGAACAGGGTTTACTTTAGTAAAAGAGCATTTTATCGAAGGAGCGTAACGCAGAGTTTTGGATTTTTACTCAGCAGCAAAAGCTTCGTAAAAATAAGGAATGGTTTCAATTCCTTTGTAGAAACGTTCCAATTCGAAACTTTCGTTTGGCGAGTGAATGGCATCG
The DNA here is from genome assembly GCA_009783885.1 of Bacteroidales bacterium. Classification (GTDB taxonomy): domain Bacteria; phylum Bacteroidota; class Bacteroidia; order Bacteroidales; family P3; genus WRKV01. The sequence goes on along the minus strand of WRCN01000012.1, from coordinate 2,873 downwards.
GCTTCCAAACCAAATCCCATCAAAATAGATTTCAAACCAAGCACTTTTTCAAATGTGGCGATGATTGGAATACTGCCGCCGCTTCGTGTTGGAATTGGTGTTTTTCCATAAACCGCTTCGTATGCTTTTTCGGCTGCTTTATAGGCGGGCATGTCGATTGGCGAAACGTAAGGGTATCCGCCGTGAAGTGCTTTTACATTTACTTTCACATATTTTGGCGCAGTGCTTTCCAAATGTTTTTTGACAAGTTCGGTGATTTTTACATGGTCTTGTGCAGGTACTAAACGCATGGAAATTTTGGCTTTTGCAACAGATGGCAACACTGTTTTCGCGCCTTCTCCGGTATAGCCTGACCAGATTCCGTTCACATCTAACGACGGACGAATTCCAGTGCGTTCGTTTGTTGAAAACCCTTTTTCTCCCCACTCTTCAGCGATGTCTAACGCTTTATTGTATGCCTCTTGCGAGAATGGTGCTTTGGCCATTGCAGCGCGCTCTTCAGCGGAAATTTCAATCACATCATCGTAAAATCCGGGAATCGTAATGCGATTATTTTCATCAAGCAAATCGGCAATCATTTTTGCTAAAATATTGGCGGGATTTGCAACAGCGCCGCCGAATAATCCCGAATGTAAATCTTTATCAGGTCCGATAACTTCCACTTCAACATAGCTCAAACCACGCAATCCCGTGGTTATTGAAGGAATGTCGTTGGCAATCATACTGGTGTCGGAAACCAAAATCACATCGGCTTTCAGCATGTCTTTGTGTTCGATGCACCAGGTTTCCAAACTTGGCGAGCCGATTTCCTCTTCGCCTTCGAGCATAAATTTCACGTTGCAGGGCAATTGTCCGGTTTTTACCATAAACTCAAAGGCTTTGGCATGCATGAACAACTGACCTTTATCATCGTTTGCGCCGCGCGCGTAAATCTTTCCATCTCTGATATTAGGCTCAAACGGTGGAGTTGTCCACAAATCAAGCGGATCGGCGGGCATTACGTCGTAGTGGCCGTAAACCAAAACGGTTTTAAGTTTTGGGTCAATAATTTTTTCGGCATAAACAACGGGATTGCCTTTGGTTGGCATCACTTCCGCTTTGTCGACTCCTGCCTCCAAAAGCGATTTTTTTAGATATTCAGCGCAAGCTTCCATATCTTCTTTTTTACCGCCCGAACTGATGGACGGAATACGGATTAAACCGAACAATTCTTGAAGAAAGCGGTCTTTGTTTGTTTCGATGTAGTTTTTCAAGTCTTTCATAAGTGTTGAGTTTTTGTTTTTTGCAAAGATACAATTTTTTTCGTATCTTTGCAAAAAAAAATAGTACTATGAGCAAAGTTTTAGTTATCGGAGCAGGTGGTGTTTCCACCGTAGCTGTTCACAAAATGGCTGAAAATTCGGATGTTTTCAGCGAAATCGTGATTGCAAGTCGAACCAAATCCAAGTGTGATGCTATTGCAGCTGCACTTCCGGGAAAAAACATTAAGACTGCACAAGTTGATGCGGACAATGTTCCCGAAATGGTGAAATTAATCAACGAAGTCAAACCCGATTTAGTGGTGAATTTGGCATTGCCTTATCAAGATTTGCCCATTATGGATGCATGTTTGGAAACAGGCGTGAGTTATTTAGATACCGCCAACTACGAGCCTATCGATGAAGCCAAATTTGAATACAAATGGCAGTGGGCCTATCAAGATCGTTACAAACAGAAAGGTATCACTGCGATTTTGGGATGTGGTTTTGATCCGGGCGTAACCAGTATTTTTGTGGCTTATGCAGCGAAACATCATTTCAGCGAAATTCATTATTTGGATATTGTGGATTGCAATGCCGGCGATCATGGCAAAGCATTTGCAACGAATTTTAATCCCGAAATCAACATTCGTGAAGTAACACAACCCGGTAAATACTGGGAAAACGGAAAATGGATCGAGACTAAACCACACGAAATTCATCAACCGATCACCTATCCGAATATCGGGCCGAAAGAATCCTATTTGATTTATCACGAGGAATTAGAATCGTTGGTGAAGAATTTCCCAACGTTGAAACGTGCACGTTTTTGGATGACGTTTGGTCAAGAATATTTAACTCATCTCCGTGTGATTCAAAACATTGGAATGGCAGGTATAGAGCCAATTATGTACGAAGGAAAGGAAATAGTTCCAATTCAATTTTTGAAAGCCGTATTGCCAAATCCGGGTGATTTGGGCGAGAATTACACCGGTTGGACATCCATTGGTTGTCGCATCAAAGGTTTGGATAAACAAGGCAAAGAAAAAACGTATTATATTTACAACAATTGCAGTCACGAGGTGGCTTACAAAGAAACCGGCACACAAGGTGTGAGTTACACCACCGGTGTTCCTGCCATGATTGGTGCAATGATGTATCTGAAAGGCCTTTGGAAAAAGCCCGGTGTGTTCAATGTTGAAGAATTTGATCCGGATCCATTTATGGAAGAACTTGGAAAATGGGGCTTACCATACGTTGAATTGCATGATGTAGATTTGGAATTGTAATGTATGTATTTTGCAAAAATTAAAAGAATTGCCTATGAAAAATCCGCGTAGTTAATACGCACATCGAAAAACATACATACGAAATAGCGTTTAGCTATGTTCTTGCTCTTTGAAAATTGGACACTTTCAAGATCACAGGGATAAGTGAACGCTCGCTAAAAGCGGGCTACTTATTTGTGATCTGGGTTGTCCAATACCTCAAAGGCGGATATGTAAGTCCGCTTTTTTTTATACACAAATAAAAAACCTTTAAACAAACCATAATGAACCGAATCAAAAACCTCAAAAACTTAGTTGTTTTAGAAAAACTTATCCGTCAAGAACGCACGGGTAGACCGAAACAATT
>WRCN01000011.1 GCA_009783885.1 Bacteroidales bacterium | reverse complement strand
TGTCCATTGGGTTGTTTTTTTGAATTTCGCAATACAAAAAAACATATTTTTATGTTATACAATTCAATGGACATATTTTAGTTGTTAACAATCATGTGTTTATCTCTTAACTGAACGACATTGACCCCGCCCTTACTCCACCGTAACAGATTTCGCCAAATTTCGCGGCTGGTCAACGTTACAACCTTTCAAAGTAGCAATATGATACGCCAATAATTGCAACGGAATACAGGCTAAAATCGGTACGAGCATTTCCTCCGTTTCGGGAATTTCAATACAAAAATCCGATATGTTTTTCACGGTTGTATCGCCTTTCGTAACAATAGAAATGATGCGGGCTTTACGCGCTTTTACTTCCTGAATATTACTCACGATTTTATCGTAATGACCCTTGTTTGTTGCAATCACCACCACCGGCATTTCCTCATCAACCAAAGCAATCGGACCATGTTTCATTTCTGCAGCAGGATAACCTTCGGCATGAATGTAAGAAATTTCTTTGAGTTTTAACGCGCCTTCGAGAGCCAGCGGATAATTGTAACCGCGACCGAGATACAGAAAATTTTTCGAGTAGGTAAATATCTTGGAAAAATCTTTGATCTGTTCGTTCAACTTTAAGGTTTCCTCAATCTTTTCAGGCATTTCTGAAAGATCTTTGATGATGTCCAAATAACGTTTGTCGCTAATGGTTTTCATTTCTTTGGCTAAAACCAAACCAACTAATATCAGTGCTGTAACTTGCGCAGTGAATGCTTTTGTAGACGCCACGCCTATTTCGGGACCTGCATGCATATATGTTCCGCTATCCGTCAAACGTGGAATAGACGAACCTACAACGTTACAAATTCCATACACAAAAGCACCGGCTTTTTTCGCCAACTCAATCGCAGCAAGTGTATCCGCAGTTTCGCCCGATTGCGAAATGGCAATCACTACATCATCTTTGTAGATGATCGGATTGCGATAACGAAATTCGGACGCATATTCTACCTCAACGGGAATTCGCGTCAATTCTTCAATAATGTATTCGCCAATAAGCCCTGCGTGCCAGGATGTTCCGCAGGCCACAATTAAAATTCGACGAGCGTTTATGAACTTATCTTTGTTGTCGATAATTCCCGAAAGGGCAACTTGCGTGAGATCTGTCGAAATTCGTCCGCGCATACTGTCGCGTAATGTTTTCGGTTGTTCGAAAATTTCTTTCAGCATGAAATGCGGAAAATCGCCTTTTTCCAAGGCTTCCAAACTCATTTCAAGCGTTTGTATGCGAGGTGTTTTTTTGACATTTTTGAGATTGGTAATTTTTATTTTTTTGCCACGTTCTAAGACCACTATTTCCTCATCGTTGAGATATATGACATCTTTGGTGTATTCAACAATCGGCGATGCATCTGATCCAAGCAAAAACTCATCTTCGCCAACACCTACCACCAAAGGACTTCCTTTACGAGCAGCAATTAACATATCTGGATTGTCTTTGCTCAAAATCGCAATTGCATAAGCGCCGGTAACCTGAGACAATGCTAATTGAACGGCTCGTACCAAATCTGTTTTTTCATTAACTTTGATATAGTCGATGAGCTGCACTAAAACTTCCGTATCTGTGTCGCTCTGAAATGTACGTCCACGCGACATTAGCTCCTCTTTGAGAACACTGTAATTTTCAATAATTCCGTTGTGAATAAGCGCTAAACATTCGTTTTCGGAAAAGTGCGGATGTGCGTTTTTATCATTTGGTTCGCCGTGTGTAGCCCAACGTGTGTGGGCAATTCCGATAGTTCCTGAAATATTTTTATCGTTGACAAAATGTTCCAAATCGGCAACTTTTCCTTTAGTTTTGTAAACACTGAGTTTGTGGTTATCATTAATTAAAGCAACTCCAGCGCTGTCATATCCGCGATATTCTAAACGTTTTAAGCCTTTTATCAAAATCGGATAAGCTTGTTTTTTCCCGATATAGGCAACTATTCCACACATATTTTAATTTATTAGCTCTTACGGTAAGACAGAATACACTATTTCCAATCTCATACGCCTATCTCCGTTATCTATGGAAGGACCATAAATAGTTGTAATATCCGGAAGCGTGTGCTGAGTGCTTGAAAAGAGCGTTAAAGGGACGTTTGGGGCAAGAGTATCCAACAAAAGATTTTGGATATGGCGAGTGAGAAAGATACGATATTCAGACTTCTTTTCATTGAATTGTCCGCCGATAAATGTGCTGTGATCGCGTATGGTAACCAATGTGTCGGCAGCTACGCGATGATAAATGTTGAGATGTGTTGCCGGATTAAACCGCTCCTCGGGTTTGACATTGATCACCAAAGAGGCTTGGTTGATCACGATATTTTTACCATCAACAACCTTGCCATCAGAGGCAATCTTGCCAACGGTTTTTGCAAACTCACGAATATCGGGCATTTCTACACGAACAAGGGAACCATAAAACGATTGTAAAAAAACCATCTCTTCACCTGAAGTCGAATCTCCGGCAAGCTGAGCTCTAAGCTGACTGTTAAGTTCTGATGAGGCTTTCGTGTTATCTATATGGATGTAGTTGTAAGTCATAGCACCTTCCCAAAAAGGAAAAAATGAGTAATCTCTTTGACGAGACACCGTATCACCTTCGTTGCGATAATAAATTCGGATACCCGGAGCACCATATTCACTGATAAAATTGAAACTGACCACATTTCCACGACCGGGCGATGTTTCGGGATGAGCCTCGAAATACAGTCCAGGAATCGCTTCCAAAAATGCGTTTATTGCTGATGTAGTGTCCTGTGCACCTTCTTTACTGGCTTTCAAAAGTTTTTTTGCATATTCTTTACCTTCGAAATGGTTGAGAGGAATTCTCAAAATCGGAAGTGGTAATTTGGTTTGGCCGCTTGTATCTGAAGGGTCTATGATCGAATCTCGAAAAGCAGAAGGTTCGATAATATAATCTCGCAACACCGAACCTGAATTTTGATCACGATCCTGATTGCTATAGTATTGGTTGTCGAATGTTGAAGGGTTACTAAGTACGGGATCTAAAAGTTCGCCGATGCTTATCTTAATTGGATCTGTAGGAAAGCCATTCTCAGAAGGATAAGAGCCTCTATAAGGAAAAAATATAAAAACAGAGTCAATACTTTCGGGGTCTTTTACTACGGAATCACGGGTAACAAGATTGGGATCGTACATCTGAGTAATTAAATTCACGGTGAGTGTTCCAAACGTCTCACTGTTGTAGCTTCCCAAAGAATAGACCGAACGTCCACTGGTTACGGCAGAATCATCGGCTATGGTATAGGTAACAAGTCGAAGACAAGCCGTTGTATCATCGAACACGGCAAAGATATTTTCACTTTCAGGTTGAATACCTAAACCGATGACAGAAGCCAAATCTTTTTTACAAGACGGTAATGCCAAAAAAAATACGCAAACAAGAATAAAAAAACTAAAAAAAGAATTATGTTTAATTCGATGAAAAATGGTCATGTTAAAAGTTTTACAGGTAGCAATTCGTGCTTATTTTGAAAGAATTTTAGTGTAGAAATTAGTTGTGTCAAAAAAAAACGTTTCTTCGCCTTTGTAGGGCATAACAGGCTTACGTGTTTTTTTTGCGTATGCAATAAGTTCCGGATCAACGCCTTCTTCGGCAACAATGACACCATCGGCTAAATCAATAGCGGCTTTCATCATTGCAATGTAAGCCGTATCTTCGTAGCGTGCCAAATCTTTTGTCGGAATATTATCAAACTTAAGTTTGTTGATCAATTTTTTATTGATTTTTCCTTTAAACGTTTCGTTGTAAAGAGAAATGATTATTTTCACATCTTTGTACTTCGGATTGTTTTTGTAAAACCTCCGAATATAAAGCGGCAACAAGCTTGCGAACCAACCTTTAATGTGTACCAAATCGGGCGTCCAACCTAACTTAGAGGTCGTTTCGACTACACCACGTGCAAAAAAGATCAGTTTGGTATCCGTATCATCATAAGGCTTTCCGGTTTTGTCGAGATGAGCTTTTTTGCCGAAAAAATCTTCGTTATCTACAAAATAAATTTGCATTTTTGCAAGCAGCAATGATGCCACTTTCATGATAAGCGGGTAATCCACATCATTGATCACAATGTTCATTCCCGAAAGGCGAATCACTTCATGGAGTTGATTTCGACGCTCGTTGATAACTCCGTATTTGGGCATGAATACACGAATATCACTTTGGTTTTCTTGTGCGAACTGAGGCAAGTGTCGCGCTGCAAGAGCCAGCGGAGAGTCCTTAGTGTAAGGAACCATTTCTTGGCTTACATACAAGATTTTTGGTTTATCCATTATCGTCAGGGTATATCTTTCTGCAAAGTTACGAAAAATTATTGGATTTTCAAAATTTGGGAGATTTTTTTTGTTGTTAAAAAATTTTTGTTAACAAAAAACAAAACAAAATTTGTTTTTTTAAACTTAATTGTGTATTTTTGCAGTAATTTTAAATGTGAAAAATAGTTATGAAAATGCAATTTGTACATAGTTTTTTTTCTGCTTTATGGCGCTCGAAAGCGTTGCGGATAGGATATTTAACATTAGGGCTCTTCTTGGTTGGCAATGTAGGGTTTGCGCAAGTGGTGAATTATGGCATACTAACTTCCGGAGGTCCGCTTCCCAGCAGCGCGTCGTTTGTTAATAACCAATTTTGCTTGAACAAAGATGGCCTCAGTACGCACACGATTCAAATCGCTATCGAACGACCTAACGAGCCTACTTTTGTTTCTTGGGCAAATTCCACATCATGGAGCTTTCCCTCAGGAGGATCTTTGTTTACATTTTGGCTTTCCTCAATACCACCAATCATAAGCGGAGATTATGAGATTCTAACTCTTAATCTTTCTTACAATCCGGCTATACGTGATGCCGAAATAGGTGGAGATTTCACAGTTACGTGGCAAGGAGTTCAAACCCATATTGCCACTGCGTCTTTCTACATGTGGCCAGCAGCATCAAAAGTGGATGCGATTATTATTGATCCATTACCGATTTGTCAGGGCGACAGGGTTACATTCACCGCTCGAAATTATTCCGATAACAGTACAAATTTGCCATACGGGAACTTAACTTACAAGTGGGAAGTTCTAAATGACCAAACCTATACATCGTATTTGGATTCACTGGTCGGTACGACTTCGTATTCATCTATCACTGTGTTCAATTATCAACCTGAGTACACCACTGTTACTGTTCAGCGTGCGTTTTGCAATATTGATATAAATCCTGCCACAGAAGAGCGGGAAGTCAATCGCGGAATAGAGCTCAACGCCAATCCGCCTTTGGATACAACGGATAGAAACCTGTATGCCCGGCGTCAAGATCAAATCTATCGATTGATTTGGTGGAACGATGATCCCGATGTGCCCAATACCAATAAAGAAGGAAGCGGATATTGGAAACCGACTTCAATGAATATTCCGGTTTGTGTCAATTATTTGGATATGGGCGGAACGTATGGTCGTTTGCGATCCGTTAACAGTAATTTGGTCAATAATGGATTTTTGGCCACTGTTCTGGAAGGAAATCAAGGCCCTGAGCAAGCACAAGTTGCACAAGGATTTTTGTTTTTTCAAATAGGCGATGTGCCTGATACGTCCGTATCGTATATCTGGATTTATGATACGGCATTAGTTGAACGCATGTATGTTGGAGCCGGGTCGTGGGGGCAAGCAGATGCAGGCGTTAATCCTGCTCGTTGGGCTCCGCCCGATCCGGAATCTGGATTGATTCGACCCGGAGGCGGAGGCGGATTTGGCGACATTGCACGAAGCGATACGAATACATTCCGTGCTATTTTCCGAATTAAAGCCCACTCGCCGGAACGCAGAGCCGAACTTGCAGCACGATACCAAGGGGATGGAATTGAAATCAAGGTTGCGGCGATTGGTTTCAATTGTCCCGACCCAACCACACCAAGCGGATTTTTTCAAAACGATACAATAAGTACCGGAAACATCGGATCTGCATGGGATACCACCAAACCCATGAACGATTTTATAATTACAAAAATGACCACCAATAACTTTTTGGTGGAAGATGTATGGAATTCAAGTTGTCTCGAAACGGTAGCATATTTTGCGATCAATCGCAGAAGCACTCAGACACTTTGGGATTTGCAAAGTTTGAAAGATTCGTTCAACATTTCGAGGTTTGATGGTGGTGCAACTTCCGGGATTTCGGGTTATCCAAGATTTTCGGATTCTACAAGTACACAAGCAGGTCCACCCCTTGTAGTTCGTAGTTTTGTACGAGTCAGTGATCCCACTTATGTGATACAGGAGCAAAGCACGCCTTACTACAAATATGTTGTTGGAGCCAATCAGTGTTTTCATCGAAATGTATCTAACATTTCGATTCAAGGACAGTTTGCAAGTCCAAACGATACAAATTGGGCTCGAATGCACAAATTCGATGTCCAAAAAAAGCCGTTACGACCTCAAATTTTTGACCTTGCCGGGCCATTTCCACGACCTATAACGCCTTGCATTCCGGACCCGGAAAACCCCGATGAATACATTTGTGGAACTCGACTTATGGATACAATTGCTATTTGTTGGAATCCGCTATTGGATAGTACAGGTCAACCGATTGTAAATCCGGGAGAATATTACGGTGTACGTTACCTTTTAACCAACGACAATGATAGTTTGGTATCCAGTCGGAGCGTATGGGATCAGTTTGGATCAACACGAACGTTGATAAGTCCTATAGGTTATGAATTTTTTCACGGCTGGACTACAGATGTTCCGGATGGCAGCGTTTTCGGACGTCCGCGTTCAATTGGTGCCCGTTTCGATTCTATCCAAAATAGTTTAGGAAACGTTCATCGCACTGAAGTGAGTATTTTTGCGATAAACCATAATGCCGATCCGGAAGGTTTTGTAATGTTTGCGGCTCAAGGGATTTGCGGAATTAGTGAACCGGTAATTGTACCGTATGTCATGAGAGATACGTTTACTGAGCCTCTTCCGGTGCGCTATACATTGACACCTGGAATTCCCGCATCTTGGCAAAGTTGGGATGTTATGGCAGATCAGACCTTTTGTGAAGGCGGCGACATCTTTTTTCAGGTTCCGGGAGACAAATATCGACCTCCGGGCCACAGTGTTGTTTGTGCACATCCAAGTTCGTGGAGAAGTTATCCGGGCACACATACACCCGATGGCGAATTTTTGCAATTTAGAGTTACCGTAGGTCGGGATATCGGACGAGTTTCGTTTCACACCGTGAATCAGTGTGGAGGAAATACAGGTGTATATTCACCGCAAGTCAGACCTGTTGAGTATTTTCGCTTACCCCAAAACAAATGGCTACAGTTTTTGGACACGGTTTGTCAAGATGAAACGGTATCTTACATCTTGCCATTCTCAAAAGACAGTTTAATAGATGGGGGTGGAACTTTGGGGGACTTTTATATACGGTTTCCGAATGATTGGACAATTTTACCTCCCCGTCCTTTCGGAAGGACAGAGAACTGGCCTAATTTTGATACGATTTCGCAAGGCCATTTATGGTTTTATGGAAATGATGGGAATACAAATTCGTTAGACTACAAGGTTGAAACAGGAGTGAGAAGCGGATTTGTTGAAGTCCGTTGGAAAGTTTTAGGTTGCGATCTTCAGCCCGAACATTACGGGCTGCCCACAATTCGCCCTGCACGGTGGGACAGCATACCGGTGATCACACACATCTACCCCAAAGCGCCCGATACAACCGGTGGCGGTTGGGCCGATACCGTTTGTGCAAGAACAGAACTTCAACTCAGCGTGAAAGCCGTTGGAGTCGACACCTTGCATGAAGTCAACAACTTCTACGCTTGGACACTTCCAAGGGAATGGGAGTTACTAAGCGCGAATGAATTTAGGCAAATGCCGGATGGCTCATACCTGCCGATAGGGAAAACCGTAACCGTGCTAACCGCACCAACAAAACAAGACGTATCCGATACGATTATTGTAAAAGCATACAGTCTTTGCGATGAAGAGCACGAGCCGGTCGGAACGTTGACATGGCCTGTTTGGGTTTGGGATACCATTGCGATAGACAATAATATGATTTTCGACATGTTCTTAAATCCGATTGGACAAGTTCAAAGAAAGCCTTGCGAAGACAGTATTTTGGGGCTTTTTGTAAACAATCTACCGGCTAATGATGTGGAATCGGTAACTTGGTATTGGAGCACAAGCGGAAACCTCAATAATCCTACCTGGATAAATTACAACCCTGCTTGGGCGTACGACCCTGCTGCCGACACGTTATTTAACTATTGGACGGTTTACGATTTTCAGCTTGGCATGGAAGTTGCTGACACGTTGAAATTCTTTTTACAAGGCGGACAACCTTATCAGAATTATAAACCCTTGCACCTCAAAGTAGAGGTGAGTAACCGATGTGGTCCAAGTCGTTTACCATTTGTGCTGGAAGCAGGACAAGTGATTCCGAACACCGCTATACCGGTATTTTCAGCGTTTAAAGACACGTTTTGTTTTGGTGAAGAATTTATCTTCGCAATAGACACGTCCGGCCCTAACAGCATTTTTCAACATGCCGACCACCTCATTTGGACGCTAACACAAAATAATGGATCCAATACGATTTTTGAAACCACGATCTACGATGCGTATGAATTCAGATTGAGCGTAACAGACACCGGAGTGTTGGCGGTAACGCCCAGAAACAATTGCAGTCCGGATACGCGTTCTGTCGACTCTACAATTGTTGAAGTGAGACGAGCAGCTTTTGCGCCGAGTTTGGTAAATTTTGCCGGATGGGGACGTGAAGTGTGGTCAAGCGGCCAGATGTTGTACGTGTTGGATACTCTATGTACGTGGGAAAATTTTTCTTGGAGAGTCGTGCCCAATCTCAAAGATTCGGAGTTAACCGATTTTGAAAAATTTGAATGGATGATTTTAGACGACGATGTTACACTCGACACTACACTTTTCACTACAGGCAGCATTGCAAACGACCACATTCGTGTTGCTTCCGGTGCCAAACGTCGTAATATGTGGGTTGGTGTTGCTGGTGTGCGAACAGGTTGTGTAGATATGTTTGGAAATGATGTAGTTGGAGACACATTGAAAATTCAGTTGGTTTCGGTGGATACGGTTCAAGCACCTTCTGACTGGAGAATTTCAATTTCCGGCGGTTTTTCTAATTGCTCCGGTGATACAAGAAGGGCTTGTCATGTTTATCCTCTTAATGCTCCGGATAATGATTTACCATTCGGTTATCGTTGGTATTGGTCGGCAAGCAGCGACCCAACTTGGCAATTTGTAGGTGATAACACTCAGGAATGCGTAAATTTTGTGGTTGGACAAACGTTGGGCACTCTTAACGTGGTATCAACAACCGGAAAATATTGTTTCCAGCCTTTGGAAAATAGAGTTCCGAAGGTGAATGTGATTGAGCCTGCTCCGTTACCGGAATTAGATGGTATTGCTGTCGGCTATGATTTTATTCCAAGCGACACGGTTTGTTCGTTGACTGAACTGACAGTTGCGGCAATTCCGAACTTTGAATCAAGAGTACACGGCTACCGATTCACGCTGTATCAGCAAACCATTGATCCAAGGAATTTTAATGTTTCACCGAATTTCAGCATGTTGTTAGACGTTGTTCAAGCCGAAAATATACTTACATTCGAGATTGAAGATTGGAAATACAACAAAATCGTTGTTGAGGTGCGAGCTATTGATAGCACCACGTGTGAGCGTCCGCAGTTTAGTGCACCATTGCGGGATACAATTACTATTCTAAACAGTCCGAGAATAGCACTCATAGGCGATATGTCGCCCTGTATTGACAGTACGATAGTTTATACAGTAAAACGTTCTGATCCTTATGTAACGTTTGAGTTAGACTACACTAAAAATGAAACTGTAATTGTTACACCTATTCCACCTAACCTGCCTGATATTATTGTTGTGGATTTCCTTCAAAGTTCGGATCCGGATAGAGATAGCGTACAATTTATATTCTCCAATATTCGAGGATATTGTTCTCATGTGGATTATCCGGAATGGGAAGGCACTCAAATTTACACCATTTATGCCGACACGATGCCAACAATTGAGTTTGAGGTTTTTGAAAACAAGCCATTAACGTGTATGAACGATACGCTGATCATTACTGTTGAAAAATATACAGATTACAACGTATATTTCAATTATGATATTTCGACCGCTGCGGCCGATACGATCAGAGGTTGGAAAATGATTTATCACAGCGAAATTTATGACACGGTTGTGTTGCTTGCCCCGATCTATCGCAGTGGAAATTCTTGGGTTGACACTATCCGCGTGAGCGCCGTTGGAAGTTGCGGAACGAGTGAAGCAAAAATTATTCTTGCTCCTGTTGAACGGCGAACAACATACGAAAACGTCTTTATCCAAACCAATCCAAGTGGAGGCAACATTTGCGAGAATTCAATGCTGACAGCTTCGATAACAAGCATCACTGCTGCGAATCCTCCTATGTCGTCGAATACGTGGATTTGGTGGCAATGTGAGGATTGTCCGGATCAGCAATTGCAAACAGTGGAAGGAACATCGATATACGACGATATTATAAAATTCATCGTGCCAAAAGGTAATTCACAAGATAGCATTACGCTTTCTGTTCGCTTTTATGATACAGCAAGCACTTGCGGATGGTCCATACCGATTACACTTTCTGTACCTGTACAAAATCAACCTGCCATACCTGAACTTGTGCAAAATCCATGGCCTTGTAAGCATGTTGAACCTTTTGGACTGAGTCTTAAGTTCGACCGTTGGACAACTATTTTTAGATGGGATACGATTGGTCTTGGTTATGCTCCTGAGTACAGCATAGATACCACTCGTCCGCTAAACGACTCTATTTACTTTCCAAATGTGGGCGTAGACCCGTTCAGACTGAGAGTTACAGCAGAAAATTCTTGCGGATTCAAACAAGCTATATTTACGATTACGCCTGCCGATTCCATCAAGCCTTTATTGGATGCTACGTTGGATGATTTTATTGCCGATATGCGCTTCTGTTCCGGCAATACGGTGATTGGGAAATTGAAAGTAGATCCTCAGTATGTTAACACCTTGCCGACGTTTATATGGACATTCCCCAATGATTGGATTATTACGGATAATTATATTGACCAAACAGACACAACGAATGTGGTGGTATTTATTCCCGGCATAGAATCCGGAACGATTAGTGTTTACGCGAATTCCGGAACCGGTTGCGGAGCTACCCATACTATATATTCGCTTGAAGTGGAACCGGCAATCGTTTTGCGTAGTGTCTACCAATCGGCAGATACAACGGTATACAAAGATACAGATGTTTTCTTTTACATTGAATCTGTTCAATCCATCGGACAGGCAACACCTTCTGATCTGAGCCATGCAATTGATTGGATACCTATAGGTCTGTCTTGGGCGGAAAATCGTTTCAACCTGTCAGAGAATGGTGATACGGCTCATTTAAAAATTGCTTACGTGCCTATCGAAACTTTTGTAGCTCAAGTTACGGAAGTAAGCGAAAACCTTATCGGACAAGCCTGTATAACAAGAGATACCATCTATTTGGTTGTTGAAGGGTCTTACAGTTTCACGGTGATACACTGGGATTCGGTGTGTTCAAATTCAGAATTCGAAATGACCATTGAGCATAGGGGAGGAGAAGTGGGAAAATACAGACAAGAATGGTTCACATTTAATCCTGTTACTGGTCGACATGAACTAATTGGTACCAGTCCTGAAATTCCGGATATCATATTTGGAAACGAAGAAATAAAATACTATTTTGTTACGGGATTTAATAATGTGCAAGTCAATCCGGAAGGAACGGAATTTGAGTGGATTTCCATTACCGATACGTTCCGGATTAAAGCCATACCGCCGCTTACTGCAACCCTGACCAACGTTGATGTGATTAAAATAATCAACGGTTGGCAAGATCAGGTTGTACGCACGCTCAGCACGGTACACGATTCCGTGTGGTTAGGCGAAAAACTCCGTTTTGAAGCTGAAATAACAGATGGTGGTTATCGTCCGAGCGGTTATCCGTATCTTATTTATTGGGATACAGAAACATTTTCTCCAACGATATTCCCCCGTTCCGATAATTCCCCAATTGCCTTTTCGGATTTGATTTTCAATTCTCAAATTTTCAAGTTAATTGTTTATGATCCCAACGCAGATGCCTGTGAGAGCAGAGATAGCATCTTTATTGATATTCGTGTATTGTCAGGAAGTTCGAAAGATTTCGGGCCTATTCCTGGAGCCTTCACACCGGTCAGCGGAGGTGTCAATAAAACCTTCATGGAAGGCGTTGACGAAATCACCATTCTCAACCGTTGGGGAGGTATCATTTACGAGGCTAAAACCACGCCTAATCGACAAGGAAAAACAGGTAAAGACGGCTGGGATGGTCGCGACCAAAAAACGAACAGAATGGTTGACCGTGGCGACTATTTCTACATTATTTCCATTTGTAACGATGATAACTGCAATACTAAATCTACGAAAACAGGTGTAGTCACTGTACTCTAACGCAATATGAAAAAATACTTTACTTTTACTTTAGCTTTGTTTCTCGGCATTTTCGCACGAGGACAACAGGATATTCAATTGAGCCAACAGATGTTTTCGAAGCTCAACAACAATCCTGCGGCAACCGGACTTTCCAATTATGCTAACGCTTACCTGTTCGCTCGCCAACAATGGGCAGGTTTTGAAGGTGCTCCAAGAACAATCGTATTTAATGCGAATACGTATTTAGAGCAAATCCGTGCCGGTGTTGGGTTCTCCGCCTTCGGTGATCAAGTGGGGAATAATAATCTTTTCAACGTGAAAGCCGCCTATGCCTACCATGTCAGAATTGGTAGAGAAAACTATCTCTCTTTGGGTATCGGTGCCGGATTCATACATCGAAAATTTGGAGGTACAACCGTTAATGAACCGGAAGTTGATCCGGAAATCATCAGAATGCTTATGGGGCAATCCCGATGGAAAGCAGATGTGGATTTAGGTGTAACCTACTCAACACCCAAATTCATCGTCGGACTTTCGGCAACCCATGTTTCGCGATTTCTCTATACGAACGACAGAAACAGTCCGTTTGATTGGTTTAACCTTCCGATGAATGCCTACGGATTTGCCGAATACGCAATTGATCTAAACAAGAATGTTCGACTCACACCAAGAGCCCAAGTTTCAAGCGTGTTTTCAACTCACAGAAACGATACGCTCCCCATAAAGGATAAAATCGACTGGTTCTACGAATTTGGAGCGCTTGTTGAATTCAAAAACAAGTTTTGGATTGGAGGAACCTTCCGAAACGATGAGGCTATTATTGCCATGCTCGGTATCTATTTAGGCCCAAACCTTCGAGTTGGATATGCTTACGATTATAAGTATTTCGGAAAAACATTTACAAACCGAAGAAGTTTCGGTTCACACGAGCTCATGGTCAACTATCGCATCCGAATTTTCGACAACGACGATCAAAATATTGATTTTGCTCCGCGATTTTTTGATTAAAACACTTTGGACTAGTATACTACTTTCACCGTTCTGTTGCCTGATTGGATAATATAAACTCCGCGAATAGCCAGTTTAATATTCACAATATCACTGTTGGCAATACCTTGATAAACCAACCTTCCGGTAACAGTATACACATTCCAACGTTCGCCTGCTGTCAATCCTCCGACATACAATCTGTTGTCTTGTACCCATGCCCTCAACGGATTGTTTTCGTCATTAAACATATCAGCTATAGAGACATCGCCTCCATCAAGAATTTTAATGTCTGTAAGCATTAGCACTTCCTGGTTTGTAACTCCCCAGTGACGGAAAGCAATATGAATGGTTTCTCCAATATAAGCACCCAACGGGATACTAATAGTTTTCAATCCATAACTCGGCATACCGGTTATGGTTTCGGTATAATCATTGGGATTAAGCGTTTCTGTGAGAACTTCCGTGAAATCCGAAGGGTCAATGCTTGTTGTGGAAATTAACACCGAATAGTGTTCTGCTGCTCTATCGGGATGCGTTGAACCACCCACTTTAAACGAAAGGTGATAAGGCTGATTTAGCGCAATCGGAGGCGTAATCAGCCAGTTGTCGGGTTCTAATTCGTATTCCCAAAAAACATCATACGATTCGGATATGGCAAAATATTGTCCTGCAACGTTAGCCGACCACCATTTCCAGAGATCTCCTTCACGGCCAAGGCCAAGGTTGATCCAGCAAGGTGTAATCGAATTTGGACTGCTGTCCCAAAACTCTCCTTCCCATGGAAAACTGGTTACAGGTGGGCATACTCTGTTTTCAACGGTTTTGGTTTTCGAGTCGTTGCTCGGTTCCATATCATCGTCCAAAATGACCGTAACCTTGATCGTGCTTATGCCATTTGCCGAAAGGTTTAATTTACGTGCAAATGTAAAGGTTTCGGTTCTCAAACTTGCGATAGAACCGGTATAGGTTTCGGTTGTAATCGAATCGCCGTTAAGTTCAAGTTTCAACTTGAATCCACTGATCGGAACACCTCCGTTGTTTTTCACTTGAATAGTTACTGTTTCTTGATTTGACATATTCACATTTAAACTCGGTGGAGTGGAAATCGACACTAATTCTGCATCTATGTGCGTACTCACGTTAAAGACGTTTACATCGTCGATAGACCACATGTGTCCGGTTTGGCCACCTTGGTTCTGGTATCTGAATGCAATGTAAATATCTTGCCCTGCATAGGCTGCTAAGGAAAGCATTATTCTTACCCATTCACCCTCGGGTCTTTCTGCACCGGTTAAAGCGTGAAGCAATTCAAATGTTGATGTATTGGCGGTTGGGGTTGTAGTCGAAACTCGCACTTCCGAAAGCGTGTAGAATCGGGTTTCATAAACATGCGACCAAAATTCTAACACGTAGTCTTCTCCCCCTGTCGGAATAGAAAATTTTGGAGAAATCAACCATCCCTCTTGCGTGTCCCAAAAGGCAATGGAGGCTCTGCTTAAGCCGGTGTGAGCACCATAATTCAATTTTCTCCAACCTGTTCCGTTAGTCGCACCGGTAGTCCAACAATAAGGCGGAAAGATGTTTCCTTCGAAACCTTCTTCATAAGGGAATGTAAGTGCGTTGCAATCTCTGTTTACAACTATTACGATTAGTGTATCGTTCAACGTGTTTTCATCGCCCAATAAATTGGTAACAACTTTGAGTTCGTAAGTTCCCGATATAGAAAGATTTAATTTGTGGTTGAACGTGTATATACCTTCGCCTAAGCCCAGAATCGTATTGGTATATGTTTCAGTGGCAATAAGGTTTCCATCAAGGAACAAGCTCAAACCGAATCCGCTAACCGGACTTCTACCGTTGTTCTTGATCGTTGCCGTGATGTCCTGATTAGCAGAAAGTTGAAGGTGGGTTCCCGACGGTGTAATAGCCGTAACAGCAATATCCACATCAACGTAATTGCCAATAAAAATTTCATCCAACTGAACGGAATAACCATCTTCGCCCCAGCCTTCAAAAGCGATGTAATACTGGCCTGAAGGTTCAGGAAGCGGAAGCATACGTTCAGTCCATTCCCCAACCCTACTGTTGTAGTTTGCCAAGAGTACCCAGTCTCCATTGGCAGATGTTCGATATAAAATTTTCAAACTGTCTTGATCATTCACATATTGTTCTTGAACGTGCCAAAACTTCAAAATAGGATTGCTTAACGCTGTGAGATCCATAGGCGGCGTGATTAATCTGGTTACACTACCTTTTGCAGGAGCACGGAAAACAGCGCGGTAGTTGCCTGCAAATGGTGTCCGTGGTTCTATGGCCAATTGACTGCTTTGTGCGGCGGTATAAATAGCCCATTCACGTTCTCCTCTAACAATCTGTTGGGTCCAACAAGTCGGCAGTTCGTTACCGTTATTTTCAAAGCCTTCCAAGTATGGAAATAGTGTTCGAATTCCGCAACCAATGTTTTCAATAGTTACGGTTGTCGTATCGTTTCTCGGAACTTGATCTCCGGGCATATCGACAATAACTTGTATTCTGTGCGTGCCTTCTGTCGAAAGATTCAATGTGGTGTTAAACGTATACGTGGCTTCTGATAAACTTGCGATGGAACCGGTAAATACTTCTGTTGCCATTAGGGTTTCGTTGTGAAACAATTTCAAATCAAATCCGGTTGCTGCAGGTCCGCCGTTGTTTCTCAAGCGCACCGTAATTTCCTCACTGCTGGAAAGCATGGCATAACTGCCAGATTCTGGTATAATACCTAAGGCTTGCATATCAATGTAACTTTCGAAATGCGATACGGTAATATCGTCGATAAACCAATTATTACTGTTGTTGCCACTATACACAAATGCAATATAGATCGTTTCTCCGTAAAAATCGTTTAAAGGTATTTCTATATTTCTCCATTGAATAGGGTATACTTCGTTTTCGGTTAACACCTTGACTTCTTGAAAGGCATGGATATCGGTATTAACAGTTGTCGATATTCGTATACTTGCATGTTGATAATCTACAAGTTGGTGTCGGGACCAAAAATTGAGTTTTGGATTTCCATAGTTCGGAACAGTTATAGCAGGAGTAATCAACGCTGTTTCTTCTAATCCACCAGCAAAAAAGCGATGTCCTGCCGCTCCTGTCCCGGTGTGAACGCTACCGGTAGAAGGTGTAACTCTTTCCCAAGTTCGATTGGTTCCTGTAATATTAAGGATTGACCAACATGCCGGAGGAAACGTTGTCGCCTCAAAACCTTCAAACCATGGAAATGTAGCAACAGCCCCTGCACATGAATTTACAGAAGTGTGTTTACTTTGAAAATCGCCCGGTTTTCGAATGTCTTGTGCTTGAGTGTATCCCATCCATAACAAGACAAACACCGCTGATAAAATGTGTTTTTTCATAACTTTTAATTGTTTTTTTAAGGCTTGCAAAGATATAGAAAAATAATTAAAAAAGCAAGTGTTTTATTGTTTATTTATTAGTCTGGAAGGCCAATCTGGAGTTTTGCAAATTTCGTAAGTAATGTTTTTTCGCCCACTGTGTCAAAAAGCACAACAATTTTTTCTCCGTTTTGTTCTACGGACTTAATAATTCCTGATCCAAATTTTTCGTGATGAACCTTTTGATTTTCTCGTAAATTTTCTGAAGAAATCCCTGCAGATGGCGGAGTTGGCGTATATTTGGCTTCAGCCATCGACATTAAGCTTTTTGGTTTTTGAAGGTCGGTCATTTCGACTCCGCTCAATGACCGAGATAATCGCTCCCTGAGCGGAGTCGAAGGGAGCGAGGTCGAAGCCTCAACTTTTCTCAAATTAGAACCCAAAAATTGTTTGGGCTTATTATAAGTTTTGTAAGACTCGAAACGCTCGAACATACTTGTTTTTTCAAGCACTTCGGGATTATCCAAATACATCGGATCAATTTCTTCCAAAAATCGACTGGGTTCACAAAACGTGTATTGTCCCCAAATGAAGCGATTTTCGGCAAACGACAAAAACAATTTTTTCTCGGCACGCGTTACCGCAACATAAAATAATCGACGTTCTTCCTCAAGTTCAGTTCGTGTATTTACCGACATGGACGATGGAAACAAATTTTCCTCCATCCCTACCACGAAAACACAAGCAAATTCGAGCCCTTTTGCAGCATGAATAGTCATCAATGAAACTTTATTTTTGTCATCATCTTGGTTTATATCGGCATCGGTAATGAGTGCGATGTCCGACATAAATTCGTCTAACATTCGAAATTCATTGTTCACTAAGGAAATTTCGCCGGTTTCCTCGTTCACTACTTGTTGTTCGGTGAGTGTGAAATCTTTTACGGCGTTCAACAGTTCGTCCACATTGCGTAAACGCATTTCTGCTTCAAGCGTGTCTTCTTCATCAAATGCAGATTTGATGCCTGATGCCAACCAAATTTGAGTTGCCATTTCAAAGGCTTCTGTAGTTTTGATGCCCACATTCAAACTTTTTATTTTCACAGCAAATGCGTCCAATTTTGTACGAGTTCCGCTGTTGATTTCGTCGCCTTGCAAAGTCGGTGTTGAAACAATATCCCACAACGAAACTTGATGTTGATCGGCTAAAACTCGCAAACGCTCAATCGTGGTTTGTCCGATTCCACGTGCAGGATAGTTGATCACACGCAACAAAGCCTCTTGGTCATTCGGATTTACGGCCAATCGAAAATACGCCAAAACATCTTTAATTTCCTTACGTTGGTAAAAACTTTGTCCGCCATAAATGCGATAGGGAATGTTGAGTTGTCGCAACGCATCTTCGATCGAACGCGATTGATTATTGGTTCTGTAAAGCACTGCAAAATCACTGTTTTGCAAGTGTTCGTTCATTTTAATTTCAAAGATTTTTTGAGCAACTGAAAGCCCTTCGGCTTTATCGGTGTCGCATTTCGAAAGATGAATTTTTTCGCCTTCGATATTTTCCGTCCAAATTTCTTTACGAATTTGATCGCGATTCTTTGAAATAATAGAATTTGCACCGCCTACAATGGTTTTGGTCGAACGATAATTTTGTTCTAATTTGAAGGTTTGAAACGTTGGGTAATCGGATTTGAAATTGAGAATATTTTGAATATTCGCACCTCGAAACGCGTAAATACTTTGCGCATCATCGCCCACAACACAAATGTTTTGATGTGCCGCCGCCAATTTTTTTACAATCAAATATTGTGCATAATTTGTATCTTGATACTCATCCACCAAAATGTATTTGAATCGCCGTTGATATTTTGCCAAAATATCCGGAAAATCTCGCAAAAGCAAATTCATATTGAACAATAAATCGTCGAAATCCATGGCCGACGAACGTTTTAATCGCTCGTTGTAAATCTTGTAAATCTCGCCAATCATGGGCTTTTTAGCAGCTGCATCTTGTGCGCGGATTTCTACATTTTGCAAATACTCCTCAGGCGACATCAAGCTGCTTTTGGCGTTTGAAATTCGGCTTAAAACTTGACTTGCAGGATAAGTTTTCGGATCTAAATTTTGTTCTTTAACGATGGCTCTGATCAGACTTTTGCAATCATCGGTATCATAAATTGTAAAATCTTTCGGATAGCCCAAAACTTCGCCGTCTACACGTAAAACACGTGCAAAAATCGAGTGAAACGTGCCCATCCAAACGCTTTTGGCTTCCGTTCCGATAAGGTTTGAGATGCGATCTTTCATCTCACGAGCCGCTTTATTGGTGAACGTTAGCGCCAAAATATTAAACGGATCGACACGATGCTGCAGCAAATTCGCAATGCGATACGTGAGCGTACGCGTTTTGCCTGATCCGGCACCGGCAATAATCATAAGCGGTCCATCGATATGTGCTGCGGCTTGGGATTGCTCGGGATTTAAATCGGAAAGAATATTTGACATGAGAAAAAATCAATTGCAAAGGTACGAAAAAAAAATGAAAGAACAAAGTGGTCATGTCGAGTGTAGTTGAAGTATGGGGATTCCTCGGCTACATTGCGCTTCGCTCGGAATGACGGCTAATTTGCATTTTTTTTGTATCTTTGCAAAAAAAATTAACACAAACCATGACATTAGTAATCCTCGCCGCCGGAATGGCCAGTCGTTTCGGACGTTTGAAACAAATCGAAGGGCTCGGACCTTCGGGAGAAACTATTATAGACTATTCAATCTATGACGCTATTCGTGCCGGTTTCAGTAAAATCGTTCTCGTCATTCGCGAAGCCACACACGACCATTTCGCCAAAACATTTACCGAAAAATACGGCAACAAAATTAAATTTGAATTTGTAAATCAAGAATTGTATAAAATTCCCGAGGGTTTCGATTATTTGCCCGAACGCGAAAAACCTTGGGGAACAGGGCATGCCGTTTTGATGGCAAAAGATGCTGTGGATGGGCCTTTTGTAGTGATTAACGGTGATGACTTTTATGGTCGGGAGGCGTTTGTTGCGATTGTTGAATATTTCGGTAGAGACGCACGGCCGCGCGTCTCTACGAATAATTTCTGTATGGTGGGTTATGCGTTAAACAAAACTCTTTCCAATTTCGGAACCGTATCACGCGGGGTTTGCGAATTAGACGAAAACCATCATTTGAAAGCCATTACTGAGCGTGTTTCCATTCAACGTGTAAACGGAAAAATCGAATATACTGACGAAACCGGCACACATGAATTACCTGAGAATTCAAAAGTTTCAATGAATTTTTGGGGATTTCAAAAAACGCATTTCGATGTTTTGGAGCAAGGTTTTAAAGATTTTTTGAAAGACCGTTCCAAAGAATTAAAATCCGAATATTACATCCCAACATTAGCCTCTTTATTGATGCAACAAGGCGCACACTGCGGTGTATTATCATCGAATGCCGAATGGTTTGGCATCACTTATAAAGAAGATGTTGCAGAAGCCAAACAACGCTTGGCAGAATTGACTGAGCAAGGCGTTTATCCTACGCCTGTTTGGAATTGAATAGAATTTAATTATTATTTATTTCCCAAATAAGTTTTTTAAGGTCTATGTCTACTCCAGGGCAAGAAGTTACTCCCGTAGCTTCATTCATCGTGCATAATAGATCTCCATTGCAATCAAATAAAAATGCGACGTTTTCATGGCCTTCCCAAAAACCAACATATCCGCCACCATACGTGCATTGCCATATAGCAATGTGCGAAGATTGACCTTGGTAAAGTGAAGTAAGTTCAGCCACTTTATCTTTCAGCCAAGGGAGATCAGTTAATGGATTTTTAACATTACACACCATTTTGTTTCCTTTGTTTTTCTCGCAGGAAGAAAGACTACCTGCAAAAATCAGCAAAATTACTGCGAGTTTGAGAATGTTTGTTTTCATTTTAGTTTGATTTTTAATGAGTTGGTACAATTCTTTTTGTATGTTTTGCAAAGATATAAATAAAAAAGGATTTTTGCAAATTATTTTCAATTAAAAAAATTTGATATTTCAGTTTTTTTTTGTATCTTTGCAGTCCTTTTTAGGGAAACGCCCGGGTGGCGGAATTGGTAGACGCGCTGGTCTCAAACACCAGTATGGTTAAACATGTATCGGTTCGACCCCGATCCCGGGTACAAAAATAATGGAGAATGGAGAATGAAAAATTAAGCGTAAGCAACATTCTCAATTCTCCATTTTCGTTCCACGTGTCAGAATTTTCAAATATAACCCCTTCCCTTATCAGCGAATATGTAGACGCTTATACCTCCGATTTGCCACCTGTTTTGCAAGAATTGGAACGCGAAACCTTTGTGAAATGCGTTAATCCGAGAATGTTGTCCGGAAAATTACAAGGACAATTTCTGAATTTGATTTGTCGAATGCTAAAACCCGAAACTATTTTGGAAATAGGCACGTTTACAGGGTATTCAGCACTTTCAATGGCGTATGGAATGCCCGAAAACTCTCATCTTTACACCATTGAAGCTAATCCCGAACAAGAAGTTATCATCCGCAAATATATTGAAAAATCAGGATTCTCCGAACAAATCACGTTGATTATTGCTGATGCCAAAATTGAAATTTCGAAATTTGAAAACGATGTTTTTGAGTTAATATTTTTAGATGCGGATAAAATAAACTACCCCCTATATTACGAATTATTGATGCCTAAACTCAAAAAAGGCGGTGTGTTGATTGCCGACAATGCACTTTGGAGTGGAGCCGTAGTGAGTAAAACGTCGACAGATAAAGAAGTTGTCGCCCTTCGAACATTCAACGATTTAGTGCAAAAGGACTCGCGAACACAGAACGTCTTGTTGCCGTTTCGGGATGGGTTGATGTGTGTGATGAAATTGTCTTAACCCTATATGTTGTAATTTGATTTTTTTTTGTATCTTTGTAAAAAAAAATACTATGAAAATCGAAAAAAACAGTCGCGTAAAATTAGCCTACACGCTAAAATACGACAATGCAAACGGTGATGTCATCGAAACCATTTCTGCGGAAAACCCTTTGGAAATAACCATTGGAGATGAAGATCTGCTCGAAAAATTCGAAGAAAAAATCATGAATTTGAAAAAAGGCGATACGTTTGAATTTATACTTTCGCCTGAAGAAGCCTACGGAAACTACGATGAAGAGGGCATTCGCAGCGTTCCGAAAGCCGAATTAATGGAAGATGTAGATAACATCGAAATCTTCGAAGGTGAAATTGTTCCTATCATTATTGATGGAGATGATGGTGAAGAAGAAATGGAAGTGGAAGCGGTAGTTTTGGAAATTGACGGTGATATTGTTACGCTGGATTTCAATCATCCGTTGGCGGGGGAAACGCTTTATTTCAGTGGAAAAATCGTAGGAATCGAGAAATAACCGTCATGTCGAGCGTAGTCGAGACATCTCATAGTAAAGGAATTCCTCACTTCGTTCGGAATGACGACACTGAAAAAATGAAAACAGAGCTATTCTGGTTAAAAGCCACACGCCCTTGGTCGTTTCCTGCGTCTACAATGCCGGTTGTGTTGACGGCTGCGTATCTTTTTTATGCGCAACAAACCGGCGAAGTTTCGATTACTTGGTGGGGATGGTTACCTTTTGTTTTTATTGCTGTTATTGCTTATCATGCGGGATTAAACATGATCAGCGATTTAAATGATTACAAAATGGGCGTGGATCACGAGGATTCGTTAGGTTATAAAAGTCCGCTTGTGAAAGGCGAAGTCAACGAAAAAGAATGGAAATGGAGAGCAATTCCTATCCTTCTTTTCGGAACGGCGATCGGGTTTCAGTTGACAGCACAAATCGGTTATCACTTGCTTTGGATTGGCGGAATCGGGCTGATAGCAGGCTATTTTTATCACATTTTCAAAAAATATACACTTGGAGATTTGTTGATTTTTGTAATTTTTGGTGTGCTAATTGTGTTGGGAACTTTTTATGTGCTAACATCTGAACTATCGGTAACGGCGTTGTTTTTATCCATTCCGGTCGGATTAATCACAACTGCAATTTTACACGCAAACTATACCCGAGATATTGTTCACGATTTGCAAGCCGGAATTCGCACACAAGCGTCAATTGTGGGGCTTCGCAATGCACAATGGGAATATGTCGGATTGATTTTTGGCGCATATTTGGCGATTATTTTGTTGGTTGTTTTCAATATTCTGCCATACTTGAGTTTAGTGGTTTTACTGACTTTTCCGATTGGTCTGATCAATGTAAAAAGAATGTTCAAAGTTTCTAAAGAAAACCTTGAACCCATCCTATCTTTGGATGAAGCAACAGCAAAACTACAACTCCTTTTTACGATTGTTCTTTCTTTGGGAATTTTCACATCTGTATTATTTTGATAAAATAGTGTTATGAAAAATTTGTACAACCTTTATTTTCGATTAAAAAACAAACACTTGTTGCTGTTTTTTGTTGGAATTGGCTTATGGTTTGGCGGACATTCCAAGAATGCGGATTCTATTTCTCATTCAAAAAAACCGGCTTCTTTTATTGAAGTCAACACTGCTTTTGGGCATGTTTTTAACACAAATGCTTTTGTAGAGCATATTCCGAGTTATCAAGCGATCTCACTACGATATGCTCGTGCTTCGAACGGTAGTACTTGGGAAGATTTTGCATACTACATGCCTTTTTTCGGCATTGGTTTTTACAAACCATTTTTTGTAAATAATCCCGGGCTCGGAAACCCTTTTTCCATCTATATGTTCAGAGGAAACACATTAAAACAATTTACGGATAATTTAGGGTTGGTTTTTGAACTGAATTTGGGTTTATCAATGAATTGGAAACCTTATGATGTTTTTGATAATCCGTATAACATAGCTATTGGCTCGCCAAATAATGTTCATGTCGGAATGAAATTGTATTTCGAATATGTTTTGTCTCGAAATTTTGAACTGAAGTTCGGTGCCGAGGTAAATCATTTTTCAAACGGGTCTTCGCGCAAGCCTAATAAAGGCATTAATATGGGAGCATTGAGTGTTTCTTTAGCTTACAATTTCAACCCTCCGAACAAAGGATCTTTATTGCGAAATCCTCCGCTTTTTAAGCCTCCGACTGATTTCCCGTCTCATCTCGAACATGATGTGAAATTTATTATTTCGAGTCGACAAACCGAATTTTCTACAAAAGGCACCAATTTGCCATCGCCATATGTAGACACCGATTTCACAGTTTTGGGATTGGCTTATAGTGCAATGTTTGTAAGAGGCTACAGATACAGATGGGGACCAAGTGCTCGTTTTATTTACGATGAAAGTTCCAACGCAAAAGCATGGCGACAAGAAAATCCGGCAGACGGTTTGTGGTATGATCGTGTGCAAACAGCTCCGTTTGCCGATCGTTTATCGTTAGGATTAGGTGTTACAGGCGAGATTTCCATGCCGGTTGCCTCCGTTTTTGCAACGATTGGATATAGTGTTTACCACAAACACCATGCCGACAAGCCTTTTTTTCAAGTTATTGGAATAAAAGCCTATTTACAAGAAAATTTTTACGGAACTTTTGGTATTAGTGCCACACAATTTAGCGTAGCACAGTTTTTATATTGGAGTTTCGGCTATACGTTTTCGTCGGTTTCCAGACAAAGGAAATAAAACGTTTAACTAAAAAATAATATGCTTGCATTTCATTTTTTTTCGTATCTTTGCAAAACAAAAAAGCAGAAAAAACGATGTCAAAAACTTACGAAAAAGCAGGCGTAAACCTTGAAGCGGGCTACGAAGTTGTTCGAAGAATAAAAAAGCATGTTGCATCTACGCAAAGGCTCGGCGTTATGGGTAGTATCGGGGCATTTGGCGGGATGTTCGACCTTTCGGCACTCAACGTTAAAGAGCCGATTCTCGTTAGCGGAACAGATGGCGTGGGAACAAAATTGAGACTTGCGTTTGAACTTGATAAGCACGACACCATAGGAATAGATGCCGTAGCCATGTGTGTGAATGATGTTTTGGCACAAGGTGCCGAACCATTGTTTTTTCTCGATTATGTCGCTGTTGGCAGCAACGACCCTGTGAAAATAGAGGCTATCGTAAGTGGTGTTGCCGAGGGTTGCCGTCAAGCGGGATGCGCGCTTATCGGTGGCGAAACCGCCGAAATGCCTGGTATGTACGACGATGGAGAATATGACATTGCCGGATTTACGTGTGGCGTTGTTGAAAAATCGAAACTTATTGACGGCTCGAAAGTCGCTGTTGGCGATGTATTGATTGGAATTGCTTCGAGTGGTGTGCATTCCAACGGGTTCAGTCTTGTGCGAAAAATCGTGAAAGATGCAAATTTAAATTTAGATGAAAAATATCCCGAATTTGAAGGAAAAACGCTTGGCGAAGTTTTGCTAACACCAACCAAAATATATGTAAAATCTGTTCTTGAAGTCGTTGAAAAGTGTGATATTCATGGCATCAGCCACATCACAGGAGGCGGATTTGATGAAAACATTCCACGCATTCTAAAAGATGGACAAGGCGTGGAAATCAACGCAGGTTCTTGGGACATTTTACCCATTTTCACATTCTTGGAAAAACATGGAAACATCAATTATCGTGAGATGTTCAACATTTTCAACATGGGTATCGGCATGGTCATAGCATTAAGCGAAACGGAAGCAAATAAAGCAATAAACATATTAAATTCACACAGCGAAAAAGCCACAGTTATTGGAAAAATTATTGAAGGAAGGGGAGTAAAAATATAAGAGGTCGTTTCGACTACGCTCAACGACCGTGCTACGATGATTGAGCGTAGTCGAAACGACCTCGCACCAAACACTCAAATCAACAAACTTGACACCAAAGAATCAAATAGCAATTTTCGCCAGCGGAAACGGCAGCAATTTTGAAGCCATTGCACATGCTTGCGCAGAAAATCGCTTGAATGCGAAGGTTGCGTTGTTGGTGTGCGATAATCCTGACGCTTTTGTTGTTCAACGAGCGAAAAAATTTGATATTCCTGTTTTTGAAATTCAACCTAAAAACTACACTACTAAAGCCGATTACGAAACCGAAATCATGCAAATTTTGAAAAAATACAATATTGATTTGATTTGCCTTGCCGGTTATATGCGCCTTGTGTCGGATGTTTTGTTAAATGAATATGAAGGTAAAATTATCAATATACATCCTTCGCTGTTGCCGGCTTTTAAAGGGCTTAACGCCATCCAACAAGCCTTCGAATACGGCGTAAAATTAACAGGCGTAACCACACACTTTGTGGATAAAACCATGGACGGCGGAAAAATCATTGAACAAGTTGCTGTTTCAGCCGAAAACTGCACTCTCGAAGAGTTAGAAACTCGCATTCATGCCGTAGAGCACGAATTATATGTTAATACAATACATAAACTTCAAACACATTATCAACTATGAAAACACTACGTAGAAGCACAGAAAACCGCATAATTGGCGGAGTTTGCGGCGGAATCGCCGAGTATTTTGATTTAGATCCGGTTTTGATCCGACTAGCCTTTGTTCTCTTGGCGTTCTTGGGCGGAAGCGGTATTCTTATCTACATCATTGCATGGATTGTTATCCCTGAAAAACGTGTCGGTGATAATATTCCGGATGCAGAAATTGTTTCAGAAGAGAAAAAAGAGAAAAAAACAGAAACGAAAAAAATGGAAGAGCAATTGAAAGAAAACCTAAAAGAAGTTGAAAAGGAAGTTAAAGAAATTGGAGAGATAATTAGCAAAGAGGTTGAAAAAGAAGTTAAAAAAATTGAAAAGAAAGGCTATCAAGGCTCCGGTTGGTTTGGCTATTTGTTAATTTTTATAGGTGTTATAAGTTTTCTGAAAATTTTCGATTGGATTGAGTTTTCGTGGCGCGGACTGTTAGATTTATGGCCTGTTCTTCTAATATTTTTAGGGGTTTCTATGATTCCAATGAAACAATGGTTGAGAAATATATTGCTGTTGATTTGTGTGATTGGCGCATTAACTCTATTGTTTTGCGATACCTCTCTTTATAACAAAAAAAATCCTGTACGTTGGCATTGGAATTGTAAATAATCACTAAAATCAACAACGATAGATGAGAGCATTAATTAGCGTCAGCGACAAAACAGGAGTAGCAGAATTTGCACGAGAATTACAAAAATTAGGTTGGGAAATCATCGCCACAGGTGGAACGATGAAACTGCTTCAAGACAAAGGTATAAACGTGATTAACATTAGTGATGTTACCGGTTTTCCAGAGATTTGTGACGGCAGAGTGAAAACGCTTCATCCCAACGTTCATGGCGGACTTCTTGCCCGCAGAGATGACCCAAATCATTTGCAAGCCTTGAAAGAAAACAACATCGAATTTATCGATATGGTTTGTGTCAATCTTTATCCGTTTCGTGAAACCATTGCTAAACCGGATGTTACAATGGAAGATGCAATCGAAAATATTGACATCGGCGGTCCGTCAATGCTGAGAAGTGCTGCGAAAAATTATAAAGACGTAACTGTTGTTTGCGATCTGCAAGATTACACGCATATCATCGAAGAAATTCGTAAAAACGGAAACACAACACTTGAAACCCGCCTGCAATTATCGGCGAAAGCGTTTAGCCACACGGCGGTTTATGATTCGTGGATTGCTACGTATTTGCAAAACAGTGTACAGACGCGATTAATCGCGTCTCCACAAATGCCCGAAAAAATATTTTTAAATTACGAATTATTACAATCCCTCCGCTACGGCGAAAACCCACACCAATCCGCAAAATTCTACAAACAAGACACGCCCGTTCCGTATTCGCTTGCATTCGCCAAACAACTTCACGGAAAAGAATTGTCATACAACAATATTCAAGATGCGAATGCTGCACTCAATATTGTGATGGAATTTGACGAACCTTTTTGCGTTGGTTTGAAACACATGAATCCTTGCGGTGCTGCTGTTGGAAAAGATACGTCTGAAGCATGGGAAAAAACTTATGAAGCAGATAAAGTCAGTATTTTCGGAGGTATTGTGGCATTCAACCGACTTGTGGATGAAGAAACCGCAATCGCCATGAAACCGGTATTTCTCGAAATCGTAATTGCGCCTGAATTTACGGAAGAAGCGCTGAATGTTTTAACGGCAAAGAAAAACCTTCGACTTTTGAAAGTTGATATGTCGGAAAAAATCGAAAAATCCCAACAAATTGTCAGCGTCAACGGTGGAGTTTTGGTACAAGAATTAGACACAAGTACGATAAAAATAACTGAAAACATGGCTGTTACAACAAAAAAACCAACCGCGGAACAATTGAACGATATGAATTTCGGTTGGCGAATTGTAAAACACGTTAAATCGAATGCGATTGTTGTTGTAAAAAATGGTTGTACAATCGGCGTTGGAGCGGGTCAAATGAACCGCATAGGTTCTGCCGAAATTGCACTCAAACAGGCACACGAAAAAGGGCTAACAAGCGGTTTAGTTTTGGCATCAGACGGATTTTTCCCATTTGATGATACCGTTATACTCGCTGCCCAATACGGTGTTGAAGCCATCGTGCAACCCGGCGGTAGTGTGCAAGACGATGCATCCATAACCAAAGCAAACGAACTAGGACTTGCAATGGCGCTCACAGGAATGCGACATTTCAAACACTAGAGTTATTTATTTTGTATTTTTGCAAAAAAAAATCATCCTGCCTGTAACTTTTTAGTAACCTACTTCGTCATAGATATAAAAACCGGTAACTTGAATGACCGTAAACGAGTATAACGACTGTGTAAATCAATTCTCCGATGGTGTGTATCGGTTTGTACTTAAGCATATTAAGTGCGCAGATAGGGCATCGGATGTGGTGCAAGACGCATTTTTGAAAATGTGGGAAAAAGTGGAAACGATAAATTTCGAAAAAGCCAAATCGTATTTATTTACGGCAGCACACCATACGTTGGTTGATGAAGTTCGAAAAACACAAATTCATCAACGCTTTGTAACGGCTCAACCGATGGAAAACGATTACGAAAACACATCATACAGCGATGTTTATGAAGTTTTGAACAAAGCGATGGAACACCTGCCTGTTGACCAAAAAACAGTATTGATGCTGCGCGATTACGAAGGTTACAGTTATGATGAAATTGCCGAAATCACAGGACTAAACGAATCACAAGTGAAAGTATACATATTTAGAGCAAGAACATTTTTGAAAACCTATTTGGTACGAATTGAAAATTTAGTATGAAAATAAACCACGATAACTACGAGTCCTATTTAGTTGATTATCTCGACGGAACACTATCTGATATTGAACGTGCCGAGGTGGGTTTATTTTTGCAACAAAACCCAGAAATAGCCGATCAAATCAGCGATTTTGAAGATGTAATTTTGTCTTCGAACAGCGAAATTACTTACGACCGAAAAGAAGAATTGATAACCATTACATTGCCAAATCAAGAGTTTGAACAATGGGAACACACACATCCCAAACTTCCGAAAACGTTGGTTTCTTATCCTTACAAACATAAGCTTCTTAAACCTGAAATTCGTCGTATGCCACAATGGACATGGTATGCCGCCGCAGCGTGTTTAGCGATTGTAGTGCTCGTTGTTCGTCCGATGTTTGAAACAAAAAATCCGGAATGGTCACCAATTGCAGTGTTGCCGATTGTGGAAGAAATTGAAGGTGAAGAATTGAGAATTGAGGATGAAAAGATAGAAAATCAGTACAAGGTGGCTTCGACAGGCTCAACTACCAAAGTGCTCCCTGAAATTCTCGAAGGGAATGTAATCAAAACGACTTCGCACCCTACAACTCCGAACCTCGCATCGGATAGCGAGCAGGACAATAACGTTCAAATTCGCGAATATCTTGCTATTACAACAATTCAGCCCATCCATAATTTTCAAATTTTGCAAGAAACAACCATAATTGAGAGTAGGCAGATACTTCATTTTACTGAGGACGACAATTTTATTCAAGAGGACAACACGGAAATTTCCCGTCGTGAACGATGGAATTTGGCTGTCAATACTAGAATTTTAGATCCGCTGAGAACAGGTATTCATAATGTTGTCAAACGTTTTCACGAACGAAAAACCGATGTAGAACTTTATTTGGAAGAACGTGAAATTCCAAGATTTTTTGCACAAAATTAAAACATTGTAGAATGTTGGAGAAACCCCTTCGTGTTTCTTTGCGTCCTTTGTGGTTAACTCCCTTTATACATCAACCCCAATTCTTTCATTTGCGCTTCCGAAATTCCGCTTGGTGCATCAAGCATCACATCTCTTGCCGAGTTGTTTTTCGGAAAAGCAATAAAATCGCGAATGGTTTCTACACCACCGAACAGCGAGCAAAGTCTGTCCAAACCAAAGGCTATTCCACCGTGAGGAGGAGCACCGTATTCGAAAGCGTCCATTAAAAATCCGAATTGGTGTTGTGCATCTTCATCCGTGAAACCTAACGTGCGGAACATTTGTTTTTGCAAATTTCTATCGTAAATACGAATAGAACCACCACCAACTTCAACGCCATTAATCACTAAATCATAGGCGTTAGCGCGCACTGCACCCGGATTGGTTTCCATAAGATTAATGTCTTCCGGTTTAGGCGAAGTGAACGGGTGGTGCTTGGCATAAAAACGTTGCGTGTCTTCGTCCCATTCCAAAAGAGGAAAATCTACAACCCACAAAAGTGCATAATCGTTGGAATTTCGCAAGTTTAAACGATTTCCCATTTCCAAACGAAGTTCACACAAAGCTTTTTGTGCTTTCTCTTCTTTGCCTGCCATAATCAAAATTAAATCACCTTTTTCTGCTCCGAATTTTTTACCGATTTTTTTCAATGCATCTTCATCGAAAAATTTATCCACGGAGGATTTTACTGTGCTGTCGGCATTGTATTTCACGTAAACCAAGCCGCTTGCGCCGATTTGCGGACGTTTTACGAAATCGGTCAGTTCGTCTAATTGTTTTCGAGTGTATTCGGCACAACCTTTTGCGCAAATGCCAACTACCAATTCAGCATCATCAAAAACCCCGAAATTGCGATCTTTTGCAACATCGTTGAGTTCAACAAACTTCATCTCGAAACGAATGTCCGGTTTGTCGCAACCATAGTATTTCATAGCATCAGCATAAGTCATTCGTTCTACAGATTTGATGTCGATATTCTTCACTTTTTTGAACAAATGTTTCATCAAACCTTCAAACGCGTTGAGCACATCGTCTTGCTCTACAAACGACATTTCACAATCAATTTGCGTGAATTCGGGCTGACGATCGGCACGCAAATCCTCATCGCGAAAACAGCGCACAATTTGATAATACTTATCGAACCCTGCAACCATTAATAACTGCTTAAACACTTGTGGTGATTGCGGAAGCGCAAACCATTCGCCCGGATTTACTCTCGACGGAACTACAAAATCTCGTGCACCTTCAGGCGTAGATTTTACCAAACACGGTGTTTCCACATCTACAAAACCTTCACCATTCAAGTAATTGCGAACTTCCGTCGATAAATAATGTCGCAACAAAAAATTATTTTTCACCGGATTTCGTCGCAAATCCAAATAACGATATTGCATGCGCAATTCATCACCACCATCGGACTGGTCTTCAATCGTGAAAGGCGGTGTTTTCGCAGCATTCAGAATATTAATAGTTTCAACTTTAATTTCAATTTCTCCCGTTGGAATTTTCGTGTTTTTGTTGCTGCGTTCAATCACTTCACCTTCGATTTGAATTACGTATTCTCTGCCGAGTTTTCGCGCTTTTTCACAAAGTTCGGCATTGGTTTCCATATTGAACGAAAGCTGAGTGATGCCATATTGATCCCTCAAATCAACGAAAGTCATACCGCCTAAATCTCTTGAGCGTTGAACCCAGCCGCAGAGTTTCACATGTTGTCCGATATTGGCGATAGTTAGTTCGCCGCAGGTGTTTGTTCTGTACATTGTAAAAAAATTTTTGCAAAGATACAAAAAAAGTTGAGAAATAGCAAGGGGATTCCTCGACTTCGCACACTTCGTGTGCTGCGCTCGGAATGACGGTGGTGGTGTAATGGAGAGAGGGGAGAAAGAGGCGACAAAGTCGCCTCTTTCTCCCCTCCTATTCTATAAAAAAACATCGTCATGTCGAGCGAAGCGTAGCGGAGTCGAGACATCCCCTTGCTATAGCATTGCACTCGGGCGGGCGAACCCTGTCCCTACGGTAATTTCACCTCAATATTCCGCGACAACGTATTCCCCCATTCATCCACCACAGTAATCACATGCTTGCCTTCTTTAGGAATAACGCTCATTTGATGAAAATATTGCGTCGAGCCGAGATACGTATCGTTGAGATGCCAATACACAATGGCATTGGTTTGCCGATGTGCCAATTCTAATGCCAATGCACCGATTGAACCGTCTAATTGTCTCGACAACCGAATGGCGTTATGTGTATTCGGATAGATAAATTCCATAGGTCTCAAAGCCGTCTGATTTCCACTACAGGACGGGCTTAAAGGCGGTAACGTTTTATAATTCGGATGTCGTCTTTTGTAAAACCATTCTTGAATGGGCGGAAGAACAAACCATGTTTTACTAACCATTTTATCAACCGGATAGCAATCGGCAAACACGCGATAACACTCATCTTCCGAAAGGTGAACCATGGTGTGATACGGACAAGCATTGGTTTGAAATCCTACCGGAAGAATCTGAACAATTTCAATCTCCGGACAATGGCGACCTGCCAAGCATCCGCTCACTTTGCAAACTTCTGCCGAAGTAAACACATTGGTTGGTTTCTCAAACCAAGATGTTTGTCCTAAAAGATTAAAAATATCGAACATTACTAAAGCGGAAGTTCCTGTTCCTGTCAGTCCGGGACGTCCTTCACCACTAGCGTTTCCTGTCCAAACGCCAATCACGTATTCAGATGTTACGCCAACAGTCCAAGCATCTCGAAACCCATAACTGGTGCCGGTTTTCCAAGCTACTTTTCGCATGGATGGAATACTTTTCCAATCGATATCTTCAGGACGATTCACGTATATCAGGGCTTCCAGCGTTTGCCAACAGGCACCTGCGGTGAATAAACTCGCTTCTTTTTCAGTGAATACAGGCACTTGTCCCCAGTCAAAAAAATCGGTTCGCTGTTGATTGCGAGTGTTGAAAGTTACAGATTGTGCCATACGCAGATACGCCAAGGTAGTTTCCCACAATGTGACTTCGCCTCCTCCTAAAATCAAGGTCAAACCATAATGATCGGCAGGAAATTTCAACGTGCTGAATCCCATCAATCGCAAATGCGCCAAAAATTTCGGAACACTATATTGCTTCAACATATTGACAGACGGAAGATTTAGTGAACGCGACAATGCCAAACTTGCAGGAACTGCACCATCAAATTTCATGTTGAAATTTTGAGGACGAAACCCTTCCGCCATGAGTGGAATATCGGGAATCAGCATCTCGGGCAAAAGTTCACCCTCTTGCAACATGAGTTGATACAAAAATGGTTTCAAAATACTACCCGAACTGCGTGGCGCTTGAACAATGTCGACCTGATTTCCGGATTGTCGAGTTTGGTAATTCACGTTGCCGCAATAAGCCATCACTTCGCCTGTTTTTACATCGAAAACGACTGCGGCGATGTGGTGAATTTTGTTTTGCGAAAATTCGTTGTGCCAGCGAGTCAAAACACGTTCGGTTTGGATTTGCAATGTTGCATCAAGTGTAGTGATATGCTTTTTCCCGGGTTGTGCGATTTGCAAATTGCTAACCACGTGTGGTGCAATTTGTGGCAAGGGATAGGGTTTGTTAGGCAACGGTTCGGCTAAAGCCAATTGGTAAGTCAGTTCGTCTAACCTCCCTAATTCATATAATTTTGTAATCAATTTATTCCGTTTTTCCAAAAGAGCAGGACGATTTTTTCTAACGTGCATCGCTGACGGTGCATTCGGCAAAACCGCCAGCAATGCGGCTTCCGCCCAAGACAAATCTGTGGACGAATGTCCAAAGTATCGCCAAGAAGCAGCCTCTATTCCCATCACATTACCTCCGAAAGGCGCGTGGGACGCGTACATCGAGAGGATGGTTGATTTTTTGTGCGTCAATTCCAAGCGTGTGGCCATCACCATTTCGATGAATTTTTGAAACGTATTTCGCGGTTTTTTCCGTGCCATACGAATGGTTTGCATCGTGATTGTACTTCCTCCGCTAACCACTTTTTTAGCGTTGAGGTTTTGTTTCAATGCCCTAAACATAGAAATAGGATTAACGCCTAAATGCCTGTAAAAATGACGATCCTCGTAAGTAATTAAACACGTGATGTATTTGTCCGAAAGTTCGGTGGTTGGCGGAAATTGCCATTCGCCGTCTTTGGAAACACGAGCACCCAAAAGTTGGCCGTTTCGATCATAAACCGTCGTGCTGTAACTTGTTTGAAACAACGGATTGGGTAGGCAAAACCAGAACAGTGGTAATAGCACCAATATTGGCGTCCAAATCAACACGTGTTTTCGGTGTTTTTTTGCAAAAAAATTACATCGGAAATTATTTTTCATTGTTCGCCTCTAATCTTTGCTTTGCAATTTCAATGGCAGTTCTTAATTTTTGTTCGAGCAGTTTTTTGTCGGGCAGTTGCGTGAGATAATCAGCGACTTTGATATTGCTATTTTCCAACTGCAAAAGTTCGATATGTTCTTTGCTTTTACCTGCACAAAGGATTAGCCCTATGGGCGAATTTTCGCCATCTTGTTGTTCGTATTTTTCGAGCCATCTCAAATACAATTCCATTTGTCCTTTGTAGGCAGCTTCAAATTTTCCGAGTTTAAGTTCAATGGCAACCAAAGATTTCAATTTTCTGTGGAAAAACAACAAATCCAAATAATAATCCTCATTATCTACGCTTATTCTCTTTTGGCGAGCCAAAAACGCAAAATCACTACCCAATTCTGTAATAAAGTTTTGCAATTCTACAATGACGGAGGTTTCCAAGTCTTTTTCGGAATATTTATCTCGCAATCCGAGAAAGTCAAGGAAATAAGGATCTCTAAACACCAAATCAGGGGTTATTTTTTCTTCGTTTTTCAGCAGTTCCAAATCGTGTTTTATGGTTTCTTCGGGCTTTTTGCTGATGGCGGTTCGTTCGTAAAGCATTGAATTGATACGACTCCTAAAGGTTCGAATACTCCATCTTTCGTGTGAACACATTTCGATATAAAATTCTCTTTTCAACTGATCTTCAATGGGTATCACCATTAAAATGTGAGACCAACTTAATTGTCGCATCAGTGATGCGACAATCTTTTCTTCAGGAAAAGCATTGAAAAACTGTATCATTTTACGGATATTTTTTTCGGTAAAACTATTACCATATTCGTTTGATAAGTTTTTACATAAATTAGCGACTACTTCCCTGCCGTAAATTTCAGAACGGTCTTTGCCTTGCAGTTCGGCAACAATGCGTTTTCCAATTTGCCAATAGAGCATGGTCATCGTTGAATTTATGACAACGGAAACTTGCTGTTTGCTTTGTTCTATCAGCGTTTTGACATCAGCAAACAAATCGGATTGAAGTTCTTTTTGTGTTGAACTCTGTATCATCGTTTTTTTTTCTGCAAAATTACGAGAAAAAATTCAAATAAAAAACTTAAAAAGTGTTAAAAATGCTCGGAATTTCTTAAAAAGTGTTAAAATTTGTCGTCATTCCGAGCGAAGTCGAAGACACCTCTTGCTATTTTATTCTTTCCAAAAATCTTTCAACTTTTCTATAATTACAATAGCGATCATATATTTTTTCGTATAATGATTTTGTTTCGGGACAATCCGAAAAGTCTTTTGCTGACTGAACTATTTGCTCAATTGAAACAGAAACGCAAGAATCTTTTAATTTTATCAATTTCTGAAATTTTGCAACAATATCAATACATTTTTCATCTTTTTCAGAATGTACAATTGTCAAAATACAATTTTTTATTGCTGTTTTCTTTTTTACTAATTCTACGATTAATTGATTTCTAAAAAGTTGATTGTATTTTGGGCGTAAATATTCTTCTTCACACTCTTTTCTGAATTGTTTGGAATATTCCTCTATGGCTTCTATATATCGAGTTTTTTTATAGTCTGTTCTATTCCAATAATCAGACTGCGAAAAAGGCTCTGTATATTTCACTTCAATGCCAATTCCACCTATTTCATTGTTGTTATTTTCATATTCCACAAATACATCAAAGCAAGACCTATCTATTGTTGTTCTACCGTTTTTTCCTTTTTCATCACCGCGAACATATTCCATTTTTATATCAACCAAATGTTTGATGTTCAAAAAAGGAAATAACTCTTTGAAAACAGCAGTTCCAACACTAAAATTGTGCCATTTGAGAGGCAAAAAGATATTAAATGCCAATGGTTGAGAAGACAACAAATTTGTAAAAAGTCTTTCTTCTTCGGTTAATCGTCCTCTTTCTAGTATCTCTTTTAATTCTTTATCGACATCTTTCATTAGTCGCTCATTTCCCATAAAATTGATAAGTCTATCGTCTTCAAAAACGGTATTGCAAGGAACACGTCCGTTTTTTTGATTGCGATAAATTCCTTGTAACATACGGCTTTTGATAAGATGTGTGTTTTTATCACTTGCTGGAATTATACCGTATCTTTCTTGAAATTTTTGAAACCCTTCGTGTGGTTCTATTTTTTTTTCACTCATATCTAAAAACGTTTTAATTACTTTTTCTTGGTCTTTATTTTGAATTATAAAACAATCAATACTATCAAGTACATTCAACCATACTTTCTGTTCGAAATCAACAGAGTTTAATTTACTTGCAATTATGTCTGAAATTTCTTTTATGTACTCTTTTTCATTCATAATAAATATTTTTCACCTTTGAATTGAACATCATCTCACCACTTCCACCCAAGCCCCCGTAGTTCGAGCATAAACCGTATTATCATACATCGCTTGACAAGCAATTGCAGGCATAAAAAATCGTCCCAAATATGCAGCCTGCAAACGAACGCTAACGGTTATACTTCGTCCCGGAGAAAGGTCAAAATAACTCAACACACGATCGTCACGAATGTCTTGATAGGTAATGCCATCTGGAAATTCTCTCCCTGATCCTGCTTCGTTGCCTAAACGTGTATTGAAAATTTCCCAACCTGATGGAATAATATGTGTCAATGCCAAATTCGTGTAGGTCGTAGAACCGCTGGTATTCGTGATTCTGATGGTTGCGATGAAATCCGTGCCTTGTCGAAGTTGAGTTACATTCAACGGTTGACGGTTGACATCTTCGTAGTCTACTTGTATTCGTAATCCGTTGTTAACAGCAGGCGATCGGTCTTCCAAAGGTGTGCTGATCATCGTTCGTCCGACATACAGATTACCGGTTCCATTGTTAGTTACACGCACTTTGCCCGATTTTCTCACCGGTGTTAAATCCTCCATGTGAATTGGATTTTTGGTTTCGATTTTATTGGTTTTTCCTTGATAAGACGTTGTGAATGACATGTCGCCTTTGCCCGAATTGTCGACAAATCGAGCCATTGCTAACAATGCCCACGCTGTTGCCTGTGTGGTGAAATTGTTGCCGTTTAGAAAGTCGGACATACGACGTGCGAGGTTTAACGCCTGCGGCATATCATCCAACAAAATACACGTTTCCAAAATAATCGCTTCATCACGAATGCGCGAACCAAAATGGGAATTGAACGGAGAAAAATCATCTACTTGTGTTTTCAAATTATTCACAATTTGCCGTGCCACATCTTTCTTTCCGGAAATGGCGTAGGTCGCAGCCAATTGCCATCTTGCTTGAAGCGATAAATTGGGGCGTTCTCGGAGTCTGTTCATCGAAGCAAGATCGGGATCGCCCATCATGGCTAATGAATACAGACGATACGTTTGAAGTATATCATCGCGGAAGTTGCCGCTGTTCCAAGCGTTGATACGACTTCTTTGATATTTTTTCCATTCGTGAATAAACGATTGAGAAATGTTGTAGCCCATATCTCTCGCACAAGCCATGAAATGACCGGCATACGACGTTACCCATTCATCGGCTTGCGAACTACCGCTCCAATAACTGATACCGCCTTCGGTAGTCTGCATGGCGTAAAGCCTTTTGATTACAGCATTGACATTTTCCTGAATGTCTTGTTTCTGTTTGCTGTTGAGATTAACAAAATGATGTAAAAACAATTGCGGAAACGCCTGCGACGTGATTTGTTCGGAACAGCCGTGCGGATAAGCAAGCAAATATTGCAAACTGCTGCTCAGATTGACAGACGGAATGCGAGCGTACTCCATTTTGACTTGATTGCTTGGTTGGTCTTCGTCAAAACTATAGTCGATATCTTGACTTTCTCCTGGCTTCACAACAAAAGATTCGAAAACCGTAAGCAGCGGATTTGGATTACGAATTTCGATGTCAATAGTTTCGGTAGAAACTTCTTTCCCCGATGTTGCCGTTACCGTGATTTGGGCTCTACCTGTTTGTTTTTTCGTTTTCAGTTTGAAATACACCAACTCATCACCGGCACCTTTGAAGGAAACATTTTTTGAGCGATTTTCCTGCAATTCAATCAAACCACCACCAATATTTACATCAACCTTGACATTGCGAATATCCTTATCCATCACAAATACATTCACCGGCATTAATACCTCTTCATTCGGCCCTAAAACGCGTGGCAAAGTTGTCAGCACCATCAACGGATTTTGAACCGGAACGGTTTTTTCGGCTCTACCGTAAGCGGGATTTTCGTTCGCAGCAACAACCATAACCCGCACGGAACCTATGTAAGGCGGCAGTTGAAGTTTATGTTGATTGGTTCGACCTTTTTGCAATTCGAAGGGGCCTAAAAATTTTACAACAGGCTTAAATCGCTGACTGTTTTTATCAGCATCGCGATTGACTTCATCGCCACCTCCAATACTGAACAGTGGTCTCAATTCTCCTGAAAACGCGCCCACAACGAGATTGTAGAGATCGTAAGTTTTCACACCCAACGCTTCTCTGGCGTTAAATTCGGCGTAAGGATTCGGTGTTTTGAAATTGTTGATGTCGAGCAAACCCTCGTCAACAATAGCAAGCGTGTAGGTCATGTTTTGTCTGTTGGCTTCTCCAACCGTTATGGTAAATTCTTTTTCCGTTCGTAAAACATCGGGCATACTGATGGTCGGTTTTAATTCGCCTAGTGGATTCACAACCGTAACTGGAACAACGCCGTACATGCGGATCGGCAAATCGTTCACTGTTTGATCATGATGTTGTAACAACGTGATATGAACATAAAAATTCGGTGCCAAATCTTCCGTAACTTTGAATTGAATTAATGTTGGATCTTGGTCTTTGGTTTCTACCCACCAATGTCTAACGGAACGCGAGCCGTTTTCCAAAGATACCAATGCACGACCTCTTCCGCCTTTGCCGAGCGTGATTTTTACATCTTCGCCAACTGTGTAAGAACGTTTGTCTGTCGTGAAACTCAACATCGTCAAGCCTTGCGGATCATCCTGACGACTTCGACCTCCCCAATACGGATTATCCACAAAAATCTGCTTTCCGGTAGCATGTCCGCCTTTCGGATCTTTGATATAAATCAAATAACGTCCCCAATTTTCATCAGGCATTCGGAATGCAATGCGTGCCTTCCCATTTCTAATGGTAACTTTTTGATCAATCACGGGTCTCACGTGATTGCCATTGACTACAGAGGACAATCGTCCCCGATTTTCATCTTCATTCCACCACCAACTCCACTGCAAACGATAGGCTTTGTAAACCAATTCGCCCGATTGAATCGGATTGCCTTTTGCATCTAAAAAAACGACATCAAAATGGTGCGTTGTATCCGTTGAAAAAATATCGTAATCGCTTTGTTGGTGCACGTTCAAGCCGACATAAGCGGGAAATGGCGAATACGGCAAAGAGTTAATGGTCATACTTTCACCACCACCGCTTTCTTCAACCGTTGTGGTGAACGTTGCTGTGAGCATACCCGCTGCTGATTCGGCTTTCGGCAAATTAACCGTGAATGAACTTCGACCGTTTTCATCTAATCTTCCCGTATGAATTTGGTCTTCGTAAGAAAAAATTTCGGAGGTTGGATTGGTAAAATTGAAGGCTTCATAACCCTTAAATCTGGTTACGGTCGGGCTCAATCTTAAAAACATTTTTGTTCTCAAATCCCGTGCTACAGCACCATGCAACCATTTTGCGTCAAGGTTGATTTTCAAATTGGATTGTAAAATTCGATCAGTTCCGAAATCTACATTTATTTTCAAACGGTTTGGTTTTATGGTTTCAACACGGAAATATTTTTCGAATCTCGCACCGCCGACACTCACCACTGCACGCCATACGCCCGTTGGAGATTGCTCTTCCGTTTTGAACGTAAAACTGTAAAAATTTCCAACCGGTCTGGTTTGCACAATTTTTCGGAAAAACTGCCCTTGCGGATTAAAAATATCCATCGTTACAGGATGTCCTTCGGGAATAGTTTTTTGACGATCTTCCAAAATAAACGTCAGAAAAATTTCGTCGCCGGGTCTCCAAATTCCGCGTTCTCCGTAGATAAAACCTTTCAATCCGCGTTGAATGGTTTTTCCGCTCACATCAAAACGGCTCAATGATAATTCACTACCATTATTCACTTTCAAATAACCTTTTTGATTGCCGTTTGTTACCTCAACAATAAACGCTTCATTGCTTCTCACATCAAGCAAACAAAATCCGTTTCTATCAGTTGTACCCGTTGCAATCAGTGCAAGTTGAAAATTCAAAACTCGCACTCTCGCTCCGTTCAAAGGCTCAGTGGTTCGAATATCCTGCACCGTAACCAACATTTCCGAACCTTCGCCTTTTTTCGCGATGATACCGATGTTGGACGCAAATAAATTTGTACTTACGAGAACATTTTCGCTCTGCATATAAAACATCGGATGACAGGGATTGTTACGCTCTCGCCAGTTGTAGTTGTTCCAATCGTATCGAATCGGATTGTAATAACCATGCGGATTATTCCAATCTTCCATATCTTCATCGGTTAAAATAAAATTGTTTTCATCGAATGTTGTGAGCGAATTTTCCGACAAATCTTGCGTTTCGCCACCACATGGATACAGCGAAAATTCAGGACGAATAATCAACTCAAAACGATAAATCGCACCCGGTTCTTTTGCCATCAATGCTGAGAGATCGACAGCATAAGTGTTCCAATTTGCAAGGTTTTTATTTCTATCTTGAT
The DNA here is from genome assembly GCA_009783885.1 of Bacteroidales bacterium. Lineage (GTDB taxonomy): Bacteria > Bacteroidota > Bacteroidia > Bacteroidales > P3 > WRKV01. Next base: position 20,739 of record WRCN01000011.1, on the reverse strand, counting down.
CCAAGCGAAGAATTTTTTTCGCAATTAAACGTCCCGAACGAGTCAAATTGCTAGAACCATCCATCGAATTATCTTGCAAAAACGAAAGAATATTGTGCTCAAAAATTCGGATAACCCGCATTTCCACAGCCCGCAAATTAACAGCACTAAACGACAACAATAAATTTCTGGAATCAGGCAAAATCGTTCCGCTTTTCAACAAACGCACAACCGGAATTTCGGGTGCTTTTTCCCAATTAAATGTGTAGTCTTCGGTCAACGTTTTTCCTGCAAAATTTTTGATATTTTTATCAATTCGTCCGGAAACAACATCTGGAAAAGAGCCTTCGGGAAAAATAGTAACCACATTTTTATCCGTTTTGAAGGTGTAGCCATCGAAATTTAATTCGATCAAACCTTTCAAATTCTGCTTACCCAAAGGATCTGTGAAGAAAATTTTGACACAGCGTTCGGGATGCGTGTAACTTTGTGTGCGAATAACTTCAAACCTGTCAATGGCGTGAATTACAATCTCTTTTTCCGATGTTCTCTTACTGCCAATAGCCTTTCCGTCGCAAGTCAATTTCAAAATTTGATCTTTCGAAACACGTTCGATACTATCCACAAGAAATCTGAAATTAAGTCCATTTGCCGAACTCAGCAAGCGCACCGGCAATAATTTGCCATCCAATTCCGCTTTAAAAAACGCTCTTGCTTCATTATCGGTTACGACATCTGCAACAGAAACCTCGACAGTTGCGGAATTCCAACGGTTTTGATTATCGTGAATCGGTTGATAAAAAACGTCTTCTATCGAAAAATTTTGCTCTATGGTAAACACATCAAAACTAAATGTGTGATATTTTTTGTCCAAATTTGGGATCACTTTTCCCAAATTGAAATTCACTTTGTAATGTGTACCTTCTTTCAAAGGCTCGTCCGGAGAGAATTCTATCAAACGCTTGCTTCTCCAAAACACTTTACCTTTCACCGAAGGCGATAATGTAAACAATTTGTCTTTGACTTCCGCAAAAAGTACTACGTTCGGTTGGTCTTCCGTAAGTTCAATTTGAATAACCGCTTTTGTAGAAATCTGCCCTGATGTAAAACCGCTAATATAACGGCTAAAACTTTGATCTACTTCGGTAGTTGTTTGTTGTTTACACGCCGACAGTCCGATGAATATAGCGAACACTGCCAACAACTTGATAAGTTGTGGTTTCATGATGAATGTTTTTAAGTTCAAAATTGTGATAGAGAATTTTTCTGCAAAGGTACGAAAAAAAATCGTACCTTTGCAAAAATGGTTATATAAAAAATCGACCAAGCCATAGTCTTTATAACTAATTCTATACGCAAAAAATAAGAGTGTTTAGTGACTCTATCTTGATCTACAGAATTAGCTGAAGAGTCTACTAAACAATCCCCTCTCTCAACAAGTCGTGAAAATGAATAACACCATGATATTCGTTGGCGTCGTTCACAACCAAAAGCTGTGAAATGCCGTGTTTTCGCATAATCTCGACGGCGTTTACGGCCATTTCTGAATCCAAAATAGTTTTGGGTGAAACGCCCATGAAATCTTTAGCCAAAACAGTTTCGAGTGGTTGGTTTTTTTGCAAGAGTCGGCGCAAATCGCCGTCGGTGATAACTCCAACAAGTTTATTATTTTCAACAACTGCCGTGACACCTAAACGTTTGCCGGTCATTTCCAAAATGACTTCTTTTAATGGGGTTTCGGGCGAAACGCACGGCTTTCCATTAGTTGCCGAAAGGTCTAAAATGCGTAAGTAAAGTTGTTTCCCGAGTGCTCCGCCGGGATGATATTTTCCGAAATCTTTAGCTGTAAATCCACGACATTCAAGTAAAGCAACGGCTAAAGCGTCGCCCATAACCAATTGCGCAGTGGTGCTCGCAGTGGGAGCAAGATTATTCGGACAAGCTTCGCATATAACCGTACAATTCAATTTAAAATCGGCGTGTTGCGCCAAATACGAAGTCGTGTTTCCGACTAAGGCAATTAATGTATTTCCGAAATTTTTGATGAGAGGCACGAGAACTTTGATTTCGGGGGTGTTTCCACTTTTGGAAATACACAACACTACATCACCGTCCTGTATTATGCCCAAATCGCCGTGAATAGCGTCAGCAGCGTGCATAAACACTGCAGGTGTTCCTGTTGAATTTAATGTGGAAACGAGTTTTGTGCCAATATTCGCAGATTTACCGATACCGCTCACAATCAAACGACCTTTCATGTTGAGAATGCAATTCACCACATCCGAAAAACCGGAATCAATGAAATTCTCAAGATTGGCAATAGCTTGCGCTTCATTGCGAATAGTTTTTTTTGCGATGTTTTGAATGTTTTCCGAAGTTTTTGTCATAAAAATTTGCTTTTTTCAAAAAAAAGTGTTAATTTTGGTATATCAAACCACAAAGATAAGCATTTTTTTGAATATATGGAATTCTCATCGGAGATTTTACACTCGGAATTGAAACGTATTTTTGGATTCGATCGATTCAAAGGTACGCAGGAAGCGGTGATCAGCAGTTTGCTGGATGGTCGTGACACGTTTGTGATTATGCCTACCGGTGGAGGGAAATCCTTGTGTTATCAATTGCCGGCATTACTTTTGCCCGGAACGGCGGTGATTGTTTCGCCGTTGATTTCGTTGATGAAAAATCAAGTGGATGCAGTGCGAAATTTTGGCTCGGAGTTTGGCATTGCGCATTATCTCAATTCTTCGTTGAATAAAATAGAAATGGCAAAAGTGAAAGAAGAAATTTTGGAAGGGAAAACCAAATTGCTTTATGTAGCGCCCGAATCATTGACCAAAAAAGACAATGTAGAATTTTTTCGGCAAGTGAAAGTTTCATTTTATGCCATTGATGAAGCGCATTGTATTTCGGAATGGGGACATGATTTTCGGCAGGAATATCGCCGTTTAAGACCATTAATCAATGAAATCGGACATTTTGTACCAGTGATGGCGCTCACGGCAACAGCAACACCAAAGGTTCAAAAAGATATTCAGAAAAATTTGAATATGCAAAATGCACAGGTGTTTATTTCGTCATTTAATCGTCCGAATTTGTATTACGAAGTTCGTCCGAAAACGAAAAATATAGATAGAGATATTGTGCGTTATATTCGTGAAAATTCTGGAAAATCAGGTATTGTATATTGTTTGAGTCGAAAACGTGTGGAGGAATTTTCGCAAGTTTTACAAACCAACGGGATTAAAGCTTTGCCCTATCATGCGGGGCTTGAACAACAAATTCGAGCCGAAAATCAAGACCGTTTTTTGAATGAAGATGTAAATATAATTGTGGCTACAATTGCATTCGGAATGGGAATTGACAAGCCCGACGTGCGATTTGTAATTCACTATAACATGCCGAAAAGTTTGGAAGGGTATTATCAAGAAACCGGACGCGCGGGGCGTGACGGTGGAGAAGGGCATTGCATAGCGTTTTACAACCATGAAGATATCATGAAATTGGAAAATTTTATTCGCAAAGAAAAAGGAATTACAGATCAGGAAATAGCCATTCAACTTATTGCTGAAACTGTATCCTATGCTGAAACCGGCATGTGTCGAAGAAAAAATATTTTACATTATTTCGGTGAAGAATTTTTAGAAGAACATTGCATAAGTTGCGACAATTGTTTACATCCGAAGGAAAAAATGGATGTTACAGAGGATGTGTTGACCATCCTCGAAACGATGGAAGAAATGACGCAAGGCTATAAAACCAAACACATTTGTCACGTAATTATCGGTCAAACGACTGCTCAAATCAAAAATCACAAACACCACGACTTGTCAGCTTTTGGACAAGGTCAGCAAAAAGAAATTTCACATTGGAATGCCGTCGTTCGTCAATGTTTGATGGAGCATTTGATCGAAAAAGATATGGAGAATTACGGCACGGTTAAAATGACGGAAAAAGGCCGAAATTATTTGGGAAACCCATATCCAATTACGATTGCCAAAGACAGAAATTTTGAAGAAGAGCCGATTACACCAATCGGAAAAGAAGGCGACGAACATTTATTACTGCTCTTGAAAGAGGAGCTGAAAGCTTTAGCCAAAAAACAAAATGTAAATTCATGGGCGATTTTGACCGAGCCATCGTTAATTGATATGACAGTGCAATACCCCATTACGATGGAAGAAATGAGCCAAATTTCCGGTATGGGTGCGGTTAAAGCAGCAAAATACGGACAATCTTTTATCAACATTATCAAGTGTTATGTGGAAGAGAACGAAATTGAGCGTCCGCAAGATTTGGTGGTGAAATCCATTGTGAATAAATCGGGATTGAAAGTCTACATCATTCAAAACATAGACAGAAAGTTGCCTTTGGAAGATATTGCAAAAGCAAAAGGCCTAACGATGGACGATTTAATTACAGAAATGGAGCGCATTGTAGCGAGCGGAACAAAAATCAATATCAACTATTACATTAAGGAATGCTTAGATAAATACCATGTTGAGGATATTTACGACTATCTTTCGGAAGCTGAAAGCGATTCACCGGAAGAAGCTTTGAGAGAACTTGATGAAAACGAATACACGTTGGAAGAAGTACGCTTGGTTCGTTTGAAATATCTCACGGAAGTGGGGTTTTAGAAAAAGAATCAATGTAATACAAGGGGATTCCTCGACTTCGCTACGCTCGACATGACGATGAATCCCCTTGTTATATTCAGATTTTTTCTGTATCTTTGCAAAACAATAAACAATAAACACCATGAAAAAAACCTTAATTTATGCAGCTTTTATTTTCGGCGGAATGGCCGTGAGTTGTCAGTCCAAACAATCCGAGACTCCTGTCATTTCACTCGGTTCTGTGGAAGGCATTACGATCGCAATGATCGACACCGATGTAATTTTTGAAAACTACGATATGGTTGCCGATGTGATGAGCGAGTTGGAAGCCATTGAAAAAAGGCTCACGCAAGATTTGCAACGTCAAGCTAGAAATTTTCAAAACGATTATGAAAATTATCTAAAAGTAGGTGCAACAATGACCTTGAGCGAACAAAGACGAAAAGAAGAACAATTGCAAAAACGTCAAGAAGAACTGCAACAGTTAGAACAACGATATATGCAGCAATTGATGGAAGTGCGTGCTCAAAAAAATCAAGAGGTGCAAGATCAAATGTTTTCATTCATCGAAGTATACAATAAAGAACATGGTAATTATAGCATCATCATGTCGAAATCGCGTTCTATGGGGGTACTCTATTCGTTGCCATCTATGGACATTACCGATGCCGTTCTTGAGGCGTTGAATGCAGACTATAGCAAAAATCGCAGAAAAAAATAATGCGTTCGATAGACGAAATTATTGCGCAAGCTTTGCAGGAAGATGTAGGTGATGGCGATCACACGTCATTGGCTTGTATTCCTGAAACTGCGCAAGGTTCAGCGATTTTATTAGTTAAAGAAGCCGGTGTTTTAGCAGGTGTTGAGGTGGCCAAACACGTGTTTTTTCAAGTGGATCCGACATTGGAATTTCAAAAATTTTTGAACGATGGAACTCAGATTGAGCCTGGAGATGTTGCATTTGAAGTGAAAGGGTCATCTCGTTCGATTTTAACAGGCGAACGCTTAGCCCTCAATTTCATGCAGCGTATGAGTGGAATTGCCACGCAAACTCGACGTATAGTTGATTTGGTAGAAGGCACCAAAGCAAAAATTTTAGATACTCGAAAAACCTCGCCAAACCTAAGATTACTTGAAAAAATGGCCGTAAGAATCGGAGGCGGAGAAAATCACCGTTTTGGACTCTACGACATGATGATGATCAAAGATAATCATATTGATTTTTCAGGCGGAATCAAGCAAGCGATAGACGCAGCAAACGACTATTTGCGAAAAAACAACAAAAAATTAGCCATAGAAATAGAAGTTCGGAATTTTGATGAATTGTCTCAAGTACTGGACAGAGGCGGAGTTCAACGAATCATGTTGGATAATTTTTTGCCGCCGGATTTAAAAAAAGCCGTAGACCTAATTGCAGGACGTTACGAAACCGAGGCCTCCGGAGGCATCACAGAACAAACCATTCGCACGTATGCCGAAACCGGCGTAGATTATATTTCGGTAGGTGCATTAACCCATCAAATACAGAGTTTAGATTTAAGTTTAAAAGCCATGTAGGTGCGCGGTTCGCGCGCCCTGCCGACATTTGCGACAATTGCCAACAAGGGCGGGCAAACCCTGCCCCTACAAACGATAAAAAAATCACAATGAAAAAAATCATCACCACCGCAATCACCATTTTCCTGAGCGCAGGATTAGCGTTTTCCCAACCCTCAAAAGACTTGGTAAATCTAATCGAATCTGCCAAACTCATCGCCGAAAGAGACGAAGACCCTTTGGTGAGAACCATCGCTTTATTTCAATCGGAAATCAACACATTCAACACGGTTGAACAAGCGATTATCAATTCGATGATTGCAGAATGTTTGATGGCCTATTTGCAACAGAACCGGTGGGAAATATTTGAACGCACACCATTGGCAAATCCCGACTTGACGGATGTTCGCACGTGGGATACACGCTTACTTTTGCAGCAAACGATTGCGTATTATCACGCATCTTTGAAACCTTACGAAGCCTTGCAAAATCTGCGTGTTCGAGATTATAAAGCCATTTTGGAACTGGGTGATGATGAGAGCGAAATTCAACGTCCAACTATGTTTGATTTGTTGGTACATCGCGCAATTAACGCTTGGGATAATAACGATGTTCGACTTACTCAACCTTTAGACGGATTTGTGGTAGACAATCCGCAGTACTTTTCGCGTTCAAGTGTTTTTGTAACGCTTGATATTCCGAGCATTGACACGCTTTCGTTGGATTATCAAATTTTGAAAACCTATCAATTGTTGAGCCAGTTTCATATTCAAAACTATAATCTGAATGTTTTAATTCCTTTGGGTTTGCAACGCATGGCATGGGTTCGGAAAAAAGCAGTTTTTGAAAATGTGGATAGTGTTTATCAAAAAGCACTTGAAAACTATGTGTCGCTTTTCCCAGGTACGGACAACATTGTCGTTGCGCAAATTTATTGGGCATTGGCAGAATTTCACAACGAACTTGGAAATCGTCACAACAATTTAGTTTCAGACGATTTTCGATGGAATAAAAAAGAAGCCTTACGCTATACAGACATTTTGCAAGAACGCTTTGCGCACACACCATTTGCCAACGCTGCAAGATCATTGGCAGAGCAGATTAAATTGCCAAGTATTTCGCTGCAAATGCAAGAGATTGTTTTGCCAAATCAATGCAATTTAATTTCGATGCATTACGCGAATGCAGAAAAGGTTTATTTTTGGGTGTATAGCTTAACTGAAGAAGATTTGAGAAGTGCCGACTTTTTACAAGATCGTCAAAGATTTATCATGAATTTGCCTTCCGGAAATAGACCACCTAGAATAATTTTGCACTCGGTTCCAAATCCCGGAGATTTTCAAACCCATCGCATAGAATTGTGCCTTATGCCGTTGCCTGTGGGGTATTATGTGTTGTTCGCATCGACAATCCCCAATATTTCAGAGATCGGAGCTGATCTGGAGGCGCAACTTTTTGGCGTTAGTGAGTTGTCTTTTGTTTCCAATTCGACAGATGAAAAATTAGAAGGTATTGTTCTAAATCGCCGAACAGGCAAGACTTTGGCAGGCGTGAAAGTTCGATTATTTTCAAGAACATTCGATTGGCGAACACAACAAGAAAACATCACCGAGTTGGCTATGTTGACAACTGCGAAAAACGGACGATTCGAATATTCGCTACCTGCAAATATACAATCACAATCGGTTCAGGTGGAATTACAAAATAAATCCGACAGGCTGTTGTCATTAAACGAAAGCCATTGGTTGCGCAATGCCGCAAGAACGCCGGAACGAGTGCACAGACAGTTGTTTTTATTTTCCGACAGAGCAATTTACCGCCCCGGTCAAACGATTTATTTCAAAGGCATTTTGGTCGAACGACAAGGCGATGAAAGTAGAATTATAACCAACACTTCAACCACCATAAGGTTGTTTGATGCCAACCACAAAGAAGTTTCATCAGTCGAGGTAAGAACCAACGAATTCGGCAGTTTCAGTGGACATTTTGTGTTGCCGAGCAGAGGTTTAAACGGTCAATATTTTTTGCGAAGCGATTTTGGTTCACACTGGTTTTCGGTGGAAGAATACAAACGACCATCGTTTGAAGTTACATTTAATCCGCTGCAAAGTGCGTATCAATTAGACCGAGAATTAACGGTTACCGGTGATGCAAGAACGTTTTCCGGAGCGGGTTTAGGAAATTCAACCGTGAAATATACGGTGGTTCGTTCTGCACGATTTCCAACGTGGCGAAGAATGATGCATTGGCGTCCACAAGTAGAGGAAACTATGATTACACAAGGCGAAGCAACAACAGATGAAAACGGACAATTTGAAATTTCGTTCATCGCACATTCCGACAGACGCATTCCTGCGACTCAAAATCCGTTTTATACATTCACGGTGAGTGTTGATGTAACTGATGTTTCAGGCGAAACGAGATCAAACGTTCAACGTGTTTTTGTGTCGAATAGAGCATTGAATGTAAGTTTGAACGTTGAACCGTTTGTGGATAGAACGAGAGACAACTTGACTTTGCAGATTTCATCAATGAATTTGTCGGGAGAAAGAATGCCGTCGAAGGGCACGATTAAAGTATTTCGATTAGCTCCTAATCAACGTCTACTTCGCGATAGATTGTGGGAGGCACCAAATATGTTCGAGGTATCGGAAGCAGAATTTATCAAACGATTTCCAAATGATCCGTTTGGTAACGAAAACGATCGCGACCAACGAAAACGAACTTTGGTTTTTGAAAAATCTTACAATATGGAAACTGATGCAACGCTTGTTTTAAGTGGGCTTTCCAAATGGCAAACAGGTGAATATGTTTACACCATCGAAACGCGAGATGTATTTGAAAACACAGTAGAACATGAAGATTTTTTCACGGTTTTTTCACCGAGGTCTGAAAAAAATGCGATGAAAGAATTTTACTACACGATTTTTCCGAAAAACACCTTTGAGCCTGGAGAGACGGCATTTTGGATCATCGGAAGTGCTTCAAAAGTAGATGTGTTTTATGAAATTCGTGGGAGAAACGGTGTTCTGGAACACCGTATGATTTCGTTGAATAACGAGCAAAGACGCATAGAATTTCCAATTAGAGAAGAACATCGTGGTAATTTGAGTTTACAGATTTGGTGTATCAAAGACAATCGAGTTTACACGACTAACCAAATAATTTCTGTGCCGTTTTCAAACAGAAATATCAACATTTCGTTTGAAACATTCCGAGATAAATTAACGCCCGGTGATCAAGAAAATTGGACATTGCAATTATTGTCGAATGATAAAAAACCGTTGCAAGGCGAATTGTTGTTAAGCATGTATGATGCGTCGTTAGACGTGTTTCAAAGAAATCATTGGAACATGAATTTGAATTCATTTTTTCATACGTTCTCGCGTTGGCAGGCGAGAAATTTTTCGGTACGAGGATCGCAACAACTTAAATCCCCTGTGTTTTTCTCTGCTTCAGCGCCTGAAATTCGATACGACAGAATTGATTTTGATCCGCCATTTTCTTGGGGTAGAGGTATGTTTGGTACGATGAGAAGATCGGCGTTTACGGGGGCAAAGACAGCAGAAATGGCGATGGATAATAGCGGCACGGAAATTATGGAAGAAGAAGCGGAGATCTTTATGATTGCGAACGATGAGGATGGTGCGGCTGTAGCCGCTTTAGGCGGAGCGCAGTCGGAAACTTCGGATGCCGTATTAACACCACGAACAAACCTCAACGAAACTGCTTTTTTCTATCCATTTTTGCGTAGTGATGCAAGCGGAAAAATCTCAATTTCATTCACCGTTCCCGAATCGCTGACACGTTGGCGAATCCAAGGTTTGGCGCATACCAAAGATTTGAAAATCGGCATCGACGAATGGTCGGCGATTACACAAAAAACATTGATGATAAATCCGAATATACCACGATTTTTGAGAGAGGGCGACCAAATTGACCTCCAAGCAAGAATCATCAATTTGTCGGACGAACCAATTTCGGGGCAAGCCAACCTTGCTTATACGGTGTTTACCCAATTTAGACCAATCGCTACGCAAGATACGTGGTTAAAAGATTTTTCGATTGCTTCGATGCAAAACACGTCTGTAAGTTGGGCGTATAGTGTTAACCATGTGGGCTTGTTGAATTTGACATTTTCGGCAAAAGCGGAAAACCACACAGATGGCGAAGTGCAAATGATTCCGGTGTTGAGCAATCGCGCATTACTCACGGAAACCATGCCGATGTTTGCAGCGCCGAAATCCACCAGAACCTATAATTTTGCAAAATTGGCAAAGCCGAATTCCAAAACGTTGACCAATCATCGTCTCACATTAGAAGTGGCTTCCAATCCGATTTGGTTTGCCGTGCAAGCCTTGCCGGAATTAAGTCTGCCGAATAGTGGAAATTCTATTGCATTGTTTGGTGCGTATTTCTCGAATGCAATGGCGATTGATATTTTGAGTCGAAATCCGGAAATTAAAGAGGTGTTTAATCGCTGGAAAATGGCGGATTCCGAAACTTTGAAATCGAATTTGGAAATCAACCAAGAACTCAAATCCGTTGTGTTGAGTGAAACGCCTTGGGTGTTGGATGCCGAAAGCGAAACACGCCAAAAGCAAGACATAGCGCTGTTTTTCGACGAAAACAATGTTCGCAATTTACAAACCGATGCGTTGACGCGCTTGCGCGAATTGCAACTTCCAAACGGCGGATTTACTTGGTATCCGAGTGGTAGAGGAGATTTGTGGAATACGCAATATATCGTTCATGGTTTGCAAAAAATGCACCGAAGAGATATTGAGCGTAATAATTTTGAGTTACAAGAAATGTTACGAAGAGCCTTGAATTTCTGCGATGAGCAACATATCCAAAGGTATCGAGATGTGATGAAACTTGTAGGTACGAAAAATTTCAAACGATCGCTTTCTCCAAATGATATTCAGTATCTGTATTTACGAACATATTTTGCAAACGAATATCCTATATCATCAGAATTGGCAGAGGTTTTGACCACTTACGATTCGCTGGCAAAAATAACATGGAAAGATCATTCAAGATTTTTGCAAGGTATTTTAGCGTTGTATTTCGACCTCAAAGGGGAGCAAAAATTGGTTCAAGACATTATGCAAAATTTCCAACGCTTAGCTCTAAGATCGCCTGAATTTGGCATGTGGTGGCGCTATCAACCCTCGTGGTTTTGGTATGAATCGGCGATTGAAACACAAAGTCAACTAATCGAAGTATTCGAAAAATTAGGACGTCAGGAAGATGTTGCCTTGATGAAACAGTGGTTGCTCAGTCAGAAACGCACCACCCGTTGGAACACGCCGAAAGCCTCTGTGGAAGCCATTTATGCGCTATTGCTCAACACGCCGAATTTAGCCGAAAACACGAATGTTGAAATCCAAATCGGTGACGAAAAAATTACTACACCAGCTACTGCCGACGCAGGTTCGGGTTATTTCACCAGATTTTGGACTGCCGATCAAATCAACGCAAAACAAGCGCAAGTAACCATCAAAAACCAAGGAAATTCGATGGTTTGGGGCGGTTTATACTGGCAATATTTTGAAGATTTAGACAAAGTAACAGCGGCAGCAACACCGTTGTCGGTGAAAAAAACATTGTTTGTAGAACGTATGACTAATCGTGGCGCAGTCCTCGAATCCATTCCCAAAGAAGGTTTGAAAATCGGCGACAGAGTTGTGGTAAGAATAGAAGTTCGCACAGACCGAGATTTGGACTTCGTTCATTTGAAAGACTTGCGTGCTGCGGCTTTTGAGCCAACGGATATGCGTTCGGGCTATCGTTCGCAAAGCGGATTGTTCTATTATCAGGATGCAAAGGATGTATCGATGAATTACTTTTTCTCACATCTGCCGCGCGGTACGTATGTGTTTGAATATCGTGTGAATGTTTCGCAAATCGGTGATTTTTCGAACGGATATACATCTATTCAGTGTTTGTATGCTCCTGAGTTTTCAGCGCAATCGCAGGGGGAGAGGGTTGTTGTTAAGTAGTTTATAAGGTTTGTAAAGTTCATAAAGTTTTTGTATTGAAAATGTTTTAAAGTATGAAGTTTGATAGATTTGAGGATATTTTGGTGTGGCAGAAGGCAAAACAATTAACGATAAAGTGTTATGAATTGTTTGCAGAATCGAAGGATTGGGGATTTAAAGATCAAATATTAAGGGCTTCTGTATCAATTATGAATAACATTGCAGAAGGATTTGAAAGAAAGTCAAATAATGAGTTCAAGCAATTTCTTTTTGTAGCAAAAGGTTCTTGTGGAGAAGTTCGTTCAATGATTATTTTAGCAAATGATTTGAAAAAAATAAACCAAACGCAATATACAGAATTATTTAATCTTTCAGAAGAAATCTCAAAAATGCTCTCATCACTAATAAAGAAATTATAAACCGTTTACAATTTGGCGCAGCTCCCTTTATAAACTTTACAAACTTTATAAACTTTATGAACTTAAACACAACCATACATCAATTACACCTGAAAAATCCGGTGTTAACCGCGTCGGGAACATTCGGCTATGGCGAAGAATATACGGATTTCATGGATATTTCCAAACTTGGCGGAATCATTGTAAAAGGCACAACGGGTACACATCGCGGGGGTAACGCTTATCCGCGCATGGCCGAAACACCATCGGGAATGCTCAATGCAGTGGGACTTCAGAATAAAGGTGTGGATTATTTCGTGGACACGATTTATCCGCGAATTAAAGATTTTGATACGAACATAATTGTGAATGTATCAGGTTCAACAATAGAGGAATATGCCGATGTGGCACGAAAAATCAATGCGTTGGAAAAAATTCCGGCGATAGAGTTGAATATTTCGTGTCCGAATGTGAAATTGGGCGGTATGGCGTTTGGAACATGTGCGAAGGCGGCAAACGAAGTGGTTCATGCCATTCGAGAAATTTACAAAAAAACGTTGATTGTTAAACTTTCACCAAATGTAACAAACATTTCCGAAATTGCAAAAGCTGTAGAAGATGCCGGTGCAGATTCAGTTTCGCTAGTCAACACTTTTTTAGGTATGGCTATTGATGCGGAAAAACGCAAACCGATTTTATCTACGATTACAGGCGGACTGTCGGGACCTGCTATAAAACCTATCGCTTTACGCATGGTTTGGCAAGTGAAAAAAGCCGTAAAAATTCCCATTATAGGTTTAGGCGGTATTATGAATGCCGCAGATGCCATTGAGTTTATGCTTGCCGGTGCAAGTGCCATTCAAGTTGGAACAGCAAATTTTATTGATCCTTCGGTTTCGGTAAAAATAGTGGAAGGGATGATGGAGTGGTGCGAACGACAAGGGGTTAATGATATCTCGTCGATAATAGGAGAGATTTGACACGTCATGTTGAGCGGAGCGAAGTCGAAACATCCCCATGCTTCAGGGAGATCTCTCGACTACGCTCGAGATGACGGACAAAAAATACGAATTATGAAAAAAATGTTTTTTTTAATAGTTTTGCTTTTCGTAGGAAAAATTTGGGCACAAAACACACCCGAAGAGGCATTTTTTTGTGAAATTCAAGATAATCAATCAACCGTTCAAATTACAAAACTTGACCCTATCAAATTCGAAATAGCCTCTAATTCTCAATTCTCAACTCTCAATCCTCAATTAAAAGAAAAAGACCCTGTTGTAGCCTGGCTGATCAGTTTTCCGGCAGGCATGTTCGGCTTGCATCGTCTATATTTAGGAACTGATGTAAAAACAGTGCTCCTATACATCATTACGTTGGGCGGAGTTTTTGGGATTGTGCCGATGATCGATTGGATTCTACTTTTGAAAGGCATTCAAACCGGCGATATTTCCAAATATGTAAATAATCGGAAATTCATTATGTGGATTTAACGCTATTCTAATCGAAAATTATGACTAAACTCATAATTCGTAGTTGATAATTCATTTTTTTTTTGTATCTTTGTAAGATTGTATGCGAAGGTTTATTAAAATATCTGTTCTCATCCTTGTTGTTGTAACAACTTTTTCCGCTTGTTCTCGAACAAAAAACACGTGGCTGAATCGGAATTACCACAACACAGTAGCGTATTACAACATCCTTTGGAATGGCTTAGAAACCTTTAAAGAGCTACTTATTCAAATCGAAAGTTTCGGTTACGACAATTATAGCCATGTGTTGCGCGTTTTCGAATACGGCTCTATTCTTGATACTGCACAAACCAACGAGAAAACCAATCGGATGATTGAAAAAGGCACTAAAGCCATATCTAAACACTCCATGCAAATTCGTGGCGTGGAGCATGTGAGAGTTATGGAACAGGCATATATGTTAATTGGTATCGGGTATTTTTATCAGCATAATTTTTCGATGGCTCGTACGATATTCAATTTTGTTTCGTCGCAATTTCCGAATAGTCCGATCCGATACGAATCATTACTTTGGTCGGCTAGAGCCTATATTCAAGAAAAGGAATATGAGATGGCTTTTGGGTTGATTTCGCAAGTGCGCAATCAGGAAGCGAGCCTGTATAAGCAAACCTATCGTGAATTGCCGGCAGTTACGGCAGATTTTTATATTGCGCAAGGCAGATATAATGAGGCTATTCCATTTTTGCACGAAGCCATTTCGCGCAGTAAGACCCGAGATTTCAAAAATCGATTGGAATTTATTTTAGGCCAAATTTATCAACAAGATGGTCGGTTGAGAGATGCTTACCTCGCATATCGCAACGTAATTAGACGCAATCCCAAATTGGAGTTGGACTACAATGCTCGAATTAATATGGCATTGACTTACGATGGGGCTTATGCCAATCGAGGAGATTTGATCCAAGCGTTGGAAAAAATGCTTAAAGATACCAAAAATGAACGATTTTTCGGACGTATTTACTTTGTTTTGGCAGAAATGGCTTTGCAGGATAAGGATATTCCATCAGGCATTGCATATTTAAAAAAATCAGTGGAATATTCCAGCTCAAACCGCGATCAATTGGTGATTTCGGCAATACGTTTGGCTGATTTGTATTTCGACAGAGGCGACTACGCGGCAGCGCAAAGATTTTACAAAAACGCAGTCAATGTGATGACTTCCGAGCATCCCGATTATGTTCGCGTAAGCACACGTGCTGAGAATTTGACTGAATTGGTAAACTATTTGGAGATTGTGAGGTATGAAGAACAAATGCAATATTTGGCAAGTTTGCCCGAAAACAGACGCGATGCAGAAATCAACAGACTTATTGAAGAATACAAACAAAGACTCGCCGAAGAAGTCGATACTGCGCCTAAAACTACAACACCGACCGCTACGAGAAGCCAGCAAAGTACCTGGTATTTCTATAACGAACAAGCCAGATCGTTTGGAGCAAACGAATTTGTACGAAGATGGGGACGTCGTGCCAATGAAGACTTTTGGTTTTTGCAGCAAAAGCCTACTTTTGTTACGAATCGTGCTCCGGATTTGGAAGAAACAGAAAATGTTGAAAAGGAAGAACAAAAAATATCCGGTGACTATACGCCTGCCGATCGCGAATATTATTTGATAAATATGCCCCTCACAACGATTGCAAAAGAGCTATCTGACAGGCGTTTGGAAGAAAATAAATTCCTGTTGGGGATTGGGTATTTCGACTTGGTGGAAGAGCCGAAAATGGGTATTAAAACGTTGGAAGAATTGTTGGTGAGATTTCCAAATACGGGTTACAGATTGCAAGCTTATTATTATCTCTATCGCATGAACATGGTGCTGAACAATCAAGCAGGCATGCAAAAATACAGAGATTTATTATTGAGAGATTTTCCGGACAGCGACCAAACCCGACAAATCACTGATCCGAATTACCACAGAACGTCACAAGAAAATACGCTCAGAGCTGAGCAGCTTTACCAATACACGTTTGAGGCTTATCAGGGAGGCTATTACCAAACTGTTATCCAAAACGTGAGAGAGGCCGAAAGGCGCTACCCGGGCAATGCACTGATGCCAAGGTTCAGATTTTTGGAGATCATGGCTATGAGCTCTCAAAACGGCGTTGACGCGACTATTGAGAATTTGGAGCAATACATTAGAACACACCCTTTGGAAAAAGATCTAGTGGAATTGGCTCGATCTACAATCGAACTTTTGCGAGAATCTAAATCGCGTGAAAACATTGCAAATATAAGCGAAATACCTCCACAACAAATCACCGAACAAAAGGAAGAAGTCAAAGCAAAAGAACCGGAAATTGACATTTCGATGTTTAAGGTAAACTTTGCTACACCGCACTATTGCTTGATTTTCCTGCGTATTCCCGAAGTAAATACACAGATCGTACAAACTAGACTGACCGACTTTAATCGCAGAGGTTATGCTCAAGACAATCTCCTTATTTCGGGCTCCAACTGGGATGGGGGACATTATTTGCTTCATGTTTACACATTCCAAACGGCGTCGGTTGCAAGAGTCTTTTTTGATGACTTGGTAAATAGTAAGTATGTGTTTGGCACCTACCCCGAAGAGTCTTACCAAATCATGCTCATTAGTGCCGAAAATTTCATAACATTAATGAAACTGCGGAATAAAGACGCGTATCAATATTTTTTCGAAAAACATTATAATCCGTAACATTAAAAATTACGAATTACGAATTACGAATTGAACAACATTCGTAATTCGTAATTGATAATTCGTAATTAATTTTTATCCATGAAAAAATTATTCCTCCTTGACGCAATGGCTTTGATTTATCGAGCATTTTTTGCGTTGAATAAAAATCCGCGAATTAATTCAAAAGGACTGAATACGTCGGCAATTCTGGGTTTTGCAAATACGCTTTTAGATGTGCTGCAAAACGAAAAACCAACGCATATTGGCGTATGTTTTGATACACAAGCGCCAACAGCACGACACATCGAATTTCAAGCCTATAAAGCCAATCGCGAAGCTATGCCCGACGAACTTTCGGCGGCCATTCCCTACATTCAACAACTCATCGAAGCGTTTGATATTCCTATTTTATCTGTAGATGGCTTCGAAGCCGATGATGTAATCGGCACACTCGCTAAAAAAGCTGAACAACAAGGCTTTGAGACCTACATGATGACGCCCGATAAAGATTTTGGACAATTGGTTTCCGAACATATTTTCATTTACAAACCTGCGAAATTCGGACAACCCGCGCAAACTTTAGGTGTGAAAGACGTATGCGAACGGCACGGTATCAAACGTCCGGAACAAATTATTGATTTACTCGGATTAATGGGCGATAGTGCGGATAATTTTCCGGGAATTCCCGGTGTTGGCGAAGTTACGGCAAGAAAATTGCTGGAACAATTCGATAATATGGATAATTTGTTGGCAAATACCGATCAAATTGCAAATATCAAACTTCGTGAAAAGGTTGAAAACAATAAGGATTTAGCTATTCAATCTCGACAGTTGGCAACAATTGATACCCTTGTACCGATCAATTTTAAACCCGAAAAATTGGTTATCAAACCTCCAAAAGAGGCTGAATTAACAGCTCTTTTGGATGAATTGGAATTTCGAACATTTGAACGTCGAATAAATACATGGTTGAATAAAAATCCGGAAATACCCGTACAGACGCAATTCATTGCGCCTTCACCAGCACAAAAAATTTCGAACCAATCATTCGATTTGTTTAATTTACCACCGGAAGGAGTGGCTTCGACTCCGCTCAGCCACCTTGCATCTCGGTCGTTGAGCGGAGTCGAAACGACCCAACACCAATTTAATCCAAACTATATCCAAATCGCCGACCTACCCGAATTCGCCAAGCAATTATCCCAACAATCCGCATTCTGTTTCGACACGGAAACTACAGGACTTGATGCTTTAGATGCAGAACTGGTAGGAATTTCATTTTGTTTTGAAGAAGGGAATGCCCATTTTTGGCGATGTCCCGACGATTTTACCGAAACAAAAAAACAATTGAAAATCCTAAAACCAATTTTCGAAAATCCGAATATTTTAAAAATCGGACAAAACTTAAAATATGATATTAATGCTCTAAACCGTTATGAAATTGACGTTTCTGCACCATTTTTCGACACCATGATTGCACACTATGTGCTTCATCCCGAACGACGATCCGGCTTAGACGATATGGCGAAAACATATTTGAATCACGAAATGATTCCGATTGATGTGTTGATCGGTAAAAAGGGTGCAAATCAAAAATCCATGCGCGATGTGCCGATAGAATGGTTGGTGGAATACGCTTGTGAAGATGCTGATATGACCTTTCGGTTGAAACCAATTTTGAATAAAATGGTAGAGGTCGAAAAAGTTCGCCCCCTACTGGAAAACATCGAATTCCCGTTAATCCCGGTGTTGGCCGAAATGGAGCGTGAAGGTGTGAAAATCGACAGCAATATGTTGGAAAAATTTTCGCAAGAATTGACTTTGGAAATCGAAAAAACGGAAGAAGCCATTTATCAATTGGCAGGCGTTCATTTCAACATTGCATCACCGAAACAATTGGGCGAAATTTTATTTGATAAATTACAAATAGACCCGAAAGCCAAGCGTACAGGTGTCTCTAAGCAATACCAAACAGGTGAAGATGTGTTGCAAAAATTGAAATTTCGCCATCCAATTGTAGATTTGGTGCTGATGTACCGTTCGCTTGCCAAACTCAAATCAACCTACGTGGACGCCTTGCCGGCGTTAATAAAACCGAGCACGGGACGCGTGCATACATCGTTCAATCAAGCTGTTGTTGCAACAGGGCGATTGAGTTCGAGCAATCCGAATTTGCAAAATATTCCGATTCGAACAGAGCTAGGTCGTGAAATTCGCAAAGCCTTTATTCCACGCGACAAAGAGCATATTTTAATGTCGGCGGATTATTCGCAAATTGAACTTCGCATCATTGCTTCTATTAGCGGCGATGAAAGTATGATTGCCGATTTTGTTGCAGGGCATGATATTCATACAGCAACTGCTGCAAAAATTTACGGTGTACCGATGAGTGCGGTGGATAAAGAGATGCGTCGTTCGGCAAAAAGTATTAATTTCGGCATTGTTTATGGGATGAGTGCATTCGGATTAGCCGAACAGTTGGGCATTTCACGCTCTGAAGCATCGAACATCATCAAGCAATATTTTGAACAATATCCCAAAATTGCAGCCTACATGCAAAACGCGATTGCGGAAGCAAAAACCAAAGGTTATGCCGAAACACTTTGTGGACGTAAACGTTATTTGCCGGATGTGAACAGCCCGAATGCTACTGTTCGCGGATTTGCAGAACGAAACGCGATAAATGCGCCGATTCAAGGCAGTTCGGCCGATATGATTAAAATCGCAATGGTGAATATCGCCAAACGCTTGAAAGAAAAAAAACTGCAATCGAAAATGATTTTACAAGTGCATGATGAGTTGGTTTTCGATGTGTTGAAAACCGAAGTAGATGTTGTGAAAACCCTTGTCGTTACCGAAATGCAGAATGCGATGACGTTGAAAGTTCCTATTGTCGCGGAAGCATCAATAGGCGAAACATGGTTGGAGGCGCATTAATTATCGCGGACACAACGGAGAGTGAAGCCGTTGCTTATGTGACCTGCACCCTGTGGGTTGACATTGCCAGTCGAATGGAAGCGCAAGTCGTGCCCGTGGTCTGCGTGGATTGAGGACTTTGATTGTGTCAAATAGAATGCAGCAGAACCTTGATCGCTCAAGATGTTAGCTGTAACGCTGAAGCCTCCGTAGATACCACCCCAAGTGTTGAGATATTTATCACGATGAGTTGAATTGGTTATTTGATTTCCTGTTCCTCCCAAAGCGATATCTAAATTAATAAAATCTTGACGAGTAGGAACACGCCAATCTCCAGGACAAAGTTCATTTTGAAAACGAACAACAGCACACCACGAAAAGAAATCTCCGGGATAGCTTGGATTAGAACGACAATCAGCATTAAATAGTGGAGCTGTACCATAGTTGGCAGTTGTTTTTTGACAATTACTTGCAGTTACTGCATCCGACCAAACTTGATTGCCCACAGTCCAAGTGGTGGCTGTAGCGAATGATACTGTGCCAAGAGAATTGCCCCAACCGGGGATAGTGCCATTACAGCCTGCGGGTAGTGGTGGTGTGGTATCGCGGACACAGCGGAGGGAAAATCCCCATTCTTTAGGATCTCCGCCGCGAGGGTTGATTTGACCGTCTTGACGATAAAAAGTTAGGCTATATCCGACCGTTGAACTGTGCTGCGACTGCGACCAATAGCGTCCACCATTGCCTTGAATACCTAGCCCACCATTGCCATTACAACTGCCACCATAAGCACCTCCCCACTGATTTGCACCTGTACCGATGTACCAAACAAGATGGGCAACATTAGGACGATTATTTCCAGTGCCACCCATGGCGATATCCAAATCAATAAAATCTTGTGTTGTTGGCACACGCCAAGAAACAGGACAAAGTTCATTTTGAAAACGAACAACAGCACACCATGAAAATAAATCACCTTTTTGCCCTGGATTAGAGCGACAATCCGCATTAAAATTGCCTGCTGAGCCTCCGTTGTAAGATGTTCGACTGCTGCAATTGGTGGCTTGCACTGCATCCGACCAAACTTGATTGCCAATTATCCAAGTGTTGTTTGTTGCG
>WRCN01000010.1 GCA_009783885.1 Bacteroidales bacterium | reverse complement strand
TGGAGCACGGGTTTCCCGGGTTGGCATGTGGAATGTACGGCAATGGGTTGCAAATATTTAGGCAAGACATTCGACATTCACGGCGGCGGTATGGATTTGCTATTTCCTCATCACGAAAGTGAAATCGCGCAAGCGTGCATTGCCAATAACGCAGAGCCCGCAAAGTATTGGATGCACAACAACATGATTACCATTGATGGGAAAAAAATGGGCAAATCGTTAGGAAATTTCATTACGTTGGAACAGTTTTTTACAGGCACTCATCCAAGTTTGGAAAAAGCGTATTCGCCAATGACGATACGGTTTTTCATCCTTCAAGCGCATTATCGGAGCACGTTGGATTTTTCGAATGAAGCGTTGCAAGCGGCAGAAAAAGGATTAAAACGTTTGCAAGAAGCGAAAAAAACTTTGCAGACACTGTCTGGAACTGGTGATGAATTTGACGATCTGGAAAGACTTGAGATATCCCAACTTCATAAAAATTGCCAAAAAGCCATGAACGATGATTTCAGTTCGCCAATGGTTATCGCAAATTTATTTGAAGCAGGAAAAATAACCAATTCTGCAAAAGATGGTAAAACGAAACTGTCTGCGAGAGATATTAACTCGCTAAAAACCTTGTTTAAGGAATATTACACGCAAATTTTAGGACTAGAAGACGAAACAAGCAACGATAATTCCGAACTCATCAACGGTTTAATGCAAATGATTTTGGATATTCGTGGACAAGCCAAAATCAATAAAGATTATGCCACATCTGACTATATTCGTGATGAGTTAAAAGTATTGAATATTGTTGTGAAAGACGGAAAAGATGGCGTAAGTTGGAGTTTTTAGTGCAATCAAAAATTAGGATTTGATAAACCAAAAAATGAAATATTATGAACCAAGTTTATAATCCCGGATGTGCGTTGCTATTGTATAAACCGGAATATGCAGAAAAAATTGTCGATTTCTTGCGCCGAGAGTTAGGTGATATTGCCTTACATACGATTTGTTGCAGACACGATCCAAAACTTCCGACAAATACCAAAATCATTAATACCTGTGCGGGCTGTGATAAAAGATTCAGCACACTTTACGATGGAATCACAACGGAATCTCTTTGGGAAATTCTCGCCAAAAGGGATACGTTTCCATTTCCGAATTATAACGGTTTAAAGTTGACGGTGCATGATGCTTGCCCCATTCGAACAAAAAGCCAAGTGCACGATGCCATAAGAACGCTTCTTAAAAAAATGAATATCGAAGTGATTGAAGCACCTAATAACCGAACAAATTCGATTTGCTGTGGAGATAGTTTTTATCCCGAAATCCCCCTCAATGCTGTTCACAAAATGATGAAAAAACGCGCAGATACTATGCCTTGCGAGGATGTCTGCGTGTATTGTGTGTCTTGCATTAAATCCATGCACATCGGTGGCAAAAAACCGAGATACATATTGGATTTGCTATTCAATCAAGAAACAGACCCGCAAGTGTATGATACTGTTGAATGGCATGAGATGCTTCAGAAATTTATTGATGAGCATTAAAAATATTCGTCTCTTTTTCGTATTTTAACACTTTTTAAGAAAAAGATGTCATTTTTAACAGTTTTTAACAATTTTTCGCTTGTTTTGATATTTTTTTTGATGTAATTTTGTCGAAAAATTGATGAAATGAGTAAATTTGATATTCCGCAAGGACAAACAATAAGAGAAATTCAACAGCGAGAAAAATTTATCAAAGATTTTTACGCAAGTTGGAATGCCATCAATCCTACGAAACATATTTTTAATGTTGCATTGAATGATTTTATACATGTTAGATTTTTATCTATCCAAGAAACAATGAACCACGCCTCTGCCACTTATGAATCTACTTTGGCAATAACTTATTTAACCGAGATATTAGAAAAAGCAACAGTGGAAAAACGTGTAAAGCCAAAACCAAATAATCAAAATCAAAAACGATTTTCCGAAATAATCATCATGCAATACGACAAACCCACATTTGGTAAAATAAAATTGACTGTTGGCGTGTTGAGAGGTAGTCGGCAAAACATTCAATACTGCATAACTGCAATAGAAAAAACGACTAACAACCCTCCTCTTCCAGGAAATAGTTATTAGTCGTTTTTCTTTGTGGTAGCGCTGGGATTCGAACCCAGGACCCCATCCTTAAAAGGGATGTGCTCTACCTGCTGAGCTACGCGACCGCCTTTTTTAAAAAGGACTGCAAAGATACAAAAAAAACTTGAATTGACCAAATTTTTTAGTAAATTTTTCTATAAAAACGGGTTATTATAGCGCTCAAAACCGATTTCTGTGCGACCGCCATGACCGGGTCTAACCACAAAATCATCGCCCAAAACAAAAAGTTTGTCGTAAATACTTTTTTTCAATATCTCGAAATTTCCGGTCATTAAATCCGTTCGTCCAATACCGCCATGAAATAGTACATCACCTGTAAATACGGTCTTTCCATTATAGTCAACCAAACAAATACTGCCATCGGAATGCCCTGGTGTATAAAGCACTTTGAATTCGGAATTGCCGAATTTGATGAGGTCGCCGTCCTCTACATAAACATGTTTTTCCGGTAAACGGTCTAATTTCAAGCCTAAATATTCCGCATGTTGCATCGCCATTCCAAATTGAGAAAGCCCGGCTTTGTGCATGGTCAACGGTAAATTATATTCATTGCAAACTCTTGCGGTTCCTACAATGTGGTCAACGTGAGGATGTGTGATAATAATGTGTTTGACGGTTAAATTGTTTTTTTTGATGAAGTCAAACAGTTGATTGTACTCGTTTTCATCGCCGCACGACGGATCAATAATTACACACTCGCCGGTTTCGTCGTAACACACGAAGCAGTTGGTTTCGATGGGGTTAAATGCAAAAACTTTAGTAGTCATATTTGTTGTTTTTTGATTAATTGAGAAATTGAAAATGGAGAATGTTGCTGTGCCGAATAACAACAAAATTGCACATAGTAGGATTTGTTTGTATGTTTTTTTTAGTTTCATTTCTGCAAAGGTACAAAAAATGTTGAACATAGCAAGGGGATGTCTCGACTCCGCTTTGCTCCGCTCGACATGACAGCTTATGGTGTGTGTGGGAGAAATTGTAGGGGCGAGGCATGCCTCGCCCCTACATCCACCTTCCTAACAAAACGCACGTCATTCCGAGCGAAGCACACGCAGTGTGCGAAGTCGAGGAATCTCCTTGCTATGGGTTTGAATTTTGTAGTTTACTTCGTTCTCAATTATCCATTGTCAATTTTTTCGCTTCATCCCAATAAACATTCATCTCATCAAGTGTCATATCATGAAGAGATTTTCCTTTCTGAATGGTTTGCTGTTCAAGATAGTTGAAACGCTTGATAAATCGTTGATTGGTGCGTTCGAGAGCATCGTCGGGATTTACATTGATAAAACGTGCATAATTGATTAGTGCAAACATCAAATCGCCGAATTCAGCTTCAATGCGTTCGTGCGAACCATTATTTTTTACTTCATGCTGCATTTCGCGAAACTCTTCAATCACTTTCTCCAAAACTTGATGTGCATTATCCCAATCAAAACCAACACCTCTTGCTTTTTCTTGAATTCTGTAAGCCTTCACCATTGCCGGCAAACTTTTCGGAACGCCTTCCAAAACAGATTTTCTGCCTTTTTCTTTGAGTTTGATGGCTTCCCAATTGGCTTTGACTTCGTCGGACGTTTCGGCTTTTGTATCGGAAAAAATATGCGGATGTCGTGAAATTAATTTTTGGTTGATATTATCCAACACATCATCAATTGTGAATGCATTTTTCTCTTCACCAATCTTAGCGTAAAACACAACGTGAAGCAGCAAATCACCGAGTTCTTTTTTGATTTCATCCAAATCGTTGTTGATGATTGCATCCGAAAGTTCGTAGGTTTCCTCAATCGTAAGGTATCGCAAAGTTTCGATGGTTTGTGCTTTATCCCATGGGCAACCCGTGCGGAGTTTGTCCATGATATTTAATAATTCGGCGAATTTATTTGTATTGTGCATAATTTTGATTTTTGTGTATTGTAGGGGCGGGGCTCGCCCGCCCTCGCTTGCATTGCGACAAATGCCAAAAAGGGCGGGCGAACCCCGCCCCTACAAGGCACCAGATAGATTGATTTGTGTCATACATTTAAAATGTTTCTTTGGACATTTATCATACCCTAATTTTGAACAAGGACGGCAAGGCAATCCTTCAACCTGAACAATTCTGCTCAAATGTTCTTGCCCTTTCGGGAAATAAGCATACATACCGAATTCGGGAACGGTGCTTCCCCACACGGAAACAACAGGTTTTTTCAGTGCTGCCGCGATATGCATCAATCCTGTATCGCCCGAAATGAGGTATTTAGCGTGTTGAACAACTGCGGCCGATTGATTTAAATTTAGAATTCCGCAAGCATTGAAGACATTGTTTTCGGCTGATTTTACTATGGCTTCTGCTTTTTGTTTGTCGTTATTATCGCCGAGTAAAACAAAATTTTCGTTTGTATTTTTGCAAATATCCACAAAATTTTCGACGGGAAGTTGTTTGGTTGCGTGCCTACTGCCAACAGCGATTGCGATATAGCCGTTTTCTAAAAAATGTGAAGGAATATTTAGCACGGCGTTTCGACTTCGCTCAACGACCGTGTCATATTGTCGGTGGCTGAGCGGAGTCGAAGCCACCGTATCGGCAGGAATAAAATAATCCAACCCTTTTCCATCGTAAGTAATCCCAAGTGGTTTCACGGTTTCCATGTAACGCTCGACAACATGCGAAACATGCAATTTGTGTTTCGTAAATTGTTTCAAATGCACCATTTTCCACTTCGTGAAATTGCATTTTTTGAAGGTTGACGAGGGTTTTTGAAGACTTAACTTGATTCGTAACGAACGTAAATTTCGATGTAAATCCACAATAAAATCAAAATTTTCTGCTTTCAATTCTTGAATCATTTTTCTCCAGTTTTCTTTCAAAACATGAATTTTTGAGATATAGGGATTCGCCTCTAAAATCGGCACATTAGCCGGTTTTGTGAGGTAATGAATTTCACAATCCGACTGTGTTTTAAGACATCTCACAACAGGTGTTGTCAGCACAATGTCGCCAATGGAGCTTAGTCGGATGATTAGAATTTTTTTCATGAGTGCAAAGATACGAAAAAAATCTGATTTGTCGTCATGTCGAGCGAAGCAAAGCGTAGTCGAGACATCCCATAGCAAGGGGATTCCTCGACTACGCTCGGAATGACGACCTTAATTCATACTTTTTTCGTACCTTTGTAAAAAAAATTACCCCAAACTGCAACCTTTTCAAATTTTCGCATCATAAAGAGTACAAGTATATGCAAAAAATACAATGGACACGTGTTTATGAGCAAGAAGCCGGACGCTTGCTCGGAGTGGCTTATCGGTACGTAAAAGACCGTCGGCAGGCTGAAGATATGGTTCAAAACGCTTTCGTAATCGCTATTCAAAAAGCCGAAACATTTAAAGGAAAAGGTGCTTTTGAAGGTTGGTTGCGCCGAATTGTCGTGAACGAATCGTTGATGTACCTTCGTGCCAAAAATCCGACTTTTTTGGGATTGGACGATCGCATAGAAGCCATGCCCGATGAAACTCTACAAGCCGATGAAACAACCGTATTTCAAATCATTCAACAAGCGGAATTTTCGCAAGATGATTTGTTAGAAACGGCGAATTTACTGCCTGAACATCATCGCGTTGTGTTCTATCTTTATGTTGTGGATGGTTATTCTCACAAGGATATTGCCCAACAGTTGAACATTTCGGAAGGCACATCAAAATCTCATCTGAACCGTGCTCGAAAAAAATTACAAGACTTACTTTACCAAAAAGCCTTAGATATGAAAAAACACCGAAAAAAATCCCTCTTTATTTTCGCATGGTTTTCGGCGTTGTTTGCCAAGGCAAGCCCTATTGATACGCTGTATCGTGAAGCATTTGCGAATTTCGCATTGCCTGTGCCACCCATACCTGTGGGTGTTGAATTGGCAAGTTCAACGGTTTCTATTGGGCTTTCGACGGGCGTTGTGGCGGGCATTGCCACGGCTGTCGGCGGCGGTGCGATAGTGGTTGGAACGCTGGCGTATCAAGCCAAAGAAGATATACAAGAATTTTCACCGGATATTCAAACAACAATGGAGTATGAAGTCCCCGAAATGCCTGTATGGTTTGAAGATTCGACAGATTTACAATCGCCAATTATAAAGCCTATTCATCAAAAAATTATTGAAGAAACTCCTGAAATTATTGAGGAGGAGCCTCCGCTTATCATCAAGAAAACGACTGTAATTATTGATACCATTTATGAAGACTAAATATGTTTTGACCATCATTTGGCTTTTCATCGGAACAAGCCTTTTTGCGCAAGCCAAGCGCGACACAATTTTTATTTACGACACCATTCGTATAACTGTTAAACGTCCTGCACCGGCGCCAACAAATTTTTTTGACGAACCAACTGCAACCATTTTCAAAGATAGCATCATTATAGATGAACAAACAAAACAATCATCTACTATGAGAAATTTAAGAACATCAGCCAACCGACTTATTCGAAACATTGGAGTTGGAACCATGGCCGCAGTTTCAGGCATTGTGCCGAGTATGGCACAGCCACCGGAAACCATCATTATTAAGGACACCGTCGTCACGCAAATCGTCGAAATTGATAGCGTGTCTACACCCAAACAAACGTCGCCGATTTATCTGAGTTTTGCGTATCCTGCGGGACTTTTTGGCGTGAATTCCGAAGATTATGTTTTCAATTTTGCGTTTAGTGCGCTAACGGGCGCGGTTGGCGGGATTAACGGCGTTCAAGTTGGCGGAATTTATAACCAAGTGAGCGGTACAATGCGTGGCGTTCAAGTTGGAGGAATTATAAATATTACCGAACATGTTGAAGGTATTCAAGTTGGTGGAATTTCTAATTTTACAAAAGATGTCAAAGGTATTCAAGTTGCAGGAATATACAACCACTCCGCCGATGTTCGAGGTATTCAAACAAGTGGTATTGTGAATGTTGCTGAAAAATTTGAAGGTATACAATTGGCTGGAATTTACAACGTGGCGGACACAGTTGTAGGTATTCAAAATGCAGGAATTGCAAACGAAGCCACAACGGTTGAAGGTATGCAACTTTCAGGAATTTACAATCGTGCGGAACGTGTTCGAGGTATTCAAATAGGTTTGTATAACGAAACGAAAACCTTGCATGGCGTGCAAATCGGACTCATCAACAAAGTGGATTCGATAGAGAAAGGTGTATCCATCGGTTTGTTTAATTTTCTGAAACATGATCGTTTCCATGAATTGGAAGTGATTCAGTCGACCTATCACACCACATTTTTGAGTTATCGCATGGGAGGCCGAAAACTTCACGCTGTAATGGCTGTTGGAACGGATATTGATGTGGCTTTTATTAGTCCGAAAACATTTAATATGGATTTTCGAATTGGTGTTGGAAACCATACACGTTTGTGGAATAATTTGCATTTGCAAACCTCGTTGTATCGAAGTTTTTCCATATTCTCAGACCAGCCGATTTTCAAGAACCCATTACGAGATATGGGCACCGATAATTGGACTACACTTAGCACAGGTTTGGTGTATTATTGGGGCGATAAAGTCGGGATAAAAATCGTGCCGAGTTGGAATATCTGGCGGTATCAAAAACGCACTTACATGAATGGTGGTTGGAGCAGAGGAGGCTGGTTTGGTAACGATGTGAGTTTGGATGTGGGATTGTCTATCAAATTATAAAAAAATGAAAAAACAGTACATATACAGCAGGGAGATGTCTCGACTCCGCTTCGCTTCGCTCGACATGACGGTGTGTTGTGCATAGGAAGGGAGAAATGGAGCGGCGGTATGCCGCCGCTCCATTTCTCCCCCCTCCAAAAACGATAGTCGTCATTCTGAGCGAAGCATACGAAGTATGCGAAGTCGAGGAATCCCTTTGCAATAATACAAAATAACAACAAAAAACCAATATCATGAAAAATATAATTTACACAACACTCATAGCCCTAATCCTCCTACTCACATCATGTCAAAAACACGAACGCATTTATCCGTCGGATATGTTAGTTACGCATACGCTGCCACTATCGGAATGGCTACAACGTCCGGTAACCATAACAGGAATAGACATTTTCGATATGGACTGCAATTTGTATATTTACATTTTGGAAAACGAAGATGATGAGGACAAAATAGAAATAACTGTGAACAGCAACGTGTTTCCGCATATCCATTGGACGAGTATAAACGGAGGTACTATAAATCTTATGTATGATAAGGTATCGTTTATGCATCGCAAACCTAATCTTACGATTTCTTTATTTGTGAAAAATTTGCGAGATGTAGGACTTCACGGAGCAAGTACTGCCCACATTAATGGTGTAGTGATTTCCGATAATTTAAGAATTCATTTGAGAGGTGCGTCAGAACTTCGCGTTCATGGCGAAGGACGAATTGAGGCAAACCATATTTCCGCAGTGCTTAGCGGTGCCTCAAAAATGAATTTATCAGGACAATGCGAAATGCTTGATATAACCTTGTCGGGTGCATCTCAAGCCTACGGCTTCGGTATGGTTTGCGAAGACTTAGATGCTAAACTTTCGGGTGCGAGCAAAGCCGAATATACGGTATTGAATACGCTTTCGGCCACATTATCGGGTTCAAGTGTATTGCGTTACGATGGAAATCCTACGATTATTTATAGTAATATTTCAGGCAGTTCAAGGCTTGAAAAACGGTAGCCGGTAGATTCCTCGCGTTGCTCGGAATGACGCGTCGTAATTTTGGAGGGAGGGGACGAAAAGCAGCGGTGGCTATGCCACCGCTGCTTTCCTTTTATCCACATGTATTATAAGTTGTCATTCCGAGCGAAGCGAGGAATCTGTGTACTATTTCAAATTTTTTTCGTATCTTTGCCGAAAATAAAATAGTATACCATGAAAAAAATCTTCTTTTTCGTTCTGCTTGCCCTCTCATATTTGGGCTTTTCACAAACCGATGTGTCTTGGATTCGCTATCCGAGCATTTCGCCCGATGGCAAGGAAATCGCTTTTATGTACAAAGGCGACATTTACAAGGTGAGTGTTGACGGCGGTCGAGCCATACAATTAACCACACATCCTGCTTACAACTACAATCCCAAATGGTCGCCCGATGGCAAACAAATTGCCTTCAACTCCAATCGTCACGGTAATCAAGATGTGTTCATCATGCCTTCCGAAGGCGGTTCCCCAACACGATTAACGACCAATTCGGCAAACGAAAGATTGCAAGGATTTTCGCATGATGGTAAAGAGGTTTATTTCACGGCAAACATTCAGCACCCTGCGTCTTACGCGCAATTTCCGGCAGGTTGGGCAACGCAATTGTTTAAAGTTTCGGCACAAGGCGGACGTTCGGTTCTGGTTTTGCCAAACGCGATGAACAATGTTGTAATGAGTAACGATGGAAAATTTTTGGTGTATGAAGGTATCACAGGTCAAGAAAACGAATGGCGCAAACACCAGACTTCATCGGTGGCTCGCGATGTTTGGCGATACGATTTTGCAACCGGAGAATTTATGCCCATTACTGATGAAAAAGCAGATAGTCGTAATCCTGTGTTGAGTAAAGATGGTAAAACCACTTATTTTTTGAGTGAACGCGCGGGTTCTTTCAACATTTGGAAATTTACAGCAGATGAAGAAAAAAGAATGGTAGGAGTTAATGCAGTGACGAACTACGAGCGTCACCCCGTTCGTTTTCTCTCAATCAGCGATAACGAAACACTTTGCTATACCTTTGATGGAAAACTTTACGTATTGCCAAAAGACGGACAACCCAAACAAGTCAAAGTCGATATTTTCCGCGACCACGAAAATCCGATAACGTTGCAAACCCTCACCACAGGCGCAACAGAAGCAACATTCTCACCGAATGGAAAAGAAGTTGCACTTATTGTTCGCGGTGATGTTTATGTGACTTCCGTGGAATTTGGGACAACTAAACGCATCACCAACACACCCGGGGTTGAACGTAGTTTGAGTTGGTCGCCTGATGGCAGAAGCCTTGCCTATGCTGCAAGTCGCGATGGCAGTTGGGTCGTTTGCGTTGCAAAAAATATGGCGAAAAATGAACCGTACTTTTTCAGTTCCGACAACATTGTTGAGGAAATTTTGGTGAACGATAGTAAACACGAAGATTTCCAACCTGTATTTTCTCCAAATGGTAAAGAAATCGCCTTTTTGCGTGATCGCACAAAAATCCATGCGATAGATGTGAATACAAAACAAATCCGTCAAATCACAGATGGAAGTCGAAACTGGTCGTATGCTGATGGTGATCAATCCTTCGCTTGGTCGCCAGACAGTGAGTGGCTGGTGTTGACGTTTATGGGCGCGATTCGTCATCCTTATGTTGATATCGGTTTGGTGTCGGCGCAAGGTGGAGAAATTACCAATCTTACGTATAGTGGCTATATAGAGAATGCTCCCAAATTTGCCATGAACGGCAATGTGATTTTGTTTGCAAGCGATCGTTTCGGCATGCGTTCACATGCTTCGTGGGGCTCGCAAAACGATGTATTCGGAATTTTTACAAATCAGGAAGCTCTCGACAGATTTAAAATGAGCAAAGAAGATATAGAATTAGACAAAGAACGCCAAAAACTTATCGGTGGGAAAAAAGATACAACGTCGAAATCTCTAGAATTTGAATTGAGACACATGGAGAACCGAATTGAACGTTTGACCATTCATTCTAGTAACTTAGGCGGATTTGTGTTAACTCCAGATGGTGAAAAATTATTTTATTTGGTAAACGTGGAAAAAGGTTTCGACCTTTGGATGCGCGATTTCAAGGCCAATGAAACGAGGTTAGTGGAAAAATTAGGCGTGCAAAATGCCAGTCTTGAAATTGATGCCAAAGGTGAAAAACTTATGGTTTTTGCAGGTGGCACCGTTTTTACTTTAGATGTAAAAAACACCAAAACACGTAAAAATGTTACGTATAGAGCGCAAGTTGAATCGGACGATTATGCTAGGCGTGAAAGCATGTTTAATCATGTTTGGCGCACAGTTTCGGAAAAATTCTATCGCGTGGATCTTCATAACGTGGATTGGGACGGCCTCTATAAAGACTATGAAAAATTCTTACCATACATCAATAATTACTGGGATTTCTCGGAATTGTTGAGCGAATATTTGGGCGAACTCAACGCTTCGCACACCGGTTCGAGTTTCCGTGGAGCGTTCGGAACAAATGTACCAACCGCTAAATTAGGATTGTTGTTTGATTTAACAAAACCTGAAAAAGGTATTAAAATCGAAGAAGTCATTGCCAATGGCCCCTTCGACAACGCAAGAACCAAAGTCAAAGCCGGACATTATCTCACCAAAATCAATGGCGCTGAAATCCTTGAAAACACAGACTTTTTTGCAATGTTAAACGGACAAGTCGGCGTAGAAACTATGCTTACTTTCAGAGATGGAAACACGGAATATACCGAAAGAATCAGACCAATTGCCAACGAAAATTCTCTGCTCTACAACCGTTGGGTGCAAGCCCAACGCGATCGCGTAGAAAAATTATCTAACGGAAGGCTCGGTTATGCACATATTCAAGGCATGAATGATGCAAGTTATCGCACGGTTTATTCCGAAATTTTGGGTCGCTACAACGATAAAGAAGGTGTAGTGATTGATGTGCGTTTCAATGGTGGTGGGCGTTTGCATGAAGATGTAGAAGTTTTACTCAGCGGAACAAAATATTTAGAGCAAGTGCCGCGTGGACAAAAAATCAACGACCAACCGACCAAACGTTGGCTCAAACCATCCATCATGTTGCAAGGCGAAGCGAGTTATTCCAATGCACACGGCACGCCTTGGGTTTACAGAGAAATGGAAATTGGAAAACTCGTGGGTATGCCCGTTCCAGGAACTATGACCAGCGTATGGTGGGAAAATCTACCTGAAAACGGTTTGGTTTACGGTATTCCAATCGCCGGTTACATCGACAGGAACGGCGAGTTTTTGGAAAATGTACAATTAGAACCGGATGTTAAAGTACGAAACGAAACCAACATACTTTGGAACAACCGCGACCAGCAAGTTGAAGAAGCAGTCAAACTTCTTTTGCAAGAAGCCGATAAATTCGTTGATCCATGGAAGAATTTTGAATATAATAAACAAAAAAAATAACAAATCAACAAAAAGTTGCGCCCGACACGTACAAGGGAAAAAACAATGAAAAAACTAGTTTTATTAACAAGTTGCTTAGCTTTTTTAGCAACAGGAGTTTTTATTACCGGATGTAAGAAAGACAAAAAAGAAGATCCTGTTGTTATGACGATAACAAATGCTACCGCCACAGAAACCAGTATCAGTGCAACAATCACTCCAAGTAGTAATGCTGTTGAATATTACTATGCGATAATGGCACACCCACTTACACGGATTGAACCTACTGATATTAGAACGATGACAGGCGTGGTAAAAGTAACTGGCAATAATTCGGTAACTGCAACATTTGACGATCTTTACGATGAAACAACCTATGCGATTTTTGCTCAAGGCGTTGATAAAAATGGTCGTCTCGGAAAAGTTGCTGGCTTGGATATTACTACAAATGATGCGACAATTCCACGTGTTTCACTTAGATACGACGATCTAACCACCATGACTGTTGATGTGACTTTTACACCGAACAGCTTAGTGTCAGAATATCTCAGTTTAATGGCTTCGAAAGAGGTATATTATGAGTTTTTAGATATGTTTGCAGATGGAAACGAGGTTGAGTTTATGGAAATTATGGCCATGTTTGGTATGGCATCAACACATACAGCTACCACTTCGGAAAAATGGTTTCTCAATGGAGAAACAGACTACGAGTACTATATCGTAGTGCTTGCTTACGACTTGAATGGAAACCCCTATGAACCGGTTACTAAAAGCCTGTTTACTTCACCTCAGTTTATCAACGGACTGCCTATTGCCAATGCAACTATTCAAACGTCTGATATAACACCAACCTCCGTAAAGGTTAGAGTAACCCCCGATGATAATACGTTTGGCTACTATGCCGGAAGAATGACGAAAAGCGACTATGAAGAGGATATGCATGATGAAGACTACCTTCGTCAGGTGTTGGCTTTTTTCAGTGATCCGCTTTTTGGAGAAGATTTTGACACATGGACACTTGATGCGAGCAACACGGAATGGGTTATTATTGCAAGTCCTTTCAATGCCAACGGCATACATGGTTATGGTCCTTTAGCCATACATCAATTCAGCACTGCAAAGGGTCGTTCGGCTGTTTCTTCACAAGTGCCAAGTGCTTTCAAGCCATCTACAGGCAAAAAAGCGCTTACAAAAGAGATGTTAGAGCAAATGAAAAGAAAATAGGATTTGACTCCTTTCAAACTACAATTAGCCCGTGTAGCAATAGTTACGCGGGCTTTATGAAAGAAACAAAAAAGTAACACAGCCATGCAAAAAATTGTAACCGCCGAAGATGCAGTAAAAGTCATTAAAACTAACGACATAATTCATATTCACAGTGTCGCCGCTGCTCCGCAAAAATTAATTCAAGCCATGTGCGAACGCGGACGCCGCAAGGAGTTTAAGAATGTTCACATACAACATCTCCACACGGAAGGCGATGCGTCGTATGCGAATGCCGAATTTGAAGGCATTTTTCAATTGGATTCGTTCTTCGTTGGACACAATGTGCGCAAAGATACGCAAGCCGGTTATGCCGATTATATCCCTGTATTTTTGCATGAAACACAACGATTAATTCGCGAAGGTTATCGTCGTCCGAATGTGGTGATGATACAAGTTTCGCCACCGGATAAGCATGGCTATGTTTCTATGGGCACTTCCGTGGATGCGACGTTAGCCGCTGTTCAGTGTGCTGATACGGTGATTGGCGTCATTAATCCAAATGTGCCAAGAGCCTTTGGCGATGGGATGATCAGACTTTCGGAAATAGATATTTTCTGTGAAGATAACACACCGTTGATTGAAGCACATTTCGCCGAACCTGATGAAATCGAAACGCAAATCGGGAAAAATGTAGTCGCCTTAATCGAAGATGGCGCAACGCTACAAATGGGGATTGGCGCAATTCCTAACGCAGTGTTGGCGCAATTGGGCAATCATAAAAATTTGGGTGTTCACACCGAAATGTTTGCTGATGGTGTGTTGAGTTTGTATGAAAAAGGCGTGATTAACGGCGCGGAAAAAGGTATTGATAATGGAAAAATCGTTTCTACATTTTTAATGGGAAGTCAAAAAGTGTACGAATTTATTGATGACAATCCGGCGGTATTGATGAAGGATGTAGCCTATACCAACGATATTAACGTGATTTGCAAAAACCAGAAAGTAACGGCAATCAACTCTGCATTGCAAGTCGACATTACCGGACAGGTTTGTGCAGATTCATTAGGTACAAAACATTTTTCAGGCGTTGGCGGACAGGTCGATTTCATTCGTGGTGCTTCGATGAGCAAAGGCGGAAAACCCATTATTGCCATGCCTTCCATAACAAACAAAGGTGTGAGCAAAATTTGCAATACCTTGAATTTAGGCGCAGGCGTAGTAACCACTCGCAGCAACATGCATTGGTTCGCCACCGAATACGGCGTTGTCAATCTCTACGGAAAAACCTTGCAAGAACGCGCTAAATTAATCATTTCAATCGCACATCCTGATCATCGTGAACAATTAGATAGAGAAGCATTTGAACGATACGGTTCACATTTTCATTTTGTAGGATAATCAATTGTAGGGGCGGGGTTAACCCGCCCCCAACCAAAACCAAACACTATGATCATCATCGGCATCGCAGGCGGTTCGGGCTCGGGAAAAACAACCGTCGTAAAAAAAATCATGAACAAATTTCCGAAAGGAAGTGTGTCTATTGTATCGCAAGACGCCTATTACAAAGATACAAGCCATTTGACATCCGATCAAATCAAACTTCTCAATTTTGACCATCCGGATGCTATCGAATTTGATTTATTAGTTAAACATTTGGATGAATTAAAAACCGGTCATTGTATCGAAATGCCGCACTACGACTATGTTACAACAAGTCGTTTGAAAGAAACCACCACCATTTGTCCGCAAAAAGTAATCATTGTTGAAGGCATTTTGATTTTTACTCAGTCCGAAGTTCTGAAACGTTTAGATATAAAAGTATTTGTGGATGCTGAGGCGGATGATCGCGTAATGCGCATCATGAGACGTGATACGCAAGAGCGCGGACGTTCCTACATTGAGGCGATGGAACACTACGAACAAAAAGTCAAACTCATGCATTCGCAATTTATCGAACCAAGCAAACGTTTTGCCAATATCATCATTCCTGAAGGCGGCCAAAATCGCGTCGCAATTGATATTTTAAGACAATATGTGCAATCTTGCTTGTGATTGAATTTCAGTATTATAAAAATTAATGAATATTTTTTTTTCAAAAAACTTGGTTTTTTCAAAAAAAAGTGCTAACTTTGACACAGAAATTCTATAATATGGTTTTACATAAAAAGTAATTGTCATGGAAAAGAGAAAAACAGAAAAAGCCGACCTTGAAAACAAAAAAGGTCTCTTTTTACAGATTGGGTTAGTGTTTACACTTGCTGTCGTATTGATTGCTTTTGAATGGAAATCTTACGATGTTAAAGATGTATCCGGCGGTGGCAGAACTGCTGTTGCTGATGATGAAGATATAATCGCTACCTTTGTAGAACCACCTCCACCTCCACCTCCACCTCCACCTCCAATGGAAATTCCTACGGATTTGACCATTGTAGACGATAGTAAAGAGATTGAACACGAAGTGGAAATCAGTGCTGAAATATCTACTACTGATGTAGTTGAAGCCTATGTTGCACCTGATATAGTGGTGGAAGAATTGCATGCTGAGGACGAAATTTTCATAATAGTAGAAGAAGGTGCCGGTTTTCCGGGTGGTGAAGCTGCACTTCAGAGATATTTGCTAAACCACATCAAATATCCTCCGCTTGCTCGCGAGGCCGGAATTCAAGGTGCAGTCCATATCACTTTCGTAGTTGAAAGAGATGGCAGTATTACCAATGTTAGAGTTCTTCGTGGTATTGGTGGTGGCGCTGATGAAGAGGCGATCCGAGTGGTGCAAAATATGCCGAGATGGACTCCGGGAAAACAGCGAGGAAAACCTGTTCGCGTACAATTCAACATGCCGATTAGATTCACATTAACTGGCTAATGTTTAAATACTACAATTTAAAAACTTCGCTCAATCGGCGAAGTTTTTTTTACTAATAAAAAGATGACTCACGCTATTTGCTTGTTAAGTGTTATCCCTGTTAGGGAAACAATTTCGCACCGTTCGGAAATGGTAACGCAATTGCTGTTTGGCGAGTTGTGTTTGATTGATGATCAATATCAGGATTGGTATAAAATTCGTATACAATTCGATAATTACGAGGGTTGGGTCGAAAAAAAACAACTGCATTTGATTGATGAAAAAATGTACAATAAAATTCTCAATCAATCGGTGAAAACGTATGTTAATGCACCTGTTGCGTTTGTACGTTCGAAAAATGGTGAAATACCTGTGCTTTTGGGTAGTTCGCTTCCTTTATTTGATACAGGAAAGTTCAAAATTGGCAATGAAATTTGGACATTTGAAGGCGGAGAAGATTATCCGTGTTCCAAGCAGACGCCTGAACGGCTTAGTTTTTGGGCCTTGAAATATGTAAAATCGCCTTATCTTTGGGGCGGACGTTCGCCGTTTGGAATTGACTGTTCGGGTTTGGTGCAAAATGTATTTCGAATGTGTGGGTATTCATTGCCGCGCGATTCTGAAAAACAAGCGGAATTAGGGCAGGTTATTAACTTTATTGAGGAAGCCAAAATCGGAGATTTATTATTTTTTGATAATTCCGAAGGCAAAATTACTCATGTCGGATTATTTGTTGGAAACAACCAAATCATTCATGCCAGTGGCGAAGTTCGCATAGATAAAATCGACCACCAAGGTATTTTTAACGAAACCATCGGAGCATATAGCCACCAGTTGCGATTGATTAAACGTTTGACTTGATCATTGTCAGAAATTCGCTTTCGGAAATAATCGGAATGTGTAATTTTTCGGCTTTTTTCAGCTTTTCCGGCCCAATTTTGTCGCCTGCCAAAAGGTAGGATGTTTGTGATGAAATACTCGACGTATGTTTACCGCCGTGTTGTTCGATGAGAGCTTTGATTTCGTCTCTCGGTTTGGAAAAAACGCCACTCACCACAAACGTTTTTCCTTCTAAAACGGTTGATTTCGGTGCAGATAAATCTTCTTGAATTTCGAATTGTAAACCTTTATTGACAAGCCTTTTGATGACTTCGAGATGTTCGGATTTTGAAAAATACAACAAAACGCTATCGGCAATTTTTTCGCCGATTTCATCTACATCCAATAACTCTTCTTTAGTTGCTTTGGAAAGATTTTGAATGTTTTTGAAATGTCGGGCCAATTTTTTGGCTACAGTTTCGCCAACAAATCGAATGCCGAGCGCATACAATACTCTTTCAAAAGGCACTGTTTTTGCTTGTTCTAAAGCGTTTAAAATATTTTCTGCGGATTTTTCTCGAAGTGATATGATTTTGCTTTTCCCGTCTTCTCCGACAATTATTTTTTCTAATCCGAACAATTTATCTCTTGTTAAGTCGAACAAATCCGCAACAGTGTTGACCAATCCGCTATCGTAAAGCATCTCGATTTTTCCTTCGCCAAGACTATCCAACCCCATGGCTTTACGACTGATAAAATGTTCTAATTTTCCCTTGATTTGAGGCGGGCAATGATCTTCGTTTGGACAATAATGATTAGCCTCTCCATCGGTTCTAATTAATGGTGTTTGGCATTCGGGACAAATTGTGATGAACTGAATTTTATTTGCAAAACCATCGCGTTTATTGATGTCCACACCAACAATTTTTGGAATAATTTCACCGCCTTTTTCAACAAAAACAGTATCAAATTCGTGCAAATCCAATTTTTCCATGATGTCGGCATTGTGTAAGCTTGCACGTTTTACAGTGGTTCCTGCTAATTTCACAGGTGTTAAATTAGCAACAGGCGTGACACTTCCTGTACGTCCAACTTGATAAGAAACCGATTCTAACTTCGTTTCAACA
The DNA here is from genome assembly GCA_009783885.1 of Bacteroidales bacterium. Taxonomy (GTDB): domain Bacteria; phylum Bacteroidota; class Bacteroidia; order Bacteroidales; family P3; genus WRKV01. The sequence goes on along the minus strand of WRCN01000010.1, from coordinate 44,611 downwards.
CGTTCGGCTTTAAATTTATAGGCAATTGCCCAACGTGGCGATTTTGCTGTGTATCCAAGCGTTTCCCAAAGGTCAATTTCATTTACTTTGATGACGATTCCATCAATATCGAACGGTAATTTTTTTCGTTTAACATCCCACGTTTTGATGAAATTAAAAACTTCGTCAAGTGTTGTGCATTTTTGAAAATAATGCCCGGTATTGAAACCCATGGTTTGGGCTTTATTCAAGCGTTCTTCGTGAGTTTTCTCTTTCCATTCGTCGCCTAATAAGAAGTAAAGAAAACAATCTAACTTTCGTTTAGCAACTTCTCGCGAATCTTGCAGTTTCAAACTTCCCGATGCCGCATTTCTCGGATTTGCAAAAGGTTCTTCGCCGTCTTCTTCTCTTAATTTGTTGAGATTTTCGAAGGATTTGTGCGACATCATGATTTCACCACGAATTTCAAAATCGGCAGGAAAATCGTTGCCTTTTAATTTTAGAGGAACGGTTTGAATGGTTTTTACGTTGGTGGTTACATCGTCGCCTTTGATGCCGTCGCCTCGCGTCACAGCCTGAGTCAAAAGCCCGTTTTCGTACCGCAATCCGATTGCAACGCCGTCGTATTTCAATTCGCAAATATAGGAAAAATCACGAGTGACTAATTTTTTTATACGTTCGTCAAAATCTTTCAAATCCTCGAAAGAGTAAGTATTTCCGAGCGAAAGCATAGGGTAACGATGTTCAACTGTTTGAAAACTTTTGGTGATCTCTCCACCTACGCGTAGAGTAGGAGAGTTTGGTAAAACATAGTCGGGATAGGCCTTTTCGAGCAATGCTAATTCCTGTAAAAGGGCATCAAATTCAAAATCGGAAGTAGTTGGTTTGTCCAACACATAGTAATTGTAGTTGTGTTGATTCAACTGTTCCGTGAGTTGTTCAATGCGTTGCTTTGGATGGTCAAAAAGATTCATTTTATTTTCGTCCGATCAATTTTAAAAACTTGCGTTTCCATACATCTGCATCCAAGAAAGCCGCATCCGATGTGGCTTTGAGTAATAAAAACAAACCTATCGGCAAAAAGATAAATGATGAAATCCATGTGCCTCTCCATGCGAGTAAACCTGTTGTGAGCACGGATTTTTCACCGATGATGGATGTTGCAAAATATGCAATAAAAATAAGAACCGCCATGACGACAGGCATACCTAAACCTCCGCGACGAATGATCGCTCCGAGCGGTGCACCGATCAAAAACAACAATATGCAAGCAAACGGATACGTGAATTTTCGATGCCATTCAATTTCATAATCGTTGATAAACGACTCTCGATTTTGAAGATCAATAGCATAAAATTTTGCATCGGCAAGTATTAATCTTGCCTGATTTTCAGCTGATTTGATATAGTTTGGAGCTAGAGAATCCACAGCTAAAGAAGTTATGTTTAACTTTTCAATCAGATTGTTAGAATCTTTGTAAAACGTACGGTAGAAATGATATCGCGAGAGCAATCCTTTCACAATTTCTTGAGCACGTGTTACATATTGTTTGGTTAGTGTATCTATGGTTTCTTGAAGTTTGGTTAAGTTTTGTATTTTTTCATGATGGGCAAACAGGCTTCCGTCTGTAGTCCCCATTTCGAATGAAGATAGGTCGAATTTGATAATTTGTTCGTCAAATTTTACTCTCGAGAATGGGCGCGTATGGCGATGTTGATAGTCTTTTACTTCTTCAGCATACGAATATCCGTCGAAAAGCGTGAATTGCAAATATTTTCCATCAGCGGTCGTTTGCATCAATCCGGATTTCGCCATGGTTAGTCGCGTATTTCCAACATTGTCGGTATGATCGTAAATCCTCACGCCATGTATGGTTTGTCCGTCGCGATCTTTTTTATCGAAGCGAATTACATAACCGTCTATGCGTTTGTAATATTCGCCTTCTTTGATATTTAATGCCGGTTTTTTCATTTGAATATCGTGAAGTAATGTGCGATATTTCAGGAATGCATGAGGAAACACGTTATTTGAAAATAAAAATGCAACAAAAGCAATACCAAGTACAAAGACAAACAACGGACGCATCAGTTTTTGCAACGAAATTCCTGAGGCTTTGATTGCAACCAATTCGTAGCGTTCGCCCATATTTCCTAAGGTCATCAGCGATGCCAAAAGCACGGTAATCGGCAATGCCATTGGCACCAAAGTTAATGCGGCGTAGTATAAAAATTTAAGGATGATCGATAATTCCAATCCTTTGCCTACCAAATCGTCCACATATTTCCAAAGGAATTGCATCAGCAACACCAACATGGAGATGAAAAAGGTTACAACCAAGGGTCCCACAAAGGCTTTGACGACGAGTTTATGGATTTTCTTCATATTAATTCAGTTGTTCGAGTTGTTTAGTGATTACATTTATTTTTTGTTGTGCATCGCTTTGTTTTTTGCGTTCGAGTGCAATCACTGGTTCAGGAGCACTGCTTACAAAACGTTCGTTCGAAAGTTTGGATTGCGTGGAACGAAGCAGGTTTTCGGCTTGTTTGAGTTCGGATAAAAGTTTTGTTTTTTCGGTATCTTTGTCAATTTTATTGCCGAGAGGAATAAAGTATTCTGCTGAGTTTGCACCGATAAACGTTGATGCGTTTTCTAATTTTTCGGAAATGTATTCCAATTTTTCGAGATTGCAAAGTTTTTGAATAACACTATCGAAAAGGGTTTCGTGTTGTTCGTTATTTTTCTTAATAAACAACATCAACGCATCTTTTTGTGGGATATTTTTTTCTTTGCGAATGGTTCGGATTTCTGTAATAACTTGTTGCGTGGTTTCAAATTTATCAATGAGCGAATTGTCAAAATTTCCAGATTTAGGGAGCTCTGAGACAATGATGTCATCATCACAATCGTCAATACCATCTATTTTTATATCATCAACACCCAAAATATGCCAAATTTCTTCGGTGATAAACGGCATAAACGGATGCAATAATTGCAATAATTTATCAAAGAAATCAAGTGTTATTAAACGCGTGTCAGAGTCTATTGGCTGTAAATACGCAGGTTTGATCATTTCCAAATACCACGAACAAAAATCGTCCCAAACCAATTTGTAAGTTGCCATGAGTGCATCGCTGAGGCGATATTTTGCAAAATGATCTTCGATAATTGCTAATTGTTCGTTTAGTTTTGCATCAAACCAATCAATCGAAACCTTGGCATATTCGGGTTGCTCGATGGTGTTTGAAACGTCCCAGCCATTAACCAAACGCATCGCATTCCAAATTTTGTTGCAAAAATTTCGACCTTGTTCGCAAAGCGATTCGTCGAACGGCAAATCGTTTCCGGCAGGTGAGGTGAGGAGCATTCCGACACGCACGCCGTCTGCGCCGTACAGTTTAATCAAATCTAAAGGATCGGGCGAATTTCCTAGGGATTTCGACATTTTTCGTCCTAATTTATCACGAACAATTCCTGTCAAGTATACATTTTTAAATGGAATTTCGTGTCGATATTCCAGACCTGCGATAATCATTCGTGCTACCCAGAAAAACAAGATTTCAGGTGCAGTAACCAAATCATTTGTTGGGTAATAGTATTTCAAATCCTTGTTGTCGGGATTTTGAATGCCATCAAACACAGAGATGGGCCATAACCATGATGAAAACCAGGTGTCCAAAACATCTTCATCTTGTTTCACATCCTCAATTCGTAATTCGTAATTCGTAATTCGTAATTTTTCAAGAGCTTCCTCCTTCGTTTTTGCCACCACAACGTCTCCATTCGGTGTATAAAACGCCGGAATCCGCTGTCCCCACCACAATTGGCGAGAAATACACCAATCTTTCACATTTTCCATCCAATGACGATATGTATTTTTGAATTTTGCAGGGTGAAATAGAATCCTGTCGTTCATTACTACGTCTAATGCGGGTTTAGCAATATCTTGCATATTCAAAAACCATTGCAACGAAAGTTTAGGTTCAATCACCGCATTAGTGCGCTCGGAAAAACCAACTTTGTTTGTATAGTCCTCCGTTTTTTCTAGATAGCCTGATTTTTCAAGGTCTATAACGATCTCTTTACGAACATCAAAACGATCTTTTCCAACATACAATTCTATTTTTTCATTGATGGTTCCGTTGTCGTTGAAAATATCAACACTCGGCAATCTATGTTTAATACCAATGTGATAATCATTGATATCGTGTGCCGGCGTGATTTTCAGACAACCTGTTCCAAATTCTCGATCCACGTATTCATCAAAAATGATCGGAATTTCTCGATTCACAAGCGGAATAATGACAGACTTTCCTTTAAGATGTGCAAAACGTTCATCATCAGGGTGACAACATACCGCGGTATCTCCTAAAATCGTTTCCGGACGCGTGGTTGCAATCGTTACAAACGCATCTTTTTCACCAACAATCGGATATTTCAGGTAATATAATTTGCTTTGAATTTCTTTGTGAATAACTTCTTCATCGGAAACCGCTGTCAATGCAGACGGATCCCAGTTCACCATTCGAACACCGCGATAAATCAAACCTTTATTGTAAAGATCAATAAAAACATCAATCACCGATTCATATAAATCTTCGTCCATTGTGAATTTGGTGCGTTCCCAATCGCAGGAAGCTCCTAATTTTTTGAGTTGTTCGAGAATAATTCCGCCGTGTTTTTCTTTCCAATCCCAAGCGTGTTTTAAAAATTCTTCGCGGGTTAAATCTTTTTTATCAATACCTTCTTCCTTCAACTTCGCCACAACTTTGGCTTCTGTGGCGATTGATGCATGATCGGTTCCCGGTATCCAACACGCATTTTTGCCTTGCATTCGTGCCCTGCGTACCAAAACATCTTGAATCGTGTTGTTGAGCATGTGCCCCATGTGAAGCACGCCCGTTACGTTTGGCGGTGGCATCACAATACAATAACGATTTTCAGGTTCTTTATCGTCGGGCTTGGAATGAAAATAATTCATTTTCAACCAATGATTGTACCATTTATCTTCAATATCTTGCGGACTGTATTTTAAGGCAATCTCGTCGTTTTTCATATCTCATCGTTTTAACTTACAAAGATACGAAAAAAAAATGAAACTACAAAACCGTCATATCAAGCGTAGTCGAGATATCCCATAGTAAGGAGATTGGCTTCGCCGAGCCCTTCGGGGTTCCTCAACTACGCTTTGCTTCGCTCGGAATGACGACTTAATTCACTTTTTTTTTGTATATTTGCAAAAAATCTACCCCAATGAACGACTTAGTTTCTATCATAACCCCTTGCTATAATGACGAAAAATATATTGGTCAAGCCATAGAATCCGTATTGTCGCAGTCTTATCAAAACTGGGAAATGCTTGTTGTTGATGATGGTTCAACGGATCGTTCTGCGGAAATTATTCGTTTATATTGCGAAAAAGACAACAGAATTCGCTATTACAAAACAGATGTTCCTTCGGGCGGAGCAACAATTCCGAGAAATATCGCTATCGAAAAAGCCAATGGTCGATTCATTGCGTTTTTAGACAGTGATGATGTTTGGTTGCCGACTAAATTAGAGCAACAAATCGAACTTTTTTCGGATGAAAGAACGGCTATTGTTTTTTCCAATCATGAAAAAATAAATAAAAAAGGAGAGCGAAGAAATCGAATTGTTATAGCTCCGAAAACAGCGTCCTATAAAGAACTTTTGAAAGAAAACATCATCCGAACTTCGGCAGGAATTTATGATACGAAAAAAATTGGAAAAGTTTATTTTCAAGAAATCGGACACGAGGATTTCGTTTTTTGGTTATCCATTTTAAAACAAGGTTATCTTGCAAAAAATACAAATACGGTAACGGTTTTATATCGAGAACGAAAAAAATCGTTATCGGCGAACAAAATACGGGCTGCAAAATGGACATGGAACATTTATCGAAATGTTGAAAAACTAAGTATGGTAGCGGCTTTGTATTATTTTTTGAATTATTGCGTTCGAGCTGGATTAAAATATCTAAAGTAGGGTTATTTCCAAACTCAGCGGCATTCCGAGCATAGAACAGGAAGTTCCACATCAAACGTTGTACCTTTTTCGGTAGACTGAACGTTGATGGTTCCATTCATCACATCGACCAAACCCCTCACTACAAACAGGCCAAACCCGCTTCCCTCAACGTTTGCAGAACGGTTTTCAAATTGTAAAAACGGGTCGAAAATGGTATCTAATTTTTCTTTTGGGATACCGATTCCGGTGTCGAATATACTAATTTTTAAACGTGTTGGGTCATCTAAGAGGGCTACAAAAAGTTGAACTTCGCCTTGTGTGGTGTATTTGATGGCGTTTGAAATCAGATTGGTTACGATTTGACGAAGTTTCAACGCATCAATCGTAAGTTTATAATGGTCTAAATTTTCGAAATGGTATAAAAACTTGAGTTGTTTGCCGTCTGCCATAGGTTTGAATAAGTCCACAATTTCCAAGAACAGCGGAATTGGCTCAATAGTTTGGTTTTGAATTTGCGTTTTCTTTTGTTCCAAACGTGAAAATTCAAGCAAATTAGTCAACATATCCAAAATGTGCGTTGCCGAATTTTGCATGGAAGAAAGTTGGCGAATTTCCTCCGCAGATAAATCGTCTTTGTCCCAAAAATCCAAATAACTCAAAATTGAACACAGAGGTGCTTTGATATCGTGGGAAATCGACAAAAGTAATTGATGTCTGCTTTCCATCAATTCTTCGGTAATCCGCTTGGATTCTGCCAATTTGCGAGATTGATGCAAATTCTTTTCGGCACTTCGAAAAATCATAAAAACAACTACAGATACCACAAAAAATGCTAATATCCCCGCAAATAAAGCTTTCCTGCTCGAATTGTCTTTTTGCGACAACATTTCAATTACTCGATTTAGCGCGGTTTCATGCAATAGAATTAAAACAGCGGAAATATCTTGTCCGATTTTTTGGTCTGCCGAAAGTAGTGCAATATATTGCTTTTCGAGGGATTTCAGTTGTTTTCGTTGATTTTGTTCAAGCGTTCGAAGTAAGGTGTCAACTGCTCCCGTAGCAGGTGGATGTGGAGTGATCAGTTCGGAAATAATCGTATCGCTTTGACGAATGGTAATAATCTGTGTAGGTTCTTGTCTGCTTGAAAATAATCTTCGGAAAAATCTACGATTATTCTGTACAAATGTTGTGTCAACTTCTATTTTGGATTCTACACGAGGCTGCTCATTGCCTTTTTCAACAGGCATTTGCGGATGTTCGAATAAGAGATTCGCGTAAGTCGTAAAATACGTTCTGCTTGAGAATTTTTGCAATAAAATTTCTTTTTGTTCAAATAAATCAGCTAATGCCAACAGTTGATTTTGCTGCGTTTCGGGTAATTCTGAAAACAACGTATCCATCACTCGGAAACCATTGTCGACTTCTGTGCGATAACTTTGTAAAAAATCAGCATTTTGAGTGATGATATAGCGTTCACCAAAGATTTGTGCTACATTCAACGAAGCCACCAATTCATTTGTTTTTTCAAAAATACGATGCGCTTCGTTCAACTGCTTTTGCGTATTTTTCAAGCCTTTGAACGACGTTACAAAATACAAAACTGCACCTACGCAAATCAGTGTTGCAACAATGTATCCGATTTTATGACTAAGCCCATATTTCATTATGCAAAGATACAAAAAAAAGTCAAAACTGTGGGTTTTTGATTAATTTGATTACTATGATAGTATCATTTCTAAGATTTTCTCACCGAGATTGTGAAACAACATCGACGAATATTGGCAAATGGTCGCTAAAACCACCAAGATAGCGTGTTCCAATGTAGGTACGGAAAGGCTTTTTCCCCATGTTAACTCGATCGTCCTCCAACAAAAAATCAGGCTCGAAAATATGGGCTTTTTGTTCTGAAATGAATAAGCCGTTGATGTTTTTTACAAGGGATTTTGAAATCATGATTTGGTCAATGATGCTCCATGTTTCACGAAATTTGTGTGAGCCTTTTTTCCCTTCAAAACGACACATGAGATTGAGCATATCTGTGGGCTGAAAGTTTGCTGTATCACATTGAGAACGAAAAGCAACGGCTATACTTTCATCAGACGGTTCATCGTTGAAATCGCCCATGGTGATAATGTTTGCCGTCGGGTTTTCTGCAAAAATACTATCCACTTTTTCTCGCAATAATCGTCCTGCAAACGCACGTCTGTCCTTAGTTTGCATCAATCCACCAAATTTTGAAGGAAAGTGACAAATGATTAAATGTAGCGTATCTCGCTGAAATAACACGCCTTTTACGTACAAAAAATCGCGTGTTCGCGAAACGGTGTCGGGCGGAATTATCAGTAATATCGGATAATGATCAAGCACTTCAAATAAATCTGGACGATAAATCATCGCCACGTCAATACCTCGCGAATCTGCAGACTCATAGTGAATGTAACGATAATTGTGGACACGCAACGGCGTTCCTCGAACTAAGTCCTGCAAAACTTTTTTATTCTCAATTTCGCAAAGCCCAAGAATGGCAAGTGGTTGTTCATATCCCAAGGCAGCAATGACCTTAAACAAGTCTTTTTGTTTTTTTTCGTAGCGTGCTTTTGTCCAACGATTTGCACCTCGCGGTGTCCACGCATCATCATTTTTGACGGAATCTTTGAAGTAATCGAACAAGTTTTCGACGTTGTAGAAGGCGATGCGGGTGGTGTCGTTTGAAAAACCGTTGATGGTCAAACAGAGCAGCAGGATTGTAATTAGAGATTTCATAATGTTAATTTATTGGTATTTGTAGGGGTGGGGTTTGCCCGCCCCCGCATGATAAAAAAAATTGTCATTTTCCCAATTTATGGGATTGTTAATGATATAATTGGCGATATATTTGTATGAACGATTGTTACGAATGATGTGTTCGTAATAATTGCGTTGCCAAATTTTTATTGATAAATTGATTTTTTTTGTGGTTTGGTATTTAAAATATCCAATTATATTTCCAATTGTCGCTGTAGGGGCGGGGTCTGCCCGCCCCAATGGAAATTGTGACAAATGTTTGCAAATGGGGCGGGCGAACCCCGCCCCTACGGATGTTTCGGAAATTTGGATAATACCATGAAAATGATTGGGCATTATTACATATCCGTGTAATTCAATGTGCGGATATTTGGTTTTCAAATATTGCCATTCAGCATTCACAATTTTCCCATATTCATTCAAAACCATTTCCCCGTTTATAATTTCCCCAAATAAATGTTCGCGATCTCGCACGCAAATTGTCACAAAATACAATCCAGCCTGTGAATAATCATACCCTTTCAAGCGAATACTACGACGATGATGAATTTTAGAATTGTAACGCATAATTTTCTTGCAAAATTACAACATCAAAAAATCCAAACCAATAAAATTAACTTAAAAAATGTTAAAACTTAAAAAAAATTAACAAAAACCCTACAAAGCCTTACCAAATAAGAAAAACAAAAACAATAAAAACTTTCGAAAAGTGCTTCGTTTTTTGCATAATTGTTAAAATCGTAATTTTTTCGTATCTTTGCAAACGTTATTATTTACAAACTGCAAAAATGACTCCAACCGAATTACTACTTCAACACAGAAGCATTCGCAAATACAGTTCAAAACCGATTGAACCGACCTTACTCAATCGCTTGTTGGAAGCCGGAACTCGTGCATCTACAACAGGAAATATGCAAGTGTATAGTATCATCGTAACACAAGATCAGGAGCGTAAAGACCAATTGAAAAAATGTCATTTCAATCAGGCTATGGTTTCTGAAGCACCCGTTGTTCTGACGTTTTGCGCAGATATTAACCGTTTTAATGAGTGGTGTAAAGCACGACATGCAGAACCGGGTTACAACAATTTTTTGTGGTTTATCAATGGTGCAATTGATGCAATTTTAGCAGCACAAAATGTTTGCATTGCAGCGGAAGACGCCGATTTGGGAATTTGTTATTTAGGCACAGCAACTTATATGGCAGATGAAATTATAGAATTGTTGAAACTTCCGCACGGTGTGGTTCCGATTACAGCAATCACTGTAGGTTATCCTTCTGAAATACCTGATTTGACGGATCGTTTACCGCTCGAAGCCGTTGTTCATCACGAGGAATATTCGCCTTATTCTATCGAAAAAATCAACGCACTTTATCACGAAAAAGAAAATTTGGAATTAACCAAAAAACTTCTCGAAGAAAATCAACTTCCAAATTTAGCGCAAATTTTTACCGAAAAACGATATAAGAAAACCGATAATGAATTCTTTTCCGAAAAATTTATGAGAACCCTAATAAAACAAGGATTTGTAAATAGGTAAAAGGTCAAAGACAAAAGGTTAAAATAATTTGACCTTTAACCCTTGACCTTTGGCCTTTAACCATTATAAAAATGCTACGCGATTATTCACAAGACATATTAGATCTCTTCAAATCTGCTGTAGAGGGCGACAGAAAGGCGTTTAAGGCTTTGATGACAACCGAAAAACATCCTGAATTAGCAGCGTTTTCAAATGCCATCAAAGGTGATGAAAAAGCTGAAGTATGGTTAAGAGCAAGGGGGTTCGGAGATTGGTGGTTGATGTGTAGAGCTTTGGATTATGATGAATCCGCATTTAAACAACTTCAACATAAAGACGACAAATTTGATGTCAGTTTTGTGTTGGCTTGTCAAAATCGTATTGAAGGAAAATATTGGTTGGTACATAACGAGAACGACTATTCTCGTTTTTTGCCAATTTGCAAAGCCATCGCGCAAGCGGTGGATTTGAAAGATAAGGAACGGACGTTTTGGTATCGGATATTTAACTAACAGACGTCATGTCGAGCGTAGTCGAGACATCCCGTAGCAAGGAGATTCCTCGACGGAGTTTATCCCGAGCAAAGTCGAGGGACTCGGAATGACGAAAAAAAATGAAAAATGAAATCAAAAATTAAAAAATTACTCGGATTGCTGCTCCTTGTGCCTTTTTTTGGCTTTTCGCAGGCTGTAGAGCCTATGACTGTTGAACAAGCGATTAGCCTTGCGTTGAAAAATAATTATTCAATCAAAATCGCGAAAAACACGACAGAGCAAGTTTATGCGTCTTGGGGTAATGCAGGTGCATTACCTTCGATCGCTCTGAATGGAAATTTTTCCAAAAACGAACCTACGGATCCCACTGCTCGTGCAAGTATTGATTTAGGTTGGACTGTTTTCGATGGATTGGGAATGTTTGCAGCCTATAACCGTTTCAAATCATTTGAAGAAATCAATAGCGTCAGTTTTCGCGCGACGGTGGAAAACACGATTCGGCAAGTGATGAATCAATATTACTTGATTGTAAGTACCGAACAACAGTTAAAATCCATTAAACAAACGCTGGATGTATCGCAGGCTCGCTACGAATATGTGTTAGCGAGATATGAAATCGGTAGTGCGTCGAAATTAGATGTGTTGAATGCCAGAGTGGATTATAATACCGACAGCAGTTCGTATTTGCGTAGTTTGGAATTGATATTATCCGCTAAAACGAGTCTAAATCAGTTGCTTGCGCGTCCTGTTGATACGGACTTTGAGGTGGTTGAGAACATTCCTTATGCACAATATTTGGATTATGCCGAAATTCATGCCAAAGCACTTGCGCAAAATACGGATTTAAATATTTCGCGCTTGGAAACACAGATGGCGGAATTTTCAAAAAGAGAAATTGATGCGTTATTAATGCCAACAATTAGTGTAAATGCGGGATACGATTTGTATAATCACAACATGCAGGATCGCGGATTTTATTACGGTGCAGGTGTGCGGATGAATTTGTTCAATGGTTTGGAAACGCAACGTAGACGCCGTAATGCGAAGTTGATGTATGAAAGTGCAAAATATGCCGAAGATGCATCGCTGTTGAATTTGGAAACCCAACTACGATTAAATTTTATCAATTATCAAACCAATCGAGATTTGGTTACTTTGGAAAGTGAAAACATCGAAGTTGCCAAACAAAATATGGACATCTCACTTGAACGTTATCAACTCGGAAGTCTCTCTGCACTTGAACTTCGCGAATCTCAACGCAATTATCTCAACGCCATCAATCGTTACACCAACAGTTTGTATTTGACCAAACTTTCGGAAACAATTTTGCTACAGTTGGCAGGAGAATTGGTTAAATAATGTCTTTAAAATTTGTCGAATTTTTTCCTTAGAATTGAAGGTAAAAACAAGCATGCAAAGTTCGGCATTCGGTGTAAAACAATAACTGAAAACCGAAACAAAAAATGATTTTTATACAGCATATTTTTTGCGTAATCGGGACAAATTTCGATAAATTCTCGATAGATGTCTCGCAAAATTCTTGCTTGTGGACGCTTGGCGTTCATTAAATAGTTTATCACTGCTGATAAATAGGCTTTTTTAAGGTAAACGAATTGTAATTCCTGCTTATAGGCATTGTAAAAATGATGCGTTTTTGCAAAATCAAACAATCGGCGAAACGTAGATAATCTCTCAAGATAACGTTTCTCATTTTTAAATCTACTCAACGAATTGGAATCGTATACATAATGATACATCGGCTTATCCGCATGCGCAATACATTTGGCATACAGAATATTACAAATCAAAAAATAAATATCCTCGGAATCTTTTTCCGGAGGAAATGTAATGCCGTTGTTGCTTATCACTTCACGGCGAAAAATATAAAACCAAAAATAACTTTTGAAATTCGCTAAAAAATAACGTTTATTTTCATCGGAGAAACTCCCTTGTTTCACAGAGATATTGGACAAAACGCGTTGTTGATTTTTTTTCGGATCTTCCCAAATAGCCCTGCAATAGCATAAATCTGCCGCGTGTTGTTTTGCCGTTTCGTATAGGCTTGAATACATATCCGGTTCTACCCAATCATCGCTATCAAGAAAGGCGACATATTCCCCTTGCGCCATTTGTAATCCTACATTTCGTGCTGTTCCTGGACCTGAATTAACCGTTGTTTTCGCAAAACGAAACATAGTTTTTCGCGAATGGTCGGCAATTCGGTTTTGTATTACTTCAATACTGCTGTCTTGCCCGTGATCGTCCACGATAATGATCTCCATGTCTTGAAATGTTTGATTCAACAAAGAATCAACACAGCGGATGATAGTTTTTTCCGCATTGTAGACAGGGACTATCACGGAAATCTTTGATATATTGGTACTCATAACTAAATTTTCGCCTACAAAGATAAGAGTTATTTTCGATTTAAGCAACATTTGAATAATTCTTTTTTTTTTCGTATCTTTGCAGAAAATATAGTTTTATGAAAAACATTAACTTCAAAAAAATCTATCCTTATGCATTAGCCATTGCGTTTTTTGCTGTCATAACATTGGTTTATACTTCACCAGTTTTACAAGGCAAAATGGTATTTTCAGGTGATAATAGCAGTTGGCGCGGCATGTACCAAGAAGCCAGACAACATTTGGAAAAAACAGGAGAAGCCACGGATTGGACTAATTCCATGTTTGCCGGTATGCCGACGTATCACATCGGAGGCGGAAAAGTAAATTATCCGGCAGTGAACAAAGTGAACGATTTTCTATACAATTTATCACATGGATTTATGCCTAATATCTCCTTGCAAATTATGGGATTGTTGGTTGGTTGTTTCATTTTATTATTGGCTTTTGGAATGAACGTTTGGCTCGCTGTTGCGGGCTCTATCGCAATTGCTTTTTCGTCCTATTTCTTTATTCTTTTGGAAGCCGGACATGAAAGTAAGGCTTTGGCACTGGGATTTTTAGCTGCCGTTATCGGAGGATTTAAATTGATTTATGATCAAAAATATCTTTGGGGAGCGGTCTGTGTGGCAGTTTATATGATGCTTGGTGCTATTTGGCACATTCAGATGACTTACTACATATTTATGTTGATCGGCATTTTGTTTTTTGTTGAATTATACAACCATTTCAAAGATAAAAAAATCAAAACATTTATCATATCTTCTTTGATATTTTTTGCTGCAGTAGGTATTGGAATAGGAACACGAACAGGTTATTTCATGATGAATCAACATCATGTAAAAGAAACCATGCGTGGCGGACATTCCGAACTCACACAAGGGTATACCGGAGAGGAATCCAAAGGATTGGATTTGGACTATGCAACTGCTTGGAGTTATGATATTGATGAAACTTTAACTCTTTTAATCCCCAATTTCAAAGGTGGCGCTTCGGGTGCCAAACTCGGCAAAAATTCAAAAACCTACCAAGCCCTTGTGCAACATGGGCAATCGCCTCGCGAAGCTGAACGCATTTGCTCACAAATGCCTATGTATTGGGGAACTCAACCATTTACTGCAGGACCGGTTTACGTTGGGGCAGTGATTTTTTTCCTATTTGTTTTGGCACTTTTCGTAGTGAAAGGGCCTTACAAGTGGGGGCTTCTCATTGCCACTATTTTTTCAATTTTACTGGCTTGGGGACGAAATTTTATGCCTTTTACGGAATTTTTTATGAATTATTTTCCGTTTTATAACAAATTTCGAGCGGTCTCCAGTATTTTAGTCGTCGCCGAATTTACCATACCACTACTGGGTTTCTTAGCATTAAAAAATATCATCGAAAATAAAATTTCAAAAGACGAACTTTTGAAACATATCAAAATGTCAGCTTATATCACAGGCGGTATTTGCTTGTTTTTCGTGCTTTTCGGTTCTGCGATATTTTCATTCACATCCGTGCAAGATGTTCGCATTTTTGCAAACTGGCCGGAATGGTTATCTAATGCAATCATCGAGGATCGTAAAGCTTGGTTGCGAATGGATGCACTGCGTTCGGCTGTTTTTGTCGCACTAACCGCTCTTTTACTCTTTTATTTTGTGAAAGGGAAAATCAAACTTCAGTCTTTTTACATTGCTCTAATTGTTCTGATTTTAGCGGATATGTGGCCTATTAACAAACGCTATTTGAACAACGATAAATTTGTGCCTCTAAAAAATGTAGAGACTCCATTTCCATTGACAGAAGCTGATCGCCTTATTTTGCAAGACCCCGATCCGCACTATCGTGTGTTGAATATTACAACCAACACGTTTAACGATGCGGCAACTTCGTTTTGGCACAAATCCATCGGTGGTTATTCTCCTGCCAAATTGCGTCGCTATCAAGATATGATCGAATACCATATCAGTAGAAATAATGTGAGAGTTTTCAATATGCTTAATACTAAATATTTCATTGTTCCCGGGCAAGATGGCATTCCTTATGTTCAACGAAACGTGTCAGCTTTGGGCAATGCGTGGTTTGTGGATTCGGTAAGAATTGTTGAAGGTCCGAATGCTGAAATCAATGCCCTATACGATTTCGACCCGGCATCAGCGGCTATAATTGATACACCTTTTGCGAGAAGATTATTACCATTTTCACCTCCCGGCGAAAATGCAAAAATCTACCTGACAAGTTATACTCCCAACATTTTGACCTATCGATCCTCTAACGAAAACGCCGGATTAGCTGTATTTTCAGAAGTGTTTTATCCCGACGAATGGTTTGCATGGATTAACGGAGAACCTGCTGAAATTTTGCGTGTAAATTATATTTTGCGAGCCATAAATATTCCTGCAGGGGATCATGAAATCCGAATGGAATTTATTCCGGTTTTTAAAAATAAAGGCGATAGAATCGGAGTAGTTTTCAATCTGATGTTATTTGCTCTGATCGTAGTTGCAGTCTATGTTCAATTTAGAAAACCAAAAAACAAAGTGTAGTGAACACGCCAAAAACTGTTTTGTTTATTCGCTATAAGAAACCCTTTGGAATCAAGGAGGGTGGCGAGCAGGTAACACATAAAAACTATTCAATTTTTTGCGAATTGTTTGGCGTTGAAAATGTTGAGGAATACTATATGCATCCGAATTTGGAACGCAAAACGGTTTGGAGTAAGATCAAAAGTTTTCCCTATCTTTTGGCAAACTATTATTTTGGACTTACTCCTCAAAAAGTTCGCCAAATTTGCAAAATCGCTCAACACAAAGACATTGTTTTCATTGATCGAAGTATTTTTGGTATTATTGCCAAAGCGTTGAAAAAAGAGGGGTTTTCCGGAAAAATTGTCACATTTTTTCATAATGTAGAAGTTGTGTATTATCAAACACATATTCCGAGATATGCGCTCTATCGTCCGTTTTTATTGCGTTGTAGTAATCGAAACGATGCTTATTCCATGCAGTATTCCGACATCACTATAGCTATAAATTCCCGTGATTCTAATGAATTGCTAAGACGATATGGCAAAAAAACCAATGCATTTGTTCCGGTAACGTTTGAAGATAAACATCCAAATGAAACCCCTGTACCTATTGCCAACCCCCCGACAGCACTTTTTTTCGGTACCTATTTTCCTGCCAATGCCGAAGGGGTTTTGTGGTTTATTGAAAATGTGTTGCCGTACGTAGATATCCAATTGCAAATTGTTGGAAAAGGCATGAAACAGTTGGTAAGAACGATACAAGCATTGTCCCTACAACAACAATCAAAAATCGAAATATTTTCCGATATCGAAAACATTGCACCATTCATTGAACAAGCCGATTTCGTGATTTCTCCGATTTTCAAAGGCAGCGGAATGAAAGTCAAAACTTGTGAAACGTTGATGTATGGAAAAATCATTATGGGGTCGACCGAATCATTTGAAGGTTATAATGTGGATTTTGAAAAAGTAGGAGCATTAGCCAATACCAAAGAAGAGTATATCGCAGCCATTCAACAAATTCCTCAGAAATTTAACAGCAGATTTAACTCGTATTCAAGGAACTATTATTTGCAAAATCATACCAACGAGGTGGCGAAAAAAATATTCGAAAAACTTCTGTTGACTTAGTTGATTACTTTTTTACAACAACAAATATTGAAGTTGATTTCATCGGATTTTTTGTTACATCTTTCCGAAAGACACGGTTTTGAAGAAAATTTTTCAATTTTCCATTTTGAAGAATATCCATCGGTGCCATAATATAATTTGTTTTAACTACCGTAAATCCATGTTTTTCTAACAATTTCACAATTCGTTTTCGCGTATATATGCGTGCATTTGAAAAACGTTCATGGATCGGCTTTGGCAACCACGAAAAGAATGGAATTCGATTCCACGGCAATAATGGAAGTTTTGCACCATGTGTTTCAAAAATCCACCATTTATTGGGTACTGAAATAGCAGCAATACCGCCGCTTCTAAGTGCATTATAAATTGCAGAAACACCTTTGTTTTCATCTGCAAAATGTTCAATAACCTCAAAACAAATGATACGATCAAATTGATTCTGTATATGTTCCTGTTCAATATTCATGACTTTAAAATCACAATTTGAAAGCTGACTTTCCTCGCACAATTTTTCAAATTCAGCACTATGATAATCGTTAATGTCAATTCCTAAACAGTGTTTCATATCCGGTGCCAGCCTGATTAGTGATGCACCTGCCCCGCAACCAATATCCAATAAGGATAGTTGAGCTCCCTTAAATTCAGAAATTGTATCTACTAAATTCAAACGCCTTTGGATGATTTTATTTGTTGATTCTGCAGGCTTTCCAAGATAGTGTCCATCCTCTTTGAAAAATTGTTTTGAAAATTGAGTTTGCATGTTTTATAGTTTAAAGATTTTCAAGTTTAAACCAAATTTTGATGCGATTTAAAAGCAACCCTAATTTGGTTTGAAGCAGTATGTGCAATATTTTTAATCGCAATTGCCAAAAAAATAACTTTATAGAATATCCGTAATACGCTTCATAAATCTTTTTCGTTTCCTTCAATGCTTCAAAATAGTTGGAACTAATTCCTCCGGGCTGAAATTCAGCCATCGGAATTTCAATAAATTTAGATTTTTCAAAAGCGATTCGGCACACAAAATCGTAATCCATCGCAATCTTAAGCGATTGATCATATAGTCCATGTCTATCATGTAGCGTCTTTTTAAAAAACATGGTTTGATGAGATATACTCCGCATACCGCGATATAATTTTTGAGGCTCGAACAGTTTTCCAACAAGAACACGTTGGTCGCCTTTCATGAGAAACGCTTTTCCATAAACCCACATCAAGTTTTCATCATTCTGAAATGCACTTAATACATGTTCTATCACATTTGAAGACGCATAACAATCCCCGGAATTAAGCATATTTACAATATTTCCTGAACATGCCAAAATACCTTTGTTAAACGCATCTGCAATCCCCTTATCCAGTTCCGAAAACCATTGTCGATAATTAGGTTGAGGGTTTTTGGACAAATAGTCGCGAATTTCTGAATTTGTTGATCCATCAACGATGAAATGCTGAAACGGTTTAACAATTTGATTATCTACAGACTTTATTGTTTCAATTAATTCGAAAAGATTGTTGAAACAAATTGTGATGACTGAAATTTTATCTGTTTTTTTGGCTTGTTCCATTAGATTGAATACAAATAATGGTTTATTTTCTCGAAAACTTCATCAACGCTGACTTCTCCCATACATTTGGTACTGCCTTGTTCCAAATCATACGGACAATTCCAATTGCATCTAAAGCAACTTTTTTCTTTATTCACTACGGTCGGAAAATATGGATTGGTACATAAACTTTCGTCATACGGCACACACAATCCCCAATGAGCGCCGGTAGCAATAACAAACGTCTTGACCTTCAATGCTGGTGCCAAATGTGCTCCTGAAGAGTCGTTACACACAACAAAAAGTGCCGATTTTATCACCGAACAGAGTTTTAAAATCGAAAATTTACCGCAATAATCTAAAATTCTACCGTTTTTTCTATGAACTGTAGAAATTGCTTCACACCTCTGTCTTTCCGCTTCGCCATGTCCAACTAAAACAATATCTATATCGTCTGGAATCAACGACACCAATTCGATAAATTTATTTGTCGGCCACGACCGACGAATGTCGCTGGCTCCTACCATAAATAAACAATAGCGAGTCGACTCAATGTTTACTTCGGGCAACTCCAAATCCAAAGTCGGCAATTGCATGGTATAATTCGGATTTATTGTTTGCCTGATAAAATCTTGATATTGGTAAAAAACATGTTTCGAAGAATCTGTAGAAACTAACTGCGTGTAGTATTTATCATAGGTTTGAGCAGTTTTTATGTAATGATTATAATCATCTGCAGGAAATCCTATTTTTTTTTTTGCTTTAACAATTTTTATAATCGAATCGGCTGCTAAAGTTCGAGAATGGAAAATGCTAAACACATCACTGAATGAATAATGAGATATTCGAAGCAATACATGAAGCGCATAAAATGGATTTTTTGTAAATCGAAGCGCATCAATGCACTCAATTTTTGAAAAAAACAAGTCTTGTTCAACAAAATCAATAACCCATTTTTGACAAACCAGTAAAACTTTTTGTCCTTCGTATCGATGTTTAATCTCTTTTAAAGCGTCTTGAAATAAAACCCAATCACCTATTCGGTCCATTCTAATCAATAGTAAATCGAATGATTTTTTTTGAAAAAAAACGCCAACTTTCGTTGCAACAAATTCAACAAAGGTGTATATAATAGGAAAAAGGAAGGTTTTTGTTTTTTTGACCATTTATTTTGTTTTTTTTACAATACACTCTATTTGCGCAAAAGCATTTTCTTGCAAAGTTTGAGCAATCGGATAATACTCTTTCATGATCAAATCTAGGCATGAAATACGAATTTTGGTAGCTTGATAAGTTCTAAAAAACAGTTTTGAGAATAGCGATCTTTTTTTCATGCCACAAGTCATTTTTCGCCGATCATAATTTTTATCTTGAAGACATAAGTGTTCTATTTTCCCATTCGGAAGCGATTGTGCCAAGTCCAGTACATTAACAGAAACAGGCGACCAGCTTTGTGCTTTGGAAATTGTGAATGTATGCTTATGGTCGCTATTAAATCGACTCGGGAAAATCCCTTGTTCATATAAATCTTCATCGGGAACAATAAAAATAATAACACCTCCCGGCTTTACCAACTTCCACCATTCGAGCAGTGCATAGTATGGGTTAATCATGTGTTCTAAACAATGAGATGAAAAAACAAAATCAAATGTTTGATTTACAAATTTTGTAATATGGTTGGCGTCTCCATCTACCATGTCAAACGTTTTCACGTTAGGTGTTATCGGATCAGATCCACACCCAATATCAATTCCATCTCCCAAAAGAAATTGTTTTTCCTTTTCTGTCCAAGCTTTAAGTGTTTTCGAAGCTTCGTTCATAAATTTCTAAAGTTTTTCTATTTCGTTTGTAATAATATTGACTACATCTAACCCTTTTATCGCGTTGTATCGCTCATCACCATCTAAATATGATAAAGCATTGTTCTCTTTCCGACTTTCACGAGATTTACTCATTATAAACGCATTTTCAATTGTTTTTTCCTTTATAATTTCATTTAGTAAATCCCTTCGTACATAATACGCATTATTTCCTGCCAAAGTACAGCCAATTAAACCATACCCTTTATCATTTGCAATATGTGTTATTGCCGCCAACGAAGCGCCAAAATACAAATTACTATAATGTTTTTGCGTTCTCATAAAGTTTTCATCATAAGGAACAGTAATAGCTCTTTCTTTCCCAAATACAGCATTATATTCCATGATTATTATTGATGGATTTAATTCACTTAAATCTATTTCTGTCAAAATATGTGCGTCATTTCCGTCAAGATCTATATGTAAGAGCCCTATGTTTTTATATCCGGTAGAAGCCAAAAGGTTGTTTATATTTTCCTTTGTTATAAAAACGGATTTGCATTTCAACGAATATTTCCAAAACCAGTCTCGATTTCTTAATTTTTTCATATTCTTTTCTGAGCCATCCATCACAAAGCCACCCCAATTGTTATTCATCATTAGAAATCTTGTGTTTGATTCCGAATAATCTTCAACACCAAACTCAATAAAAATTTTGTTTTCAATTTTTACGTTTTTTATAAGATATTGTATCAATCCATCATCACCCCATTGACTAAATATCTTAAACTCAAAATCATTAAAGTCGTATGTAGAAGGGATTTGCAACTGTTGTTTTGATAACAAAGCTCCTATCGCCAATAACTCTGTTTCATCTTTTTCTATTCTTTTGATAATAGCTTTAGCAAATTTCTGTACAATTTTGTTAAAAAACATCATAATGATTTGGTTTTTTTTGTTATTATCATTTTCATACCCCTACAATAGTTGATACCGCTAAAACATACCACTCATACATTTTCCGAATTCCATCCGGCAATTCCACAGAATGCTGCCAACCCAACGAATGTAATTTCGTCGGATCAGTAAGTTTTCGCATGGTGCCGTCTGGTTTTTCGGAATTATAGATAATTTTGCCATTATAGCCTATAATGGATTGAATTGTTGATGCCAATTCGGCGATAGATATTTCTTTTCCTGTACCGATATTAATGTGACAATTTCTGATTTCTGGTTTGCCTTTTATCAAGTCTGAAAAATTAACATTTTCCATCACAAACACACACGCATCCGCCATATCTTCGCTCCAAAGAAATTCACGCAGAGGTTTGCCGGTGCCCCAAATTTCTATGCTTTCATTCGTAATGCCGTATTTGGCTAATTTCTCCAAAATGATGTTTTCATCAGCAGTACCATCAACTTGTTCAATCGGACGAAGGTTCAAATCGTTTCGAATACCTTCAAAATCGCCGTTTTTCAAAAGTTTGGCCAAATGCATTTTTCGAAGCAATGCAGGTAAAACATGACTGGTTTCCAAATTGAAATTATCATTCGGACCATACAAATTGGTCGGCATAACGGCTAAAAAATTTGTGCCGTATTGCAAATTAAAACTCTCGCAAAGCTTGATTCCTGCTATCTTTGCTATGGCGTATGGCTCATTGGTATATTCCAAAACATCAGTCAACAAAACATCTTCTGACATGGGTTGTGGTGCATTTTTTGGATAAATACACGTTGATCCGAGAAACAACAGTTTTTTCGCACCGAATTTCCATGCCGAATGAATAACGTTATTTTGAATTTGCAAATTTTCATAAATGAAATCAGCTCTATACGTGTTGTTGGCCATGATTCCGCCGACTTTCGCAGCAGCCAAAAACACATAATCCGGTTTTTCGGATTCAAAAAAACGTTCAACCTCCCACTGATTTCTCAAATCCAGTTCGTCTATCGTTTTTCCCAACAAATTGGTATAGCCTTTTTGTTGTAAATTTTTCCAAATTGCAGAACCCACAAGCCCTGTATGCCCTGCTACATATATCTTTGCATGTTTTTCCAAGCTATTCGAAATAATTAAGTGTAGTAAATCCGCCTTCTTTGAGATAGTTTTCTTTCTTGAACAGTTTGATATCGCTCAAAATCATGTCTTCGATTAATGTATTAAGGTCATATTTGGGCTTCCAGCCGAGTTTAGTTCTCGCTTTCGTGGAATCGCCTATCAACAAATCGACTTCAGTAGGACGGAAATATTGCGGATCAACCTCAACAATGTCATTTTTCAAACGTTTTTGAAGATTTTCCAAAAATTCTTTGCCTACCGTTTTTGAAAAAACATCAATGTCAATATTCGAAATAAATCCTTTTTCTTCCACACCTTCGCCTTTAAATTCAATGGTTATGCCCAATTTGACAAACGACATTTTTACAAAATCTCGAATTGATGTTGTTATACCCGTTGCGATAACATAATCGTCGGGTTGTTCCTGTTGCAGAATCAAATACATCGCTTCTACATAATCTTTCGCATGTCCCCAATCTCGTTTGGAGCTGAGGTTTCCCAAGAAAAGTTTGTCTTGCATGCCCATCACGATACGAGCGGCAGCGCGAGTGATTTTGCGCGTTACGAACGTTTCTCCGCGAATAGGGCTTTCGTGATTAAACAAAATGCCGTTGCTTGCGTGCATCTTGTAAGCTTCGCGATAATTCACCGTAATCCAATACGCATACATTTTCGCAACGGCATACGGCGAACGCGGATAAAACGGCGTTTTTTCCGATTGCGGAACCTCTTGAGCCAAGCCGTAAAGTTCGGATGTAGACGCTTGATAAATGCGTGTTTTTTTGGTTAATCCCAACAACCGAATGGCCTCCAACAACCGTAATGTACCAATACCATCGGCATTTGCGGTATATTCCGGCGTTTCAAAACTCACATGAACATGCGACATCGCCGCCAAATTGTAAATTTCATCCGGTTGAACTTCTTGAATAATTCGAGTCAAATTCATCGAATCGGTCATATCGCCATAGTGAAGAATGAAATTTCTATTTTCCACGCTTGGGTCTTGGTATAAATGGTCGATACGTTCGGTATTGAAAAGCGAAGAACGACGTTTAATCCCATGAACAACGTAGTTTTTTTTTAGCAAAAATTCTGCTAAATAAGCTCCGTCTTGTCCGGTAATTCCTGTAATAAGTGCAACCTTTTTCATCGTTGATATTTATTTCAAAATTAATTTACAAATCTGTATTTTATTAGCGTCCAAATTGCTTCGAGTCCATCATGCCATCTTAGTTTTTTCCCTTCTTCGATAGTTCTTGGATAGTACCGCATAGGATATTCTTGTATTTTAATGCCCTTTTTGGCAATTTTTGCTGTGATTTCCGGACAAAATTCAAATCGCTTACAATTCAACGGAATGCTTTTTAATAGTGCTGTATCTATCATTTTGTAACACGTCGGGGCATCGGTTAGTCTTTGAAAATACAGAACATTCGCTACCCAGCTTACCAAACGTCCTCCCCAATAAAAATAAGAACGCCTACGGATATTCTGTCGACTAAAAAATCTCGAGCCATAAAGCACTTTTAAATTGTGTTGCAAATAATATGTCAGCATCAAGTTGATATCCTCTACATCGGTTTCTAAATCGGCATCTTGAATGATGGTTACCTCACCGGAAATATGCTCAATTGCTGTTCGAATCGCCTGTCCTTTACCTGCGTTTTTGTCGTGTTTGAGATAAATGATATCCATATCCGGAATGGATGGATGAGCTTTAATGAAATCCTGCACTTTTGCCTCTGTATCATCTTTCGATGCATCGTTAACCACTATAACTTCTTTTCGAATGTTGTTCACGAGTTTAAGATTTTTTAATTTTTCCAAAACAAGTTGAATGGTTTTGCCTTCGTTGTAAGCAGGAACAATAATGGATATTTTTTGCATAGTGTTTATTTTCCAAATTGAAATTTATCAAGCCATGTTCCGAATTTGTCCGTCAAGTAAGATGAACCAACAAAAAACCACATCATCGGAATAAAGCAGAAAAAGAAGCGTTTTGCCGAATAGTTCAATACATTTTCAATCGAATCCCAAACATAGTTAACTTGATAAATTACGATGAAATAAAGAACGAAAGCCATAACAATACATAGCAATGTGTAGGCATTGAGAATATGTTTTTTCTTCCAAATGAAGTACGCATTCGCAATTGCAAAAATAGCAAACGCATCGAACGAGTAGCCGTAATACTGGCGATTTCGCATTAAGAAAACAAAACGTTCCCACATCACACTAAATTTTTCGGGGTCCCAAAATAGTTTCGTGAGAATAACACTTTCCGACCACATGCCCGCCACTTTCATATAAACGTTCCACATGATGAATGGGACAAACACAATAATCCCCCAGGGAATGATTTGTAGCCATTTTTTTAAAACCAACATTCTTAAAAATAATACGGCACCCAAAGCAAGTACAATAACAAGTCCTTCGTTGCGCGACCACAAATTTAGAGCCATAAAAACAGCTGATAAATATAAATCCTCCGAACGTTGCTCTTTTATCCAAAGCAATCCGTAAATAACACCGATAGAAGCAAAGATTGCTTGAAGCACATTGGTTGCCGACATGGATGACCATGCTATAAGTTCGGGTGTTACCATCATAAACAGCGTTACGATAATCGCAATGGTATCGGTAGCTACACGTCTCATCACCGCATAAAACAAAACAATAAAACTTAAATACATAACGGCATTAATAATTTTTGACAACTCAGCGCCAAGTAAGTAAGTATAAGCATACGACAACTGAGTAAACGGCATATAGACAGCAACGCTCGCCGGACTATTCACTCTTGGGTGATAAATGGGGTCAAACACGGTCAAATTCGCAATGCAATGTTCTATGGCAATTGCATAGCCTATACTTTCAAAACCATCAACACTATCTCTGTCAAATGCTGGGAAATACACGCATTTCATAAAATTCATATAGGCAATATACGCAATCAAAACCGCGAATAAAATCCAAATCAAACTTATTTTTGGAAACACGAATTTTTTTGGTATCGGATTAAGTAGCAATCGATTTTTTACTATTGCAAAACCAATTGGAATTAGTCCGAAAATCGCTGTTCCGATGAAGATTTTGTCTAATGTGATGGGCATTCCAAGTATTTCGATCAGAACCATCACCATGGTTTGAAGTGCTATACCTAATAAAAAAGCACCTCCAATTTTTTCAAGCATAGTGATGCGATTGAAGAAAACTTGAAGCCAAATATAACCTAGAAAAAACGATATTAATAAACCTATAGCAACCATAATATTATTGATTTGAATGAATTGGTAAAATGGCATTAACTGGACGATGTTCGAGAGGAACCGGATAAGATAGAAAATCGTAACCCCATTCGTTGATAATGGCCACATGAGTTATTTTTTCAAAATAGGGCGAATCTGTTTCGTTTGCAAACACCACTTTTCGAGGTTGGAGATAGCGAAAATAAGCGTATTTGCTAAAAGACCAACCATGCATTCCCGATAGATTTTGATTAGGATCTTTGGTGTCTAAGAAAACAGAAGGTTCCGGAAATAAAATAATCGCAGAGTCCGGCGTATGCTGTTTGATGTGATTCAAGTAGGAAATCGGGAATCCCATTTTCATAACATAACGCTCGTCAACAGAAAGGTTGGGATGTTTTCTGATCACTTCCATATTTCCTTTAAGCAGACTGTCGTATACCCAACGATAACCCACAGCAGAGTTTTTAGCTTGAACCAATAAAAATAATCCTGCTAATGCCACTAAGGCTTGTTTACCAAACCTCACTACAACATCGAACCAACTTTTTTGCGGAGCTTTCGGTGGTTTTTGAACAGGCTTTGGAAGTTTTGAATTGGGTTGTTTTTTATTCATATTTTGAATATTAGGTTTAACTTCGTTGAGGGCTTCGCCGTTGCAAAGATACGAAAAAAATTGAGAATAGCAAAGGGATTTCGTTTCGACTTCGCTCAACGACCGACGGTGGCTGAGCGAAGTCGAAAAACCACGAGGTACCCTTTATTTCACCGCAATCGTTTCAATCTCAACAAGCACGCCGAGCGGAAGCTTTTGCACGGCATACGCAGCACGAGCAGGCGGATTCACCGAATAATAGGTTCCGTAAATTTCGTTCATGGCTGCAAAATGATCCATTGTACTCAACAAACAGGTTGATTTCACAACGTTTTCAAATGTGTAGCCGGCTTCTTTCAAAATAGCTTCAATGTTTTTCATCACTTGTTCGGTTTGCTCAACAATGCCGCCTTCAACGATTTGTCCGGTAGCCGGATTAACGGGAATCTGACCGGAAATATACAAGGTGCCGTTGGCTTCAATAGCTTGGCTGTAAGGACCGATAGCCTTAGGTGCGTTTAGTGTGTTGATGATTTTTTTCATGACAGTTATAATGTTTTAAATTTTAAAAATAATTGTCGGTTTCTCGGATTGAACTTTTTCTGTCGTATTTCATGACATCACGCAACATGGGTGAGTTGAGCCTAATGGATACACTCCATTGTCTAAGATCTCCGAAAGGTGTCCAAGAAAAACTCATGGTCCAACAATGCAGATCACGAGAGATATTAAACGTGGTGCTACTTAATTTTTTTGTATTGAAATCAAATCCGGAATAGAAATTAATGTTCCATTTTTGAGTGAGGTCAACGGTGCCATTAAGCGTTAAGGTTTGTGAAATTTTTCGGTCATACATACTGAAAAATTCGTATGTAGGGTATCCCCAAATATTGGTTTGGCGGTATTTCGGATCAAGTCTGTTGGTGTAGCTAATCGTGTAACCGACATTTAACGACCATTGCACATCGAATGTTGCCGGTTTTTCAAAAATTGCAATATTTTCAGGTGTTTGAGCCGATTGCGCGGGTTCATTTTCATCCCTTTTTTTTGAACTAAACGACCAGTTTAAAGACGTATTCATATTTTCGGACCTCAGCAAGAAAGGTATGCGGTCGGTCTCCCAAACAAATTTGTTGTAAGGACGGTTATTAGCATCCAAATCATAAAGCGAAAATTCAGCGCGGTAGTTGATCGTAAGGCCTTTGAAGAGTGTTGTTCGTGCAGTCAAAGAAATTGGTGCCCAATTTAAAGAATCCGCGGCTAAATTGTATGATGTAGTAAGACTTAAATTTTCAAGCAAGACGATCTTTCGCGTTCCTCCTGAAACAGTATCTTTTCGGTCGCGCACTTTCATTTCAAACCTATTGGAAAGACCGAAATTTACACTTCCGCTTTTTACTCCTGAAGGGGGGCGAGCCCAGCTTTCGTCAAAAATATTGTAACGATGTTGATCTCCTTTTTCGTCTTCATAGTAGCGATACCCGTTTGCAGCGGTTATAAAATCGGGAGATAACCTAAACCCAACGCTTGGTGTCATCATGTGTCGGAAACCTCTGATAAGTCCACGATTGCTTTGAATCGTCCCGTACAAAGTGGTATTGAATGTGGTTGAATAACTGTAATCTCGCGTTGCCCAGAAGCCGTATTGACGGTCTTGTACAACACCTCTTTTAAAAATTGTATCAACTCGGATAATCTCGCCGGCAGTGTCTTTTATTTCCATAAAGGTCGTATCCAAACCTCTTGTAATGGCTTTAAAATGCCATTGTTCGGAGTATTGTACCGTATGATTCCAATTGATTTTTCCTTTAAAAAGTTTGATATTCATCTCTACCGGAACGTTGTGAGTAATTCCGTTCCTCATCTCTCTCAACGTTTCTTGTGTCCAAAATACACTGTCCTTGCCATTCATTTGATTGTTTGCCCTCATCGAATAATTAACTTTTAAACTTTCGTACCACATTGCATTTCCTTTGCTAATTTTACGTTGAAACGGATAAATCGGATCCATGGAGAAACTTATAGAAGGAAGCGTTGCCGCTATGTCGCCGGATGCAATATTATAGTTCAAATTTGCAGCTGTAGCAAGATTGAAACGATTGGCAATTCGTAATTGATAAGAGATATTTGAAGTGGATTGACTGTTGAAACGGTCGTTAAGCGATGAACTGAATTGTTGGGAAGATCTGTTGAAATAATTTACGCTGGCAGAAAATCTGCTATTTTGATTGGCTTTAGGGTCTTGCGTATGACTCCAATCAATACGTAAACTTCGGGTTTGTTTATAACTCGGAGTTCCATATTCACCCTCCGGCACCATTCCATTTTCCATACCGAATCGACCATTGAACTTGTAGCGTTTTGCATATTGCACAACATTTCGTACCTTCCATTCTCCGCGCGAATAGATGTCTCCGGTGATTTTCCAATCGAGATAATCGTTGATACTCCAATAAAAACCACCATCCATAAGAAAAAATCCTTGTCCGCGGCTTTCACCGTAACTCGGAATAATCACACCTGACGTATTTTTGGTTGTGTTGGGAAACAGACCAAACGGTACAGCCAGCGGAGTTGGTACATCATTCAAAAAAAACATGGCACCACCTGTAACCACCTTATCTCCGGGAATAATTTTTGCTCGAAGGGCTTCAATATGAAAATGCGGATGTTCCAAATCGCAGGTTGTGAAGCGCGCCCGCTTCACAAAAGCATCGTTATTGGGCAGTTTTTTCACCAAATCGCCATGAATGATCATTTCTCCTTCTTGGGTTACAATATTTTTTATTCGTGCTCGTTCCGACTGAAAATTATAGGTCAGCTCTCGCGCTTCAAACGTTTGCTTGTTGTCGCTGAAAAAAGGACGATCCACTTCATGCCCCAACGAATCAATTTTAGGAAACGCACTCACTTCCTGACTGTTGAAATTCACTACAATAAGACCTGCTTTTAATTCAATGTCTTTGTAATTGACTTGTGCTTTTTCGTGAAGATAAGCCTTATTGGCTCTCAAATCGAAAAAGATCGAATCTTTGGCTTTGTAATCTATTCTGCTATCAATTGCCGATCTGGAACGTGGAGCCGTGCTATCGCCTATAGATGCAGAGTCTTTTACCACTATTGGCGGCGTTTCGGTAATTCTTGTATCTCTGTCAAAAGCCACCCGTCCTGCTTGTGCAAAAACAGTCGAACTGCTGCTCAAAAATAGGGCAAACAACGTAATAGAGGGTATTGATATTAAAAAATTTCTCAACAAATTCAAAAATATTTTGTATCTTTGCGGGATAAAACAAAGTTACAAAGATAAGCATTTTTTACGACATGGAAAAACATAAAATCAAATTTATGAAAAAATTGATTGTTTTTACTTTATTTTTAGGACTTTGCAATGTCCTTTCTGCATCCAAACTTCGAGTGGTTGTGCTTGATGCCGGACATGGCGGAAATGCCCCCGGAGCAGTCGGAAAATTTGCAATGGAAAAAGATATCGCTCTTGCGGTTACTTTGAAATTGGGAAAAATGATCGAATCCCATTTCAGTGATGTAAAAGTGCATTATACGCGAACAACCGATGAGACCGTAGAAGTTTGGAAACGCCCACAAATAGCGAATAAATACAAAGCTGATTTGTTTATTTCCATTCACTGTAATTCTAGCGAACTTAAAAAAGGTATGCCATATCCAAGAGGATTTGAAACGTTTGTAATGGGGTTACACAAAAGTGAGGAAAACCTTGCCGTTGCTCAAAAAGAGAATGCTGCAATTTTTTTAGAAGAGAATTATGAAAACCTTTACGACGGCTTTAACCCCAAATCACCGGAGGCTTACATTATTTTTTCGTTGTTTCAAAACGCCTATTTAGACCAAAGTTTAGATTTTGCCTCACGTTTGCAAAGACACTATAACAATCATATTCCATCGGTAGATAGGGGAGTGAAACAAGCCGGATTTTTAGTGCTGTTCGGTGCAACCATGCCGAGCGTTTTGACGGAAATCGGATTTATCAATAATCCCGAAGAAGAAAAATTTATGGCTTCTCCCGAAGGGCAGGAGAAAATCGCAACGGCTTTGTTTAACGCATTCAAAGAATACAAATATGCGCTTGACGGATTTAATAATCAAGGCGAAATTACGGACAATAATCAAAGTGAGACTGCGAATGGAAAATCTGATACGGTAAAGTCATCGACTTTTGCAACTTCTATGGCCGAACAAGTTTCCATGTTTACAGAAACGCCTATAAGCCCTGAAAAATCAGTTGTTTCGGAAGACAGTATAGTGGCTAAAATTGTACCGAGAATTGTTTACAAAGTGCAATTTGCTTCATCATCGACGGACAAACCGCTAAACGCTCCTGAATTTAGAAATATCGAAATCCCGGGAAAATATTCGCATTTGGGCATGTACAGATTTACATCAGGAGAGTTCAAAACAATGGAAGAAGCCACTGTAGCTTTACGAAGAATGCAAAATCAAGGTTATCGCGATGCATTTGTTGTAGTATTTAAAGATAACGAACGAATTACACCGGTGGAAGCTTTGAAAATTTTACAAGACCAAAATTAAATCATGAACCCCATAGGGCTCCATGCAACTTTAATGTAAAAAATATTCCGTATGAAACTATCTAAAGAAGTCCGAATAGCGATCGTGTCCATTATCACGATTGTGGCGTTTATCCTCGGTGCAAATTTTTTGAAGGGCAGAAACTTTTTTAAACCGGAAAAAACGCTTTATGCGTATTATGATAATGCCAATAATCTGATAGCTTCGTCCGCAGTATTTTTTAAAGGTATGAAAATCGGACGTGTTGAAAAATTAGAATTTGTCGGCACGCGAGATCCGCAAGTTAGAGCAACAATTATCATCAACGAACGTTTGGATATCCCCAGAAATTCTATTGCTCGCATTGCTACAGCCGATTTGTTGGGAACAAAAATTGTGGAGTTAATACTGAGTTCAGAAACTGAATTTTTGAAAAGTGGCGACGCATTGATTGGTGAAGTAGAAGTGGATATGATAACTGAAATCACTACACAATTAATGCCGATGAAAGATAAAATTGAAAGTTTGGCTACATCGTTGGATACGTTAGTAACAGCGATGAACACAGTGTTTAATGAACAAGCGCAACGCCAAATCCAAAGCAGCATTCGAGATTTGAGCGTATCACTGAACAATGCGAAAAATTTGACTTCATCAGCGAATAAACTATTGGATGATCAACGCGAAAATGTAGACAAAATCCTCAAAAATTTTACAAAAATCAGTGAAGATTTGAATAAGGTTGAATTCTCAAACACGGTGGCTTCCCTACAAAGCACGCTTGTTCAAACCGAAGAATTAATCAAAAAATTGAACAGCGGCGAAGGCACTGCCGGACAACTTTTGAACGACCAAAAACTTTACGATGAATTAACTAATTCTGCCGCGAATTTGAGCAAACTTTTGGAAGATTTGCAAGCAAATCCAAGACGTTATGTACATTTTTCGTTGTTTGGCAGAAGATCAAATTAAGTCATGTTTACAATCGGTATCTTTGGACGACAAAATGTTGGAAAAAGTTCGCTCATCAATGCGTTGACCGAACAAAATTTTGCGATTGTCTCGGATGTGCCCGGAACGACGACAGATCCTGTCAAAAAATCTATCGAATTATTTGACATTGGAAGGACTGTAATCATTGATACAGCCGGATTTGATGATGACAGCGAACTTGGACAACAACGTGTTGAGAAAACCAAACAAGTGTTACAACAAATTGATTTCGCAATTTTGGTTTTTAGCGAAAATCAATTTGGAAATTATGAAAACCAATGGGTTGAAAATTTTCAAGAATTTGATGTGCCGTTTATCATTGTTCATAATAAATGTGATTTGGAACCTGTAGAGACGCACGGCCGTGCGTCTCTAAAACCCACCATTATTGATGTTTCAGCAAAATCAAAAATCAATTTGCAAACCATTTTCGACGAAATCAAAAAAAGCGTGGCTTCGACTCCGCTCAGCCACCGTAATCGGTCGTTGAGCGGAGTCGAAACGACAGCTCTAATCAAAGATTTAATCTCTCCAAACGACATCGTTTTATTGGTTACTCCCATCGATTCCGAAGCCCCCGTCGGACGCCTGATTTTACCACAAGTGCAAACCATCCGCGCAATTTTAGATGAACACGCTATTGTGATGGCTTGCCAAACTGAACAATTGCAACAAACCCTCAATGCGCTGAAAACACCACCGTCATTAGTGATTACCGACAGTCAGGCTTTTTCGGAAGTTGAAAGAATAGTTCCAAAACATTGCCGTTTGACGAGTTTCAGCATTTTATTAGCACGTCAAAAAGGCGATTTCGAAACGTATTTGAAAGGCACACCGCACATCAATCAATTAAAAGACGGCGATAAAATTTTGATTTTAGAATCGTGCACCCATCAACGTTCGTGCGAAGATATTGGCCGCGTGAAACTCCCGAATTTATTGCAAAAACAAACCGGAAAAAAATTAAACTTCGAGTTTGTTTCTGGATTATCTCCACTTCCAACCGATTGGGAAACTTATGCGATGGTATTTCAATGCGGTGCGTGTATGATCACACAAAGGCAATTGCACAATCGTCTGAAACCATTTATTGACAAAGGTATTCCGATTTCCAATTACGGCATGGCGTTAGCTTATCTGAACGGAATCTTTGAAAGAGCAATAGCCGTCATTCCGAGTCCCTCGACTACGCTCGGGATAAACTCCGTTGAGGAATCTCCTTGATGCAGGGGGATGTTTCGACTTCGCTTTGCTCCGCTCAACATGACGACAAAAAAAGAAAAACGCCCCCATAAGCCGGGTCCTGTTTTAATCTGTCATTTATCTCGACTTGCAATCGCTTGCAAGCTCTATCGTTCGACCCCCCGTCATTGCCCGAGCCCAACTTAGCAGACGGTATATTTGAACTTTCAACCCATGAAGTTTACCCCAACGCGTGTTTCCAAACGCTGCGGGAGCTCTTACCTCCCGTTTTCACCCTTACCCTTCGCTTCGACTACGCTCAGCGACCGGCGGTTGTTTTCTGTGGCACTTGTTGTCGCCGCTTTCACGACGCCCACCTGTTAGGTGGCATGGTGGCTCAGTGTTGCCCGGACTTTCCTCTGCAAAAATTTGCAGCGACAGAACGGAGCGTTTTTCTGCGTGCAAAGATACGAAAAAAAACGAAACAAAGTTTCGTTTTTTTTAATTGAGAATGGAAAATTGAGAATTAGAGGTGTCATTCCGAGCGAAGCGAGGAATCCGATGGCAGTTTTACGAATTAATTTCCGGTAGGTTGTATAGAAGCGGTTTCAATCATCAACATAACTGTTTTTTGCGGTGCTCTTGGGCGGTGCATAATGCCTTTTGTAATGGTTACGCCTTGATTTGGATTTAATTCTATCGTTTGATCTTCCAAATCAATCAACAATTCTCCGCTCAAAACAAAGAAAAACTCATCGTCTTGTTCGTGTTTATGCCAATGGTATTCGCCTTCAACAATGCCAAGTCGCACAACGCTGTCGTTTGCTTGGGTTAGGGTTTGGTTGAACCAGTTGTCTTTGCAGGCTTCAACGAGTTGTGGAATATCTATTTTTTCCAAGTGGTTGAACTTGATGTCGAGGTTTGTGATATAGTTAAATCGGGGTTTCATGGTGTATTTTTTTGTTTTACACACTCTGTCTATCTTTTATAAGTTTATCCTGTTTAGACTTCAGATAGTAATATTTACACATTAAAAACCAAAAAATTAACTGAGAGAATATTACCTGCATCCCTGTTGCACCAGCTCTGAATATTGTAACAGGAATATCACTATTCATCAATGTCGTATCTACAAGAGAACAAATTCCTCGTATACATAAGATTCCGAGCACCACTGTCACATCAATAAAGCATAATTGCTGTACTGCAGTTTTCTTTTCTAGAATATTTTTTCTACCTTTATTTACTATTACTTGACATGCATCAAATATAATGAAAACTATATATATAACCAAAGTACACAAATCTGCCCTATAACTAACTTCTTTAAATACAGATTCTATCTTCTTTTTTATTTCGAAAAAATCAATATTTACATCTTTTATAATATAGACTAAATCTTTGTATCCACCGAATATGCTAGCAAAGAGAACAAACATTACTATCGCACATACAACGAATGCGACACCATTAAGTATGCGAGATATGCGAGAAGCAGTATTACTTTCAGCTATATAGTTAATATAGTACATTAAAGTGTTTATTGTTAACATAATAATCCCTAATAGTAATATGAACATCGGCAAAACAAGTTCCATTATGGATTTTTGATGAGCGTTCAATTTTTCTTGAGTTTCGCTATCTGGTAGCTCTAACTGCAAAACAACTTTTCCCAAAAAATTATTCACTTCAGATTGAAAACCTTTAAATTGATAAATAATAATACTAAGAATTATTATTGTAGGTAATAAAATACAAAGTAATTGTAAAAATCTTTTAGAATTAAAGAAAGATAAAAATTTCCAGTTCATAATAAAAATGTATTATTTTTTTATTCTATCAAAATACGACTGCCCAAAATAGGTTTTACTGTACTTGTATGCATGTATTATACTTCCATTTATCAAATTACTTGAACTTCTAATAAGGTTGTCGACAATAGTACATACTTCATCAGTTTTTAACCAACTCGAGGAATCTCCTTTGGGTTTTATTCTTCTCTCTTCTTCTGTATCAAGTGTTGCTAATGCAATTGTGTTTGCGATAACACCGTTCTCCAAATATTCGTTAGAAATACCTTGAATCAGACTTTCTACAGCAATTTTAGCTGCTGTAAAAGCAGACATTTTAGGGTAATGTTGATATGCAGTATGTGCACTAAATCCAATAAAGTGTCCCCCTCCTCTTTCACACATCAATGGGATAAGTTTGTGTGCTACATTATATAAAGACAAAACATTACTGTCAAATACCTTCTTTGCCTCTATAATACTCATGTCTTCGATCATTTTATAATCAGGAAAATATCCAACACAATTAATGACATGAAACTTGTTTGGAATAAATCTTTTTATTTCATCTCGCAATTGATCCAAACTACTTTCTACTATCAAATCAATGTCAGATAAGTATATAACATTATCATTTCTTAATTTTTCAAGGCATTCTGATGCCTTTCTAGACCTTTCAGATATAGGCTTACGTGAGGTAAGAAGTACTTTGTTTCCTTCACTGGAATAATATTTCGCAAGTTCTTCTCCTAAATAAGAAGTTGCACCCGTGATAACATATGCTTGCTGCTCCTTTGACATAAAAATTATTTTATTTGGTTATTTACTATTTCTATTGTTTGTAAATTTTTTTCTCTACTATATACTTCAGCTTTACCTGTAAGAAAAATAAATTTATTAGAAGCATATTGTTCTATTTTTTGATTTGATACAGTTAAAATCATTTGGCTTTCTTTCAGTTTTAAAAGAGAATACTTTCCTGTTGATATAATTCTTTCAAATTCAAAACCTGTATCATTTGAAAAATGAATTGCATCTTCAGTAAAACTCATCGCATAAATATCATCATTGTTTATTTCAGGTTTGACAAATAATATTTTGTTGTTTACATCTTTCTTAAAAAACAATACATTTGTACTAATTCTTTTAGTAGCATATAATGCTGAAATCGTTGGAGGAGTGATAAAAAACTGTTCTGTTGTGGATTGGCTTACCTCGCTTACAATTTCTGAATTATTATCTTTTATTAAATAAAGAATCTCATCGGAAATCATTTCTACTTCTTTCCTGTGATGTGTAACATAAATTACCAAGAGTTGATATTCTTGCACAAGTTGTGCGATCGTTTGTAAAAATACCTCTTTGACTTCCTCATCTAAGCCTGTTAGTGGCTCATCCAACAACAGAATATCAGGTGCTATACTTAATGCTCTTAATAGCGATATTCTTTGTTTTTGCCCACCACTAATTTCATTCACAGACTTTGCTTCTTGCAAAATATCTGTAATTTGAAGCGTTTGAGCAATTTTATCAAATAGGTCTTGTTTAAAATGAGATTTATAATTACTAATTCTTTTAAAATATTCCGCATTCTCCTTTGGAGTTAAATGCTCAAACAAAACAGATTCTTGTGGAACATAAGAAATAACAGGTTTCTCTGATGAAAATAAGATGTCTCCTTGATATTTTGCTTCTATTCCTAAAATCAGTTTTAGGATTGTGGATTTTCCACTGCCACTGCCACCCATTAACCCCACAACATATCCTTTTTTATTTGTTGGCTTTTCTATTGTAAAAGACAAATCTTTAAATATCGGTTTATCTTTTTGATAACCGAAATCAATATTTTTGAATGTAATTGATTTTGTCATATTTTATTATTCTTTATTGATTTTCTCACTATAAATTGCCATAATAGAACGCAGGAAATTGATATAATTACCGCAACCAAAGTAAATAGAATTGCTTTGGTATCGTCTGTTGCCCTACCTGAAAACAATCTCTGCAAATTGTCGGCAAAAGAAGGAATTTTATCTGACAATATTTTATTTAAAGTTGTATCATTCCATATAAAAGTAAATGCAAACAACAGAGTTAGTATATATTCTGCACGAAATCGTTTCAGAAAACTATACAGAGAGATATCTTTAGCAGGAATATGGTGCACGGCAAGCCAACTTAATTCATTTTCTTTAACTGCAAAATGCGTAACTAAGACAAAGCTACCTAAAATTGGAAATACAAGAATAGAATGTCCTAAAATCCATACTAAATATATTACAAAAGAATTATATCCTATCCAACTTAACCATTGGTAGCCACAAGCTATAATGCAAATTGGCGGAATAATTTGCAAAAGAAAAACAATAAGAAAATAATACATGGTTTTTGTATTAAAACTAGCTAGCCATTTTGTAAATACTAATCTTGATGCCATACCAAAAAGAATAGCAAGCATTGTTGCAAAAAATGCAGATAATAGGGTTAATCCTAATGGTAATAATAATTCGGAAAGTGCATCCACAGAAAAATTATAACGAGATTTAAGTAAAGCAATGATTATAGGTGCAATCACAGTTATCAAACCTACAACAGCAACAAAAATATTCTTTTTTGACATTTTTAAAGCCGTATTTTTCAATCTTTTCCTTTTTGAGATATGGCGAAATATCAGAAAAATAGAAAATCCGGCACATACAAGAGCAAACAAAACAGAAATAGTTATTAGCGTCCCAACCTCAAATATAAACTGATTGGCAAAGGTGGGGTTAACTATTGAATTCGATTTGTAAATCCGATGTAATGCTTGACTGATTAATTCTGTATTCATACCTTGTGAGGCTTTGAATATAAACTGATTTTTGGCATTTTCATAAAAAGAAAAAATAAATCCAATGAAAAAGAGCAGAATAAACAAATTTTTTATGTTCGGCAGAATAATATCTTTAGTTCGTTCATTATTTGTGTGTTTTACCGCAATAGAATAATCATTAATTCTTTTTGGAATATTTTGTATGCTAATCCAAAAAAGATATGCAAACAGAAATCCGTATTGCCAAAATTGAATAAATAACATTGCTATCGTTTGCGTGAAATATCCGCTTTGTATTATTGCATCAAACAAAGATGTGCCGTATAAAGAAACTTTAAAAATATAGGCAATGGCAATATTCCCTAAAGTAACAGGCAAAATAAATAATGAAAGTTGTTGTCCTAACTTTGATTCAAAAGAAATACGTTGTAATGACAAAGCTAAACAAAGTCCTCCTACGGTGTTAATTATTGTAGATAAAAATGCAAACAATAACGTTCTTCCCCAAGCAGATGTGAAACCTTTTGAAGTGTCGGTCAATAGTTGATAGATGCCGTTTC
Organism: Bacteroidales bacterium; assembly: GCA_009783885.1. Taxonomy (GTDB): domain Bacteria; phylum Bacteroidota; class Bacteroidia; order Bacteroidales; family P3; genus WRKV01. The sequence continues at coordinate 6,668 of WRCN01000010.1, read as the reverse complement.
CTGAAAAACCATTCGCAATTAATGGCAACAAAAAAACAATCATAATGGCAATTACTGCAATTATGATAAGTTTGAAATGCAATCTAGAATCTATTTTTCTAAAAATCATAGATTTTTATGTGCTTCTTTTCTTCCTGCGTCTATTTCTTGTTTGATTTGTTCAAGAACATCTTCAACTTTCAAATTGTCATTTCTCCAAAGCCTTTGAATGTGGTTTGTAATCACTTGACTAACTATTTCGGCTTCTATTCCTGCTTCAAACATGTACACACCTCTTTCAAGCGAGGTTTTTAACGCATTAGAATAAGAAATTTTTTGTACTTCAGGATCGTTATAAGTAGATTTTAGCGGAGAGGATAATCCTCTTTTAGCTAATTCAATTTGCATTTTGGGTTGCATCAAATGCATGATATATTTGATAGCTTCTTGTGGATTTTTTGAGTTTTTATTGACATAAAAACTACCTCCTGCAATAGCTGATTTATTTCCTGGTATAGGAGCAAAACCAAAATTTTCACCATACTTGTCAAATTCATACAAATAATCACTCCAAACAATTCCCATAGCAACATTACCTTCTTGTAGCAACCTTATCTGCTCTGTTGCATCTACTGTTGTATAATTTCCTTTATTAAAAGGTTTTAAACTTCTATAAAATTTTGTAGCAGCAACAGCTTCAGGAGATGTTATAGTCATTGGGGTGTAGAGCGTCCCTTCCCATCCACGTGTTTTATCAAAAACTGAACCATCCATACCATACAAGTAATTGCAATATTCATAATAAAGCCATCCTCCTTCAGCTCCTTGCATACAAATACCATAAGTGTTTGAAGTTGTAAAGAATTCAGCAATGTTTCTAAATTGTTCCCAAGTTGTTGGAACAACCAAATCTTCACCATATTTTGCCTTATATGCTCTTTGCATGTCTTGATCTTCAAACATTTTCTTATTGTATGTGAGCAACATTGTATTGATTGCAAAAGGATAGCCTATTTTTTGTATTTCATCACTATTTGGATTTGATGGATCTTTGTAATACCAACCTACTTCTTTCCATGCTTTTTGGAATAAATCTTGTTCAAAAGAAGTATTAGGTTTAGGATCCATCATATCAAGCAGATCATCAATGCAATACACATATCCATTTCTTACAAAAGTTGATAATGAAAAATTGTATTGCAACACAATATCATAAAGTCCTGTTCCATGACGAAAATCTTGAATGGATTTGTTCCAAGCATCTTCAAAAGTGTTTGGATGAAAAACAATTTTTATATTGTTTTCTCGTTCGTATTCACTTTTCAAAGCTGCCATTGCTTGTAAATTAGAAGAATCCTCTCCTAATACAGTTAACTTAACTCGTCCTTGACAAGACGCTAAAATCAGTAAAAGCGCCATAGCACATATTGAATAAATTCTTGTTTTCAAAGTTTTCATTTTAATATTATTTTTTGTTATTTTTATGAATTTTCTGCAAAAATACGAAAAAAAACGATATAAATTGCAATTTTTCGCAGAAAATTATGATAAATTATATTTTATCACTATTTTGTTGTAATTTTGTAGTCCAAATAAAATATAGCTTTATGGAAAATCGTATTGTTACAGAAGCACCTTATGATCCTTACATGGATTTACCTAACTACAAATTTCCAACATTAAATTTACTTGAGGATTACGATGTGATGAGCAGGCAAACAGTTCCGTTAATAGAAGTATTAGGCTCTTCAAATTTCAAAAACACAAAGTTTGATTTACCTATTGCGATTGGGAGAACAGAGCTAACAGAATACTTCGTAATGGACTTGGCAAAAATGCCACACCTACTTATAGCAGGTGCTACGGGGCAAGGAAAATCAGTCGGTTTGAACACGATAATAACTTCGTTGTTGTACAAAAAACACCCTGCCGATTTGAAGTTTGTGATGATGGATCCGAAAAAAATTGAACTCTCGGTTTACAATAAAATCGAACGTCATTATTTGGCAAAATTACCTAATGTTGAAGATGCTGTCATTACAAATACAAAAAAAGCTGTCAATACACTAAACTCGTTGTGCGTGGAAATGGATATGCGTTACAACTTGTTGAACGATGCACAAGTTAAAGGAATCAAAGAATACAACGTCAAGTTTATTTCTCGAAAATTGAATCCTAACGAAGGACATCGGTATTTATCCTACATCGTTTTGGTTGTTGATGAGATTGTTGATTTTATTTCAACAGGTGGCAAAGAAATAGAGTTGCCAATAGCTCGTTTAGCACAATTAGCAAGAGCCGTGGGTATTCACTTAATCATTGCTACAAGTCGCCCATCAGTAAGTATTATAAAAACGGTCAAAGCTAATTTTCCTGCACGCGTAGCTTTTCGTGTAATATCTAAAGCTGATTCCAGAGAAATTTTAGATCGCGATGGAGCAGAACGATTAAACGGAAAAGGCGATATGTTGTTATTTGCAGAAAATAAACTAATCCGAATCCGATGTGCATTTGCCGACACGCTTGAAATCGAAAAAATAGTGGAATTTATCGGCGAACAGCGTGGATATCCTGAAGCCTATGCACTTCCCGAATGTGCTGATGAATCGAATGACTTTAGAGGCAGTATATTTTCAGCAGATGAACGAGATTCGATGTTTGACGATGCTGCACGATTAATTGTATCTACTCAAAGTGGCTCTACATCGCTTATTCAACGAAAACTGAAATTAGGTTACGCACGTTCAGGAATATTAATGAATCAACTCGAAGATGCTGGTATTGTTGGTATTTCTCAAGGAAGCAAGCCAAGAGAGGTTTACATCAAAGATATGCAAACTTTGGAAAATTTGTTGCAAGAGAAAGATTAGAACCCTACAACATGTTCTCCCATTTATATTGATTTTAAAGACATAAAAAAATAGATTAAAACGCTCTTTTTTCTAAGTCTTTAACTCCTGTTGTTAATAATTTTCTGCACACCGGCAATCTTTTCTATCAACTCACTAAACGATAATTTCTTACCATAAACCATACTGCTTATCATATTTTCGTAGTCTTTTTCCCAAACAGATAATAGATTTTCGGGTGGCACAATTCGGATGTGTTCGGATGCGTGTTTGGCGTAATCAACTCCGCTCAAACGAGTGAATTTTTCTCTGTGAGCAACGATTGTGTAATACAAATCATGGTCTCCCAAAGCCTTTTGAAAGTACGGCGTTTGCGATAATTTTTCAATATCGTATAAGTGGCGACTCAATCGCTCAACACGAATCTTTTCGGACGGACGCTGATATTCTTCGTGCAATAAAAATACTTTTTCTAAAAACGTTCTCTCCGGATTTACTGTTGGAACTGTAATCAACGTTTTTGCAAAAGGCATTTCTGAAAAAACTTCCGAAACAAACGTGCTGATGTTTCGCTGTGAATATGGCTCTTTCAACGACCGACTTCCAACTTCCACTAAAATATCCGGACGTAAATAAATATCGTGTTCCGCAAGTTTCGGATAGTAAATTTCGATTATCAATGGGTCTTGATCATGATTGATGACTTGTTGAGGTTTCACGATCACGCCGTCTAATCCCATTTTCTTGAATGAGGAATCAAGTGCATCGACAAATTTTGTTGAAATAAATTCGTAAGAGGCGTAACGCAATTTATGAATTTCGCCTTTATTCAAATCGCCTGAAAATCCTAAGAATTCTCTATCTAATGCTAAATCTACGTCCTCCGAAAATCGTTCTATCAAATTCCAACTTTTGCTTAATGAAGTGCCACCTTTGAAAATCAATTTATCGGTATATTCCGTCGAAAATAAAGCCGACAACGTATGCACAACCCACCAATCTTTTTCTATTGCAGAAATGGGCAACGCCTTTTGTCGTGCCGTTTCAGCAAAGATATTACGTTTGTTTGCATCGGTCAATTTCAACCATTCATTGAGTGCGGAATTCATTTAGTAGAATTGTTTAGTGCGGGTTTCATAATTTCTTGTATCCAAGCAGGAGCAAGGCGAATATCATATTCCAAATGGGTATATTTCTCGTTTTGCAAAATAGTTTGGATATGTTGTATGTCTTCTTTGGTGATATTTTCTTTACCAATCGTTTTTAAAGCCTGAATTGCCAAGCGACTGATTTCGCCAATAGGTGCAACATTTTTGGGTGCCACTTTCTTAAACACAATCGTATAATTTCCAATTTTAATTTTGCGTGCTGTCCCGCTTGTCAGATAGACGATATTCATTGGAACTTGCGTAGAAAGTCCCAAACGGTTGAGTGCATAATCTCCTGTGGGAACAATCCTTGCTCTGTCGCGTCGTGCAATAACTTTGGCAATATCTTCAATATCCGGCATTAATTTGCCTACAATGGGGTCTTCTTGTGGTCGTACAAAAATACCTGCTGCCACACGGTTAATTTCGCCCGATTTTACCAAACGTTGTAGGGCTTGGCGTATTGCATCCGGTTTGGCGAATGTGGAAAAATCGTTACTAAAAAATAGCGACCCCTTCTTTGCTTTTTTTATTTTTGTAAATATTTGTTTTTCAATATTTAATTTCATTATTTTATTGTTTTTTTGTCACAAAAAGTGTAAAAAAATGTGACAAATTTTATGCAAAGTTACGATTTTTTTTTGAACTATCAAAATCTATACATATTATCTTCGCAAAAAGTTATCAACAAAAAAACAGGTCAAATTTTAGACCGTATTTCTTTCAAAAAAATCTAATGTCCTTTTTAATGTCCCTTATTTCGACAAGTGTGTAATTTTATGAAATTCAAGTTATTTCAGAGGTAGATTTATTCCCGTTATCTGTTTTTCCGTGAAAAGAAAAAAAGCTGTAAAAATGCAGTCTGTAAAAAACAGTTTGACATACAAAAAATAATCGCATCTGCGATTGGCAAGGTGTACTTTTGTCATACAAAAGTGCCTTGCCCTCACAAAAATGGAAAATCCTCCAAAGTCGGATTTCTGAAAAACATTTGCAAGACTTAGAAATACTAACGAAAAAACGAGCACCAAAAAGAAAAATAAATTACACGCCCAACGAAGCAAGCGAAATCACATTCACGCCATCCGGACGAGTGTAACTGATGCCGGTTCCGGTGATTATGTTGAGCGACTTAGGAGCTTTAACTTTGGAAGTATCTACAACGTCTGCAAATTTCTTGAGATTAGTAGCGGCTTCGTCAATTTGCCCTATCCCCAATTTTATTTCAAATGCAAGCCAATCGCCGTTGTGTTTTTGTACGATAGCATCCACTTCCAAATCATAGGAATCTCTGTAATAATAAACCTTTGCATCATTCGCCTGAGCATAAATCCGCAAGTCGTGAGTAACCATTGATTTAAACAAAAATCCGGTAAAGTTGAGGTCAGTAAGCAATGAATCAGCATTTGCTCCAAGTGCTGCAACCGATAAACAAACATCGGTAAAATGACGCTTTGGAGATTTCCGTAAAGATGCTGAAGAACGAATATGTGGATTCCAAGCAGGTTGTTCTTCGGTTATCATTAGACGATCAAGGGCATCAAGGTATTCGTAGATAGTAGGACGTGAAATGTCTCTATTTTCGTTTTCACGAATATCGGCAGATAAAGTTGTTACATCTACAACTGTAGCTGTATTTCGAGCAATGGAACGTAGCAGATTTTTCACTTTAATCGGATCGCGTTTCACATTTGAAACTCTACTCATATCCACCTCAGTAAGCAATTCCATATAAGCCCGATTCAAGTCAATAGCTTGACTTGTATTTTTCCCAACCAAAGCCGGAAAACCGCCGATAATTATTCGTTCAATAATAAATTCCAATTCGGTTGGCTCATCGTGAATATCAATTTTTGAGCCTTCAAAAAGGCTTGCCATACTGACTTTTCCGGACGAAAAACCCAACTCTTGCCACGACATAGTTCGCATATCAAGCGTTGTAAATCGACCTGCTCCGGAATGCATTTTGATGCTTTCTTCGGGATTTGCCGAGCCTGTGAGAATAAATTGTGCTGTTTGCTGTCGATCATCAACCTCATGTCGTATGTAATTCCATAGTTTGCGCTGTTCCTGCCATTCATCAATTAATCGAGGTGTTTTTCCAATCAATAATCGCTTGGGGGTTGTTTCCATTAAAACGGGCACTTGTTCGTCTTGATCGACGTTCAAAACACTGCCGGCAATTTGCTTCGCAGATTCAGTTTTTCCACAAGCCTTTGCCCCTCGAATGAGCACTGCTCCGGACGAATTTAATTTATTCTGCAACTCACTGTCTATTATGCGTTTAATGTATTTCATAGTAATTTATTTTACATTTTTAAGGCATTTCATTTTACACTTTTAAGGTATTTTTCTTTACACTTTTAAAGCATTTCATTTTACACTTTGGAGTACAAAGGTAAAAAAAATCTGACATAACCAAAAAAGTTATCAACAAAAAAATCACCCGAAATTTTAGAGCCCATTTCTTTCAAAAAAATCTAATGTCCCTTTTTTTTGCAAGCTTACAATTTTCTAAAATAATGCCTTTATTTCACCTCTATTTATTTGACACCCAAAAATTTTTTCAAAAAACTTGTTTATTTGAAAAAAAAGTTGTACCTTTGTATGCTTTTTTGAAAAAACGGCGGTTTCTCGCCAGTCTTAGAAAACAACAAGAGTAGGATAAAAAGAAGAGGGGAGTATAGATTTT
>WRCN01000009.1 GCA_009783885.1 Bacteroidales bacterium | reverse complement strand
CACATAAATCGTACCGATTGCCGTTCCATCGTTAACCCATTCCATAGCGCGATAATCACTTGTCGCTATTGTTGTTCCGGCACCCATTACATCCAAAGGACTGGTTCGTGTGCTTCCAGCTACAGCATAAATCGCAGTAGGAATGAGGTTTTCTTCTTCGCCCTTCAGAACTACATCTCCCATAAAGGTTACAGCAAACGGCACACTTTGAGTTTGCGATAAGAGTGAGTTTACTGAAATAAGAGCAGCTAAGGTCAGCATTAACAACCCCTGTTTTTTGAATAAATTTATACCAAAAGTGCGTAAGGTTTTATAAACTTGTGTTTTCATATTTTTTTTGATTTTTAATTATTTATTGTTTAATGATTTTTACAGGGATGATTGCTGTTTCCGTGTGAACTCGGATAATGTAGGTTCCGGTTGGAATAGATCGCAAATCGATTGTTTTGTGATTTCCGTACAACTGCATCATGATTTTGCCGTTCAGATCTAACACGGAAATTTGTTTGATCGCTTGTTCGGTTTGAATATGCAAAATATCTGTTGTTGGATTTGGGTAAACCGCCAACACATTATGGTTTTCGGTTATTACGATTGTTGTTGGATTACCGGTTGTAAACGACCATGTAATTGCTTCATCGTAACCGGCTATTGCATGAGCAGGAATATGAACGGTATACAGAGTTTCGATATCAAAACCACTGTAATTTATCGTTAATTTATTTGTGGATAATGTAGCTGTAGTCGTATTCCCGTTAACTGTAATTCCGGATAAATCATTGGCAATAACATTCAACGTGTTAAACACCACATACACTTCGGTATTGGTAGCTACATCTACAGCATCATTTGCAGGAAAAACAAAAGCAACATCCAATTGTTTGGGTTTTGTAAACAACCCGATAACCTGAGCTTCGCCGGTAATCGTACCACGATTAAATGAAGCTCCGGATTTTGGATTAACTTCAATTAATCGGCCTTGCGTTTCATTGGTCATTGCCCAAAACAATCGTCCGGTGTTATGATCAAAGGCCATGGATTGAACATAATTGGGTAGAATTCCCGTAGAACCAAGAAAACTAACCGCAGCGGTTTGTTTGTTAACAGCTAAAAGATTACCATTTATATCAATTATAAACAGTTCGCCGTCGTGATTACAAGCCAATCCAATCACCAATCTATTAAGCGAACCGATTGTGGTCATAGCTCCGGTTTCAAGGTCAATAGTAACTAAATTTGAATTTCCTTGTGGTGTAAAAATTCCGTACATCACATTCGTTGTATAGTCATAAGCCATATCGTTTGGAATTTCTGAAATCGGTATTGCAAATTCGTCGGTTGCCGTAAGGGTGTTGATTTTTACGAAATCTCTCAAGGTATTACCCGTTTCATGGTTTTCGGCCATTGTATAGCCATAGAAATACCCGTTAACATATTCTCCTGCATTCATAGTATTTGCTGGTGCTGCCGGTGTATAATACGGATATACTAAAGAACCATTTTGAGGCTGATTTGATGCAAACGAAATAAATGCTTGCATAGGTCTTGCCACTAAATCCCAAACTCTGTAACCAAACAATTCTACAACTTCCGAAGGAAAACTGTTTACGGTTTGGGTCAACACGTTATTATCCGGATTTTCATCGCCCATAACGATAAGCGTAACTTTGATTTCATACAAGCCTAACAACGAAAGGTCTAACGTAGCATCAAATGTGTATTGGATTTGTTCCCCACTTATCATTGAGCCTGTCCAGGTTTCGGTTGCTTCTTCAACGCCGTTAAGTTCAAGTTTCAAAGAAAAATTGGTCAACGTGCCACCATTATTTCGAACGGTAACCTTTACCGTTTCTTGTGATGTTAATTCGCCGCTATTTGGTGTATCTATGGATACCAATTCGCCATCCGTATAACCTGCTAAATCCAAAACCTGAATATCGTCTAACTGAACTCCACGTGCCCAATGAGACGTAGCAACAAACGAAATCCAATAATCATCGGTAGGGTTAGGAAGTGCAATAATTTCTTCTTTCCAATAATCAACATTATCGTTATACGTTGCCAAGTGCACCCATTCTCCGTTTATGGATGTTTTATAATAAACCTCTAAAATATCATAGCTTGGCGGCCATGCTTGTGTTGTTCTGAAGAATTTCAATGCGGGATTTTCTAAATTACTTATATCCATTGGAGGCGTGATCAATCTGCCTGAAGGTCTTGACACAACCATAGAATAGAAAACAGCCTTGAAATTACCGCTGTGCACCGTATTGGGCAGAGGATTGGGACCGGTGGTTCCTGCCGGAAGAATCACCCAATCGGTGGTTCCCGAAATACGTTCTTGCCACCAGCAATTGGGGATGTTTGTACCGTTATTTTCAAAACCTTCTACCCATGGGAATGTAGCAATTGCCGAACAAGCCCTATTAGTAACGGTTATGGTTTGAGAATCGTTAGACGGGTCGTTGTCGGCAGCTAAAAATGCCGTAACTTTGATTTGATAGGTGCCTGTTGCCGAAAGATCCAATTTTCTCGTAAAAGTATAATGGGCTGTGCCAGTACTCGGAATTGATGCCGTGTAAGTCTCCGTTGTGATGGAATCGCCGTTAACTTCCAATTTCAAATCAAACCCGGTTATGGTTGTAGACCCGTTGTTTTTTAATTGAACGGTTACACTTTCGTTATTTGTGAGGTTTATACCTGAAATTGGTTCTATAATCGAAACAACTTCTACATCCATATTATCGTAGTTTCTGATAGAAATATCATCAATATACCAGCCATGATTACCACTACCGGCGGGAGTTACATATCGAAAAGCAATAAGAACAGTTTGTCCTGAAAAATCATTCAACGATACAGAAATTTTTTGAAATGCGTTGGTAACTTCACCCGCTTGTCTGCTAAGGCGTTTAACAGGCGTAAATGATGTCGGATTCATATTGGTAGTTGATATTAGCACTTCGCTGTACATCGTAGTGTCGTTATAACCATTTGGAGACATTCTTGACCAAAATTCCAACAAATAATTGTCAATAGCCGGTACAGTTATTGGGGGAGAAATAAGATAGACGTCTCGTGCACCGGAATAAGCCCAAAACGCAGCAGATCCGGTACCGGTACGAACGTAGGCACCCCAGCCTCTTTCCCAATTTTGAGTTCCGACAACTCTATTTATAAACCAGCATGTGGGAGGAAATGTAGCATTTTCAAAACCTTCTTCCCATGGGAATGTGGTGATTGGGGTACAATCCAATGTGGTAAATGGTGTTCCTGTGGTTTCAACACTTTGTGTAGCATCACACATTGCAACAACTTTCCATGTATAAGATGTTCCCAAAGACAGTCCTGTAACGGTAAGGCTGTTGTCTGTCGTTTGATATGTATAATCTTGTGTTCCGTCATTGATAGTTAAAAGAAAGCGCACAGCCTCTCCATCCCACGAGAAAACAGCAGATGTATAATTCGGAACCACACTTAGATTTGATGGTGGATCCACAGCACAATTTGAAACTGCCATCACCATACGAATAGCAATAGCACCGGCAGGCCCCATAGATGCTAAATTGCCCAAAGCGTCTCGAGTATATGATGTTTTGGCTTGCCAATTACCATCGTATAAAACGGAAATATTTTGAGTTCCAAACTGATTTACACATAAATAGTAAGTACCCGGAGCCAAGACGGTATTCGCTGGAGCATTAATAAAAGACAAGCCCGTTGCATTTCGGGTGGCTGGTATCGTAAATACCGGAACTAAGGCTGTTGTCAAATCATCGGTCATGGTGTACAGCGATATGGTATATTGCAACTCTGTTGCATTTCCAAATCCGACAACGATTTGAGAAAGTGTAGTGGTTTCTGTAATATCAAAAACATTTCCAATTGTAATACTTGAAACAGCTCCAATTCCTTGAGTTTGTGTAGTAACTTCGTCTACTGCAAACACATTTCGCGTTCCTTTGAATGTGAAACTGCGAACAGCATCGGCAGGATTATCGTTCGTTTCTGTTTGAGAAATCGTATAAATCATCGTGTTATCTCCAAGAGGAATATTAGCCGATGTTGACAGATTCAAATTAGCTATTGCCTGTGGTGCAAGAGAAGCCAAAGGGGCTGATGCCCCTACATTGGAGCCGTTCAATTCAGCTGTCAAAACGATATTGGTTTGGTTGTCAAGCCCCATGTTTTTTACTCTTCCGGAAGGAAGTGTTTGTGTTTCTGGAACTTGCGAATATTGATACGATGTGATATTTTGCAAATTGTTTTGCGGCACTTCAATAATCGAAAAATCGTCGAATGCAATATAGTTCACATCTGCTGGTGAGTAGGCATGGAACCCAATAAAAAACTGCCCGGTTGCCGAAGGCGTGTAATCCGCATAGACGTAGGTCCACACAGGATAATTCTTGCCGTTATTATCAAAAAGGAGTGTATTCATAGCAGCTACCGTTGCCGAATTGCCTATTTTCACTTCTAATCGTTCCGTCACACCTTGATGATCCCGCATATTTAAATAAAAACTGATACGATAGGTTGTTCCTTGTGTAAGCGTAATACCGGGTGTAAACAACCATGCATTATGCGCAACAACGCTGTGATATAGTATTCTTGCATATCTTAGTCCACTATGTCCGAAAAGTAGAGCAGGTATTGGCGTTGTAGACCAATTGTTTCCTCCCGGAGTAGCGATGGTAGTCCAACCCGGCGGAAAGCTTTGGCCTGTTGTGCCATCAAAATTTTCGAAAAAAACAGATGTTGCTTTTGAAGTATACATAAGCGGAGGTTCGGAAGACGCTGTAAAAACAGATTCTTCATCCGAGTCTATAACTAATTGGGGATGTCGAAGTTCCGACAAATTTTGTCCGTAAGCAAACAGGGTCATGAATGCAAACAAGGAAAGAGTAATTTTTTTCATCGTTTTAATAGTTTTTGATTTGTTATTAATTTTAGAGTGCAAAATTATCAATAAAAAACAAAAAAAAAAAATCCGTTTTGGTCAATTTTACAAATTTGACCAAAGAAACCATAGAATATTTTAAAAGAGAGGGATTTACAAATTATGCAAATCTTGTGCTGATTTCAAATAAAAATTAGGGCTTATGCCGGTAATTTCTTTAAAAACATTGCGAAACGTGGTTCGAGACTTAAAACCAACCTGAAGAGCAACAGCTTCGATGGTATATTTTGCAGCATCGGGTTCTGAAAATAATCTTTGTGCCTCTTTTATTCTGTAATCATTTAAAAATGAGCGGAAATTTTTCTTTAGAGCATTATTAATCACTTGTGAAACATAGGTGCTGTTCGATTGCACCAATTCTGCCAACTTATCAATGGAAAATTCGGTATCGCAAATAATAGTGGTGTCTTCCATTAAAGCTAAAATTTTATCTAAAAGTATATCCTGTGCACTGTCGGTCAATAGGCTTTTTTTGTGTTTTTGAGGATGTTTTTTAGATAGTTCTTCTTGAACTTCAGCAATCTTTAAGTTTTTTTCAAATAAGGTTTTATAAGCGACATCTAATTTTCTTTTTTGAAAAAAAACAAACATTAATACCCCACAAACCGACAGCAAAACAGCTAAAATAACGTATTGAATGATTCTTTGATAATGAATTGTGCGCTCTTTAATATGCTGTTCGAGAACAAGTTGTTCAATTTGTTCATTGGTTTTTGAAACTTCATACAACCGTTGTAACTGATTGACTTCTCCGAATTTTTCAGTATTGAGGGCAGAATCTGTCAATTTTGCATGTTTTTCGAAATATTCTAAAGCATTTTGATGACGCCCCCTCGACTTTTCTATTTTTGATAAAGTTAGATAATTTTTAGCGCGAATTCTTAAAAAATTATTTTCCTTAGCAACAACATTTGATAATCCAATGTAAAATAAAGCAGAATCTATTTTGTTGATTTCAAAAAACAACTCACCTAAAATTGATAAATTCTCAGATTTCAATTCAGTTTCATTATTCTTTTCTGCACCGGCTAATGATAATTGAAAATAATAATAGGCTGAATCGTAATGTTTACTTTTTTTATGAATAGAAGCAATCGTACTCCATACGATATGCAAACGGTTATTGTCGCTGAGTTGTTCACCAACTTGCAACGCCTTTTGGGCATAATAAAACGCGCTGTCAATCCGTCCATTTTCCAGTTCACACGCCCCCAGGTTGTTTAACGTAATCATTCTCTGCATGCTGTTATCCGACGATAAGCTCAATGCTTTTAAATAATACTGTTTCGCCAAGTCATACTTTTTAAAACGATAATAAATAACGCCTATATTCGCGTAAATTCTAGGTTCAAACTCTGTATAGTTGGTTTTCTCGCATAAAAGTAATGCCTTGATTAGATATTCGTACGCAGTGCGATAATCGCTCATAAAATAATGAAGAGCAGCAGATTGGTTATAGGCTTCAACAACTATCTTCTGGTGTTCGAGAGTCGTATTTTTTATAGGAGCATTAGTTAGTAAGCCATAGCAAATTAAAGCTGTTTCTGTATTGTTTTTTCTAAAATAGTAATTGGCTGTATCTAGAAGTTGTCGCGAAGAAAGATGTTTATACTTAAAAATAATATCGTCATTTGAACTCGAGTGAGAAAAAAGATTTTGCCCATTAGCGACAAATGCCGTAGAAAAAACGGTAAGGAAGAAAATAATAAAATACTTTTTAAACATTGTGTAGCATTTTTTACAAAGATACGAAAAAAAAATGAAACGCACCACTTATAAGGGTTGAAAATTTTCAACCCCTACAGGACAATACCTGCCAAAGATTCTCTTTCGGTGCAGGTGCAACGATTTTCAACGGTTCGTTTTTGATGGGATGAATGAATTCCAAGGCGCGTGCATGTAAGGAAATCGAGCCATCGCGATTGGAACGTTCAAAACCATATTTTAAATCCCCGCGAATCGGACAACCGATTTCGGCAAGCTGCACACGGATTTGATGATGTCTGCCCGTAAATAATTTTATTTCGAGCAGATAATAATTATCGCTTGAGGCAATAACTGTGTACTCTAATTCTGCCTTCAACCAACCGCTTTTTTCAACGTTTGATGCAAACGATTTATTTTGTTTTTCGTTTTTTTGAAGCCAATGCACCAAACGGTCTGAATCTTTTGGCGGTTTATTGCGAACGATAACCCAATACGTTTTGTGAAATTCGCGATCGTGAATGAGTTTGTTGATTCGCGCCAAAGCCTTGTCAGTCTTGGTGAGTAGCAGAACACCTGAAGTTGGGCGATCCAAACGATGAGGCAAACCTACAAAGACATTGCCGGGTTTGTTGTCGCGCTTTTTCAGAAAAGCCTTTACTTCATCAACGATGCATACATCGCCGGTTTTATCGCCCTGAACGATTTCGCCGGGGCGTTTGTTTATGGCAATTAGATGGTTGTCTTCGTAAAGGATATCCATGAATTATGAATTATGAATTATAGAGCGAATTTTTATGCTTTATTTTTTGCAAAATTACAAAAAAAACACTATTTTTGCAAATCAAACTAAAAAACTAAAACCAATCACTATGGAAACCCAACTGAAAATCGTAGCCTTGTGCGGCAGTTTACGCAAGGATTCTTACAACAAAAAATTAATTCAACTTTCGCAAATGCTTTCGCCCGAGCAGATGACGATAACGCTTGTATCATATGACGATGTTCCTTATTATAATCAAGATTTGGATACAAATGAAGCCATGCCGAAGCCTGTAGCGGTTTTCAAACAAGCCTTAGCAGAAGCAGATGGTTTTTTGATTGTTTCTCCTGAGTTCAATTATTCTATTCCTGGTGCTCTCAAAAACGCACTAGATTGGGCTTCCCGCGGAAATCCAAGTCCGTTGTTCGGGAAACCGGTTTCGCTTATGGGCGCTACTGTTGGCATGTTAGGAACAAGTCAGATGCAAAATGTATTTCTAAGTTTCTTCCGTTTAATGAATATGCCATTGGTGTTACAACCTCAAATTTTTATCAGTCAAGTACAGACTAAATTTGATGAAGTCGGTAACTTCACTGATGAAAAAGGCAAACAACTCATTCAACAAAATTTAGAAAATCTAAAGCTCTTAATTTTGAAACGTTGAAAAAAAAACTATGGTTAAACGGAAATAATTTCGTACCTTTGTAAATTAAACCCAAAAAATAACGTTATGCGAAAAAAAACGACAACAAAAAAAGCCTCAACTCCAAAAACTACCGCACTAAAACCTAAATTGGGATACCGCATCGAATCGGATTTATTAGGAGAAAAATACATTCCCTGCAATGCTTTATATGGTGTGCAAACCCTTAGAGGTATGGAAAACTTTAATGTGAGCAAAAGATATCACTATAATTTTTCTCATTTTATCCGCGGTTTGGCTTACACTAAATGGGGCGCTGCGGAGGCAAACTATAAAATGAAGTTGATCACGAAAGCACAACGCGACGGCATTGTTTATGCCTGTAAAGAACTTCTGAAAGGAAACTATCACGAGTATTTTCCGGTAGATATGATACAAGGTGGAGCCGGTACTTCGGCAAACATGAATGCCAACGAAGTGATTGCAAACTTGGCTTTGAAACACATGGGTAAAGAATATGGTCAATACGAATTTTGTTCGCCGAACGATGTTGTGAATTGCTCGCAATCCACGAACGACGCATATCCTACGGCACTTCACTTTGCGTTGTATCTCTATCACAAAGATTTGAGATTAGCTATGGATTATTTGATTGAAGCCTTCGAACATAAAGCGAAAGAATTCAAACATATCATCAAAATGGGGCGCACACAATTGCAAGATGCTGTGCCGATGACCTTAGGACAAACATTTCAAGGTTTTGCCGATTTGTTGAAAAGTGAATTACGTAAGCAAGAGTTTGTTTCCAAAGATTTTTTGGAATGCAATATGGGCGCAACAGCCATAGGAACAGGTATTTGCTCAGAACCCGGTTACAGCGAATTGTGCATCAAAGAACTTCGCAAAATTACCGGTTGGGACATTCATTTAGCAAAGAATTTGGTGGAAGTAACGTCCGATACCTCTTGTATGGTAGGCTATTCAGGAATTTTGAAACGTTTGGCTATCAAACTTGGAAAAATTTGTAACGATTTGCGATTGATGTCATCCGGTCCGCGTTGTGGTTTAGGCGAAATCAACATTCCTCCCATGCAGCCGGGTTCGTCCATTATGCCGGGGAAAGTGAATCCGGTGATTCCGGAAATGGTGAATCAAATTTGTTTTAAAGTGATTGGAAACGATGTAACGGTTACAATGGCTGCTGATGCTGCTCAATTGGAATTGAACGTGATGGAACCGGTGATTGTATACTCACTTTTTGAATCGCTTGAATGGACTATGAGCGGTTTGGTTACATTGCGAGATCTTTGTGTTGATGGCATCACAGCTAACGAAGAACATTGCAAAAGAATGGTGTTGAACAGCATCGGTATTGTAACAGCATTAAATCCTCACATCGGCTATAAAAATTCTACAAAAATCGCAAAAGAAGCCTTAGAAACCGGCGCTTCGGTCTATGATTTGGTGATTTCCAAAAAAATCCTGACCAAGGCACAAGTCGATAAAATTTTATCGCCGGAGAATATGATTAAACCCACGAAATTTAAAGTTTAAACACAAATATTATGAAAAAATTTTTAATTTACACGTTCGCCATCGCTCTATTGAGCGCTTGTTGCGGAAAAGGAAAAAAAGAAACTGAAAAAATCATCGGAAAACCCGAAGTTACAGTGATTGACGGCAAAATGACTCCTGAAATCTTATGGTCGTTCGGACGTATTGGCGAATACGCTGTTTCGCCTGACGGACAAACCGTTGCCTACACAGTAACGTATTTCGATATTGCAGAAAATAGAGGCAATGCCGAGATTTATTTAATGAATGCTGATGGCAGCAACGTTCGTCAACTCACGCATACAGCCGCAAGCGAGCGTAATTTGGTTTGGAAAAAAGACGGAAGTGCATTGTATTGTTTATATCAAGGGCAAATTCACGAAGTCAATCTTCGAAGTGGAAAACTCAAAAAAATCTCTGATTTTTCGAGAAGTATAGAAAGCTTTTCGCTATCGCCCGATCAATCGAAAGTGCTTTATGTACAAACCGTTCCAAGAAAAAAAATGGAACCGCAATTATTTGTAGATTTACCGAAAACTTCCGGTCGAATTATTGAGGATTTGGCGTATCGTCATTGGGATCACTGGGTTGACAGCGATCCACAATTATTTTTGACGGGTTTCGACGGCAACAAAAACTGTGTGGTTATAAATTTGTTGGAGGGAGAGCCATATCAGGCTCCTATGCGTCCTTTCGGAGGTTTGGAACAAACGGCTTGGTCGCCGGATGGAACGAAAATTGCCTATACATCACGTAAGAAAACAGGTAAAGCGTGGGCATTCTCGACGAATTCCGACATCTATATTTATGATATAAATACCGGAAAAACCGAAAATATCTCGGAAGGCATGATGGGTTACGACAAAAATCCACGTTTCTCGCCTGACGGCTCAATGGTTGCATGGGAATCCATGGAACGTGATGGTTATGAATCGGATCAAAAACGGTTGTTTACTTATAATTTCAACACGAAAGAACGTGTGTATCATACCAAAAATTATGATTTTGATGTGCAAAATTTGTTGTGGAGCAAAGACGGCCAAGCGATTTATTTCATAACGCCTTGGCACGGTCGTCAAAACATCAGAAAAATTGATTTGGCAACAAACAAAGTAACGCAGATTTCCGATGAAAATGCAGATTTTAATTCATTACATTGGTTGGGCGATAAATTGATTGCCGCACAAACCTTGATTTCAAGACCTACCGAGATTTTTGAAATCGCTCTGAACGGAGAAGTTAGACAGCTTTCACAAGTGAATACTGAACTTTTGAGCCAACTCAAATTTGGTAAAGTTGAAGAGCGTTGGATTAAAACCTCTGACAGCAAAGATATGTTGGTTTGGGTGATTTACCCTTACAATTTTGACCCGAATAAAAAGTACCCTGCCTTACTCTTTTGCGGTGGCGGTCCCCAAAACATGATCGGACAATTTTGGAGCTATCGTTGGAATTTTCAGCTGATGTCGGCGAATGAATATGTGATTGTTGCTCCTAATCGCCGTGGAGTGCCCGGTTTTGGACAAGCTTGGAACGAGCAGATTAGCGGTGATTACGGCGGACAAAACAAGAAAGATTTGCTCACTGCAATTGATGTTATTGCAAAAGAACCGTTTGTTGATGAAACACGCTTAGGTGCTGCAGGTGCGAGTTATGGAGGTTTTTCGGTGTATTGGTTAGCCGGACATCACAACAATCGTTTCAGTGCCTTTTTGGCTCACAACGGCATATTCAACTTTGAGCAAATGTATGCAGAAACCGAAGAAATGTGGTTTATGAATTGGGATTACGGCGGCCCATTTTGGGACAAAACTAATAAAATTGCACAGAGATCCTATGCAAATTCTCCGCACCTATTTGTTACACGTTGGAATACTCCAATCTGCGTAGTTCATTGTGAATTGGATTATCGAGTTCCGATTTCACAAGGTATGGCTGCGTTCAATGTAGCACAAATGCTGAATGTTTCAAGTCGTTTTCTCTATTTTCCGGATGAAAATCACTGGGTTCTTAAGCCGCAAAACTCCGTTCTTTGGCATCGAAATTATTTTGATTGGTTTGATAAATGGTTGAAATAATTGTAAAAGGCGTCCAAAACAAACTCGAATTTAAATCAATATACATAATTCTAAAACAACAAACTAACATGAAGCCAAACACAACAAGCTTCAAAAAAAGCCTTGCACTAATATGTTTCATATTTTGTGCTTCCACGTCTCTGCTTAATGCACAAAACGCACAAGTAGAAATTCTTTCAAACACTGTTAAGATCGGTAGTGAAAACAACCCGCAAATGGTTGTAAATACTAATGGATCTGTTACTATTGGCAGTGCAAGCAATCCACGAGTAGCGGTAAATCCTGATGGAACTGTAAAAATCGGAAATGGATACTGGTCACAGATGGTAGTAGACCCAAACGGTTATATTGGTATTGGCAACCAAACTGACCCACACATCAAAGTGGTGCCCAGCAAAGTTCAACTCGCTGTATCAACGGCGGAGCTATCAGTAGGTCTTAACGGCATTCATCTTAGTACTGCTAACAACATTCATAGTCTTACTAACGGCATAAGCCTTACTATGGGATCTCAACGAATGGAAATTAATGATGATGTTATTAGTATCGGTAACGAAGGAAACCCGCAAATACAAATTTATAACAATGGCGCTGTTCATGTAGGAAAAACTTCCGTGCCACCTGATCCTTTCGCAGGTTTTGAAGTAAACGTGCCTCATACGTTTATAAAAGCCCCTTTACCTGTTAATGGGTATGTTGGATTTCACTTTGGTGCAGGAGTAGATATTAGTGAGTCTGGACGCATACGGGAGGTTATGGTACTGACCGGACTTCATAACCAAAGGGCAAGCATAGGTCGGTCAGATAATCAAATGAACGAAATTTATTCGTCGGAATACTATTTAAGTGGAGCTGCTCTTGGGCCATTAGTAAATTCAGATGCCAATTTAAAGACAAATGTTCGCGAACTTCCTTTAATGACAGAACGCATATCCAAACTGCGCCCTGTGATGTATGATTTTGTGAGAGACGGCAGTGGCGAAGATGTTTCGAAAGACCCTGCCTACAAAAACAGAGTAGGTTTTATCGCTCAGGAAGTCAAAGAACTTTTTCCCGATTTGGTTACTATGTATAAATTAGGTGAAGATAAAGATGTTGAGGAGTTGCTTAGCTTGGATTACGCAGGGTTAATTCCTTATCTGACAAAAGCTATTCAAGAGCAAAAAAGGACAATTCAGGAGTTAAACACAGTAATTCAAGACCAAGGCAAAGGCATTCAAGAACAAAACAGGAAAATAGAAACCTTGCAATTGCAAATCAACGATATTCAAACCGGTTCTTATTTTGCGAATTTTGACATTAGTACACCAAAACAACAAACAGTAAATGATATTACTCACATTTTACATCAAAATGTTCCAAACCCGTTTAGCAGTGCAACAACCATAACCTATCAATTAGCGGAAAATGCAACCAATGCCAAGATTTGCATTTACAACCTAACCGACAAACAGCTACAGTGCTATAATTTGCCGACAACCAAAGGCGAAAATGCTATTGAAGTGCGTGCCTCGTCTTTGCAATCGGGTATGTATTTGTATTCGCTTATTGTGGATGGTAAGCTGATTGATACTAAACGAATGATTTTAACAGAATAAAATAGGAGGTAGTTATGAAAAAGTTAAAAATGATCATATTGGCAAATATTGTTATTCCATTCTATGCATTCGGTGCATATTTGGAGAATGTTCCCATAACGATTACTCAACCTAACGGAACCCAAATAGAATGTTTGGCTACAGGCGATGAATATTATAATTGGCTGCACGATGAAGCCGGTTATACCATTGTACAAGATAAAACAACAGGATACTATTGCTATGCAATTCTTGTGGGTGACAGTTTGGTTGCCTCTCAATATGTGGTGGGTACAGTTTCTCCGAACTCTGTAAATCTTCAGCCCTATATTAATATTTCTGAAGAAGAAATTTGGAAAAAGAGAGAAGAAATTATCCAAGCGATGTCCCAAAACCATGTTTTTCAAAACCCACGTGTTCAATCAAATAGTCCTGTAAGTATAGGAACGATCAATAACCTTGTTGTGTATATCCGATTTGCCGACCAAACAGAATTCGAGGAAAACCAAATCACTTATACGTCTCGGTTTAATAATATAAGCAGCAATACGGCTAATTCCATGAGAAATTATTTTAGAAAAGCATCTTATAATCAGTTAGATATTATATCTCATTTTTTTCCGACCAACGATGGCACGACCATTTTGTCCTATCAAGATTCTCACAACAGAGGTTATTATCTTCCATATTCTGTGACTAATCCTCTTGGTCATGACGGCAATCGTGAGCGACTTGCGAGACGTGATACACTATTGTATAATGCTGTTAATTATATAAAAAATCAAGTACCTACTTCCTTGAATATAGATCAAAATAATGACGGTTTTGTGGATAATATCAGTTTTATTGTGCGAGGCTCTGCAGAAGCTCTTTCTCTATGGCCTCACGCAGCAAAATTATCCAGTGTCAGTAACCTTCCTATTCAAATTAATGGAAAAACAGCTAACTTTTGTTTTCTTGTATTAGAAGAACACTCTGAAAATAGTACATTATGTCACGAAATGGGTCACATTTTTAGAATGAATGATTTATCCTACGGTTTTAATCCGGCTGGAAGCTGGGATTTGATGAGCTGGCCTACAAACCCTCCGCAACATTTTACTGCATATATGAAACACAAATATGGTGGATGGATACCTTCTATACCTGTCATTACAACTTCAGGTACCTATACCTTGCAACCGTTAACTTCAGTTACCAATAACTGCTATCAAATACCCATAAAAGGGTCGGAGCAATACCTTGTTGTTGAATATAGAAAACACACAGACATATTTGAAAGTAGCCTGCCGGATAGTGGGTTGATTATCTACAGAATAAATGAAGATTGGAATGGAAACTACTATTTTGTAAATAATATAGAGCAATACGGAGTTTTGGTTTTTAGACCAGGTGGAGGTCCTGGTATAACAGGATATCCTGAAAAAGCTGCCTTTTCGACAGCTTCTGGTCGAACAGAGTTTAGTAATTGGACTGACCCTTATGGTTATACCGCTCCAAATGGCGATTTTGCAAATATCTATATAAAAAACATACGGGAAAACGCTGACGGTACGATGAGTTTCGATATCCGATTTTGTGATGGCGAGGATGTTATTCATTCAAATACAAACAATCTTCCTGCAGTAACTAATGCTTCCAATAGCATACAAACATCTGGTACAGTTGTCGTAAAAAGTACGGATAATGTTAGTTTTGAAGCAGGAAACAAAATTATCCTTAAGCCAGGATTTAAAGTAGAATCGGGAGGCACATTTCGAATCAACATGAATGCTTGTGGAGAAAAATAATTAAAAAATATAACTAAACTAAAAAATACCACACTATGAAAAAAAAATCAATTTTGCTATTTGCTATTGCAGTAATTGCTGTTATTACTGCAGCATGTGATGACAAAGGAAATCCTCCTGGCATAGCAGAGATTTCCGGTAACAATACAAATATTGAACCGGATGAAACCGTAACACTGACTGCCTCTGCCAGCGGTGCAACATCGTACATATGGAAAATAGATAACGTGGAAATTCCCAATGCAACATCTTTCGAGTACATAGCGTTTAAAACTGGCTCTTATACTGTAGCCGGTGTTAACAAATATGGCACAGGTGGGTGGAGTAAACCGCATCCGGTTTGGATTAGCTGCCCTGGCAGTCATTACCCACCGACTATCAGTGGCGACAGCATTAATGCGTGTCCGGATGAATTCGTAACGCTGACTGTTTCTTACCCCTGTACAATGTTGTCAACTTGGTACGTGTGGCAAAAAGGTATAGAAACGCTTTCCGAGACTTCGAACACGCTTGAAGTAACGGAAACCGGTGTTTATCGTGTGAAAGGTGTTAGCGACATTGGCGAAACCAATTGGAGTGATAGATTTACTGTAACAATCACGTCGTGTGTACCATCTGGGCAATATTTATTGAAAGTAACGAAATGTGAGTAGCCAAATTTGACAGACAAAAAAAACCGCATCATTGATGCGGTTTTTTTGTGTTAATTTTAAAATTACTTAACTTCAAGAGCTTGATAATTCACCGGAATAATACCTTCCAACAATTCGCCGTTTTTGATGTATTTCTCAATGATTTCGTCGGCTTTTTTAGTGTCAACTTTACCATAAACTACAGGGTCTTTGCCCGGAAGTTTCACTTCAACGGTTGGTTCTGCAAAACAATAGCCCATGCAGCCTGTTTGTGTGACCACAGCGGGGATGTGGCGTTTGTCGAGTTCCTGAATTAGAAAATCCATGGTTTGTTTGGCACCCGATGCAATACCACAAGTTGCCATAGCAACTTTGATTTGTACAACGCTTTCGGGATTATCGCTTCTTTCGCGCAAGTTAACTTTAGACTGCACATCGTCTTTCATTTTCCGAAGATCGGCTAAGGATTTAATTTTGTTTTCCATTTTTATGTTTATTTTTTGTTTTAGACCGCAAAGATACAAAAAAAAGTTGAACTATGCAAATGTCGTCATGTCGAGCGTAGTCGAGACATCCCATAGCAAGGGATTCCTCGACGGAGTTTATCCTGAGCGAAGTCGAAGGGCTCGGAATGACGGTTATATAAACAATCTTTCTGCAATCGCATCTGAGAATAAAGCGCCATTTTCAGTGGTTATAAAATGGTTGTTTTTACAAATAAGCCAATCGTTTGGAATTTGGGCGATATGGTTTTGAAAATGCAGAAAAAATCGTTCATCGAAATTAGTTTTAATGAAATCCTGAGAAATGCCCCATTGCGTGCGAATAGCGGTCATGACGTATTCGTTGTATCGCATGTCTGTGGTTAAAAACTCCGATTCGCTTGGCAAAATTCCGGTTTTTACAGAAGTGATGTAAGCGTTAACATCGGCGATATTCCAACTTCGAACTGTTCCCAAAAAACTGTGTGCAGATGCTCCAAACCCATAGTATTTACTAAGATTCCAATAGTTTGAATTGTGTTTGGAATACTGTTTGTTTTTACAAAAATTCGACGTTTCGTAAGCTTCAAAACCATGATTTCTCAGCTGTTCTCGCAACAGCAAATATTGTTTTTCGATTTGCTCTTCGTTTGGCGATTTTGTTTTGAGATTTTGAATTTGTTTGTCGAGAATAGTGTTGGGTTCAACAGTCAGTGCATACGCCGAAAGGTGCGAAATATTGAGTGAAAAGAAGGTTTGCAAATTCTCATTCCATTTTTCATCCGTCAAGGTTGGAATGCCGTAAATCAAATCTACAGACAAACGTTCAAAGCCTGCTTTTTGTGCATTTTCGATGGCTTCAATGGCTTGTTTTGGTGAGTGTTTTCGATTCAAATAGTTCAAATCATCTTCAAAAAACGATTGTACGCCAATGCTCAATCGGTTTACTGGTGTGCAATTTCGAAGGTCTAACAAATAGTTTCTCGATAAACTTTCAGGATTTCCTTCAAAGCTAATTTCCATATCTTTCGCAAACACAAAGGAATTTTGCAAGGTTTCGAAAATTTTTACAACATCGTTTACATCTAACATCGATGGCGTTCCGCCGCCCAGATAAAGGGTTTTGATGGGTTCTGTGCATTCGTTTTTTCGGAAATTAATTTCCGAAATCAATGCGTCCACGTATGATTGTAGGGGTGGGGTTTGCCCGCCCATGTTTGCAATCGAATAAAAATTACAATATCCGCATTTCTGCCGACAAAACGGAATATGAACGTAAATTCCCGCCATTATTTGTTGAAAATAATTCGGAATGTAGTACCTTCGCCAACAACTGAGCGTTTCACAAAAATTTCACCTTTGTGATAATTATGAATAATTCGACGACTCAACGGTAGTCCTAATCCCCATCCTCTGGATTTCGTCGTGTAACCGGCTTCAAAAATCGTCTTCCAATCACTTTTTGGAATCCCTTTTCCATTATCGGTAATATCAATAGCAACTGTTTTGGCTTGCTCGCTAATATCAATTTGAATAATTCCATCGTTCATACCAATTGCATCTGCAGCATTTCTTGACAAATTTTCAAATACCCATTCTACCAATTGCGAATTGATATTGGCCAATATCAGAGTATCGGGAGACACATTCACTTGAAATTTGATTTTTTTCGACAATCGAACTTGCAAATAAGACACTGAATCGTAAACCACTTTTACCACATTTTGAATGGTCATTTTTGGCTCCGATCCTATTTTGGAAAACCGTTCGGTAATCACTTTAAGGCGTTCAATGTCTTTTTCGACTTCTACAAGATGACTTTCATCTACATTTTGACTTTTCAAATATTCCACCCATCCTATCAAGGACGAAATCGGAGTCCCCAGCTGGTGCGCGGTTTCGCGCGACATACCCACCCAAAGCTTGTCATTTTCCGAGCGCCTTGATATTCGGAACGTCCATATTAACGACAGAATAAAAGCGCTCAAAACAACAACGAAAATAATCGGAATATACTTCAAACGGGTCAAAATAATGGAATTTTTATAAAAAACCAAATGCGTATCTGAACCCACTGAAATCTCAATCGGTGCATTTTGCGCTCGCATTTCAGCCAGTGTTTTTTTCAGCACAACCGAATCAACATATGTTTCCGGCGACATATTACCAACACTGACAACCGTTCGTTCATCTTCCGTAACAATCAAAACCGGCGCAAAGATAGAGTTATCCACAACTTCAACCACAAATGAGTTAACTAAATCCTCTAACTGGTTTTGCAATTGATAAAAGGCTTCGGACAGTTTATAGTAAATATACCAATTTTGATCCATAAATTCCACATGAATCGGTTCCTGTTGTAAATAGTCCTGAAATAAAATGTCGTTAAAATACGTAACTTCTTCGCAAAGTCCATCATCATTTAAGCAATTCAGAATTCTTCGATTTTTGCCATCAACTACAATACTCGGAATGGTTGTATTTTCTCTAACAATTCGGCTATAAAATTCAAATTCGGACGGGGTTATATAAGAAGAATACATTTTCGAAAGGGCTTCAGCCCAACGTTGAACTTGATCACGTTCCGTGAGCTCCATTTGCTCTAATAAGCTCTGAGCGTGAGCAACCACTTGTGCTTTTTGCTGAACCGTTAAAGCCCAAATTTTCACCTTGTTTTGTTCGTTATTAGCAATATCTTCCACCACCGCTCGGATTCCCAGCGATGATAAAATCCCAAGAAGTATAGCCACACCAAACAACAGGCGATTTATAAGTTTTTGTTTTTTTGAAAAAAACTTCATGCCGGAACAAACTAAAGTGTTAAAAAGTTTAATCGTACAAAAAGATTAAAATTCGTGTGAAATTTTTTATACCCTTCCAAATTGATATCTTGAAGATAAGTTGTAAATCCAAAGTCAAATGATGCGTTAGAACCTATCCTGTATTGCCAACCCAAAGTACCTGCAAGTCCTATACCTATGGCAGTTTGCGGCATTTCAGGACTTGAAAAGCCTTGTCCCGGCAAGATAGTTCCTCTATCTATGATGGATTGCTTGAAACCGGCGATTTCAAAGACATTTTCTCTAACTCTGGTATTGGTTAGGTTAAATGCCAATTCGTAAAACCAGAACCAGTTCCGTGCTTCAAGTTCGTTGCGCCGTTGAAACCCGACATCAAGCATCGTTCGCGATTCTTTACCCCAAATTCTGCCTATTTCAAGAATAGGATTTGTAGTGCCGGGAGTATTTCCAAGGTAAACCGTAAAAATATCTGTAGCAGTGAGATTGACTTGATTTACTTGGATAAAAAATGAAGTCTCCAACGATAAATTAAACGCAAATCGAGCTGTAACGGCTGTTGAAATTTTGTACCGCATATTGGTTGGAAGGTCCGGAAATCCAAGGGGTGCTCCATATGAAAGATTAAGTGCTTGCCTGATTTGTTCGTTAAAATAGCTATTATTCCAAATATACGAAATTTTATTGACATTTTTTTCGCTGCCGTTGTAATAATTCGCTACATATTTGTTTGCCCAAAACCCGCCTGCACCTAAACTTACGCTTACCATTCTGTAATCTTCATCTATTTCGCAAAAGCCTTTAA
Organism: Bacteroidales bacterium; assembly: GCA_009783885.1. GTDB lineage: Bacteria > Bacteroidota > Bacteroidia > Bacteroidales > P3 > WRKV01. Next base: position 45,550 of record WRCN01000009.1, on the reverse strand, counting down.
AAGGGATGCAAATCAGAATAAACAATACGATGTTGATATTTTTTTTCATAATTTTTTTACAAATATACGCAAAAATTTCGAAAAAATTCGTATTTTTGCAAATAAATTCAAATAAAATTTTAAAAATAATGCTTATGAAGCGATCTACTATTTTAAAAATAAGTCTGTTAGTTATTGTTTCAGGACTTTTTTTGGTCTCGTGTGCTCCGGCAGCACGTCCTGCTACCAGGTCGTCAATACAAGACCATTGTCGTTTTGAAAACCAACAGAACAGATCCAACCCTCGAAAAGTAACCAGAAAACCAGAAGCGCCTCCGTATAGAACAACACCAATTGGTGGCAATTACAGAGTTCGCAGTTAAAATAATTCAATGTATGGGAAGTTTTTTCAATCCTCCGAAATTACGGAAATATGATATGAAACCTCGTTATTATAATGAGGAAAAGGAGCGTATCGACGAATTGAAACGTCGTGTAGGAGAAGAGGCTGCTGAGGGCGAGGAACGCTCGGAACGCATCAAAGAGGCATTTGAGCGTAGACGTTCAAGGCGAAAAAAGCCAAACAAATTGTTGAGCGGATCAAGAATTTTGATATACGTGTTATTGGTTGTTTTGTTAGTCATGCTGGTTAGCAACACAAAGTTTTTGCTGTTTTAGATTATGTCTGATGTGATTCGCTTATTGCCGGATTCGGTGGCTAACCAAATTGCTGCCGGTGAAGTGATTCAACGTCCGTCTTCCGCCGTTAAGGAACTTTTAGAAAATGCGGTAGATGCTGAAAGTACGGAAATCCAACTCATTGTTAAAGATGCCGGAAAAACGTTAATTCAAGTTATCGACAACGGCAAAGGCATGTCCGAAACCGATGCTCGAATGTGCTTTGAGCGCCATGCCACATCAAAAATTCGTGAAACGCAAGATTTGTTCGCTATTCGCACCATGGGCTTTCGTGGTGAGGCTTTAGCCTCTATCGCTTCCATTGCGCAAGTCGAATTAAAAACTCGACAAGCCGACGAAGAATTGGGTACAAAAATACAAATTGAAGGCTCGGAATTTAAAAGCCAAGAAGCCTGTCAATGCTCAAAAGGCACGTCTGTTGCGGTAAAGAATTTGTTTTTCAATGTACCGGCTCGACGTCAATTTTTGAAAAGCGACAATGCTGAGTTCAAACATATCAGCGAAGAATTTTATCGAGTGGCTTTAATTCATCCGCACTTAAAATTCAGTTTTTATCACAACGAAAAATGTTTACTGAATTTAGAGCCGTCTTCATTCAAAGAGCGTATCGTTGCTTTGTTTGGCGATGTTTATAAAAAGCGTTTGGTACCGATTGAACAAACTGTTTCTCATGTAAAAATCTCCGGATTTATTTGTAAACCGGAGTTTGCGATGAAAACCAAAGGCGAACAGTATTTTTTTGTAAACAATCGGTTTATTCGACATCATTATTTGAACCATGCGGTTTTACAGGCATTTGAAGAATTGATCGCAGAAAAAAGTTATCCATCTTACTTCATACATTTTGAAATTGATCCGAAAAATATTGACATCAACATTCATCCCACGAAAACCGAAATCAAATTTTTGGACGAAAAGTTGATGTATGGTGTATTGTTAGCGGCTGTAAAGAAAGCAATTGGTGTTTTCAATCTTTCGCCAAGTCTTGATTTTTCGACTAATCCCGACTATCAACCTGATATTCTTCCAAAAGATTATACGCCGAAAACCCCTACCGTTCACGTTAATCCGAGTTATAACCCCTTTGAAAAAACAAATTTTCCAGAACATCGCAAAAAACAACTCAATCAACATGCGTATTTGGAATCGTTCGAATTGCTACAAAAACCAATAGAAGCAGGCGTTCAAAAAGAAATCGAACACACGATAGAAGATGATAATACCTACTTTGACAGTTTCCAAATTTTGAAAAAATATTTAGTTGTGGATACGCGGTCAGGCTTGCTATTAGTGTGTCAACAACGTGCACACGAACGGATTTTGTTCGAACAATTTCAAAAACAAATAATCAATCGTCAGCCAATTTCTCAACAAAAATTATTTCCGCAATCGTTGGATTTCTCAGCAACCAATGCTGAAACTCTGAACGAAATTTTGCCAAATTTGAAAGATTTAGGTTGGGATATCGAAAGTTTGGGACATCATTCGTTCGTTGTGAATGCCACGCCAAGCGATGTGAAAGAAAGCGATGTGCAAAGCATTTTGGAAACTATTTTGGAAAACTTCAAAAGCGGAATTATGCTAAATCGAAACGACAAACAAACGAATTTGGCAGTTTCGATGGCTTGCGGAATGGCTATAAAATCGGGAATCTCGTTAGATAAAACCGAACAAAAACATCTTTTGACACAGTTGTTTACTTGTCAAGTTCCGCAACTCTCACCCAAAGGAAAGCCTGTATTTTCAGTGCTTTCAGAAGATGAAATACACACTCGATTAAACTAAATTCCTATGACAGAAAATTATCGCCCACAGGGTTTTCGCCTTTTGCCCCCCGTTGTCAAAAATTTACTCATCATCAATGTCATTATGTTTTTTTTGACGGATGTGATGGGCGGATTTGGTATTGATTTTACGCGCTATTTGGGCTTGCATTATATTGCTGCAAAGAATTTTTATCCTTGGCAGTATTTCACGTATCTCTTTATGCACGCCAATTTCATGCATTTACTTTTCAATATGTTTGCCTTGTGGATGTTTGGATATTCATTGGAAAATTATTGGGGTAGCAAACGATTTTTGTTTTACTATTTGTTCTGCGGTGTAGGCGCAGGATTAATCCAAAATGTAGTAGTGGCTTATCAAATTTGGGATTTCACGCAGGCAGGTTATCCGGCTTATTTGATTGCTCGATTTATGAATAATTCGGTTACAATTGGCGCGTCCGGTGCGGTTTTTGGAATTTTGTTGGCATTTGGAATGATGTTCCCGAATATGTTGATTTACGTCTATTTTCTCATTCCGATTAAAGCAAAATGGTTTGTGATTATTTATGGCGCTATCGAATTGATTGCCGGAGTTAGCAGAACAGGTAGCACTAACATCGCGCATTTCGCCCATTTAGGCGGAATGTTGTTTGGAATTATTTTGATTTTGTGGTGGCGGAAACGGCGACGGAATGATTTTTATTAAATTGAGAATAGAGAATTAGTTTTTTTTACTAAAAAATCTAAGGAATTTGCTTTATGAATTAACTCGAAAGCGAAGTCGGGGCATCTTCTTGCTATGACAGTTTAAATATTTTTCGTATCTTTGCAAAAAATTATACGTTATGAACACCGTCGCCGACTATTTATTACAAATCAAAGCCGTCAAATTCAACAACCAAAACCCGTTCACATGGGCTTCCGGACGTAAATCGCCGATTTATTGCGATAATCGTGTAACCTTGTCGTATCCTGAAATTCGAACCTATATTCGCGATCAATTTGTAGCGATTATTCGTGAAAAATATGCCGATGTCGATGTTATTGCAGGTGTTGCCACAGGTGGCATTGCGCAAGGTGCATTAGTGGCGCAGATTCTTGAAAAACCGTTTATCTACATCCGTGCAGAGGAGAAAAAACACGGTATGAATAATCGGATTGAAGGCCATATCACGGCCGGGCAAAAAGTGGTGGTGATTGAGGATTTGGTTTCAACAGGAAAAAGTAGTCTGCTTGCAGTAGATGCTTTGCGGGAAGCAAATTGCGAAGTGTTAGGAATGGTTGCTATTTTCACGTATACGCTTCAAACGGCTATCGAAAACTTTGAGAAAGCAAATGTAAAATTAGATACGTTAACGACTTATCCGATTTTGCTCAAACAAGCCGTAGCAGGCGGTTATGTGACTGAAAGCGACTTTGCTTCGCTCAACGAATGGAGTGCAAATCCAGAAAAATGGTCTAACGATAGAATGTAAGGGGTAAGGGTAAATTTAGCTATAAATCAATAAAAAAACAATGTCCAAAATAGCAAACAGATTCCTCGACTTCGCATACTTCGTATGCTTCGCTCGACATCTGTCGGCTATTCTAATCTTGAACCTAAAATAAAAACACTATGACAAAAATTGAAAGTAAACCAATCGAAATACAGACATCTGCAAAAAGCATTTTTGCCTATTTGTCGAATTTTAACAATTTTGCCAATTTGATGCCGCCGCAAGTTGTGAATTGGCAATCGACAGAGGACTCCTGCTCGTTCACTATTCAAAATATGGCAACTTTGGCGATGCGAATTAAGGAAAAAACAGAGCCAACTAAGTTGGTAATTGCGTCTGAAGCACCGTCGCCATTCCCATTTAGTTTGATTTGCGAGCTAGAGGAATTGTCGGAACATAGTTGCCGGTCGGTCATTAAACTTCATGCCGATATGAATATGATGTTGGCGATGATGGCTAAAAATCCACTTCAAAACTTTGTAAATATTCTCAATGAACAGTTGAAGAAAACGTTTGAATGAGAAAGAAATATCCAATACAATTTGAAGTAAAAATTGAAGGATTAGCTGCCGAAGGAAAAGCCATCACGCACATTGATCAGAAGGTGTGCTTTGTACCATTTGCTGCGCCCGGCGATGTGGTGGATTTGCAAATTACCAATAAACGCAAGCAGTTTTTAGAAGCGAAAGTTATTAAGTACCATAAACTTGGCGAAATTCGCCGAAAACCGTTGTGCGAACATTTTGGCATTTGTGGGGGGTGCAAATGGCAACATTTACCCTACGACGTGCAATTGGATCACAAGCAACAAACTACCATCGACCATTTGCAACGGATTGGGCATTTGGAACTACCTGAAATTATGCCCATTTTAGGCTCAGAAAACGAGTTTCTCTACAGAAATAAGTTGGAATACACGTTTTCGAACAGACGTTGGCGCACCATCGAAGAAATGGAAAATCCAAACTGCGAAACCAACGCACTTGGTTTTCATATCCCCGGAATGTTTGATAAAGTTCTGGATATCAATTTTTGTCATTTACAAAATGAGCCTTCAAATGCGATCCGTTTGTTTGTGAAAAAATATGCACTTGAGCACAACCTTTCGTTTTACGATGTGAAGTCTCATGAAGGGTTTTTACGAAATTTGATGATAAGAAACACAACAATAGGGGATTGGATGGTTGCTGTGATATTTGCATATAATGATGAAACTGCGATAAATGCTTTAATGTCAGCGATTAAACAGGAATTTCCGCAAATTACGTCGTTGATGTATGTGGTGAATGAAAAATTGAATGATACCATTCATGATTTGAATGTACAATTATTTCACGGTGAGAGTTTTATAACAGAGAAAATGCCGGCTTATAACATCGGGCAACCGGACTTGAAATTCAGAATTGGGCCAAAATCATTTTATCAAACCAATTCCGTTCAAGCCGGAAATTTATACAGAATAGGTGCTGATTTTGTGAATTTTAAGGACAACGAAATCGTTTACGACTTGTATACAGGAGCAGGCACAATTGCTCAATATGTAGCGAAATCCGTGAAGAAAGTAATTGGTATTGAATACGTTGAATCGGCCATTGAGGATGCCAAGGTTAATGCCAAACTCAACAACATTGAAAATACAGCGTTTTTCGCAGGTGATATGGTCAACGTTCTAAATGACGATTTTGTGAACATTCACGGCAAACCCGATGTCATTATTACTGATCCTCCACGTGCCGGGATGCATGAAAAAGTAGTTAAACAAATTCTTAAAATAAATCCTGATAAAATTTTGTATATCAGTTGTAATTCAGCAACACAATCGAGAGATTTAGCCTTAATGAAAGACGCTTACAAAATCACGAAAGTTCGTGCAGTGGACATGTTTCCGCAAACTCATCACGTCGAAAATGTGGTATGCTTAGAAAAGCGGAGCTAAAATTTGCAATAGCGCTTCAAAATTCACATTTTCGGCAGAAAGTGTGATGTTGGCTTTTTTGTAAAATGGTTCACGTTCAGCTAAATGAGCTTCTATTTTTCGGATAGCATCCTCTTTGGACAGACCTGCCAAAAGCGGTCGTTGTGCGTTCGATTTTTCGAATCGCTTGTAAACCGTGCCTATAGAGCTTTCTAAATAAACCACAATACCCATTTCTCGCATCAATTCCATATTGTTGCTAAAACAGGGTAGGCCGCCACCCGTCGAGATAATCACGTTGTTCGGATAGGCTTTCAAATTTTCTAAAATTTTGCGTTCGGAAGTTCTGAATGCCGTTTCTCCGAATTGCAAAAAATATTCAGAGATAGGTATCTGATATTCAGCCTCAAACATCGTGTCGGTATCCAAGAAATCGTATTTCAATTTTTTGGCTAACTGTTTTCCAACGGTTGTTTTACCACTGTACATATATCCGACAAGGAAAATTTTCATTTTTAAGAATTAAATTTATCTAATGTAAAACTGAATGTTGTGCCTTTATTCAGCGTACTTCGGACTGTAATATTTTGGTTATGAGCTTTTAAAATATGCTTCACAATAGCAAGTCCTAAACCCGACCCGCTCTTTTCGCGTGCACGCGCTTTGTCTGCTCGGTAAAAACGCTCAAACACTCGCGGAATATCATTTTCTGAAATACCCATGCCATTATCAGCCACTTCTACAAAAATTTTTTTATGCATATCGTAAATGGTAATCTTTATATAAGGCTCATTTTCATTAAGATACCGAATTGAATTTTCGACTAAATTAGATATAACTTGCTTGATTTGGCGATTATCAGCGTAAACCATTGGTGTACCCTGTGTTTTGTTTCGAAATGCAAAATCCACATCGTGTTCTTTCGCTTTCATTTCGAAATCATCAAAAATCTCTTTGATTAAAGGTTCGAGATCAAAATGGTTGTATTGCGGAACAATTTGGTTATTTTCTAATCGCGAAATCACTTCTAAGTCGTTGATAATCGAGATCATGCGTTCGATGCTCACCTCAGTGCGTTCCAAATAATTTCGATTTACATTCGGATCGTCAATTGCTCCGTCTAAAAGGGTTGAAATATAGCCTTGTATGTTGAAAACCGGTGTTTTCAGTTCATGCGAAACATTGCCTAAAAACTCTCGACGGTAAGCTTCTTGCTCTTTCATGGTTTCCAATTCAACTTCGCGTTTTTCCAACCAATGCTGTACTTCTTGTTCAACGCCGGACAAACCGTCTTCACGATGTTTTTTCAAAAAATCCGCACGAGATTTTTTTTGAGTGTAAATAGATTTGTAAATCAACTTGATACGATCATCTACAAATCGGTTAATTAAAAACCGAAAAAGCCAATACGAACCGAAAAACTGAATAATAACGCCCGTTATCGTAAACCAATCTTTCCATAATGTTGGTTTCAGTAGAATAGTTAAGACAACACTGAACAAACAAACGGTTGCAGCAGCAATGATTGCGATCCTGTTGGAACTGATGTATCTTTTGAAACTCATAGATTTTCAAATTTATAACCAACGCCTTTAACGGTTTTTATGGCATCTAAATTCAAACGATCACGGATTTTTCGCACGTGTACATCAATGGTTCGGTCGCCAACTACGACATCCTCACCCCAAACCTCACAAAAAATCTCGGTTCTGGTGAACACTTTATCAGGTTTGGACGCCAATAATTCCAATAATTGAAATTCTTTTTTAGGTAGCGAAAACGTTTGTCCGTCTTTTATAACTACAAATTTTTCACGGTCAATGATCAAACCTTTGGTTTTCAAAACTTTTTCTTTAACATTTGAAGAGCGCTTGAGGATGGCATTGATTTTAGTGATGAACAATTTGGGGTTAATTGGTTTAGTAATATAATCGTCTGCTCCTGCGTCAAATCCGGCTATTTGCGAATAATCTTCGCCGCGTGCGGTCAGAAAAACGATAAAGGTATGTTCCAAACCTTTGATCTTACGGAGTTCATGACAGGTTTCGATACCATCCATTTCGGGCATCATCACATCTAAAACAACCAAGTCGGGGCGGTTTTTTTTGGCCAAAACAAGGGCTTCTTTTCCGTTTTTAGCGGTGACGACTTCGAAATCTACTTTTCGCAAATTGTAGCTTAAGAATTCCAGAATATCCGGCTCATCATCGACTAATAAGATTTTTTTTTGCATGGTTGATTTTTTTGCAAAGTTACAAAAAAAAGTCGAAACTGCAAAGCCCATTTTTTCTTTGACTTTTTTCTCTGTGTGTAGAATTTGTTAGGAAGTCCAATTTTTGAACAAATGAAATTTCAGGACAAACAATTTGTTTATACACCGGCGGAGAACTAATGATCACGGACACAACGCAATGTTGATCCACCGACCTTGGCTTTAATACCATGCGGGAAAATATAGCCATTAGCCATAAACGTCATAAGATATCCGCTACCTACACCCGGTTCCGACTGTGACCAGTAGTCTGCGGATTGACCCTGCGCCAACAACCCGCCACTCCCATAGCAGCTGCCACCAAAGGTACCACCCCAATCGTTGAGATACCTATTAAGAAGGACTATACTCATTTGGGTGGAACCTATGCCTCCCAAAGCAATATCCAAATCTCTAAAATCTTGAAGAGTAGGAACACGCCAAGGAACAGGACAGAGTTGAGGAGCATAACGAGCAACTGCACACCATGAAAACAAATCTCCCGGATAATTTGGATTGGAGCGACAATCTGCATTGTGATTATTAAATGAACCACCAGAATAAGTTGTTTTATTGCAATTAGTAGTTGTTACAGCATCAGACCAAATTTGAGTGATACCACTGCCGGAAATAGTACGTTCTCCACCGCGAGTAATTATGCCGAAACTCGTTCCCCAACCGGGCAGGAGAGTATTACATGTGGCAATATCAATAGGAGGAGGGAGCGTAACGATAGTTAAAGAACAAGTAGCAGTTTTATCACCATCTTGTGTAACAGCAGTGATAACTACAAATCCATCGGCTATGGTGATTATTGTACCATTGTTAACTGTTGCCACAGTTATATCACTGCTTGTCCAAGTTACATTTTTATTAGTAGCATTGTTGGGGTATACGGTAGCTGTCAAAATCAGGGTATCACCAGGTTGCATAGTTGCCGCATTCCAATCCAGTTCAACAGAATCAACAGGAATAGATATTACTGTAACAACACATGTTGCAGTTTTATTGCCGTCTTGTGTGGTAGCGATTATGGAAGTAGTGCCCTCGGTTAAACCAAACACTGTACCACCATTATAGAAGACAGAAGCAACGGCTGGGTTGCTACTCGACCAAATTATGGTTTTGTTTGTGGCATTATCCGGTAAGACGGTAGCTGTTAGGGTTAAAATAGTACCAATTTCCAGTGTAGCAGAAGTTTGACTCAGCATTACGTCAGTGACATTTAAACCGTCTTTTTTATCACAGGAAATAAAGATAAGAGAAAAGACGGCGAAAAGTGCAATTATACCAAACGTGAAATTTTTCATACTATTTTTCGTTACCATTTATTTGACAAAATTATTTGTACTATCAGGCTTAGGCGAAAACGCTTTGAAACGATAAAGTCTATCCTCCCGCCTTAAATCTGAATCATAAACCTTGGTTATCCGAAATGTTGTATCGTTGAGAATGACACCTTCTCGAATAGAAGCTCTAAGGGGTGGTTCTGATGGATACCATCTTTTATATTTTATGGTATTTCCTGTAACAAGAAACACACCCCAATAATATTTGAGTTTTCGTACAATATTTATCCATTCTTCAGTTGAATAATTCTGTTCTATCTCAGACAATTTATTTTTTGGAAAAGCTCCCCCATAATGCAAAATTCCATTTTCATATAAAAATAGAACACTCATGTATTCAACTCCATCTGCTCCTGTATATTGATGATAATAATACCCATCAATTCTCAATTGATTTCCTGTAAAGGGTGTTTTGGCTAATCGTAATTTATCGGCACAGCAGGTGCAAAATACGGCAAAAATCAGCAACACCGTGACTGGGTTGTTGTATCTATTTTTCGTTACCATAATGTATAGGGATTTCTTCTACCAACTGAAAAGTAGCCAGAAGGCTTGAGACCAAGGACTTCAAAATGTGGGCTTGGGATGGCCCGAAAATTAGGTAGCCAACCAAGTAGAAAATTAGGCAAGCTACCCGTTAAAAAATCATGTGCAAATCTATTCTGTGCCCAATGTCTGATTTTTTCCGAATCTCTACCAATACGATAATTACCGTAACTGATATACGCTATTCCCGCACGATATTTGTTGGGGTCATCTCCAAGCCTATTCTCTACATAAGTTCCATTGACAACTCTCCTGTCTTCAGACCTTAATCCCGGATCCCCTGTGAATAAATTTACGCCTGCTGAAAACTCGCGCCACTGTATTCTTGCAGCCGCAGTTCGGTATCTATCACCGCCATCGGCAGGTATTTCTATTTTTTCCATATAAATTCACAAATGCTTTGAATTTTTTGCTTGATTTCCCCTTTTCATAAATATAATACTCCACTCTTATTTTATATATCTGATCATTCTCTAATTCAAATAACTCACCAAGATTATACGGAGCTAAAAAATCTTTGTAATCGCTATTTCCTAAGTAAAAAATTTTTGCGTTGAAAGCTCTTCTGAACATTCTTTGTGGCATTAATTCAATACCATCTATATTACTTATGTAGATAAATGTGTTTGTTTTACAGGGAGAAAAAAGAGCAATCGTATCGCTACTAATATTTGTAAATCGTAGCCATATTTCCTGATTCTCAACCTTGCAATCAAATAATACATTCATGTCCTTTTGCTTTTGGGAATATGAAACAGTTCCGCAATTGGAAAAAAGCACAAAATTGGCAATGAAAAATGCTGTTATAAGGTTTTTCATGGCCCAAACCTCCAAGGAATCGTGTACCAAAATTTTCCTCTAACAATACCTGGTCGATGCCATACAGGATTTACATAAAAAACATTAGAGCCATCAATAATGTGAGTCTTATTTAATGCCCCGCTGGCGCGGACGTCCACGTCCGTGCCGACATTAATCTTTGCATATATTCCATGTGTTGTCAAATCTGTTTTTTCGATTTGCAAATTTACGAAAAATAATTGAAACAAAACAACTAATTTTTTTATTCATTGGCGCGGGACGTCCACGTCCGCGCCAACGGGATAAGGACTGTCGTATAAAATAAAATCCATCGTTTTGTACCCAACAAGTTTTTTCCCGTTTATTAACCTTAGATATGTTTTTCCTTTTTTTTCTCTTATTTTAAATATCATTTCGCCTTCTTCGAGATATTTGACCCTTCTTTTTAAAGTAACTAAGTAATGAGTTTTTGTGTTGGGATACAATGGAATACTCAAATTAGAAATCTGGATACCTCCAAAATAAAGTCTTGCGTCTTGTGGTATTGATAAATCAGATAACGTTAAATTATTTTCAATGCCAAAGGGGCGCATTTGTTTTAATACACTATCCGATGTGGCAATCCACCAATTTGCAAGTTCACAAGAAGATTCTCTGCCACAGTCAGATTTATAAACACATTCTATATAAATATCAGTTGTATTGCTTGATATGCTTTTCTTTATTTGAAAAGATGATGTGTCTTTGTTCTGGTAAGGTGCGAATGTGGCTATTAAACGATTTTTCTCTATTCGGTATGAGCCGGAACCAACTATTGGATCCAAAAAAAATCGGTGCTCTGTATTAAAATTACTACTGTTTGTAAAGTAAATTATTCTTCCTTGTTTGCCTCTAAATACTTTTCCCTCGAATTGAGCCATTGCAATCAAAGAAAAAAACACGGAAATAATGAATAAAAAAGTTCGTTTCATAGTCAAAATCATTTACGAATAAACCAAAACCTCCAATTTGTACCTAAATTAGAATCAAAATTTCTAATTCTTACTCTTTTGCCATCAAATGGGTCAATAGCAATTATATCTAATCTCTTGTTAGGAACATACTTAACAGTTTTTCCTGCCATAGTGGTCTGTCCATTTCACGGGATATAAGAACTCTCTACCTACACACCAACCGCCATAACTATAATTGTCTCTTCCTTTCGCAAGAGCGACATATAAGCCGTTTCTTCCAGTGAAAATTAAATCTGCCATTCCATCGCCATTTACATCTTGCAAGAAGCAGTTGAAATGGCAATCGTTTGGAATTTCAAACTCATATACGAATTGAGTCATGCTACCATTGGGAGCTGGAATAAAAGGCCGAGCAAAAAATTTACCACTATAGCTATAGTTTGGGCACAACTCTTCAAAAAAAATGCCTTTCGATATAGCATAAGAAACATCATAGTATTTCGTTGATGGTGTAGATGCATTACGCCTTAATAGTATTACATCAGCTCTACCATCACCGGTTATATCTCCAACAAGAGCAATATCGCCGTCATTACTAAAATTATATCCTGAAGAAGGAATGGAGAAATAGTTGCTGAAACCTGACCCTGTGTTTAGCGCAACCAGTACTGAGTCTGACTTGAAGGCAATAATATCCAATAAACCATCTCCATTAAAATCTGCTAAATACCGAGGATAGGTCTTGGCACTACCTGTTGTAGATTTAAAATCCGATGACCAAACTTCCGTTGGAGAAAATCCATTAACCCCATTGGATAAACTGACTTCTACCCCATTGCTGCTACTAAACCCAACTATATCTGCGAGTCCATCTCCATTTACATCCACAATATAGCGCGGATGGTCTTCTACGTGCCAGCCTCCTGTGTTCACAGTGTATCCATGGTACCAAGGAGGTTCAGAATTCGAAAATTTTATACCCAATGATTTCCCAACGCAAACATGATTATTTCCAAACCCGACGACATCGGCTTTACCATTGCCAGTCACATCTGCCAACATTCGAAGATGATTATTATATGTCCAACCACTACCAAATTCCGGTGTCCATTGTTGTGCATTCTCAAAATTGTATGCAGATGTATTTTTTTTCCATTCAAATTTCAGCTCTCCTAAAATCCGACCACTTGGATCAAGTTCCCGCATATAAAGCAACTGCTTCTTGTCCGCTGTATATTCAAATGCATATCGCTTTACAACTTCATTGTTTGAATAACAAATGATAGCCTCTAACAGTTTCTCTTCGATGATTTCAAAACCGGCAACAAACAATTTTCTTTGAACAGATTTGTTTGTGTACTTGAATTCGATTTCATTGTAAGGTTGTAATCCGGCTTGATCATTTCCCGTGTAGCGAATCCTTTTGATGTAAACATATTCGCCTGTTTTGTTGTACTCATAGATAATATAGTTACCGTTAGGATCGGATTGAGCTCGGATATGCCATTCATTAGCAATCTTATGAGTTTGTCTTGAAAATTCCGAACGACTATAGAGCGAATCGCCGTATTCAAGGGTACTACCGTCTTTGGTTCGAACCTGAAACCGTTGTGGTCCTTCATGAGAGCTGCTCCCATAAGCCTGTATATCTACAAAACTTGTTATCTCTGTGTCAAAAATGTTACCATCAGAGCCAATTGGGCCACTACCTGCTGTACGAATCAAACGCTGGCCATCCAAAGCAAACTGATCATTCATTGTCAATGTTACGCCCGTTCGCTCGTTATCGTGATAAAAATTCTTACCCACACGACTAATTGAAGATAACCCTGCAAGTCCAAATCCGGCTCCCAATATGCCCGAAGCATTGTTTTGGCTGTTGTAAACAATTGACAACTGCGGTTGCATACCGGCAGTTCCAACAGGGACTACAATCGGAATCTGATACACCAAAGCACCTGAAGGCGTGGTGCTGACCATGCCTTGTAAGTTGTTTGTATAGGTTGAATCAATAATCGACGGCCAATTCCCAGGATCTGTCGGGTCCCAAGGTGGATCGATAGGACCGGTGATCGAGTCTCTCGGATCGGTAATTGGAGGATCTAAAGGGTCGTCAATCGGCTTGCAATCGTCAATTGGTATAATATCACCTTGACCTTTAGGAGGGATAACTACTATCATAGAATCTATCAGTGGTATACAGGCCTGAGCATCGGGCTTTAGGATTATAGCCTCTTCTCCCAAAACTGAAAGATCTGCACCTTCTTTAATAATAATACCACCACCACTTTCTACAATGAGCGAAGAACCTTCTTCTATTTGCAAACGAGCACCAGCCTCAATAATCAAAAGCGTGTTGTCCGTAATGCGAAATTCGCCGGGAATAGAATCTGCCTCACTGCCTATAAATAATGTTCCACCTTCGGTTACTTGCAAAACCACTTTTATGTCGGTGTCTTCGCCGACACTATCTTGCTCATAATCTCCAAAACCCTTTATTTTAAGGTGTTTTTCAGAGGATAAAACCATAGATCCTCTGAGTGAACGTTCGCCATTTGGGCGAGAACGGGTGCCACGAACAAGGGTGTCGGTCTGCGAGTGGCCATGCCCGTGGTGGTGTGCTTCCGCACGATATGCCAATAAAATTATAACAAAGAATAAAAATTTTGTAAAAAAATGTTTCATGCGCTTAGTTCTTTAATAAATTTTGGTTTGGGTTTAATTTTTAAGTTTATTCTTTTATGATTTTCCAAGTAGCAAACGAGTTTTGTGAGGATACACACCTCTCAGTTGCGAAGAAAGATCTATTGGCGTATAATCACCAACCTACGACCGTTGAAAAGTAACAGCTCCGCTGTGTCCTCTACTATGGTTAACTCCTATTTTCTATTCAACACCGTTTGCACAGAGGCAACAATTCCTTCTTCGTTAAGATGATGTTTATCTAATAATTGTTGCGGTGTTCCGCTTTCACCGAAAACATCGTTTACACCGAGCATTTCGATCGGGGTTGGTATGCTTCGACTCAAAACGTGTGCTACGCTATCGCCTAAACCGCCTATAATATTATGCTCCTCTACAGTTACCACGCATCCGGTTTTCAAAGCCGATGCCAAAATAAGTTGGGTATCTAATGGTTTTATCGTGTGAATGTTAATGACTTCGGCAGAAATACCTTTTTCTTTTAGTTGTTCAGCGGCTTGCAAGGCTGTCCAAACTAAATGGCCTGTTGCAATAATCGTTACATCCTTGCCTTCTTGGAGCAAAATGCCTTTTCCGATTTCGAATTTTTCGTCAAGAGACGTGAAATTCGGTACGGTTGGACGTCCATAGCGCAAATACATTGGGCCATAATGCTCGGCTGCTGCCAACGTCGCCAAATAGGCTTGGTTGTAATCACAAGGTACAACAACCGTCATTCCCGGCAACATTTTCATCATGCCGATATCTTCCAAAATTTGGTGGGTTGCACCATCTTCACCAACAGTGAGTCCGGCGTGAGTGGCTGCAATCTTTACATTTTTTGTGGAATAGGCAACAGATTGACGAATTTGGTCATATACCCTTGATGTTGCAAAATTAGCAAATGTGCTTGCAAACGGAATTTTCCCGCCAATGGTCATACCTGCAGCGATGCCTATCATGTTGGCCTCGGCGATTCCAACTTGAACGAAGCGTTTGGGAAATTCTTTGGCAAAAGCGTCCATTTTTACAGAACCTTTGAGGTCTGCGGTGAGTCCAACCACGTTGGGATTGCGTTTGGCAGCTTCCAAAAGTCCGGCGCCATAGCCCGAGCGGGTGTCTTTTTTTTCTGTAAATGTGTATTTTGTCATATTATTTTTTTTATTAAAAATTCAATACTATTTCGAGCGTGATTTTATCGTGCCAAAAGGAATTATCTGCCCCGAAATAAAGAGGCGCCTTACCTTTTTCTACCCAGTATTTTTCATAATTCAATTTCAATTCGGTTTTCCGAAGGACTCTAAACCCAAAATTCAATCCCAAAGTTAAGCGGTTTACATCTGAAAAATCGGTGCGGTTTGCTCCACCCATCATGTCCCAACGGGCGGCAGGAGTAATGTAGCTAAGTCGTTGTTTTTTAGTCATAATAATCCGGCTTGCTTGCAAATAGCAACCTATCCGTTCTCGTTTTTCAATATCTCCTGCATTATCAAAAATACCGATATAATTACCTCGCAATAATTCACCTTCAATTGTCAGAAATCTACGGAGATAACGAAAATCAATGGCATATAATTCGTTTTTTATATGGTCGCGATCTGTGGCTTGGTAGGTTTTTAGCGAAAACTGAGTGCCATGACCACAACAATCCATTGAACCAAACATCAACCGAAATGCATACCCCAAATCTTTTGTTTCCGTCCAACGCGGATTATTAGTTCCGGCACCATTAAATAAAGCACCTGAAAGGTTTATTGGAATATAGAAAGGGAAACGGTAATTCGCAGTTATGCCAATATCACGCGCTGATCCACTCATATATCTGTTAACCAACGCTCTATTTGCAAACAGCATCTCGCCTGGTGTAATCAGGTGAGGTTGAATAAATGGAAGGAATGTTTGTCCAACTTTTAATGTCAGATTATTTGTTGCTTGAAACCGAACATCTGCATCTAAAATTCTAAATGCGCCTTCATCGCTCAAATCGGCTTGTATCTGATAACTAATCCAATCATTAGCAATGCCGGACACAATAACGCGAGCATTGCGAATATTGAAGCGATAAAGGTTTTTGTTGAGATCATGTTCGTATTTTGCTCGCACCGTGCCTCTGAATTGAGGCCTTGCATTAATCCACCAAGGTTGTTTAACAGGTTCTATTTCCAAAGTGTCTGTATCCTGTGCAAGCAACGTTCCGCAAACGATTGAAAACAGCAGTATCAAGAAAGTTTTTCTCATTTAATAATCCCCCAAGGTTTCTTTAAGTTGCGATAATGCTTTTTCCGTTTGTTCGGCGTTAGTTACAGAGCCGTGATATTTACAATCGTTCGTCATAAAATCTACACCATGTCCCATTTCGGTTTTCATCACAATAAAGACAGGTTTGTGGTTGGCTAATTTTTGTTTGGCTTCATTCAAAATAGAAATGATGTTGTCCATATTGTGACCATCCATATTCAACACTTGCCAGCCAAAAGCCTCAAATTTGGCGTTTAAATCACCCAAGTCGCATACCTCTTTTGTTGTTCCGTCGATTTGCAAGCCATTGAAATCTACAACAGCAATCAGGTTATTCACATTTTTTGCCGCAGCAAACATGATAGCTTCCCAGTTTTGTCCTTCTTGTAATTCACCATCGCCGCAAAGGCAATATACAAGGGCATTATCACCATTGAGTTTTTTGGTAAGCGCCGCACCAACGGCATTCGATAGACCTTGTCCTAACGAGCCCGAAGCCATGCGCACACCGGGAAGATTATGTGCAGTGCTCGGATGGCCTTGCAGACGTGAATCCAATTTTCGGAATGTCCCTAATTCACTCGTTGGGAAATACCCACGACGTGCCAAAACGCTGTAAAGCACGGGCGAAATATGTCCATTCGAGAGAAAAAAGACATCTTCGTTTTCCGCATTCATTGTAAAGTGGTCGGGATTAACATTCATTACACTGAAATACAGTGCTGTAAGGAAATCCGTACAGCCCAAAGAACCACCAGGATGTCCGGATTGAGCTTGTGAAGTCATGCGAATAATATCTCTACGCACTTGGCTTGCAATATCTTGCAGTTCGGAAATAGATTTCATAATTTGGTTTAAATTTTAATTTGCAAAGATACGAAAAAAAAAGAAAGATAGCAAGGAAATTGCGGGTCAAGCTCGTAATGATGACCTAATTCAAAATAGCAGCAATGCCTGGCAATGTTTTACCCTCAAGATATTCTAACATCGCACCACCGCCGGTCGAAATGTAACTCATTTGGTCGGCTAAATTGTTTTGATTGATGGCTGCAACCGAGTCGCCACCACCGATTGCCGAGAATGCTCCGTTTTTTGTCGCGGCTGCAACGGCTTTCGCAATAGCGGTTGTGCCGTGTCCGAAATTTGCAAATTCAAACATGCCCATCGGACCATTCCACAAAATGGTTTTGGATTCTGCAATGATTTTTTCGAATGTTTTGATGGCGTCCTCACCTATATCCAAACCTATCCATTCGCCGGGAATAGCGTTGGAAGGAAAGGTTTTGATGTTGACATTGTTGTCAAATTTATCGCCACAAACCGAATCCGTAGGGAAGTAGTATTTCACGCCTTTTGCATCCATTTCTTTCATGATGTCTTTTGCCAAATCAAGTTTGTCGTCCTCGCAAATGGATTTGCCGATTTCTCCGCCCATAGCCTTGATAAACGTATACGCCATTCCACCGCCGATAATCATATTATCCACTCTCGGAATCAGATTTTTCAAGATGTCCATCTTGCTTGAAACCTTTCCTCCGCCAATGATTGCAGTAAATGGTTTTTCTGCATGATGCAACAATTTCTCCAAATTTGTGATTTCGTTTGCCAACAAGAAACCGAAATATTTTTTGTCCGGAAAAAATTGTGCGATAACCGCCGTTGATGCGTGTGCGCGATGAGCCGTACCAAAGGCATCATTAACGTACGAATCGCCTAAATCAGCCAAATATTTTGCGAAAGCCACATCGCCTTTTTGTTCGCCCGGCAAAAAACGGAGATTTTCCAAGAGCAAAACTTCACCCGATTTCAAGTTTTTAGCGTTTTCGATAGTTTTTCCTTCGAAAATATCTTCGGCTAATTTCACTTTGATACCAAGCAATTGACTCAAATGTTCGGCAACAGGTTTGAGCGAAAATTTTTCCTCAAAACCCGTTTCAGACGGACGTCCCAAGTGTGACATCAAAATTACGGCTGCGCCGTCGGCTAACAGTTTTTTGATGGTTGGTAAGGATTCACGAATACGTGTATCATCAGTGATTTCACGTGTTTCTTTGTTCAAAGGTACGTTGAAATCGCAACGCACGAGCACTTTCTGATTGGCGAAGTTTTGGTCTTGGATCGTTCTCATTTCGGTATTGATTTATTGGTTTGGTATTTGGTATGTGGTGTCTGGGTGCGAGGTACGCGGTATGCAGCTTGTGAAACCTCGTATCCCGAACCTATATTAACAATGTCTTTCATAATTTTTTTTGCCAAATGTTCTGCAGTAACTTCGGATTGACTTTCCGAATAAATGCGGATAATCGGTTCTGTATTGGATTTTCGGAGGTGCACCCATTCGTCGGCAAAGTCGATTTTTACCCCGTCAATAGCATTGATTTTTTCTTTTTTGTATTTTTCTTTGATGGCTTCCAAAATGGCGTCAACATTCATATCCGGGTCAAGTTCGATTTTATTTTTGCTGATAAAATAGTTTGGATAACTAAATCGTAATTGCGAACATGTTTTCTTGGATTTCGCCAAATGGCTTAAAAACAGGGCAATTCCGACTAATGCATCACGTCCGTAATGCAATTCCGGATAAATCACGCCGCCGTTGCCTTCGCCGCCAATTACGGCATTGTGGGCTTTCATCATCTCTACAACGTTCACTTCACCAACGGCAGAAGCAAAATACTGTCCGCCATGTTTTTCGGTGATATCGCGCAAAGCCCGTGTAGACGAGAGATTGGATACCGTATGGCCTTTTGTGTGTTGCAACACATAATCGGCTATAGAAACTAATGTATATTCTTCGCCAAAACATGTGCCGTCTTCGCAAACGATGGCCAGACGGTCAACATCGGGGTCAACCACAAATCCAACATGGGCTTTTTCTGTAACCACAGCTTCCATAATATCTCTGAGATGTTGGGGTAAAGGTTCGGGATTATGTGGAAATAGCCCGTTTGGTGTGCAATGAAGCGGTATGACATAAGTTACGCCGAGCGCTTTCAGAAGCTTGGGAATTACAGTACCTCCCGTCGAATTTACAGCATCGACAACCACCTTGAATTTGGCATTTTTTATAGCTTCCACATCCACCAATGGCAATTTCAAAATGGCGTCAATATGTTTTTTAATATATGTAGAATCTTGAGAATACTGCCCTAATTTATCAACTTCAGAAAATTTGATTTCTCCAATATTTTCGCCCAATCTAAGTACTTCTTGACCTTCTTCGGCATTGATAAATTCGCCTTTTTCATTGAGCAGTTTCAGCGCGTTCCATTGTTTAGGATTATGACTTGCTGTGAGGATAATACCCCCGTCTGCCTGGCTCATGGTTACTGCCATTTCAACGGTTGGCGTGGTTGAAAGTCCGGCATCAATCACATCAACACCCATTCCTAAAAGTGTTCCAACCACGAGATGATTGACCATTTCGCCAGAAATGCGCGCATCACGCCCAATTACGAACGTAAGTTTGTCTTTGTTTTGTTTTTGCTTGATAAATGCAGCAAATCCGGAGGTAAACTTCACCACATCAATAGGCGTTAAGCCTTGATCTGCAAGCCCTCCAATCGTTCCACGAATTCCCGAAATAGATTTAATTAGCGTCATAGAGTTAGATTAGTAAATATCTGCAAAGATACAAAAAAAAACGAAACTTATTTCGTTTTTTTATTAACATTTTTTTCGTATCTTTGCAAATTCAATATATTCTCTCAAAAAAAACATGAAAAAAATCACACTTTTATTGATATTTCTACTATTTGCAGGAATTCTACCAGTACAAGCTCAACAGAATGACACAACTAAAACCATAAGGTTTTATGGTAAAGGAACTGAGAATATAAGGGTTGGCACAGGTGGACCACCGCTTGTCATTATAGACGGCGTTAAAATGGATAGCGTAGACCTTAGTTCGATAAATGTGAACGACATTGAGTCGATTACTGTTCTTAAAGATGCTTCGGCAATATCTATTTATGGAGAACGCGCTGATCGCGGTGTTATTGTGATCAAAACCAAACAAGGAATTAAAAAAACCGATGATTAGAGACTATTTTTTGAATGAATAAAATATGTAGGGGTCGAAAATTTTCGACCCCTACATATTTATTGTTTTATCACCAACCCCGATGAATCCTCATTTACATCAATCGTAATCGTTAGTCCCGCATTAAAGTTTTCGCGAATAATTTCCTCCGCAATCACATCTTCTATATGCGTTTGTATTGCACGTTTCAACGGACGAGCGCCAAATTCCGGATTCCAAGCCTTGTCAATTAAGAAATCTTTGGCTTTGTCGGTAATCACCAATTCAACATCCAAACTTTTCACTCGTTTGAATAGATGTTCCAATTCAATGTCTATAATCCCATGAATGGCGTCTCGTTCTAACGATTCAAAGAAAATCACATCATCAATACGATTTAAAAATTCAGGTGTAAACGCTTTTTTCAAAGCACCTTCAATAATACTTTGCGATTGAGACGCTTTCGCAGATTCCTTAGCAGACGTGCTGAAACCGATACCTTGACCAAAATCTTTCAATTGTCGTGAGCCGATATTTGATGTCATAATAATTATGGTATTTCGAAAATCAACTTTTCGTCCCAAACTATCAGTGAGTTGTCCTTCGTCCAACACTTGCAAAAGTATGTTAAAAATATCGGGATGCGCTTTTTCCACTTCATCTAAAAGTACAATAGAGTAGGGCTTGCGACGAACTTTCTCCGTTAATTGTCCGCCTTCCTCATACCCTACATAACCCGGAGGCGCTCCAATCAAGCGCGAAATGGCGAATTTTTCCATATATTCGCTCATATCAATTCGGATTAAAGCAGCTTCCGAATCAAACATATATTTTGCTAACATCTTAGCCAAATGCGTTTTTCCGACGCCTGTTGGCCCTAAGAAAATAAAATTTCCGATCGGTTTATTCGGATCTTTAATTCCGGCACGATTTCGTCGAATGGCCTTTACAATCTTAGAAATCGCAGCATCTTGCCCAACAACGGTTTTGCGAATTTGGTCTTCCATATTAATCAAACGTTGCCCTTCATCTTGAGAAACACGCTGAATCGGCACACCCGACATCATCGAAACCACCTCTGCCACGTCTTCATCGGTAACTACTACACGATTGATATTCGCTTTTTCCGCCCAATCTTTTTTGGCTTTTTCCAATTGTTGGGTTAAATCAGTCTCAATATCCCGCAATCCAGCCGCTTCCTCGTATTTTTGAAGTTTCAAAACCTCTTTTTTCTTTCCTTGAACAATTTCGATTTCTTTTTCAATTTCGATAATCTCTTCAGGAACATCCATCGTCGTGATGTGCACGCGAGAACCGGCTTCGTCTAAAGCGTCAATCGCCTTATCCGGTAAAAATCGATCCGTGATATAGCGATTTGTGTAGAAAACACAAGCTTTTAGGGCTTCCGGCGTATAGGTTACCAAATGGTGATCTTCGTATTTTCCTTTGATATTATTAAGAATCTCCAACGTTTCTTCGGTTGAAGTGGCATCTACCATGACTTTTTGGAAACGACGTTCCAAAGCACCGTCTTTTTCAATATTGTTGCGATATTCGTCTAATGTTGTAGCACCTATACATTGCACTTCGCCGCGAGCCAATGCGGGTTTGAACATGTTTGACGCATCTAACGAGCCCGACGCATTTCCTGCACCTACAATCGTGTGAATTTCGTCAATAAATAGAATGATATTTGGATTTTTTTCCAATTCGTTCAACACGGCTTTCATGCGCTCCTCAAATTGTCCGCGATATTTCGTGCCTGCCACCAATGCTGCAACATCTAACGTAATTAAACGTTTTCCAAACAACACTCTCGGCACTTTTCGCTGTACAATGCGAAGTGCCAAGCCCTCGGCAATAGCGGATTTCCCAACACCCGGCTCACCAATCAAAATCGGATTATTTTTCTTTCTTCGGCTGAGAATTTGTGCAATACGTTCCAATTCCACTTGTCGTCCAACCACAGGGTCTAAGCGCCCTTCCTCGGCAAAACGCGTCAAATCCCGGCCGAAATTATCTAAAACAGGTGTTTTGGATTTGGTTTCGGGATTTTTTGCGGTTGTTGCATCTGCCGAAGGTTTGAAATTATCAGAATTTCCGCCGGTTGGCGAATCGAGTTGGTCGGCGTCTTCTTTGAAATTTTTTGTAGGCTCGATTTTTCCTGCCAAAACATTTTGCAATGCGCCTTTGAAATTGGTGTAATCCAAGCCGAAATCTTTTGTAATAATACTAAAAACATGTGCGTCGTCGCGCAAAACAGCCAAAACAAAATGCTCTGTGCCAACCATTTCACTTTTCAGTGCTTTGGCTTCCAAACACATCAATTTCAAAATTTGTTCGGCTTTTTTTGTCAATGGCAGGTTTTGTAAAGGTTGGCTTGAATTTGCCGAACGATTAGCCACTTTGTCTTCCAAACGCTCTTTAATTTCTGCCAAATTGGCACCCAAACTGCTTAAAACGTGTACCGCAGTACCCGTACCTTCTCGCAAAATACCTAAAACAATATGCTCGACATCAACGTTTTCACTATGTAAACGATGTGCTTCTTCACTACTGAAAATTAAAGCATTACGCAATTTTAAACTCGTGTTTTGATCCATATTTTTTATTCAAAAATTCGTTATTTTTCAACATGTAAAATTACTACAATAATTATATATTAACAAATGCCGTGCCAAAAAATAACTAACAACGTTTTGTTATTTCATTTTTTATTATCTTTTACCGATGCCGGTTAGTTTTTCGAGTATCGACAATGTTTGCGGTTGTATGTTTTTGTTGAGGAATAATGTTTAATTAACAAGGGCGGCCTTTCAGGCCGCCCTTGAACATATAAACCAAAATAGTATGATTACTTAATAACAAATCTCGAATTTACAATACCTGTTTTTGATTGAATCGAAATTAGATAGAGCCCCGGATTTAATCTTTCAGTATTTAACTGATATGTTGACTGATTAATTCGTGGCGATACATGAACAACTTTTCCCAAAGCATCATAAACCATTACCCTTTCGATGTTTGTGCCCTCGAGTTTCACATTGAGCACTTCTGTTGCCGGATTAGGCGAGAGGATCAATTGAGCTTGGGTAGGGGATATGTACTCTATTATTGATGTTCCTTGTGAGTATTTGCCGAAGTTGGGACGGACATGAAGATTTCCTGCCCATGTTTCTTTATGGAACCCCGCCCACGGAACATTAAGATAAAAAGATCCACCTTGCACCTCGTCATATACTACGTATAGACCATCATATCCCAATTGTCTAACTTCAATAAAGTATTTTCCGGGTACCACTTCGGTACGAGGAACGCCAAACGTTATGCCTCTCATATTGTTACCTCTATTAATGAGCCAATAGCTTACTTCGAAAAGCATTTCGCCCACCTCCAAATTATCACCATCACCGCTTACTTTGTAAACAGCAAGCTCAAATTCCGTAGGATCGTATTCGAAATTAGGGAGGGCATAAAATGCCACCGTAATGGAAGTTAACGTATCCGTTTTATCAAATTCGTATATCATGCCAAGGCCACCCGGTGACCATAATCCAACACCGTTATAAAATTCGTAGTCGATCGCATCAATCGCAAATGTTGAATCGGTGATTATTCTCGACGTTTCTGCTGTTTTGCTGACCCCGCTTTCAGTTGATACTTCAAATGCTAATTTCATTAGCCCTGTTGTTGCCGACGCAGGCAAAACAGGTTTTAACTCTACGTCTTTAATCTCGCCCAATTCTGTAAAAACAAAATTTTTCGATATAAGTTCGGTATTGTTATGTAATACTTTTATAGTTCCGCTTTCATTCGCCGTTTTTCCCATGTTTTTAACGGTCATCGTAAATGTTTTTTCGCCTGAGATGTGATTTTTCGGAATCATACGTGGGAGAGAAGAAACAATGTTACTGATACGCAAATCATGTTCTAAGGCTTCTGTTAATGAAGTTGTACGAATTAAAAATAAACTGGGCATTTCAACAGGGAAAAAACCAAAAACATAATCTCCGGGATCGGTAATTATTAGCAAAATTCCGTCATCAACAGACCACCCCCAGGTAAAATGGCTATGGTACTCTTTTGCCGGTTCCCAAGAGGATGGGTCTGTTCCTGCTTTTCCGTAAGCTACATAAAAGTTTATAGGGCGAGCATCCCCTCCTGCGTCGAACCTTCCGGCCCTATAGTTATAAGAAAAGAGATATACGCCTGCATCCAAGCTGACACATCTTGAAAGAAGTGGTGTTCCCGACCGTGCAACATAAATACCATCTACTTCTGCTTCTTCCCAACCGCCTACCATTTCCGGAGTCCAATCGGCACGATCCGATGCGTTAAAGAAATCACTTTCGAAAGGGAGCGTTGTTACAGGTTCAAAAACTTTTGAAGTAAACTCAATTTCGTTGGTTGTTGTGTTTTCCACACCGGGAGTTGAAGCGGTAAGTCGAACCCGGTATGCTCCCTCTGTCAAAAAACCGGCTGTTTGGTCAAAATAGACTCTTAATGTTTCTTCGTAAGGATTAATAGTTTCAGTAAATGTTTGGGTTACGACAGCTCCTTCATTTATTTGGTAAGTCAAGGTAAATTCCTGAATCGGTCTTGTTCCGATATTATCAATTTCGGCACTGATAACTACTTCGGTTTGTGTACCGCAAAAAATAAGAGGTACAAACGTATTTGTGATTGTAATATCCGGACTCAGAACAGCCTCACCGGCTTTTATTGCGATATTGTGAATATTAATACTACCACAGAAACCGCTTTCATCAACCTGTGAATAGTAGTGGAATGCAAAATAGTAATTGCCGGGTGTTTCGATTTCAAAATTCTCAATAATTAGTCGCTTTTCTGCATTTGGTCTGAGAACCGGATAATTTGCTAAAACATCCATTTCTTCGAAATTGGGTGATGTGCCGTACAATATCCTAAGCGACTCTACAAAGTCATTGGTAGTCACAAAAAACGAGATATTGTATGTTCCGGCATCCGGCATGATTATTGGATAGGTGGTAATTAAATAGTCGTCGGAGCTTTGATTTTCTTGCCAGTGAGGGCACCATACGGAGATAGCATTTTCTATGTGATGCCAAGTTGCCCAGTCTTCATTGGCATCAATAATCGTCCATTGATTTAAATGGTATTCATGTTCAAAATTTTCAATAAACGGCAACGCTATCGGTGCTTCTTTTTGGGTATAACCAACAACTTTATTGTTAAAAGGAATCATATCCAATGCGTAATCAATCCAAACTTCTACCTTGTATATGCCTCCTTGCGAAAAGTCGGCTTTAGTATTAAACGTATAAGTGTCTTCATTGCCTGGAGTTAACGCGTTAGTATAAGTTTCCGTAACGATAGTTCCGCCATTTATACGATAAGATAAGTTTACTACTCCTGAAAAGTTGTGTTTCCCATTATTAAAAATCGTAACAGATACATCTTCAGAGTTGGTCAAATCTGCCGATCTCTCCGGAAGAATAATTTCTGTCAACTTGGCATCATGCTCCGGATCGAATTCAACAAAAAACACAATTTCTATAAAAAAAACATATTCATAACCTGCTAAAAACATAAAATCATCAATGAAACTTTCACCAAATTCCATCCAGGATGCAGCAGACATCGATCCATCTGGAGTAGTAATAAAAAAGATGGCCCAATCATAAATACCACCGGGTATACTAACAGAACCCTCACTATCTAAAATAGTTGTTGAAAGGTTGAAAGGAGTCGCATTTTCCGGAATTTTAAACTCACAATCGTCATAAATTTGAAAATAATCACGCAAACCATTTTCATTATAATACTCTCCATTCCTAATTTTGTCAGCCATTACATGGTTTTTATCCAAAACCATTTGAAACCCGGTACCCTCAAACGGGTCGCCAATCACACGCAAAGTCACGGTTGCAACATCCGTATTCCTCGATTTTCTTTGTTGTAGATTTACCTTTGTTTGTACTTGTTTTGAATCAAGATTTTTCATCTGGATTGTTTGGTTTGAAAATTTCTTTTCAACCGTTGTTTCTTTTTTTTCGCTAAAGCTTACAGCTCGCTGGGTTTGGGCATTCATGCTTCCTGCAAGAATCGCCAGCACTAAAATTGCAATTAGTTTTTTCATGGTATAATTTTTTTGGTTTGTTAAATGGTTTTTTGCAGAATATTCTAAATTCGTTTTGCAAAAATAGGAAAATATTTTGGCGTTGAAAGAATATTTTAGACGAAAATACGAAAAAAATCGACGAAATGAAACAATAGGTAGTTTTTGTAGCCAAATTTATGGGTTAAATATGCTTAAATATATCAACCATAAGAAAAAAAATGCGTACTTTTGCAAAAAATTAAACAAAGAATGCCCGAACAACAAAATACGGTAGAATCAAAAATCTCTTTTACATCCGACCAAAAACAGAACGTTGCAACGTTGTGTATAACTGCTTTGATTGCGTTTGTGCTTTTCGGAGAAATTCCGGTAGAGGTTTCGGATGTTGGCCTGCCTGTTATTGTCAAAATTTTGTTGCTTACAGCAATGTTTGTTACGGTTTGTTTTTTGAATATCTACAAACTCATTCCACGTCTTTTGCTACGTGGCAGATATTTTCGGTATGTTAGTTCGTTAGCAGCACTGATTGTTTTTTTTATACTGATGAATGTACTGTTCGAATGGGTGATTTATCAACTCCAGCCTGAAATTTATCGCGGATTTTTCTCGAAAGGTAACGATGGTGTACGGTTTTTTTTACTTTTGTACGATTTCTTTACTTGCTTTATCTTTATTGGTGCTACTTCGCTGATTGTTTTTCTACACTATTTGCAGAAATCGGGTGATAGAATTCGTGAATTGGAGGAAACGAGCTTTCGTGCAGAACTTGAAAAGGCGCGCAATAAAATTGATTCCGTTGCATTAATTGATACGCTGGATAAGGCTTCCGTTACAGTGGTTTCATCGCCACAAGAAACTTCGCAAATGTTGATGGAACTCAGCAAATCGCTACGACAACAATTATACGAAAGCGAGCACAAGCGTGTTTTTGTCGAACAAACCAAGCATGTGTTTGGTGAGCAAAACCGCTTACTGAATTTTCTGATTGAGAAACGCTATCGTTTGGTTCGAAATTTGCTCTTTTTGCTTGTGCTTGGAGCCATTAGCGTGTCACATTCGCTTACTGTTGCAGGCGTTTTTCTGACACTTGTCTATGTCAACATCTACGTGCTACTTCCACGCCTTTTTTTCAAAAACAAATTGATATGGTATATTGTAGCCGGCGGTGTTTTATCGGTTCTTATTTTTGTTTTATTGATGGTATCGTTATCATTATCATCACGATTATCATTATTTGAAACTATTAAGGGATTATGGTGGTTGTATATGATTATTAACACCGTAACATCGGGTTTCATACTTGCAGGAAGCACTGCTTTTGTGCTTTTTCAACGTTGGGCGCGTAACGAACGCTATATTGCACAACTCGAAACAGCTACCATACGTGCCGAACTCGAACAGTTGCAAAACCAAATCAATCCGCACTTTCTGTTCAACATGCTTAACAATATCCTTGTGCTCATCCGCGAAAATCCTGAAGAAGCAGCTATTATTCTTCGCAAAATGAGCGATATGATGAAGTATCAATTCAACAACAGCGCTAAAAAAGAAGTATTATTGAACGACGATATTCAATTTTTTGCCGATTTTCTGAATTTGGAAAAAATACGTCGCGATCGTTTCGAGTTCAGCATTTCGACAAACGACAATGTCGAAAATGTATTCGTGCCGCCGCTGCTTTTCATTCCTTTTGTTGAAAATGCAGTGAAACATGGCAATGATACTGCGGGTTTGTCGCATATCAATTTGCACTTCAGAATTGTAGGCGACAGATTGCATTTTACTTGTTGCAATTCCAAACCTGCAAAGCTATATCGGAAAAATGTATATGGCGGATTGGGACTGATCAATATCTGTCGACGACTGGACTTATTATACAACGAAAATTATACGTTAGAATTACAAGACGATGAAACAAGTTACAGCGTTCAATTATTCGTAAAAATATCACCTGTTAAAGTATAAGACTATGAACCCCGCATGTACAAAAGCATACACAATGCCATGAATAAATGCCTGTGGGCTGCATACAACCTTAATAAAAAAAATAATTTACTCGTATGAATTGTATTATTGTTGACGACGAACCTTTGGGGCGCAAAGCCATACAGCTATTGGTAAAGGAAACGCCAATCTTAAAATTGTTAGGCAGTTTCGGCGATGCGGATTCTGCAGGAAAATTTATGCTCGAAAATTCGGTGGATTTGGTATTTCTCGACATTCGTATGCCCGGATCTGACGGCATTGAGTTTGCGAAAACCATTCCCAAGCATACGCTTGTAATTTTCACTACGGCATACTCCGAATACGCGGTAGATAGTTACGACCTGGATGCCATTGACTATCTTTTGAAACCTGTTGAATTGCAGCGTTTTCAAAAGGCTGTTGAAAAAGCCTGCGACTATTTTCTCCTCCTATCGGAAAAACCGCAAAAAAACCATCTTGAAGCAGTTACGAAAAACTATATTTTTGTGAAATCCGACCGCCGTTTTTATCGCATATTGTTTGAAAACATTATCTTTATTGAAGGTTTGAAAGATTATATTATTATTCAAACCAATGAGCAGAAAATTATCACAAAAATCACTCTAAAATCTATTTATGAACAACTTCCTTCCGATATTTTCATGCGTGTTAATAAGTCGTATATTGTCAATCTCAACCGCATAGAGTCGTTCGATTCCGGCGATATTTTTATCGGAAAGCATGAAATCGCCATAGGAAGTACTTATAGAGATGCATTTTTTGAGCGGATAACGAAGCCATAAGACCGTTAGAAAATTGTTGAAAAACTATTAAGAAAAAACTTGCAAATTTCAGATATTTTCCGTAACTTTGCATACTTTGTTTGCGAAAGGCAATGAGTGTTGATTGACAATTATTTAAACAAGAAAAATGTTAGAAAACGAAAAAATTATTCAGGTTAACATTGAAGACCAAATGAAATCAGCCTATATAGATTATTCTATGTCGGTGATTGTATCTCGTGCACTTCCTGATGTGAGAGATGGATTGAAACCTGTACACCGTCGTATTTTATTCGCAATGAACGAAATGGGCATAGGTTCGAGTGGAGGACATAAAAAATCTGCAAGAATTGTAGGAGAAGTGTTGGGTAAGTACCACCCGCACGGCGACTCGTCGGTATATGATGCTATGGTGCGTATGGCGCAGGATTGGTCATTGAGATACCCGTTTGTGGACGGACAGGGAAACTTTGGTTCTATGGATCAAGATTCGCCTGCTGCGATGCGTTATACGGAGGCACGTATGAAGAAAATTACTGAAGCCATGTTGGAAGATATTGACAAAGAGACGGTGGATTTTCAGCTTAACTTCGACGATAGTTTGGATGAACCTACAGTTTTGCCGGCCAAAATTCCAAGCCTTTTGGTAAATGGAAGTTCGGGGATTGCTGTGGGTATGGCTACAAATATGGCTCCACACAATTTGACCGAAGTGCTTGACGGCGTTATTGCATATATTGATAATAAAGATGTTACCATAGATGAATTAATGCGATACATTAAGGCTCCGGATTTCCCGACAGGCGGTATTATTTATGGTTGCGACGGCGTAAAAGAAGCATATCAAACGGGTAGAGGACGTGTAGTTATGCGTGCCGAAGCTACGATTGAAGTGCATGAAAAAGGTCATCACGATCAAATTATTGTAACTTCGATACCTTACCAAGTCAACAAAGCGACTTTGCAGGAAAAAATTGCGGAATTGGTGGAAGAAAAAATCATTGAGGGGATTTCCGAAGTTCGTGATGAATCCACTAAAGACGTGCGTATTGTGATTGAATTGAAGCGCGATGCCGTTGCAAACGTGGTTTTAAACAAATTATATCAATATACGCAACTGCAAACCTCATTCAGCATCAATAGCATTGCATTGGTTAAGGGACGTCCGATGTTGCTGAATTTAAAAGATTTAATTAAATATTTTGTAGAACATCGCCACGAAATTGTCGTTCGCAGAACACAATATGAGCTTCGTAAAGCGGAAGAACGTGCACATATTTTGGAAGGCTTGCTGAAAGCGCTGGATATAATTGATGAAATTATTGCCTTAATTCGTGCTTCGGAAACCGTTCAAGAAGCAGTTCAAGGCTTGATTTCAAAATGGGCTTTCACTGAAATTCAAGCGAAAGCGATTGTAGAAATGCGCTTGCGCCAATTAGCCGGTTTAGAACGCAAAAGATTACAAGCCGAATATGACGAATTGATGCAGTTCATTGCGCGTTGCAAAGAAATTTTAGCTTGCGAAAACATTCGTATGCAAATCATTAAGGACGAAATGTTGGATATGAAGGCTAAATTTGGCGATGAGCGCCGCAGTCGTATCGAATATTCGGCATCCGAATTCCGTATTGAAGATATGATTGCTGACGAAGATGTCGTTGTTACAATTTCGCATTTAGGTTATATCAAACGTACGTTATTGAGTGAATACCAACGTCAAAATAGGGGCGGAAAAGGTGCAAAAGGCAGTGATGTTCGCGATAAGGATTTTGTTGAGCATCTATTTGTTGCTTCGATGCATAATTACATGTTGCTTTTCACCGAAAAAGGCAAGTGTTTTTGGATGCGTGTGTTTGATATTCCGGAAGGTACGCGCACTTCAAAAGGGCGTGCCATTCAGAACATGATTAACATTGAACCGGATGATAAAGTTCGTGCATATCTCAATGTAAAAGACCTAAAAAACGAAAATTATTTAAAGGAAAACTTTATCATCCTTTGCACGAAAGAAGGTATCATCAAAAAGACGTCTTTAGAAGCTTATTCGCGTCCTCGTCAAAATGGAATTATCGCTCTGAATATTCGCGAAGGCGATCAATTGCTCGAAGCCAAACTTACCAACGGCACCAACGAAGTGATGTTAGCTTTGCGTTCGGGCAAGGCAGTTCGTTTCAATGAAGCGAAAGTTCGGCCAATGGGTAGGGGAGCGTCCGGCGTGAAAGGTATCACGTTGCAGGGCGAAAAAGACGAAGTTATTGGTATGGTTTGCGTGGACAGTAAAGATTATGACATATTAGTTGTATCTGAGAAAGGCTTCGGCAAACGTTCGGATTTGGACGAATATCGCGCAACCAATCGTGGTGGAAAAGGCGTGAAAACGATTAGCATCACAGATAAAACGGGCTCATTGATTGCTATTAAAAATGTGAAAGATACTGATGATTTGATGATTATCAACAAATCCGGTATTATTTTACGTATGGCGGTTAAAGATTTGCGCGTAGTAGGTCGAAATACGCAAGGCGTGAAACTCATCAACCTGAAAGGATCGGATGCGATTGCGTCTGTAACGCAAGTTCCTGCTGAAGACGATGAACATTTGGACGAAAACGGCAATCCGATAGATGTTGAAACAGTTGAGACAACCGCCGAAATTCATACCAAACAAGAAAATAATGAAGCCTTCAACGAAGTTAATTAAACTTTCAGGTTTCAAAACAATCAAAAAAATATTTAAGTAACAATCTCTTAAAACACAATCGCATGAAAAAATTACACGTATTTTTAGCACTCGTATGTATGTCCGCAATGGTTTTTGCACAAAGTAGAAACCTGAGAAATGCCGACACAGAACTTAGAAGAGAAAGACTTGATAGGGCACTCACAGCTATCAAATTAGCTATGGAAGAGCCTGAAAATCAGTCGAATGCAATGGCTTGGCTGAGTCAAGCTAAAATTTACACAGCTATAGCAGTTACTGAAAAACCTGAGTACCGAAAATTAGAGCCAAATCCGATTCCTTTGGCATTTCAATCTTTCCAAAAAGTGTTTTCATTAAATGAAGATTTCAGCCTCTTGGCGAGACAGGAGATTTCTAATTTAGCTATTGCTGCATACAATTCAGGGGTAGCGCTTTATCAAGAACAAAGATTTTCCGAAGCCGTAGAGATGTTCAAAATAAGTATAAACACTAATGCATTCGATGGCGTTATAGATACTTTGGGAATGTTCAGTATAGCGCTTAGTGCTTATGCAGCCGGAGACAAAGCAATGGCAAAAGAATTTTACCTAAAAGTTATTGAACTCGAAGCTGATCAACCATCAGCATACATTAATTTAGCCCTCATCTACATAGACGAAAACGATTTTGCAAACGCTGGTAGATATGCAGATTTGG
Source organism: Bacteroidales bacterium (assembly GCA_009783885.1). Taxonomy (GTDB): domain Bacteria; phylum Bacteroidota; class Bacteroidia; order Bacteroidales; family P3; genus WRKV01. The sequence continues at coordinate 12,607 of WRCN01000009.1, read as the reverse complement.
TTGTTGAACGATTTTCCGATGACTATATGGCAATGATTAACGCAGCGAATATTCACTTGCAAATTCATAATTATGAACGTGCATCGCAAATTTTAAGCAATATGGCTGAACAATATGCTGATGATCCGGTTGTGTTTTTTGCATTGGGCGCAGCTTATGCCCAAATCAAAATGCCTAAAGAGGCAGAGCAGGCTTATCTGAGAACGCTTGAATTGCAATCCGACTATTTTGAAGCTATTTTCAATTTGGGCGTACTTTATTATAACCAAGGCGTTGATATCAGACTTGAAGCGGATGCATTGCCAATGAGTGAGCAAAAAAAATATGAAGAGTTACTTGAAAAAGCAAATGATATGTTCAGAAAAGCAGCCCAGATGTTAGAAAAAGCGCTGGAAGTACAACCAAATGATATTGATGTAATGATGATCTTGAAAGGAATCTATACGAATTTAGGCATGATGGATAAAGTTAGTGCAATCAACACAGAAATTGAGAAACAAAATAGATAATCATATTCACTGGGGGTGAATAATGATTATTTATGGGCGGACTTTTTTTGGTTGTTCCGCCCTTTTTTACGATCCTTATATTTAACATAATATTAAATATGTTCAAATTAATAACGACACAGGATACACAGAAATTTAGATATAATTTGAGAAATCAAAAATTTATTTGTATCTTTGCACCCATAAAATCAAAAAAACAAAAACTTAATAAAAACAAAGAAACTATGGCATTTAACCTAAGAAACCGTAATTTCCTCAAATTGTTGGATTTTACACCGCAAGAAATCAAGTATTTACTCGATCTTTCCGCAGATTTGAAAAAAGCCAAATATGCCGGAACCGAGCAGCAACGCCTTAAAGGCAAAAACATCGTCCTGTTGTTTGAAAAAGACTCTACACGCACGCGTTGCGCGTTTGAAGTGGCTGCTTTGGACCAAGGCGCGCATGTGACCTATCTGGGTCCTGCGGGTTCGCAAATGGGCAAAAAAGAATCGATGAAAGACACAGCTCGCGTGCTCGGACGCATGTACGACGGCATTGAATATCGCGGTTACGGACAAGAAATTGTAGAAACGTTAGGGCAATATGCAGGTGTACCGGTGTGGAACGGCTTGACCAATGAGTTTCACCCAACGCAAATTTTGGCTGACTTTTTGACGATGAGAGAACATTGCGACAAACCGCTACATCAAGTGAAATTCGCTTATTTGGGCGATGCACGTAACAATATGGGTAATTCATTGATGGTGGGTGCTGCTAAAATGGGAATGGATTTTCGCGCTGTAGCACCAAAACAATGTTGGCCGGAAGAATGGTTGGTGAAAAAATGTAAAGAAATTGCTAAAGAAACCGGTGCAAAAATCACATTTACCGATAAAGTTGAAGTAGGCGTGAAAGGCGTAGATTTCCTCTATACCGACGTGTGGGTATCTATGGGCGAACCCGAAGCCGTTTGGGCAGAACGTATCAAATTATTGAAGCCTTACCAAGTTAACATGAAAGCTGTAAAAGCAACGGGCAATCCGCACGTGAAATTCATGCACTGTTTGCCGGCCTTCCACAATCTCGAAACTGAAGTTGGACGAGACATTTACAAAAAATTCAAAATTGACGCGATGGAAGTTACTGAGGACGTTTTCGAATCTCCAATGTCTATCGTTTTCGACGAAGCCGAAAATCGCCTGCACACGATCAAAGCAGTGATGGTTGCAACGTTGGGACAATAAAAAAGATTGATTAACCACAAAGGACACAAAGAATTTTTTGTGTCCTTTTTTTATACAAAAAATTTGTCTATTTCAAAAAAAAATCGTATCTTCGCAGGATATTTTTGATTACACTTTTATGATGATACATATAACTTTACCCGATGGCGCTGTAAAGTCCTTTGAAAAAGGCGTTTCGGCGATGGATGTTGCCAAAAGCATTAGTGAGGGCTTGGCGCGAAATGTGCTTGCTGCAAAATTTAACGACCAAATTATTGATGCCTTAAAACCTCTCGAAACTGATGGTCATTTGCGACTTCTAACATGGAACGATACCGAAGGTAAGCACGTATTTTGGCACTCGTCTGCGCATATTTTGGCTGCTGCTGTTGAAGCACTTTATCCGGGTGTGAAATTCGGTATTGGACCTGCTATTGAAAATGGATTTTATTACGATATTGATTTCAAGGAACACAGTGTAACCCCTGATGATTTCGCAAAAATAGAAACAAAATTTTTGGAATTGGCAGCGCAAAAAACCGTATTCAATCGAAAAGATACTCCAAAATGCGATGCACTGGATTTCTTTACAAAAAAAGGCGACGAATATAAATTAGAATTGATTGGAGAGTTGGAAGACGGCACGATATCACTTTACGAGAGTGGTGATTTTATTGATCTTTGTCGTGGTCCGCATATTCCGGATACATCGGTAATTAAGGCCGTAAAAATTCTAAATCTCGCAGGAGCATATTGGCGTGGCGATGAAAAACGCAAGCAATTGACGCGTTTGTACGCAATTTCATTCCCCAAACAAAAAGAACTTGCCGATTATTTGGTCATGCTCGAAGAAGCGAAAAAACGCGACCATCGCAAACTCGGCAAAGAGTTGGAATTATTCGTGTTTTCGCAATCTGTCGGACAAGGTTTGCCGATGTGGCTTCCAAAAGGAGCTGCGCTTCGCGAACGTTTGGAAAACTTCTTGAAACGTGCTCAAAAAAAAGCCGGTTACCAGCAAGTGCAAACACCACATATCGGCGATGTCAACCTTTACAAAATGTCCGGACACTACGAAAAATACGGTAAGGATTCGTTTCAAACGATCAATACCCCATTCGAAGGTGAAGAATTTTTGTTGAAACCGATGAACTGTCCGCATCACTGCGAAATCTATAAAACGAAACCACGTTCGTACAAAGATTTGCCGTTGCGTTATGCGGAATTCGGAACGGTTTATCGCTACGAACAAAGTGGCGAATTGCATGGATTAACGCGCGTTCGTGGGTTTACACAAGATGATGCACATATTTTCTGCACACCCGATCAACTCAAAGAAGAGTTCAAAGCCGTAATCGACATCATTCTATATATCTTCAAAACCCTTGATTTTAAAGACTACACAGCACAAATTTCGTTACGCGATCCGAATAACACAACCAAATACATCGGTTCCAACGAAAACTGGGAACGATCCGAAGGCGCTATCGTAGAAGCCGCAGCAGAAAAGGGTTTGCAAACCGTTACCGAAGTGGGCGAAGCTGCATTTTATGGTCCGAAATTGGATTTTATGGTGAAAGATGCAATCGGTCGCAAGTGGCAGTTGGGCACGGTTCAAGTGGACTACAACTTGCCCGAACGTTTCGATTTGGAATACATTGGCTCAGATAATCAAAAACATCGTCCGATCATCATTCACCGTGCCCCGTTTGGTTCGATGGAGCGGTTTGTAGCCGTTTTGATTGAACACACCGGCGGAAATTTTCCGTTGTGGCTCACGCCCGAGCAGTTCATTGTACTCCCGATTTCTGAAAAATACGTAGATTATGCAAACAAAGTTGCACGCGATTTGGAATTATCAGATTGTCGCGGTACGGTTGATGAACGCAATGAAAAAACCGGTAAAAAAATTCGCGATGCAGAGTTGAATAAAATTCCATACATGCTCGTGGTTGGCGAGAAAGAAGCTGCCGAAGGCACTGTTTCCGTTCGCAAGCGCGGCGAAGGCGATTTGGGTGCGATGAGTGTGGAAGCCTTTGCAAACTTAGTAAATGAGGAAGTAAGAAAAATGATAGAATAATGAAAAGACGACTAATAACTAAACTAAAATAGTATTAACTAAACAGTAAAAATTTGGCAACACCATTCAAACCAAGACCGGGTTTCAGACCCAACACCAACCGCTTTGGAAATCGCGGCCCAGTGAAAAAAGAGGCATTACATGCCATCAACGAACGCATTACTTCACCCATGGTTCGCTTAGTTGGCGACAACACCGTGAACGACATCGTGGAATTACGCGTCGCGCTTCAAGAAGCTCAAAAACAAGAGTTAGATTTAGTGGAAATCTCCCCTACTGCAAATCCTCCGGTTTGCAAAATCATGGATTATCAGAAATTTCTCTACGAGCAAAAGCGCAAACAGAAAGAGATTAAAGCGCATTCAGCCAAAGTTGTGGTTAAAGAAATTCGTTTGGGACCACAAACCGATGATCATGATTTCAATTTCAAATTGAATCACGCCATAAAGTTTTTGAAAGAAAACCATAAAGTCAAGGTGGATGTGTTTTTCAAAGGTCGCACGATCGTCTACAAAGAACAAGGAGAAGCCATTTTGTTGAAGTTTGCCGATGCATTGTTGGAGTACGGAAAACCTGAGTCCATGCCGAAACTTGAAGGAAAGCGGATGATTATGATGATTACGCCGAAAAAGTAGGGTACAGTGTTAAAATCATTAAAATTTTTGTGGCAAGATTTCGTCGCTTTTATGCGGTTAGACTTTAAACTCTTGCCCTATATTTATGCATTAACAATTATTGCGCTTTCTATTGTTATTGCTTATACCACAAAGTTTGGAGCGTCTGTTGTTGACGGCACTGCACCGTTTTCAAATAAATACGTGAACAAAATTCTTATGTATTCGGCACTCTATTTTTTAGTTGCTGTGCCGGTGCTTATTTTTCAAGGTAAATATAAATCTATCAATAAATCACACTTTTATTTAAAGGGTTTTGTGCTCACAGCAATGGTTGGTTTTAATAGCGCTTTTTCTTGGCGTGATTATTTGAATTTTCCAATGTCCACTTTCGAAGAACAACGTTATTTTTTTAAATTTTTATTTGAAATAAAAGGCCTTTTGATTCAACTGCCGGTGTTGCTGATCCTGCGTTTTTGGATCGATAAACAAGTGAAGGGACTATACGGAATTTGTCGTGGCAATAATCACATTAAAGCCTATATGTGGCTCTTTTTGTTAATGATGCCCATATTAATAACGATTTCGTTTACGCCCGATTTTCTCTCCTACTATCCTATGGGCAAACCTTGGCAGTTTGGAGCAGATACGGCATTATCAAGCAAAGGACTTTTTGGTTACTCGATTTGGGCTCATCTGCTTACCTTTGAAATAGCTTATATTTCCGCTTTTTTTATAGTAGAAGTCGTTTATCGCGGTGCCTTTGTTATAGGTATGGGCACAACCATTGGTCGTTCGGCAGTGCTGCCTATGGTTGCCGTTTATGTGGCTATACACTTCGGAAAACCTGTAATGGAAACCATTTCGTCAATTTTTGGAGGATTTGCTTTAGGTGTATTAGCTTATCAAACCAAGCATATCTGGGGTGGCGTGATTATACACATGGGCATCGCCCTTGCTATTGAAGTGATACGACTTCTGCAATACTATATTTTAGGAATTTGAGTACCGTCTATAAACTTCTATCGCCAATTGTTTGGCGGCTTCGTGCTCGTTAGGAATAGCGCCATCTAAAATAGCATCTTTCACAGCATCTTTGATGATTCCTACGGTTTTGGACGGTTGAAGGTTGAACATATCCATGATGTCTTCGCCTGTAATTGGAAGTTTGAAATTACGAATACGGTCTTTTTCCTCCAATTCTATAAGTTTTTTTTCTACAAGCGCGAAATTAGTTTTGTAGCGTACTACTTTTTCGCGATTTTTTGATGTGATGTCAGCTTTGCAAAGCAACATCAAGTCGTCAATATCGTCACCGGCTTCAAACAACAATCGTCGAACGGCAGAATCGGTTACAATGTCTTCCACAAGTGCAATTGGTCGAAGGTGTAATTCTACTAATTTTTGAACATACCGCATTTTTTCGTTCATTGGCAAATGTAGTCTGGCAAAGATTTTCGGCACCATTTTTGCACCGATAAATTCGTGAGCATGGAAAGTCCAGCCAATTTTTGGGTCGTATTTTTTGGTTTGCGGTTTGGCAATGTCGTGCAATAGTGCCGCCCAGCGCAACCAAAGATTGTCGCTGACTTGCGCGATATTGTCCAACACCTCCAGCGTATGCAAAAAATTATCTTTATGTCCGCTCTCCCCTACTTTTTCAACGCCTTTCAGATTGGTGATTTCAGGCAAAACGATGTTCAGCATACCGGAAGCGTCTAATAATTTAAATCCATACGAGGGTTTTGGTGAAAGAATGATTTTGTTTAACTCCTCCGCAATGCGTTCTTCCGAAAGGATTTCGATACGATGTAAATTGCGATGAATGGCTTCAAACGTTTCAGGCTCGATGTCGAAATACAATTGTGATGCAAAACGTATGGCGCGAAACATGCGCAAAGGATCGTCGGAAAACGTGATGTCAGGGTCTAACGGCGTTCGAATAATCATATCGCGCAAATCTTCGAGACCATAAAACGGATCAATCAATTCGCCGAATGTGGCTTTGTTGAGCGATATTGCCATGGCGTTTATGGTGAAATCTCGACGGTTTTGATCGTCTTCCAAAGTACCATCTTCCACATGCGGTTTGCGCGAATTTTCAGTATAAGATTCTTTTCGAGCGCCGACAAATTCTATTTCGTAGTCTTCGTAGTGCAACATGGCAGTTCCAAAATTTTTGAAGACTGAAACTTTGGTGTCATCACCAATCCTATTTCCAACGGTTTCTGCCAATTCCACACCCGAACCGATGGTCATAATATCAATATCCTTCGATGGGCGATTCAGTATTAAATCACGAACAAAACCGCCAATAACGTAAGTTTCGATGTGTTGCTCGTCGGCAATTTTCGAAACCAATTTAAAGATAGGATGGGTGAGTTTTTCGGATAAGTTCATGTTGAGAGTTTACCAATCTTAACCTTGTTTTTGCAGCACCAATTGCGCTGTTGTGCGATTACGCTGTTCCAACAATACGACCCTGTCCCCTACTACATTTTTGATATCTTTTTCGCTGTAATGACGAATGGTGATCAACTCCAATCGATCGTTATAACGCACTTTGAAATTGTTTGATAAAGCTGCAATCAAGTTCTCAAAACGCTGTTTATTTTCATCTGCGCAAACGGTAAAACTCACCGCAGAATTCTGAATGAGGTTAATTTTCATATTATTTTCTGCAAACACAAAAAAGATATACGACAGATTTTGTTCTGCAATAAACGAAAAGTCTTTCGGATAAATTGAAATCAATACCTGATTGGGTTTATAGATATAGCAAGGCATTTTCGGTTTTTCGGAAGCTGTATTTGTGATTATTGAGCCTTCGGAAGTTGGATCATTAAACGATTTTACAAAAAGCGGAATACGCCGATTTTGCAGAGGTTTTATGGATTTCGGGTGAATAATGGTTGCACCGTAATATGCCAATTCAATGGCTTCACTGTACGTGATTTTGTCGAGTTTTTGGGCATCTTTGAAATAGCGCGGATCGGCGTTAAGAAAGCCCGGGACATCTTTCCAAATGGTGAGGTTTTCAACATTCAAACAATACGCAAAAATCGCAGCAGAATAGTCCGAGCCTTCGCGTCCCAAAGTAACCATACGACCTTTATCATCGCCGCCGATAAAGCCTTGCGTAACTAAGCAATTGCACGTTGCAAAAACTTTTTTCGCGATTTCTCGAATGTGAATTTCCGACAATGTCCAATTCACTTTGCCTTCTCGAAACGTGCTATCTGTAGTGATACAGGTTTTCACATCAACCCATTGATTGGAAATTCCAACTTGTTGCAAATAATAACTCAAAATTTTCGACGACAACATTTCGCCCAAACCAACCATCTGATCATACTGATAATCGTAGTCTTCGTCGTTTAATTTGTAAGCATTCATGACCATAAAAAACACGCCTTCGAGTTCCGAATAAATTCGGTGTGATTTATCAGGAAAAAGTTCGTATGTAATTTGTAAATGATAGTCGCGAATGTAATTGTAAATCGGCATCGTATCCCGATTTTCACGGTTGGCAGCGAGCAAATCCTCAAAGGCGTTAGTCATCTTGCCCATCGCCGAAACAATCACAACCAAAGGCTTATTCAAATGTTGCGCAATAATTTGAGCCACATTTTGAACTCCTTTTGCCGAGTTAATACTGGCACCACCGAATTTGAAAACTTGCATTTTGTTTTATTTAATACTATTGAAAATGCTGCTACTCAAAACTAAATAAATTTATTTCGTTCACTTAATCGCATTTTTTTTGCAAAGATACAAAAAAACTGACAATTTTTCGCAAAAAAAAATGTATTTATATCTTTTTTTTTCGTATCTTTGCAAAAAATCAACAAATATTAACCAATTAAAGAATAAAACACTATGGACACAAAAACACTTTTGAAATTAGCCGTTATTGCAATGGCTTTGATCGTAACAACAGGGGCCTGCAAAAGCTCTAAAAAAGCTACTGAAACCACCTACACTGGTGCAAGAGGCATAGCCATCCAAACTGAAGAATGCATAAAAATGGCGCTTAACCCACCTGCCGGAGTTTTTCGCGGTTCCGGAAATGCGATTGCTGACAGAGAGCAATTCGCCGTTAATCAAGCGACAATGGAAGCACGTGCAAGTTTGGCTAGACAGCTTGAAGTGTTGATCGAGGGACTGATTCAAAGATTTGATCAGGAGCATGATGCTGGAAATGCCTCATCATCTGTAGGAAAAGGTACTGGAATCACTCGTGAATATGTTCAACAATTTGTAACCAACTCTCGCCCAATTTGTCAAAATACGTACGATAAAGATGGCAAATTCAACGTGTATGTGGCTGTTGAAATGTCGGAAGAACAAACTCGAAACATCTACAAAAAATTGCGCGAAGACCAAAAAATCTCTATTGATTTTCAAGAACATCAATTTTTGAAAGAGTTGGAAAGAGCTAAAGAGGAGTACAATAGCAGACAATAACAAACAAAATCATGAAACGATTATTGTTGTTATTATGGCTGGGACTGCCTTTTGCCATTTGTGCACAAGGCAGTCTACCTATGTGGACACACGATGCAGTTCGCCAGCGTGACTATCCTGCTCGCGAATGGTACACGGGGTTCGTGCGTGATCGCCTGAAAGCAGACGAAGATGTAGGCGCTGCACTCCGAAATTTGGAACGCGCTGCTCAAAACCAACTTGCGGAAAATATCATCGTTATGATTGAAAGCGATTCGCGTTTAAGAATGGGCAGTGAGCAGCATCAAAGCGGCGGACAAAGTTCCGAAGTTATCACGACCAATTACAGACAGGTTATTACAACGGCAACTTCAGCAACAACCGTGAAAACCGAAGTTCGCTCGTATCACGATCCCGAAACGGGAACGCTCTACGCTTTCGCAACTGTGAGACGCAGCGATTTGGCAGCATTTTATAAACGCCAAATCAATACGGATTTAAACAAAGTAGAAATCGCTATTGGAGCCTCCGAACAATTAGTTGCATCAGGAAAAAAAATGGATGCACACCGTAGAATTGAAGAAGCAAAACGAAATCTGAATGATATTAGTTATCTTCACAGTCTGCTCATAGCGGTGGATCCAACAGTGTGTGAAGATAATGATATGCAAACCCCCCGCTTCAACGAATTGAGCCTAACAGTAGAACAGCTGCTGATTACACTTCAACGAAGCACGTTTGTTTACATAGATTGCAGTTATGAATTCAGAGGACGTCCACATGATGCATTCAGTAGCGATCCGGGAATTTTGTGCGACATTATTAAGCGAGCATTGGAAGAAAACGGTTGCACTATAACCGATAACGAAGAAAATGCCGACTATAAGTTAACCCTCATTACATCTACTACACAACGTAGTGATGGTAGCGGAACATCGGGTATACTCTCGTATTATGCAAACGCAAGAGGAATGCTATACAATCGTTTGACAAACAGGCAAGCTGCCAACTTTTCCATTTCAGACAAAGTCTATTCGGCAACCGGTCGTACGCCGGAAGCGATTGCTACCAGAGCATTTAACAATCCGGAACTAAAAAATGCGATATTGGATAAAATTTTGCCGGAAATAAAAAATTAAAAAAAAATATGAAAAAACTATTAATTTTGTTATTCGCATTTCTTTGCACAACTTTGCTTTGTGCTCAAGATGGTAGAAGAACCGTTGCTGTAGTGCCTGCATCAGGAGTGGGTATTCCAGAGAGTGTCAAAGAAGGTGTTACTGAAGGGCTTTTAGAGGGTGTTGTTAATTCCGGTCTATTCAGAGCTGTGGCACGAGGTGCAGATTTTCAAAATGCACTTGGCGAAATGCAATTTCAGCAAAGCGGAAATGTTGCCGACGATCAATTGATTGAATTCGGTAGGGCACTTAGAGCCGACTTCGTGGCTTTTGCCGTGATTAGCAAATTCGATGAATCGCATTTTCGCATTACTTATAGAATGGTGGATGTTGCCACGGGCGAAATCCCTGTTATGAGCTCAGAAATGATAGAAGGAAGCGGGCTTCGGGGCTTGATGAGAGCTACCGATAATATTTCTCAAAAATTATTTGGCAGTGGTGGTACAACCGGTAGCGTTGGCGCTGCCCCCTCTATGGGTATGGGCAGTGGGCCTGCAAAATTACACATTTATCGCCCGCGTAGGCTGGGTGGTAACCTTCTCCCGCGTTTCGATGTTCTTCTCGACAATTCTGTAATTGCTCGACCAGCTAACAATTGGAAAACAACTGTAACAGTCAATACGTTTGGACCTAAAACACTATCATCAAAACTTGATGGGAAAGCAGAGTTGCGTATTGATATTGCGCCCGGTGGTGTTTATTACATACGTTGTGATATTAGCTCGCAAACAGTAAACACGGGAAAACGTAGAACCAGTACAGGAAGGGACGGAAGAACCACTAGCATGGAAGAAACCAAAACACTATATACGCCTGTTCTTCAATTAGTAGACGAAAGTATAGGAGCAGGAGAATTTAATACGATTAAATAAAAGTGAAAAAACTACAGATTCTATTTGCATTCATGCTTCCCATTGCGATGTTTTCTCAGACCTCGAACCAACAGGATTTTGAGGAAAGGCGCAGACAAATGCAACAAGAGTTCGAAAATTTCAAAGCCCAAAATACTCGAGATTTCGAAAATTTCCGCGCCGAAACAAATGCCAAGTTTGCAGAATTTATGGGCAGATCTTGGGAGAGATTCAATGCTTCACAAGGTATTCCCGTACCCAAATCTCCCGAACCTGAAAAACCACCCGTTGCAGACCCTGAAAAACGTCTCACATCTCAACCGTTACCATTAGAGAAAATAACGCCCCAACCTGCACCGACTCCTCGCGCACAACCTTTAATCCAACCACTACCCCCTACCCCGCACCAAACACCAAGCACCGAAACGTATGCTTTCCTATTCTACAACACAAACTGTTATGTAAACTTAGATAATTCTCTACGTTTTTCGCTACCCAATGCCACCGAAAAAATGGTGGCACAAACTTGGAAAACATTATCGAACGAACGATATGATGCTTTACTAAGTAGTTGTCTCACCCTACGTGAACAACTAAATTTGAGCGACTGGGGCTATTTCCAAATGCTAAAAACCTTCTCGGAAAGTTTCTTCGGAGAAGAAAGCGATGAAGCGGTTTTATTGCAAATGTATATTCTCACGCAATCGGGCTACAAAGTGCGAATTGCACGAACAGATGGTCGCTTGGCTTTACTGATTCCTTTCAAAGAACCCATTTATGCCTATTCATTTCTGAACATTGACGGCATGAAATACTACATCGTCAATAAAGTTTTACAAAGGCAATCGTTTCACGTGTTTAATCATGAATTTCCAAAAGAACAATATTTCTCTTGGCAAACCGGATTACCTAACTTTTCTGTAAACCTAAATCCTCCAAAGCCCTTCGTATCAAAGAATTCCGAAATCAACGGTGTTGTACAAACCAACCAAAATTTGATTGACTTTTTCAACGATCATCCGCAGTCTGATAGCGAATTTTATGTGCATATGGGGTTGAGCGAAACGGTAAAACAAACACTCTATCCGACTTTACGAAATGCCATTGCAGGTCAATCAAAATTTCGAGCCGCTGAAATACTACTCGATTTTTGCCAAACAGCCTTTGATTATCAAACCTGTGCCGAACAATTCGGGCACGAACGTCCGTTTTTCTTGGATGAAAATTTCTTTTTTCCCTATAATAATTGCAAACATCGCGCCACGTTGTACGCTTTTTTGGTTAAGGATTTACTGAATTTAGATGTGGTATTGCTCCATTATCCGGCACGTTTATCGCCTAACGGTATTGGCCATTTGGCAACAGCGGTGCATTTTCCTGAGTTTGTAAACGGCGACTATTTCACTATAGAAGGAAAAAATTTCGTTGTCTGCGACCCAACCTACATCGGAGCAAGCATCGGTATGACGATGGATAAGTACAAGCAAATAAGAGCAGAAATTATCAGATTGTAATTTGCGAAGATGTTGTGCTTCTATGCAGCTGCCTAAAAGCTGGCTTCGCCGATCTCCACTTCAAAGTTCATTTTTACAGATAACAATTTAAAAGGTTCAAGATTAGAATAAAATGCGTATCTTTGCATTATCTAATTGAGAATTAATGAAAAACAAGTACATAAAACACGCTAAGATTTCAGAGGCAAAATTTAAGGTCATTTTGAAGTTGTT
>WRCN01000008.1 GCA_009783885.1 Bacteroidales bacterium | reverse complement strand
TGTGCCGTTTACGACACCATACGCAGGATTATTGGGTCTTACTGTTACGGTGTATAGTATGGGTACAAAATTGGCAACCAATGCAACATCTTCAACGGCAGTGAATGTATAACTTGCCACTGTCGAAACTTGTACACCGTTTTTCGTCCAGTTTGCAAACTGATAGCCTACGTTTGGTGTTGCTGTTACGGTTACATTATCACCATAATTGTAGATACCGTTTCCGGTAACACTACCGCCTGCCAAAGGATTTGCACTTACCGATACCGTACATTTCTGAAGCGCGAAGTTGGCAACAAGCGTAACATTTTCCACCGCACTGAACATATACGACGAACTTGTTGTAACTGTGTCATTGCCATTTGTCCAATTTACAAAATTGTAGCCAATAGCCGGAATTGCCATAATGATAACATTACTGTCTTGCGTATAATATCCGCTACCCGTTGCTATTCCTGCACCGGCAGGATTTACGACTAAGTTTACAAAATAGCGGTCTATCGGCATAAAGTTGGCGATTAAATCAGCGTTTTTCGTAACGGGATATGTAAAATTTTCTGTTGTTGATACTATCGCACCGCTTGCATGATCTGTCCAGTTTACAAAGACGTAATCACCCGGAATAGTAGCCGCCGTAATAGGTATCCCTGTTCCATACGCAATATTTGTTCCACCACCATTTACGACACCGAATGCAGGATTATTAGGTCTTACTGTCACCGCATATTGTTGCAACTGAAAATTGGCAACCAAATTTCTATTACCTGTTACTGTAAATTGATAACTTGCATTTCCGCTAACTGAGGTATCATTTTCTGTCCATCCAACAAAATTGTAACCTGTGTTTGGGGTTGCAGTAACTGTTACGCTTGTACCGTAAGTATATCGCCCGCCGCCTGTAACAGTACCTCCTGCGGTTGGATTGGCAGATACGGCAATAGTGTATACATTTAAAGTATAATTAGCAACCAAAGTAACATCTCCTGTTACATCAAAATTATAATCAGGCGTAACCGAAACAATTGTGCCATTGATCGTCCAGTTTACAAACGTGTAGCCTTGGTTGGGAGTTGTTGTTACCGTTATATTCGTGCTATCTGCATAATATGCACCGTTAGGTACTGTGCCCGCTCCAACAGGATTTACGACCAAGTTTACAAAATATCTATCTATTGGCTTAAAGTTAGCGATTAAATCAACGTTTTTCGTAACGGTATATGTAAAATTTTCTGTTGTTGATACTATCGCGCCACTTCCATGTTCCGTCCAGTTTACAAATACATACAAATCGGCAATAGTAGTAGCCGTAAGATTTATTTGCGTTCCGTAATCAAATGGTCCGTAGAAACCGCCTTCGATATTAACCTCACCATAAGCCGGATTATTGGGTCTTACCGTTATCGTACATTTTTGCAACTCAAAATTGGCAACCAAATTTCTATCGCTTACTACTGTAAACTGAAAACTTGCGCCTGCATTTGAAATTACGGTATCATTTTCTGTCCACCCAGTAAAATTATAGCCTGTGTTTGGGGTTGCCGTTACAGTTACGCTTGCACCTTGAGTATATTGTCCGCCACCTGTAACATTACCTCCTGCTGTTGGATTTGCAGATACCGATATCGTATAATCCGAGCATACGTCAACCTTCCATCCAATTTGGTTCGATTGCGCACCAAAATCTCCAACAACATAAAACTCATCGAAATACCTCATTCCCGCACTATAGTCGAAACTTTCGAAATAAGACCTTGGAATGCTGAATATATCAGTGTTTGTGTTGAAGGTTACTCCAAAACCATCGGTAATGTCTTGATTTTGTCGACCATCCCACAAACGTGGATTGCTACCCACATTGGAAACAACGTGCATAACAACCCATGAAGGAAGATCATTAAGACAATATTCATAGTTAGGATTATCGTTAACCGCATTATCAAACACAATGTGTGGCGGAGGTGGGATGCAGCCATTGTCTCGGATTGTAATTTGAACCGTATTTGATTGGCTTTCACAAACAGGACCTGCTCCTGTTCGTCTCGCTACTGCGATATAGTTTGCTGTACTATCGTGTCCGAATTGTGTAGTTGTAGATCTGATCCATGTAGAGCCGGTTCCGAGGATAGTGGTTAGGTCGGTAGTTTTATACCAAGAATAACTGTAGCCTGATGCAGGCAGAGTGGGATAAGTAATTGCTGCCATTGGTCCTGGTTCGTACCAGCACAATGTTGGAGTTGCTGTAGCTTGTATGTTAAGTCTGTCAAATACAGTGAACGTAACCGTAGCCGTATCTCGACAAATGTTGCTCGAAGATTGAGCACTGACTTGAATCGTGTGCGTAACGCCCGCCACATTACCCGAAGGAGCAGGTGTATAGTTGGCTTGACTGTTACCTGCGTAATAAGGTCCGTTTCCGGAGCCCGCCGAGTTTGCTGCCAATGACCAATTCCATTGGTAATCCGGTTGAACATTTGCCGATCCTGTTACGGTAAGCGTGATTTGACTGCCCGAGCAAGTATCTGATATGGCACTTATGGTACCCATGGTAGGTTTTTGAAGAACCGTAATTTTTATCGAATCGGAAGTCAATGTATCTCCGCTTACACTACCCAAACCAAGTAGGCGAACATAGCCTGTTCCACCGGCCGCCGACAATCCAAGTACAGGATTTGCCAAGTTCAACGAAAACTGAGACGGAGAACCGCTTTGCCAACTAGTCGTTAAATTCGTCCAAGGTGCTTGTCCGTTTGGGCTAAATTGATACATGTATTGATTAACCATGATCGCTCCGGTAGGCAAAACAGCAACCGTTTGTAAGCCGCAAACTTCTGCATTGGAAAATTGTATAGTTCCGATATTTTCGTTCGTAATATAAATTCCACCGCAAACAAATGTGTTGAATATAGTTGGGGTGTAAGCTTGACCCGACATCCAATTTGTATTATTACCGGGGGCTCCGGCGGAGTTGTTGATAAGGGTTCCACCTCCGGTTGTCGTAAGGGTTACAGACAACTGGTAGGCTCCCGGACAACCGGTTCCGCCACCGGAAATTCCCGTAGGACAGTTACCCGGCAGAGAACCCGTATTGATACACAACTGAAAACTTCCGACATTTTCAATCACAACAGGATATTGAAACAATAGAACACGATTACCGTTGTTATACAAACTTTGTGCTGTGTTATATTGACTCACACTTCCTCCGTAGTTAGCTTCTCGCTCAATCACGTTGGTCGGAAATGATGCCGGCGTAAATGTAGCAGTAGCGGGTACAAAATAATTGCCGAAATTAAGTCCACCGGTCCCCCCCGATGGAGCCAAATGCCTTGCCACCATTGGGGATGAGCCGAGATTAGCAGACATTGGGTTACCGTTCATATCTCGAATCTGAAAATCTAAATGACTGGCACCAAAGAATACCGCTGACGGAAAAGGTGAGCCTAAAAGAGAATTATTAGGTAGAGATAGGTACAGCGGAACAAGTACTACTCGTCCCACCAGTCCTGCCATAGTTTGTCTGGCCATAGTATCCATTGGCATTTCCCAAAGAAGAGTTGATCCGTTCAAATTCACGTGCTGTGCAGAGGCTTTGGGAGTACTGCAAATAACAAAAAATGCCATGCCAAGCATAGCAAACCATTTCATAACCGTTTTTAAGAATACAGGTTCAGACTTGAAGTCCGTGCCAAGCTCGGTTTCATTCGTTTTCATGATAGTAATTGTTTGTTTTTACAAAGTTAGGTTTAAAAGACAAAATTTAGGATTTTTAAGTTACAAAACAAATCCGACTGCAAAGTTACAAAATAAAATTGAATTTCCCAAATAAAAAGGTCGACAATTTGTCGACCTTTTTTTATCAATATCGTAGGGGCGTTGCGTGCAACGTTCCTACAATTATACAACACCAAGTTCAATCATCGCATCTGCAACTTTGATGAAACCTGCGATATTCGCACCTTTCACATAGTTTACATAACCATCGGCTTCTGTACCGTATTTTACACAACTTGCGTGAATGTCTTTCATGATTTGTTTCAATTTTGCATCTACTTCTTCGGCAGTCCAGCCCAAGTGCATTGCGTTTTGTGTCATTTCAAGACCTGAAACACTCACTCCACCTGCGTTAGCAGCTTTACCCGGAGCATAAATCACTTGGCTTTTTGCAATTCGTGGATTGCATCAGCCGTACAACCCATGTTCGAAAGTTCACCAACACAGATACAGCCATTTGCAATGAGTTGTTTTGCATCTTCAAGGTTCAACTCGTTTTGAATGGCGCAAGGTAGAGCGATGTCAACTTTAGCTTCCCATGGTTTTTTACCGGCGAAGAATTTCGCAGATTTGTATTTGTCTGCGAACGGAGCAACCACATTGTTACGCGTTTGCAACAACTCGTTCATGTAGTCGATTTTTTCGCCTGCGATACCTTCTTCATCAAGAATATAACCGTCAGGGCCTGAAATACAAATTACTTTCGCACCGAGTTCGGTGGCTTTGATTGCTGCGCCCCAAGCTACGTTTCCGAAGCCCGAAACAGCAACGGTTTTTCCTTTGATGTCTTTTCCGGCTTGTTTCAGCATGCTGTCAACGAAATAAATGCCACCGAAACCTGTTGCTTCCGGACGAAGGATTGAGCCTCCCCAGTTGCGACCTTTTCCTGTGAAAGCAGCTGTGTTTTCAGTCATAATTTTTTTGAACATACCGTACATGAAACCAACCTCGCGACCGCCAACGCCGATATCACCTGCAGGAACGTCAGTATCTACACCGAGATATCTGTAAAGTTCAGTCATTAAAGCATGACAAAAGCGCATCACTTCTTGTTCTGATTTGCCTTGTGGATTGAAATCCGAACCGCCTTTACCACCGCCCATTGGCAAGGTTGTCAAACTGTTTTTGAACGTTTGTTCGAATGCCAGAAATTTCAACGAGTCTGCAGTTACAGACGGGTGGAAACGCATACCGCCTTTGTACGGTCCAATCGCATTGTTGTACTGTACACGCCAAGCGCGGTTTACTTGTACTTCGCCTTTGTCGTCTACCCATTCCACGCGGAATTGAATGATACGATCCGGCTCCAAAAGGCGCTCAATAACTTTGTACTTAGTGTACTTTGGATTGGCTTTTACCACTTCTTCGAGGGTTTCCAATACTTCGGTAACGGCTTGTAAATACAAGGGTTGTCCAGGGTTTTTAGCCTCAACATCGGCTAAGAGTTTTTTTACATCCATGATGTTTGTTAGATTTTTTGGGTTAATATTTTTGTTCGTTTAATCGCAATTTTGTGCAAAAATACACAATATTTTTGACATGGCAAAGGTTTTTGGAAAATTATTTCAAGTAGCCTGTATTTACCCTCTATTAACGATATAAATAAAATACCCGATATACATCGCCAACAAAATTAGACCTTCAAATTTTGTAATCTTTCCTTTACTTCGAGAAGCGAGAAATAAAAATATGGATGCAGCTATTAATACAACAATGTCAACTAAAATATTAACCGTTAAAATAATCGGCGATACCACAGATGCCACACCTAATATAAATAGAACGTTAAATATACCACTTCCCACTATATTACCAATAGCAATATCATCTTTACCTTTCCTTATCGCAATTATAGATATTACCAACTCCGGCAGAGAGGTTCCCATACTGATTATTGTAAGTCCAATAAGAGTATCACTCAAACCAAACATTTGCGCCACACCTGTACCTCCTCTAACCACAAGATCTCCACCAAGCAGTACAGCGCCAAGTCCCAATACAATCATCATAATAGTTTTCCAAAGGCTGTATTTTTTTGCCGACCCAGACTTGTAGTTCGTGTCTTCTGCTTGTATATCTTGCCGGCACGAGGTCGAAAGACAATCTGTGCTTTTTGATCTATAGAATGTATAATATAAAAATACGGCGAAAAATAGCAGAAAAATTAATCCGTCGGAACGCGTTATTCTTTCAATTCCGGATTCTCCTGTAAATAGATTATCAAAAAGGATGATGAATAAAACCAATGAAGCGAGAATATTCATCGGTATATCTTTTTTTACCAGTGATTTTGAAACACGGATAGGCCTGATAAGTGCTACAACTCCAAGAATAAGGCAGATATTAAAAATGTTACTACCAACCACATTGCCTATTGCCATGCCATCCGAGCCATCCAAAGCTGCTATAATAGAAATAGTAAGCTCCGGAAAACTTGTTCCGAAAGCAACCAAAGTTAAACCTATTATGCGTTCGCTTACATTTAGTCTTTTCGCTATTTGGGAACTGCCGTCAACAAAAATATCGGCGCCTTTCACAATTATTATTAACCCTATTGCCAGTAATAAAATACTCATGTCAATTTTTTTGCAAAGGTACGAAAAAAATCTAAATTAGAAATCTATTCCGGTTTGTTTTTTGCTTGAATAGATTTCAACGTATTCGGGCAGCATCAACTTTGTTTTCAAACAAAAAAGGCGGACACAAAGTCCGCCTTTCACGTAAAAGAGTAGAAAAACTTACTTTTTGCAGCCACCTTTTTTCATAGCAGGTTTCGCAGCAGTTACTTTTTTCGCAGCAGGTTTTTTCGCAGCTACTTTTTTAACGGCCGGTTTAGTTGCTTTTTTTGGAGCAGCTTTCTTAACTGCAGGCTTCGTTACTTTTTTTGCAACAGTTTTTTTTGCTGGAGCAGCTTTTTTAACGGCTGGTTTTTTCGCAACAGCTTTCTTAACTGCAGGCTTCGTTACTTTTTTTGCAACAGTTTTTTTTGCTGGAGCAGCTTTTTTAATGGCTGGTTTTTTCGCAACAGCTTTTTTTACTGCTGGTTTAGTTGCTTTTTTTGCAACAGTTTTTTTTGCAGCAGGTTTCGCTGGAGTTGCTTTTTTTACAGCAGGTTTTTTAGCAGCAGTTGCTTTTTTTACTGCTGGTTTTTTTGCGGCAGCTTTCTTAACAGCTGGTTTCGCGATAGGTTTTTTTGTTTCCATTTTGTTTGTGTTTTGTGTTAATAATTTAGGTTTGTTAACGGTTTTTTTTGTTTCTTTTTTAGTTTGTTTTGTTTTTATGTTTTCTTCTTTTACGGATTTTTTTGTTTTTTGTTTCTTTTTTTGTTCGGATTTTTGATCTAAGCGAATGATAAAATCAGACAAAATATTCATGTAATTAATGAACGCATCATAAGGCGAAGGATAATGGCTGAAATATTTGTGAACCTCTGCGCTTGCAAGCCATTTCGTACACATGTAATAGAGGTTGTCGCTGGTTTGTAAAAAGCCAAAATCTTTTTGAATTTCGAGATCTTCACTAACTTCTACTTTTTTTGCTAAAGCATATAATTCAGTGAATGCTTCGTTTTGCAATTCGTTGCCCAACCATGCGGTCAAATCACGTTCCTCATCAGCCCATGAAATTGGAAACGGAACATGAATAGGCGCCGTTGGTTGCAAGGTTTTGCTGACTTCGGAAGGGGTCAAGAATTTAAGGCTCGAACGCTTGAAAATTTCATCCGGCAAGGCTCTGAAAAAATCAAAAATACCCGATTCTTTCCATTGATGTTCGCCGAAAGTTTCATAATCTAAAAAGATATTGACAACCTCATCTTTTTTGCCGAGCTCCAAAATCCAATCCACATATTTTTCAGTGGTCAAAGGCCATCCCTTCCATTGTTGATCTGAAAAACGGAAGGCAATATCATCGCTCAATTGATAATTTCTCAACAAAATATTCAACTTCGGATTGATGGCATTGCAATATAAATAGTTCGGAGATTTCCAGCCCAAAATATGTTTAGCACCTTCTGTAAGCATTGTGTTGAAGCCGAGCCTAGCAACTTCCAAGCCAATCTCATCGGAATAAATCAACTCAGTATTTCGGAATGTAGTTGGCTTTTTACCAAACAATTTTTCGATGCGCTCACTGTGTTTTTTCACTTGTTTGGCAAATTCCGAAGTGTCAGTCAACGATGCCAACGAATGGTAATACGTTTCGGCGATAAACTCGACTTGACCTGTTTTTGCCAATGCCTTGAAACTTTCCAAAACGTGTGGTGCATACCATTCAAATTGATCCAGCGCAACACCCGAAATCGAAAAACTCACTTTGAATTTTTTGCCATGTTTTTTGATTAACTCCAATAACAAATTATTCATCGGAAGGTAGCAACGATCCGCAATGCGATTAACCAAATATTGATTTTGGTAATCGTCATAATAATTGTGTGCTGCACCCATTTCAAAAAAGCGATAATTCCGCAACCTTAACGGCTGGTGCACTTGAAAGTAAAAACAGAGAGCATTCATAGTCGGTATTATTTAAGGTTAAGCGCTTTTTTATAGATTTTTATATTATTCAAGGCCGCGTTTTCCCATTTGAGATTATTTACTTCTTCTGCGCCTTTTTCGCTGAATAATTTATGTAACGTATTATAATGTAAAAGTCCGTAAATGGCGTTTGCCATGGCATCAATATCCCAAAAATCTACTTTCATGGCATGGTGCAAAATTTCGGCACAGCCCGATTGGTTCGAAATCACAACAGGGACATGTGCACGCATGGCTTCGAGCGGAGATATTCCGAAAGGTTCGGAAATAGAGGGCATCACATACACATCGCTCATCAAAAACATACGATCAACATCTAATCCTTTCAAAAAACCGGTGAAGTGAAATTTCGTACCCATGCCCAATTCCGCCACACGTCGAACAGTTTTATTCAATAAATCGCCCGAGCCTGCCATCACAAAACGAACATTGTCGTCTTTTTGCAAAACGCGATGAGCGGCTTCAACAAAATATTCCGGACCTTTTTGGAAAGTTACACGTCCTAAAAATGTAACGATTTTTTCTTTGAAATGTTTTTCAACCACAATTTTCTTTTTGTGTTGAATCGGCTCAACAGCATTGTAAACCGTGAAAACCTTGCTTGGATCAATGCCGTAGCGTTCGATTACAATTTGTCGCGTGAGATTACTTACGGTCATCACTTTGTCGGCAGCAAGCATACCTCTGCGTTCGATATCGTAAACGACTTGGTTTACATTTTCGCCCGAACGGTCAAATTCCGTAGCGTGAACGTGAATTACCAAAGGCTTGCCCGACGCAGCTTTTGCAGCAATGCCGGCTTCGTAACAAAGCCAGTCGTGCGCATGAATTAAATCGTAATCGTATTGTTGAGCGATGGTGCTTGCCACCAAAGCGTATTGCTTCACTTCCTCCATCAAATTGCTTTGATATTTTCCGGAGAATGTAAATTTACGTTTGTAAAAATTATCGGCGTCAACCGTGGTTGTGCTTGATTTTGTTTTATTCTCCAATCGTAAATAATCCTCGAAACCCATGTAGGGAACAAGGTTTGAACCAATTTCAATATACGTCAAATTTTGCCAATACGTTTGATAAATTTTATTTCGATAATCAATTTCGATGTCGCTTGCATTTACAATTTTGGCTACCGATTGATCTTCGTCGCCATACGCTTTCGGAACCACAAAAATCACCTTTACGCCTTGTTTGAGCAAACCCTTAGCGAGCCCGTAACTTGCCGTGCCTAACCCTCCTGTGATGTGCGGAGGAAATTCCCAGCCGAACATTAACACTTTCATTTTTTTGCTTTATAGGTTTCGATAATTTGATTTATTCTTAATAGTGCTCCAACGCTCCAAGCCTGTGAAATCGCGCCTTTCGGACGATGAGGCGGATCGGCGTCATAAATTTCGGCGATAGAGCCAATGCAATATTCCGAAATCGTTTGCTCAAATCCGTGATATAATTTTTCGACAAAATCCAATTTGGATACACCATATATATTAAGGTATCCTTCCACAAAAAATTGCAGTTGCCAAACCCAAACCGTTCCTTGATGATAAGCCATGTCGCGTTGAAATGCGTTGCCTTCGTAAACGGGTTTGTAATTTTCGTGATTGGGCGAAAGCGTACGAATTCCGCGAGGCGTAAGCAATTCCAAACGCACTTTTTCCAAAACCAATTGTGAAATTTTATTGCTAATCGGCGAATAAGGAAGTCCTGCTGCGATGACTTGATTTGGACGAACCGAAAAATCTTTGAACTCGCCGTTTACATAATCGGCTAAGTAACCCTTTTCTTTACTCCAAAATGTATCTTTGAATATATCGGGAAAATTTTTCGCCAACGGTTCCCATTCGTCCACAAATTTTTTATCTTTGGCTAATTTTGCAGTTTCGATGGCAAACATGATCGCATTATACCAAAGCGCATTCACTTCAACCGCAAACCCCATGCGCGGTGTAACGGGAATACCTTCGGCAACGGCGTTCATCCATGTGATAGCGTGTCCTTCCGCACCTCCGTAAATCAGTCCGTTTGGAAGAGCATGAACATGATAATGCGAACCGTATTTATACATATTTAATATGGACACCATCGCTTCGCCATACTCTTTCCAAATTTTATTTTGGTTTTTGGTTTGATAAGCGTATTGTTGCAACGCCCAGAAAAACCAAAGTTGTGTATCGATTCCGCTATATGTTTTTTGTTTTACGGAAAGTTCATCAGGAAACCATCTGTTGTGCAATTCATCAACCATGCTATCCAAAACTTCTTTGCACAATTTAGTGTCGCCAACAGCCAAAGTCAATCCGGGGAGGGCAATAAACGTATCGCGACTTCGAGCACCAAACCAAGGATAACCTGCTACTATATTAAGGTGTCCATTATTTTTTACAAAAAATGCGCGAGCAGCATTTTTCAAACAACCTTCAAAACTATCGCGAGGAATTCTGCTTTTTGCTTCGTCGGCAAATAGTTTTTCCAACGTTGTTTCCGGTTTTTGAATGGGTTCCAAACCTACCGAAAAATAAATGCTCTCTCCTTTTTTTATTTCAACTTCGAATGTTCCGGGAACGTATAAATCCTCCAAACCTTCATAACCGCGATCCAACTCTTTTTGATATTCTACATTATAATACCAATCGGGATGGTGTTTGTATTCGGCTTTTTTCGAGAGTTGCATGTACAGGTACGGATAGGCGTTGTACATGCGTGTTTGAATTCCGTTGTCAATAGTTTCGAACGATGTATTCACATCATTATTTGCTTTGCTTAACGAATGAATATTGCGAAACGCCAAAAATGGTTTGATGATAAGTTTGGTTTTCGAACGTGCATTTTCCAACGTATATTTTACAATCACACAATCTTTGTCGGTTGCATAAATTAATTCTTTTGAAAAAAGAACGCCACCAACGTTGTAAGTTTTTTTCGGAAGAGGAGCGAGTGTATATTCGCGAAGATATTTATGTCCTTTTGGAGAAAAATGATGACCGGAAAATTGATGTAAACCTAAATTAAAATGTTCGCCATGTTGTTCAATGGTTTCATCAATTGCGGATAATAAAACGTGTTTTTCACTATCCATATTTGGAACTCGACAAACGAGCAAACCGTGATATTTCCTGGTGTTACAGTGATTGAGTGTAGTGCATGAATGTGAGCCGCTGCGATTAGCACGCAACAATTCTTTGTTGAGAGAGTACTCCAAATTCACCAATTGATGTCTATCGAAATTAATGTAACTCATGATGATGCAAAGTTACATTTTTTTATTCAACCTAAATGTTGTATGATGAAAAAATTATTAACAGAAAAAAGCACAAAATTGTTAATAACGTTTATGTGATTTTTGGTTTTTATTTTTTGTTTTTTGATTGAAAAAAATCTTTGAAAACATCGCTTTGTTATATTCAAATTTTTTCGTATTTTTGCAAATTGTTATTTGGTAAACCATGAAATTATTTCAACAACTCCAAACTGCCCAAAACGAGAGTAGTGATTTTCCGCTTGTAAACTTCAATGCATTTAAAAAGTGCTTATGAAAATTTGACGGAGAAACTGCGCCTGATGGTTTATGAACTTGGTTTTTTGAAATAGAAATATAAACTTAAAAAAAAGATAAAAATGGCATTCGAAGCAAAAGAAAAGACTATTGGTAAATTGTTAAATGATGCGATCTATTGCGTACCTAGAAATCAGCGTAGATATGTTTGGGAACAGCAAAATTGGATTGACATCTACGATGATATACTACTTGTTGCAGATAATCAAGCAACGTCTCATTTTATTGGGAGCATTGTATTAAAAGACGAAGGTCAAGAAGATGGGTTATCGAAATATACCATTATTGACGGACAACAGAGGATTCTCACATTAACCATTTTTTTAATTGCTATAATGTATACGATGAAAAAAAGAGGTTTAATAGATGATTTTGGAGGAACTCAAAAACATCTACTAGCAACGGACAATAAAAGTAGATCTCGTGAAATAGTTTATCCTGAACATCATCTAACACTTCCCAAAATGCTGAATGCTGTGCTTGAGGTTGGGCAAGAAGAGTTAATGGGGAAAAGCATTTCTGTATTCGCAGATTTGTGTTCTGTTTCTTTATCTAAAGATAAAAATATAATAAGTGCTTTCAAGTTTTTTGCAGAAAAGTTGGATGGCGTAAATTCAGAAAAATTATTACAAATACGCAATGCTTTGATAGGGATTAGTTATGTTGATATCATCGCAACATCAGAAGAAGATTCTTATACTATTTTTGAGATTTTAAATGCTCGTGGTTTGGATTTAGAAGATCATGAGTTGCTAAAAAATTACATTTTGCGATATCTGCAACCAATAGAACGACGTGATGTTGCAAAGCGACTTTGGGAAGAAATAGAAACTAATTTAATAAAAGGTATTCAGTCTTTTTTGAGACATTACGCCATACACAAATACAACTACAACAATCAAAAGAAAAAAGATAGTAGTATTTATAAATCGATACAGCTTGCAACTAAAGGGCGTGAGGTAGGTAGGCTACTTGACGACATAAGATTAAAATCATCTTATTACTCAAAAATGCTTGTTCCAGAACAAGACAATCTAGTTGAATATGAAATCTTTTCTTTTTTCAAAAGCAGTCGGGTAGAATTATTTCGTCCACTCATACTTAGTATAATGAACCAACGTGCAAACGGAAATATAGACGAACAAACATATGTGTCTATTTTGGAATTTTTATATCGGTTTTTTATATGTTATAAAATTATCGGTGAAGAAGGTTCAAATAAACTGAGTGATACTGTACATAAATACGCATATTTGATAGAGAATGAATATTCCGCCGACAAATTGGACGAATGTGTCAGATCGTTAAAAGCAAAATTACCTACCTTGGAATTATTTACAAACTCTTTCAAAAATGTAGGATATTCAAATAGGTGGGAAATATATCAAGATCCAAAGGTCAAAGAACGTTGCAAGTTAGTGTTGGAACTTATTGAAAAATATATTTCAGGACGGAGTGTAAATATGGATGTTACCATTGAGCATATTCTTCCTGATAGCGAGGGGGTTAACAATGCTCAAATTGGGAATCTATTTCTTTTAGAAAGTAATTTAAATCGTCGTTGTGCGGATAAACCTATAGAAGAAAAATATGAAATTTACAATGAATCAGCTCTGATGTGTCCACGCAAATTTGTAGAACGATATCAGGGCAAGGAATTTATTCCTGCAAATCGAACTAAATTTCTTGCAGAATTGATTTATAATAAGGTATTAAATTTTGGGTAAAATAAAATCGCACCTTTGCTTTAAGGAGAACTCCAATCGTTTGGGGATTCCCGCCTTCGCGGGAATGACGGCGTAAAAAAAGATAAAATATGATTAGACCCTGCACTAAAAATGCAGGGTCGTTTATTTTCGTACATGAAAATGCGGGCTTACATTATTTTTTTATTTTGGCTTATCACATGAAAAATGTTAATAACTCGACAATTTATTAACAATTTAGCATTTTTTTAGGCACTTTGTATACGAAAATGGGAAGTTGAGCGTTATATAGTGTAGAAACCTAAAAACAAAAAACATGAAAAAAGCAAAAAAGTACAAACAAACCATTATTCCCGAAGTTCATACCGATGAATGGGAAACATTATCCGTATATGAATCACGACAAAAGATTTTTGATTATTACTGCAAACACTACAAAGGAAAAAAGAATGTAATCAATCAACATCTTGGTATTTGTGTTAAATTTAATCAAAGAGGTGCACGAAAATCAAGTTTCGGAACAGGTATTTATCCAAAGAAAAAATGTTTAGTTGAGATATTGGATAAAATGATTGAATACGCCAAATATAGCAATTGGGGCGAAAGAAAAACAACAGACCCGATTGATGTTATTGGCTATTTAAATTTCAAGGTAAAGGTTAAAATTGATAAAAAAACAGAATTTATTCATCTTGTAATTCAAGTCACAAATGGTGGAAAATTCCACTATGTACAAGAAATTAATCGATGGTAATAAAAAAGCCGTTAAGTTTACGGGTCGCAGACTCTCGTCGCTTCTTAACGGCTTTGTTTTTGTCAATCCGACATTGCAAAGATACAAATTATTTTTGAAATAACAAAATTTCTAACTCTGATTTTTCAACATTTACAAGAGCCTGTCTTTCCAATACGGAATGGAAAGCCCTAATTCCTAAAGTTGCTGATGCAAAACCTTCCCATGATCGCAAACTAAAATTCGCGACGGAAATTTACTGATCATGATAAAGTCGTGCGTGGCAACGATTACAGCGCGTCCTGTTTTCGAAATTTGAATCAAGAGTTGGATGATTTCTTCGGAGGTATCGGGATCTAAATTGCCCGTTGGTTCGTCGGCTAAAATAATTTCGGGATCGTTCAAAAGTGCGCGAGCGATTCCAACACGCTGTTGTTCGCCACCCGAAAGTTGATGTGGCATTTTGTAAGATTTGGTTTCTAAACCAACTTTTGAAAGCACATCGTTGATGCGTTCGTCGATTTCATTTTGATTTTTCCAGCCGGTAGATTGCAGAATAAATTCTAAATTTTTTCGAACATTTCTGTCGGATAATAATTGAAAATCTTGAAACACGATTCCCAATTTTCGACGCAAAAACGGAATTTGTTTTTTGCAAATTTGTTTTAAATTGAAACCTGCAATTTCCGCTTCGCCTTCATTCACCGGAATGTCGGCATAAAATGCTCGAAGCAACGAACTTTTTCCGGTTCCTGTTTTTCCAATAAGATAAACAAATTCGCCGGGGTGAACTTCGATATTCACATCGGAAAGAACGAGATTGTCTTTTTGATAGACGTTTAGGGCGGAGGTTTTAATTATGCTCATTTTGGTATCTATAACTAATTCTGTTTGCAAAGATAAGAGTTTTTTTTGATTTAAGCAACATTTTCGATTTTCGATTTTGGATTTTTGATTTATTTTTTGTACCTTTGCACCTAAAACTATATTAATGATGAACGTAAAACAAGAAAAATTAACCGACCTCACGTCAAAATTGACGATTGAAGTTGCAGAACAAGATTATCAAGCGCAAGTCAAAAAAACGTTGACCGGCTACCAGCAAAAAGCCAATATTCCGGGATTTCGTCCAGGAAAAGTACCGTTTGGAATGGTTCAAAAAATGTATGGAAAAGCGGTATTGGTTGATGAAGTGAACAAACTTTTGTCGGATGCGATGAACAAACATATTGAGGATAATAAATTGGAAGTTTTGGGACAACCCATTCCTGCCGAAGATAACGAAGTAGCAGATTTCGACCATGCAAAAGACTTTACGTTCCATTTTGAAATCGCTGTTGCACCCGAATTTGAATTAGATTTACCTAAAATTAAAGTAACCAATTATGAAATTTCTGTTGGAGATGACATGGTTCAAAAATCCGTTGACAATTTGATCGAACGTTTCAAAGGCGAAGACGGCAAACCTGCCGAACTGAACCAAGACCTGTTCGATAAAGTTTATGGAGAAGGTAACGTAAAATCCGAAAAAGAATTGCGCGAGCGTATTCGCAAAGAAGGCGAAAGAATGTATCAGCAACAAGCCGATCGTAAATTCACGCAAGACGCTATCCAAGCCGTTGTGGAAGGCACAGATTTCGAATTGCCAGACGATTTTCTGAAACGTTGGCTGTTTGTTTCCAATCGCGAAAAAGACCTCACGCAAGAGCAAATCAATACCGATTACGACAAATATCGCAACATGTTGAAATGGCAGTTGATTGAAGCCAAAATCATCAAATCGCACGATATTAAAGTAGATCGAAATGATGTGAAAGACTATTACATCAATCACGTGGTTTCGCAGTATTTCCCAATTCCGGAGGATGAAGAGGGTCGCAAACGCATTGACCAATTTGCAGAAACGATGATGGAAAATCAGAAAGAAACCAAACAGGTTTATGATATGGTTTACGACATGAAAGTTTCAGATGTTTTGCGTGCCGAATTGAAAATTTCCAACAAAAAAATAGATTTCGACGATTACGTAGACATGCTGAAAAAAGAGCATGACAAAGCCGAAAAAGCAGAGGAAAAAGTAGAGAAAAAGGCGAAAAAGAAAACAGAAAAAAAAGAAATAAGTGAATAAGTGGCTTCGACTTCGCTCAGCCACCGATTGGTCGTTGAGCGAAGTTGAAACGCCCAATCCAAAATCCAAAACCAAATGAACAAAAGCAGCCAAGAATTCCGAAATTACGCCACAAAACACGCCGGTATCAGCAGTTTGGCATTACACCGTTTCGAATCCATTTCGAGCAATTATATTTCACCAACCATTATCGAAGAACGTCAGTTGAACGTTGCACAAATGGACGTGTTTTCACGTTTGATGATGGAACGTATCATCTTTTTGGGTGTTCCGATTTACGATGATGTAGCGAATATTATTCAAGCGCAGCTGTTGTTTTTGCAATCAGCAGATACAAGTCGCGACATCAAGATTTATATCAATTCGCCTGGTGGTGCCGTTCATTCGGGATTGGGTATTTACGACACGATGCAAATTATTTCGCCGCAGATCGAAACGATTTGTACCGGCATGGCAGCTTCGATGGGAGCAGTGTTGTTGTGTGCAGGTGCGCCTAACAAACGTTCGTCGTTAAAACACTCGCGAGTGATGATTCATCAGCCTTTGGGAGGTGCGCAAGGTCAGGCTTCGGACATTGAAATCGCTGCTCGTGAAATTCAAAAAATGAAGAAAGAATTGTACGAAATTATTGCTCATCACACCGGACAACCTTACGAAAAAGTGGTTGCCGACGGCGATCGCGATTTCTGGATGAATGCCGAAGAAGCTAAGGCTTACGGGATGGTTGACGAGATTGTCGAGAAGCGATAAAACCGCGTTCGTGTTCAATTCCGTACGCCAATTCTGCGCCGAATAAAACAATGATCCAACTCAATCTTAACCAAATTAACAGTAATGGTAATGCGGCAAAACTACCGTAAATGCTATTGTAAGCAGAGATTGACATTTGAATGTTGAAGTAATAATACTGTAAAAATTGGAATGCTGTACCGGCAATGATTGCGGCAAAAAAAGATGATCGAGGTCTAATTGATCGGTTAGGCGTGCTTTGGTAAATTATAAAAAACAGAATGGAAAAAATACTGATCGGTACGAGAAAACTGGTCAGAAAATTCAACGATTCTTGGAGAACTTCGGGAAAGAAATTAATGATATTTGCCGAAATAAAGATATTTGCAGCAGAACCGAGTACAAGCAAAGTAGGTCCGATAAGAATGAACAAAAGAAAACCCAGCATGCGCCGTATAAATTTTCGTTGCTTATGAACATTCCAAATTTTGTTCATGGTTGCTTCGATATTGCTGAGCATGGAGAAAATTGACCAAAGAAAAAACGTCGAAGCAATTATTGTAATGAGCCCGCCTCGGGTTTCCGAAATGGTTTTTTGTGCAAATTCTATTAATTTTTCGCTGAGTACACCTTGTTCGCCTAATGCCGAATAAATCTGTGCGTTCAAATGGGTTTCCATACCCAGTAAAATTGCAACTCCGTAAGCAATTGCAAAAAATGGAACAATCGCAAAAAGCGTATAATAAGTCAAATCGGAAGCTCTTGCAGAGCAGTGATTTTCTGAGAATTTTTCAATAGCAATACTTAAAATCCGACTGATTTTATACCATCCTTTTTTGAAGGCGGACACACCTGTATGTGCCGAAACCTCCCAAATTTTTACTGTGAAAAAGTGGCTGATTTTATTGATGGAAAGTTTAATTTTTCGCAAATTGGATACTTTATGCTCTTTCATTCGGTTAGTGCGTTTTTGAAAATTTCGGAGGCTTCTTTGATTTGGTCTTCTGTGATAATGAGTGGCGGAGTGAGCGCCAACGATTGGTAATTGAACAACAACCAAAGTAGGAGTAATCCGTTGTTTGCGCAATAGGTAACAACGTCTTCGATGCGTTTCGGGTTCTTTAATTCAACTGCTAAAAATTGCCCTTTGCCTCGAATTTCTTTAATTTCGGGATGTTGAAAATAGTGGCGAATTAATTCTCCATTGCGATTAACTTGCTCTAAAAACTCAGGATTTGCAATGATTTCAAGCGACGCTAAACCTGCTGCACACGACACAGGATGTCCGCCAAATGTGGTAGCATGTCCGAGTAGTGGATGTCCGTTGTTTAATCTATCCATACGTTCAACCGATGAAACAAAAGCACCAATCGGCATTCCTCCGCCCATGCTTTTGGCGATACATAAAATATCGGGAACAACATTGTAATGTTCGAATGCAAATAATTTTCCTGTGCGTCCTAAACCGGTTTGGATTTCGTCGAAAATCAAGAGTGCACCCGTTTCGTTGCAACGACTTCGCAAAGCCTGTAAAAATGCTGGATTTGGAAGTTCCATACCAGCACCGGAACGAATGACTTCGGTGATGACACAGCACGTTTTTTCGGTGATTTCCGAAAGTTGCTCGACGTTGTTAAACTCCAAAAGTTTGGTATCGGGCAACATGGGTTGAAACAAACTGCGATAACTTTCATTGCCGAGCACGCTCATGGCGCCCATCGTACTACCGTGATACGAATTTTTGAAACTGATAATTTCCGAACGACTATTGTTTAAACGAGCCAATTTTATGGCGCCTTCGATGGCTTCGGACCCGGAATTGACATAAAACAATTGTTGCAAATTTCCCGGCAACAGCGAACAAATTTTTTCCGCAAAATCAATTTGCGGTTGTTGAATAAACTCGCCGTAAACCATGGTATAAGAGAATTTTTGCAATTGACTTTCGATAGCTGAAATTACTTTTGGATGACGGTTTCCCAAATTATTGGCACACATTCCCGAAGTGAAATCCAAGTATTTTTTTTCGGATTTATCCCAAATATACACACCTTCTGCACGTTCCACATCCACAATAAATGGTGTGAAGTTGGAGGTTTGTGCGAGATAGCGTTTGAAAAGTGCAGATGAGTTCAAAGGGTTTTGTAATTAAATGGAGACTACAAAGATATGAAAATTAAATGAGAATTGAAAATTAAAAATTGGGAATTAGTAAATTAGTATAAATGAAGCGCAAAATTATTAGTCCTCTTGCGAATCTTTTTTATCTAATAAAAGACTTTGCTTTGCATTCAAAGGCGTAACTACCTTTTTTCCTGTTTTTTGTTCAAGTTCTAACCGTGCATTTTTAGCAACTTCGCCACCTTGACGTGCTACTTTTTGGTGGTCTGCCATTGTTTCGGGACTTGTTGTTTCCGAAATTTCTTTTGTGGAAAGTTCTGCGAGCATGTTTAAAACCAATTCTTTATTGGTCATATTATCTCGCAAATTTTCTTTTTTCAATCCTTTGAATTGTTTATATTCCTTTGTAGTTTTTCCGCTCCACGTTTTCGTAATAATGTCGGTTAAGGTAGCAAATTGTACACCTTCTTTTAGTCCGTGTTTTTTCCATTCGTCGGTTAAATCCTTGCGAATTTCTATGCTTTTTAGGCGCTGGTTAATCCAACTATCGGAATAACCGAGCCGTTTGTAGTCGAGCATTGCTTGTTCAATAGACAGTTCGGGGTCTTGCAGTTGGTCGAGACGTTGTTTGGCCACTTCTGCCATCCATATTTTGAACGGCTCTGCTTTTGGCGAAGGAATGGACTGTATAATACGGAAAAGTTGTTGTAAATTAGCAACATCCGTCATTCTCATTTTGCCATCATGAGCAAGCATTTTCAACTGTACGATATTTTCGTACAGTTGGCTACCTTCTTTTTCTAACTTGATTTTCAGGTCGCTCCAATAGCGACGAGGATTTTCACTTCCAGTTAAGATGCTAATTACATCTATCAGAGAAAAATACCATTCTTCCTCTGTTTCGTTCCATAGTGTACGAACTTTTTTGTCTTCAAAGATCTGTATTTCTTGTTTCATGTTGAGTGTTTTTAATTTTTTGCAAAGTTACGCCAAAAAATCCAAATAAAAAACTTAGAAAGTGTTAAAAACTCTTAAAAAAAGTACGGAATTATTTTGATAGGTTTAGTTGCCAACAGATTCCTCAGTCGCTCCGCTCCTTCGGAATGACGATGTGTCACAAAAAAAAGGGGGAGAGAGCGGTGGCGACGAAGTCGCCACCGCTCTCTCCTTTACCCACATGAAACGGCGTGTCATTCCGAGCCCTTCGGCTACGCTCAGGATAAACTCCGCGAGGAATCTGTTGGCTATTGTGTTCGTGTTTTTTCATTTGCAAAGATACGGATTTTTTTGGGTGTAGCGTCGGTTTTTGCCCTACGGGCAAAGGTACGGAAATATTTTTGGTTTTCATTGTTGTTCATTTTTTTGTGACCAAAAAAAACGAACAAAAAAAAATCTTTGTGAAAATTATGTCGCCGCTACCGCTCTGACAATTTTCGCAGTAAGGTATTCGCTTCGCTCATGTTTTTTTACGGTTCGCTATTTTGCCGTTATTCCGAACGAAGTGAGGAATCTGCTTGCTATCGTTTCCTTTTACTTCATTTTTGAAGTGTCAGACGAATTGTTTGATGGTTGCCCACCACTTGGATTTTTGTCTGAATTGTTTGATGGTTGGATTAGAGATGACGGTGGAGTAGTGCTTGTCAACCCTTTCTCAAAATAATTTGAGTCTTTAGTTTTGTCTACGTTTCTGTTGTTTGCCATTTTAATTGATTTTGTGTTTTGACGTGTCGTTTGATGTTTGTTTTTTGCCCGAATTTTCAGATGGGTTGGCTAAAGATGGTGGAGGAGGGGTTGGAGTAATTGCATCTCCAATCTTGGTTTTTCCGCCAGTTAAGCACGATGTCGGCGGCGGTGAAGTTAGTGCATTTTGAAACGTGCGCTTGATTTTGTTTGGTTTCTTACTTTCGATTCTCATAAGTTGATATTTATTGAGCAAAATATGATTAAAAATATAATGCCCGTTATTAGTCCAAAGGTTGTTGCAAAATTCATCCACCAAAGTTTCTTATTTCTGATGTAAAAGTTATTGGAGAAAATTTGTTTACTATTATCTGAATTTTCTAAATTATCCAAATCCCTAATATTTTTATCGTGAAACCAACTTGAAACTTGATGAGATGTCAAGTTTATCAATAATGTTAATGCAAGTATAGACCAACTCGTAATTAGCAACCAAATACTACAAGAGTTATTCAGAGTAACTATTCGGTCTATAAAAGTTAGCGATAATGCAAGCGTTCCCGCTGTGATGTAGGTTATGTTCTTTTCATAAAACTCTTCACTCTTATACTTTGTGCTAACAAGAGTTTCTCGATATCTTGCCTTTTGTTCGTCAAATTCTTTCTGTTCCATAATTTTTTTATTTTTCAATTATTTTCATTTCCACAATTCTCTGATACCTCCCCATCAATTCCGCAACAATCTCCGCCTCCGTTGCATCTTTGCCGAAAACTGTAAAGTTTCATTACGGCTCGGTCAAGCGGAAATTTTTCTACAAAGTTACACATTTTTTTCGAGTTACACAAACTAAGTTCTCAACAAAAAAATCTATGAACGACATAAAAATAAGCCTTTTGAATTCGTAATTGATAATTCGTAATTTTTTCGTATCTTTGCACCAAAAACAAAAAAACATGAAAAAACTGATCGAGTGCGTGCCTAATTTCAGCGAAGGGCGTAACATGGACGTGATTAAACAAATCACAAATGAAATCGAAAAAATCAAAGGAGTTAAACTTTTGGATGTTGACCCCGGTTATGCTACAAACCGCACGGTTGTGACATTTGTAGGTACTCCAGATGAGGTGGTTGAAGCCGCTTTTCAAGCCATCAAAAAAGCGAGTGAAGTGATTGATATGCGTAATCACAAAGGCGAACATCCGCGTTTTGGTGCTACGGATGTGTGTCCGTTTGTTCCCGTGTCGAATATTTCGATGGAGGAAACAGCGGAATATGCACACAAATTGGCGAAACGCGTTGGCGAAGAGTTGAAAATTCCGGTGTATTGCTACGAAAATGCGGCAAAAGAAGAAAAACGTCGCAATTTGGCAAGTTGTCGAGCAGGGGAATACGAAGGTTTGAATAAAAAATTATCTGATCCGGATTGGAAACCTTGTTACGGACCTGCAGAATTTAACAAACACGTAGAAAAAACAGGTGCAACAGCGATTTCGGCTCGTGATTTTTTGGTTGCGATTAATTACAATTTGAACACAACTTCAACACGCCGTGCGAATGCAATTGCCTTTGACGTTCGCGAAAAAGGTCGTCCGGCAAGGGAAGGCGGAAAAGTGAATGGAAAACCTATTCTTGATGAAAAAGGCGAGCCTGTGATGATTCCGGGCACGTTGAAAGCAACGAAAGCGATTGGTTGGTTTATTGAAGAATATGGCATTGCACAAGTTTCGATGAATATCACGAATGTTTCCATAACACCTGTTCATATTGCGTTTGACGAAGTTTGCAAAAAAGCGGAAGAACGCGGCATTCGTGTAACAGGTTCGGAAATCGTGGGTTTGGTTCCGAAAAAATGTATGATCGAAGCGGGAAAATATTTTTTGAAAAAACAACAACGTTCGGTTGGCGTTTCGGAAGATGAGTTGATTAAAATTGCAGTAAAATCAATGGGATTAGATGATTTGAAACCTTACAATCCGCAAGAACGTATCATCGAATACCTGTTAGATGCTGAGGATAAATCCAAAAAGTTAATCGACATGACTTGCAAAGGTTTTGCCGATGAAACGGCTTCGGAATCTCCTGCTCCCGGTGGTGGTTCAATCTCTGCTTATATGGCTGCGTTGGGTGCTGCGTTGGGAACGATGGTTGCAAATTTATCCTCGCACAAAGCCGGTTGGGACGATCGTTGGGAAGAATTTTCGAACTGGGCAGAAAAAGGGCAAGCGTTGAAAGACGAATTGTTGTTTTTAGTGGATGAGGACACCCATTCGTTCAATAAAATCATGGACGCATTCGGCTTGCCAAAAAATACGGACGAGGAAAAAACCGCGAGAACACAGGCGATTCAAGACGCTACGAAATACGCCATCGAAGTGCCATTTCGCACGATGGAAGTTACCATGAAAGTATTCGAACTTTGCAAAGCGATGGTTGAAATTGGCAACCCTGCCTCTGTCACAGACGCGGGTGTTGGCGCGTTGTGCGCACGTTCGGCAGTGATGGGCGCATTCTACAATGTAAAAATCAATTGCGGCGACTACAAAGACAAAACGTTTGTAGACAACATCGTCGCCAAAGGCAACGAAATTCAAGCCAAAGCAATGGCCTTAGAAGCTGAAATTATGAAGATGGTGGATGCAAAAATATAATTTGTAAGGGCGGGGTTCACACCCGCCCTTACAAAAATAAAAAAAATAAACCTATGAAAAAAATCACCCTAATTGCATTATTGCTTGCACTGACTTGGCAAGTTAATGCACAAACTAATGAAATACCCAATCTCGTAAAAAATGAATTCAAAATTGATGCGGCTTACCTTTTAGGACTTGCATTCAAAGTAGAGTTTGAACGTTTGATTAATGATCAAAGCTCATTAGGAATAGTTGCCCTTGGCAATCCTAATAGTGACCCGGCGTATGGATATCAACTGTTGGGATTTTACAGATTATATTTTGGGAAAGAATATGCTTCGGGCTTTTTCTTGGAAGGTAATTTTGGAATAACGGGTGCAAAAAATTATACCGTGCCTGGAGTAGGTTTGGCGATTGGACAGAAATTCGTAACCAAATCGAATGTTACACTTGATGTTTTCATAGGTCTGGGGAGAGTGTTTGAAATTGACAGGTATAGATATTATGCTCCATCCATTTATCCGCGTGTAGGGGTTTGTATAGGAAAACGGTTTTAATTCGCATGGAAAATATGAAAAAAATTACGCTGATTGCATTGTTGCTTGCCCTGACTTGGCAAGTTGGTGCAGAAACACAGGAAACTTCTACTCGAAAAAAAAATGAATTAAAGTTAGATGTCGTTTCTCTCATAGTAGGCAGTATGTTGAAAGTAGAGTATGAATACTTGATCAACAACTGGAGCTCAGCAGGAGTTGCAACTTTCTATCAATTTAGTCCTTGGACGAGTGTTATTGCTGATGATATCGAATTTGGTTCTTGGCTGAATTTTACTGATACCAAAATGCAATTATTAGGAACTTATCGTTTATATTTTGATGAAAAGCCTACGTCAGGTTTTTTTATAGAAGGTAATATGGGATTAATTGCAAGGGATCAAAAAGCTTCTTTTCTTGCTGGTGGTGGGCCATTCAGCAATGTCTATACCTATGGCTATGAAACTTATTATACATTTGGTATAGGTATTGCCTCCGGATTTAAAGTTTATAACACAAAAGGCACAACATTAGACATTTTTGTTGGTGGTGGGTGGATGTTTGGTTATAATGATGTTTATTTACGATCAGGAATTTTTCTTGGAAAACGATTTTAATGTATGTATAAAATTTTGAAAAAGGAGTTGGTCGCTCCGCAAATTTATTTAATGGACGTGGAAAGCCCACGTCTTGCCCAATCGGCAAAACCCGGACAATTTCTTATTGTGATTTTGGAAAAAAACGGTGAACGAATTCCGCTCACCATTTGCGATTATGATGTTGAAAAAGGTACCGTAACCATCGTGTTTCAAGTGGTTGGAAAATCTACCGAAAAAATGGAAAAACTCAATGTTGGAGACGCTTTCACGGAAGTAGTAGGACCACTTGGATTGGCTTCGGAATTTATCCACGAACCAATCGAAAAACTCGCCGCAAAAAAGTTTTTGTTCGTTGCGGGAGGTGTAGGAACTGCGCCGATTTATCCACAAGTGAAATGGCTCCACGAGCACGGAATTTCTGCTGATGTTATCATTGGTGCACGAACCAAAGACTTGCTTTTTATGGTAGACGATATGCGCAAAGTCGCAAAAAACGTATACCTTTCGACCGATGATGGAAGCGCAGGATTTCACGGACGAGTTACGGATGTGATCACAGATTTAATCGAAAAACAAGGCAAAGCCTATGATGAAGTAATTGCCATCGGTCCGATGATCATGATGAAATTTGTGTCTGAATTGACAAAAAAATACAACATCAAAACAATTGTCAGCCTTAACACGCTGATGATTGACGGAACCGGTATGTGTGGCGCATGTCGCGTTACTGTTGGCGGAAAAGTGCGTTTTGCATGTGTGGAAGGTCCCGAATTCGATGGACATCAGGTAGATTTCGATGAAGCAATGCGTCGTCAAAGCAAATATAAAGCGTTCGAAATTGCAACAGATACATCCGAGCACGTTTGTAATTTAACGGGCGTTGTGAATGATGAAATTTATGAAAATGAAAGGGCGGGCGAACCCCGCCCGTACGAATCCCTTGTAGGGGCAGGGTCAACCTGCCCCTCTACGGAATCGTCTCGCCCCAAATCCCGCGTCCCTGTCCGCGTACAAGACCCAATCGTTCGTTCAACAAATTTCCAAGAAGTTTGCTACGGTTACAATTTAGACGAAGCCACGCGTGAAGCCAACCGCTGCTTGTTGTGCAAAAAACCAAAATGTGTTACAGGATGCCCTGTGGCGATTGATATTCCTGCGTTTATTGCAGAAGTCAAAAATGGAAATATCGAAGAAGCAGCACGAATTATTGCAAAGGATTCGGCTTTGCCTGCCGTATGCGGACGCGTGTGCCCACAAGAAACACAATGCGAAGGCGTGTGTATTCTCGGTGTGAAAGGCGAACCTGTTGATATCGGAAAATTAGAACGTTTTGTTGCCGATTGGGCGATGAAAAACCAACTTTCATTTACCGAAAAAGCCGAATCAAAAAATCATAAAATTGCTGTAATCGGTAGCGGCCCGGCAGGTTTAACTTGCGCAGGCGATTTAGCAAAAATGGGGTACGATGTCACGATTTTTGAAGCCTTGCACGAAGCCGGAGGCGTTTTGGTTTACGGCATTCCGGAGTTTCGTTTGCCCAAAGCAGTCGTGCAATACGAAATCAATAATCTCAAAAAATTAGGCGTAAAAATCGAAACGAATGTGGTTGTCGGAAAGACGGTAACCATTGATGATTTGATGGATAAAGAAGGTTTTTCTGCAGTATTTATCGGCTCAGGCGCAGGTTTGCCAAAATTCATGAACATTCCCGGGGAAAACCTGAACGGTGTTGTTTCTGCAAACGAAATTCTAACCCGTTCAAACCTCATGAAAGCCTATCATCCCAATGCTTCAACACCAGTGTTTGTCGGAAAAAAAATCGTAATTGTCGGTGGTGGAAATGTGGCGATGGACGCAGCACGCGTAGCCAAACGTTTGGGTGCGGAAACCTACATCGTGTATCGTCGTACCGAAGCCGAAATGCCGGCACGTGTCGAGGAACTTCATCATGCTAAAGAGGAAGGCATTATCTTTAATGTATTGACCAATCCAGTAGAAATTTTAGGCGATGAAAAAGGTTGGGTAACGGGTTTGAAATGTGTTCGCATGGAGCTCGGAGAGCCTGACCAATCAGGACGTAGAAGCCCTGTCGAAATTAAAAACTCGGACTTTGTGATTGATGCCGACGCTGTCGTGATGTCGCTCGGAACATCTCCAAATCCATTGATAGCAAGTACTACAAAAGATTTGGAAATAAACAAATGGCAATGCATTGTTGCAGATGAAGCCACCGGACAAACCTCACGAAAAGGCGTTTTCGCAGGAGGCGATGCTGTAACCGGCGCTGCAACTGTAATCCTCGCTATGGAGGCCGGACGTGCTGCAGCGAAAGGAATTGATGAATACATAAAATCTGAACCAGGATTTTAATAAGATTTACAGGATTTCCAAGATTGTGAGTTTCAAAAAATAATCTTGGAAATCTTACTAATCTTGCAAAAATCTTAGTTCAGACAAAAAGTAAATAAGAATAATTATGAAAAAATCTCAAAAACGAATCTGGTCTATCGTCGCCCTCGTTCTCTTATGTGTGGCGATTAACCGATATGCACACCTTCAACAGCATAAACTTGCAGGTGATTTACCTCGATTTGCAAATCGTGCAACAGAGCAACCGCAAGCTGTTACCATTGATCCAAACATTCCTGAAGGAGCTCGTGTGCTTGAAGCTAGAAGCCCTCAACGTATTGGTTGGGCAGGCGAAACACCACTAAGCATTGTGCTTTCCAAAGACGGAAAAATTGTTAGCTTAAGTTTTTTACCAAACAACGAAACACCCGGATTTATTAGGAGTATTGAAAATTCCGACTTCATGAATTCGTGGAATGGTCTTACATTGTGTCAAGCCGTTAATCACCAAGTAGATGCCCTGTCCGGCGCTACAATCACGACCATAAATGTAATTCACACACTTCGCGATGATATACGCCGACGTATCGAAATTGGCGAAATAGAGTGCGATGGCGAAAAAGCGCTCAAAGCAGGAAAAGATTGGGAGCGCTTTCTCAGATTGTCGGCATCACTGTTGGTTCTTGCACTTGCATTACTCAGTTTCTTTTTCCCGAAAAAGATGAATCCGGCTCGCCTGTATTTACTGGCGCTTTCGGTGATTGTGCTGGGATTTTGGCAAGGGCAATATTTGTCTGTTACGTATTTTTTCAATGTGTTGAGTCATGGCTTTAACTGGACGGTTTGGGTTCTTCCGCTGATGCTTTTGTTGGCATTTGTGTTGCCGCTGATTACTAAAAAGTCGTTTTATTGCATGTATATTTGCCCGTTTGGTGCGGCACAGGAATTGGTTTCTAAACTGAATAAAAAACACGTTAAAATTCCGCAAAAGGTATATAATGTATTGATCTCTTTACGTCCCTTGTATTTACTTGTAATCATTGCATTATTGTTTACGGGAACTCTATCGGACTTCGCGAATTTCGAACCTTTCGCAGGCTTTATGCTGGATGTAAACTTATGGATTCCAATGGTGATTGCGGGAACGTTTTTGTTGGTGTCGATCTTCAGTCCCAGATTTTGGTGCAAATATTGTTGTCCGACGGGGTATATGACTGATATGGTAAGATAAAAAAATGTTTATAAAAAAACGAAACGCATGCGTTTCGTTTTTTTTATTCCTCCCACTATCCACTTCCGTCATTCCGAGCGAAGCATACGAAGTATGCGAAGTCGAGGAATCTCCTTAATGCAAGGGGATGTTTCGACTGCGCTTCGCTCCGCTCAACATGACGGCTTTTTTATTTCAGATTTTTTTCGTATCTTTGCACTCCTTTTTTTCAAACCTATTCAATGACAAACATCCGAAACATCGCCATCATCGCTCACGTTGACCACGGAAAAACTACGTTGGTCGATAAAATTCTTCATCAATGCCAACTGTTTAGAGAAAATCAAAATGTTGGTGATTTACTTTTGGATAATAATGATCTTGAGCGTGAACGTGGGATAACGATTTTAGCGAAAAATGTGTCGGTGCGCTATAAAAATACGAAAATAAATATCATCGACACGCCTGGACACAGCGATTTTGGAGGCGAAGTAGAACGTGTTTTGAATATGGCAGATGGTGTTTTGTTGGTGGTGGATGCGTTTGAAGGTCCGATGCCGCAAACGCGCTTCGTGCTTCAAAAAGCGATTGATTTGAATTTGAAACCAATTGTGGTCATCAATAAAGTTGACAAGCCGAATTGTGACCCCGAACTCACGCAGGAAGCAATATTCGACCTCATGTTTAGTCTCGGCGCAACCGAAGAACAATTGGATTTTCCAACGGCTTACGGCTCTGCCAAACAAGGCTGGATGGGCGAAGATTGGAAAAACCCAACCGACAATTTTTCCTACTTGTTGGATTTGATTTTGGAACATATCAAACCTCCAAAGGCAGTTGAAGGCAATACACAAATGATGATTACGTCGTTGGATTATTCATCGTATATTGGTCGTATCGCAGTAGGACGTTTGTCGCGCGGAACGCTGATTGCAGGACAAAACATCACCCTCATCAAACGTAATGGAACGCAAAGCAAACAAAAAGTGAAAGAACTTTACGTGTTTGAAGGTTTGGGCAAAGAAAAAACGAAAGAGGAAGTTCAAGCGGGTGAAATTTGTGCGATCATGGGTCTGGAAAATTTCGATATCGGCGATACAGTTGCTGATTTTGAAAAACCCGAAGCTATTCCGCCTATTGCTGTTGAAGAACCCACGATGAATATGTTTTTTACGGCAAACAATTCGCCGTTTTTCGGAAAAGAAGGTAAATATGTAACGTCGCGACATATTCACGATCGCCTGTATCAAGAACTCGAAAAAAACTTGGCAATGCGTGTGGAAGATTCGCCAAACAACGATGGCTACACCGTTTATGGACGTGGAATATTGCACTTGTCAATTTTAATTGAAACCATGCGCAGAGAAGGTTACGAGTTGCAAGTGGGACAACCGCAAGTGATTTTAAAAGAAATCAACGGACAAAAATGCGAACCTATCGAATATCTCACCATTCATTCGCCCGAGGAATTTTCAGGAAAAGTGATCGAATTGGTAACCATGCGTCGTGGTGAAATTTTGACGATTGAAAATCGTGGAGACCGCACCCACATGGAGTTTTCGATTCCTTCGCGAGGAATTATCGGCTTGCGAAATAATATTCTTACAGCCACCGAAGGCGAAGCCATTATGGCTCATCGTTTCAAAGCCTACGAACCTTGGAAAGGTGATTTAGGCACGAAACGTCAGGGTGCGCTCATTGCCAAAGAAACCGGTACCGCATACGCTTACGCGATTGACAAACTTCAAGATCGCGGTAGATTTTTCATCGAAAATCACGAAGAAGTTTACACCGGACAAGTGATTGGCGAACACATTCGTCAGGAGGATTTGGTCGTAAATGTAACGGTTGCCAAAAAACTCACAAACATGCGTGCTTCCGGCGCCGACGACAAAACGAGTATCGCACCGCCCATCAAATTTTCATTGGAAGAAGCGATGGAATATATCGGCGATGATGAGTATTTGGAAGTAACGCCACAATCGTTGCGTTTGCGGAAAATTTTGCTGAGTGAGGTGGATCGGAAACGGGCTTCGAAAAATTAATAATCGGGCAAATAAATTTGGTTAATTCAAAAAAAAGTCGTAACTTTGCAATGACAATAAAGTCGTTCAGACTTTGTTTAGGAAAAACCGGCATAAGACGTTAGCGAGGGGCATAAGCATCGATCGCGTTCCTAAAAGTCTATACCGCTTGGGTACGCTCAAGCGGTTTTCTTTTTTTATAGAGCGTTTTTAACATCAACCGTTTTTTCCCTTTTTGAATACATTCCACGTAAAAAATATATTTTTCAAAATTTTTTCGATACACAATTGTATCTTTTTCTTTGCCTAACCCCACAACATCGGGATTATCAACAATAAGTAGAATGGTTAAAAAATCAGTATCAAAGAGATTGGGGTGCTTATTTAAAGCGTGTCTTATTCCATCAGCGTCAATCGTTCTTTCATAGTCTCGAACATTTATGCCGAACCTTTTTTCAAAAATGTCTGCTTGAAATTTAGTGATTTTTCCGATAGAAATAATCCTTTTAGAGGTTTTGTGAGTCCTTGCTATTTTTATTAAATCAAGGATTTTTTGTTGTAGTT
Source organism: Bacteroidales bacterium (assembly GCA_009783885.1). Classification (GTDB taxonomy): domain Bacteria; phylum Bacteroidota; class Bacteroidia; order Bacteroidales; family P3; genus WRKV01. The sequence goes on along the minus strand of WRCN01000008.1, from coordinate 50,747 downwards.
TGATTTCTTTTTTCATCATTTTGATTTTTTGTAAATAATTCTGTTTATGAACAAATATCCGTTCACTATATATAACGCTCGAAAGTCGATTTTCGTATATTTCTTTTGAGGAAGTTTTTAACCGAGTTATTAACAAAATAAAAAAAGGCAGAGATTTTATCTCTGCCTTTGTGCTGATTTATCGACGGACGTCTACGTCCGCGCAAGCAAAACAACTTTTAAGTTTCATTAAAGCCAATTTTCGTTATCGTTTACCTCTCCAAAAACATTCTCGCTTGATACTCTTCCTGCCGATTGGATACCAAGTATGGCACTTTTTTCGGAAAGAAATTTTCCAATTTGTTTATGAACATTCTCAAATAGGTCTTGTTCATATTGCGATAATAAATCAACGTATTCTACTTGAAAATTCTTTGCAAATTTTTTGATGAAAGCATGTGAATCAAAAGGTCTTTCCATTTGGTCGATAATTTCTCTAATGTCAGATATATGCTCTGACATAAATTGATGTACACTCATATTGGTTGTTTTTTGAATTATTATAAATCTATTGCTTCACTTTCTTTTTTTCTTTTTTTGGTTATAAGTTGTGTATTTTAAATTTTAACAAAGATACAAAAAATATTTGAAATGATAAATTAAATTTCAACGCGATTGATAATACTCCGCCCCAACGTAACCTCATCGGTATATTCCAATTCATCCCCAATCGCCACGCCTTTAGCAATGGTTGTGAGTTTGATACCCATCGGCGAAATATGTTTGTGAATGTAAAATTGCGTAGTTTCACCGTCCATGGTGCTTGGAAGTGCAAGTAAAACTTCTTGTATTGCCTCTTTTTTCAAACGTTCGAACAAACTTTCCAAATTCAAATCTCGTGGCGAAATGCCGTCAATCGGTGAAATCACACCGCCCAAAACATGATAATACCCTCTGAAAGAGCCTGTATTTTCAATCGCCATCACATCACGGACATCGCATACAACGCACAGTAGTGCTGTGTCTCGAGAAGGATGGCTGCAAATATCACAAATTGTTTTATCCGATAAATTGTGGCAACGTTCGCAATATTGTATGTCAATTCGCATGGCCAACACGTGTTTGGCAAAATCAATTGCTACTTGTTCGTCTTGTTTCAATAGCCACAACGCCAATCGCAATGCTGTACGCTTTCCAACACCGGGCAGTTTTGAGAGTTGTTCAACGCCGTTTTCCAAGAGTTGTGAAGGGTAAGAATGCATTGGTTTTTTTGATTATAAAATTACAGTCCTTTCGCCTTGATATACTCGTCGAACAAGCGAGCCACGTATTTTCCAAACACGTCAAACTCAATATTCACCACTGTTCCTTTTTGGAAATTGTGAAAATTAGTTTCTTTAAATGTGTATGGAATGATGGCTACAGAAAACATGCCGGGTTCGGAATCGACAACCGTCAAACTCACGCCATTCACGCAAATAGAGCCTTTATCAACAGTGAAAAACTCTTTTTTTACGTCGTAAGTAAAGTAGAATTTCCAACTGCCGTCTAAAGTTTCAACTTTTTCGCAAACGGCTGTTTGGTCAACATGACCTTGCACCACATGCCCATCGAAACGCCCGTCCATACGCATGGAACGTTCGAGGTTGACTTCCGTGCCAATTTCCCACGTACGCAGATTTGTGCAGTCTAACGTTTCTTGCATGGCAGTTACAACGTACTGATTTTTGTCGTAATCCACGTTCACAACCGTAAGGCAAACGCCGTCGTGAGCCATACTTTGGTCGATTTTCAATTCTTGAGCAATGGGCGTTTGAACCGTGAAATGAACATTAGTTTGTTCGGTTTCAACACCTACAATTTTTCCGATTTTTTCGATAATTCCTGTAAACATAATTGTATGAGTTAAGAGTTAAAAGTTAAGAACTGTGAGTTGCTTCGCCAAGTCGTATTCGTAACAACTTTTGACTCTTAGTTCTTAACTCTTAACTCATTTAGTTTTGCATAAAAAATCCAATACTGAGTCCAACGTATGAGGTTCTAAATGTAACATCCGGATTTGGTGAAATATCTCTCAATCCTTTGTTGTAACTTGCAGTAAATGTGATGCCGCTTCTGGGCAATTGGTAAGCGAGTATAGCACCTATACCGAAATCAAAGCGTTTGAAATGATTATAGCCATGGTGTTCGGGAGGTGCAGGTTTGCCGTTCCAATTGATTTTTGGACTGTCTTCATACGGTAAACCTCCCGAATTTTTAAAAATATTTACTTGTCCACCAACACCTAATGAAAGGGTTGGCCCTACTCCAAAATAGAAATTTCCGAAGAAATCCGTTTCTCCCCGTGCAACTAAAAACAGCGGCATTTCCAAATAACTCATTTTATAAAATACGGAGGTAGTGTCTATAGGTGTTATATGGTCAACTTCCGACCATTTTTGCACAAGTCCGATACCGGTTCGAAACGAAAATACCGTACTAAATGGCACATCCGCGTCCAAATTGATAAGTACGTTGTAGCGAGGTGTAATTTTGTATTTGTCCATATCGACACCTTTCAGTTCAAATAAACCTGCATTCAGTCCCATGCGGGCTCCGATATTCACTTGTGCGCTTCCCAATTGGGTAAGTAATAAAAAACTGATTAATAAAATTATTTTTTTCATTGTTTTTGTGTTTTAATTTGCAAAGTTAGTTATTATTTTTGATTTTGGCAAATTTAGTTTGAATTAAGGCAATTCCATTTTTTAATTTGGTTGATAAAATCTAATATTGTACATATATTATACGCTTACAAAGGTACGAAAAATTTTGAAATTTTGGACTATTTCATTTATTTTTTGCCATGTTATTTTTTTTTTGTATCTTTGCAGACTTGAAAATTTTAATAAACAATAAATATTATGGCAAAATTCAAAGGCGAAATCATCATTGATGTCGAAAAATGCAAGGGTTGCCAAGTGTGCGCCCCTGCTTGCAGCTTCGGCTGCATCGGGTTTTCCCCGAAAGTAAACGCAAAAGGTTACAACTACGCAGTTCTGGAAAAACCGGATGCGTGTATTGGCTGTGCAAACTGTGCAATCGTTTGTCCGGACGCAGTAATTACCGTTTACAAAGCAAAGGTCGAATAATTTAAAACACCAAATATGCAAAAAGAATTTAAACTCATGAAAGGAAACGAAGCCGTTGCAGAAGCAGCGATTCGTGCGGGTTGCGACGGTTATTTCGGATATCCCATTACGCCTCAGTCGGAGATTATGGAATATCTGATGCTCGAACAACCCGAAAAACGTACAGGAATGGTGGTGCTTCAAGCCGAATCCGAAGTAGCTGCTATCAACATGGTGTATGGCGGCGCCGCTTGCGGAAAGCGTGTGATGACTTCATCATCGAGCCCCGGTATGTCGCTCAAACAGGAAGGAATTTCCTACATGGCAGGCGCAGAATTGCCTTGCTTGTTGGTAAACATTGTTCGCGGAGGTCCGGGATTAGGAACCATTCAGCCTTCGCAATCCGACTATTTCCAGTCTGTGAAAGGCGGTGGACACGGCGATTATCACATGATCGTTCTTGCTCCCGCTTCAGTTCAAGAAATGGCGGATTTTGCCGTATTGGGCTTCGACTTGGCGTTCAAATATCGCACTCCGGTGTTGATTTTATCGGACGGTATCATTGGTCAAATGATGGAAAAAGTAGTTCTTCCCGAGCAACGTCCGCGTTTTACCGAAGCCGAAATCCGTAAAAATACGCCTTGGGCTACGGTTGGAAAAACGCCTGACCGTGAACGTAATATCATCACATCGTTGAATTTGGTATCTTCTGTTCAAGAGGCACACAACAACTCACTAAAAAAGAAATACGACGAAATCGAAGCTAACGAAGTACGCTATGAAGCCATTCAGTGCGACGATGCCGACTATGTGATTGTAGCATACGGCTCAAGTGCTCGTATCAGCCAAAAAGCGGTGGATCTACTTCGCAAAGAGGGCCTCAAGGTGGGCTTGCTTCGTCCGATTACCTTATTTCCGTTCCCGAAAAAACCGATTGCCGATTTGGCGAAAAGAGTAAAAGGTTTCTTAACTGTGGAAATGAGCATGGGACAAATGGTCGAAGATGTGAAATTAGTCGTAAATGGTCAAACCAAAGTGGAACATTTCGGTCGTGCCGGTGGAGCTATTCCTACACCAGACGAAGTTGTGAACGCTATTAAATCAATCATGTAAGGAGGGTTTTATTATGTCAAGTATAGCAAAAAAAGAAAATTTGGTTTATCAAAAACCTGCCCTACGAACGGAAAAGCCGTATCATTATTGTCCGGGTTGCGGACACGGCGTAGTTCACAATGTTATTTTGGAAGTACTCGAAGAAATGGGTTTGCAAGACAAAGCCATTGGTATTGCACCCGTAGGTTGTGCCGTTTTGGCTTACGATTATTTGAATATTGATATGCAGCAAGCTGCTCACGGACGCGCACCAGCGTTGGCAAGTGCAGTTAGTCGTATGATGCCGGATAAAGCTGTTTTTACCTATCAAGGTGATGGCGATTTGGCAGCAATCGGTACAGCTGAAACTATTCACGCCTGTAATCGTGGCGAAAATATCGTCATCTTTTTCGTGAACAACGGAATTTACGGTATGACCGGTGGACAAATGGCGCCGACTACACTGCCGGGCATGACATCATCTACATCGCCTCACGGACGTGATGTGAAGACGATGGGAGGCCCCATGAAAATTACAGAAATGGTTGCACAGTTGGATGGTGTTTATATGTGTACACGTCAATCTGTGCATACACCGGGCAATGTTCGCAAATTGAAAAAAGCCATTCGTCAAGCATTTGAAAATCAACAAAATCACAAAGGATTATCGTTTATTGAAATCGTTTCAAACTGTAATTCAGGTTGGAAAATGACACCGCTTGCATCTAATAAGTGGATGGAAGAAAATATGTTCCCTGTTTATCCATTGGGTGATATAAAAGTTGATGGAAAATTAGTAAAATAATCGTAAGGGCGAGGTTTACCCTCGCCCATTCCAAAATAATAATAACCGTAGGGCGGGGGTGAACCCCGCCCCAACAAATAAAAAAAACATGACAGAAGAAATCATCATAGCAGGCTTCGGCGGTCAAGGCGTTTTGTCGATGGGCAAAATTTTGGCATATTCGGGAGCCATGGAAAATAAGGAGGTGAGTTGGATGCCTTCTTATGGACCTGAAATGCGTGGAGGCACAGCAAATGTGTCCATCGTAATCAGCGACGAGCGCATCAGTTCGCCCATCATCAACAAATTCGATACGGCGATAGTTCTTAATCAACCTTCGTTGGATAAGTTTGAACAATCTGTAAAACCAGGTGGATATTTATTGTATGACCCAAACGGGATCAACAATCCTCCAACTCGAAAAGACATCAATATCTATTCGATTGAAGCCACGGCAAAAGCCTCCGAATTAGGCTTAGCAAAGGTTTTCAACATGATTGTATTGGGTGGATTTTTGAAAATCAAACCGATTGTAGGAAGTGAGTTTATCCGCAAAGGGTTAGAGGCTTCATTACCCGCACGCCATCACAACTTAATTCCGGAAAACGAAAAAGCCGTTGAGATCGGAAAAGAATTAGTAAAAGAAATACAAAAAGTATAATCGATTCGTAGGGACGAGGCATGCTTCGACTTCGCTTGGCAATCATGTCTAACCTTTACATTATATTTTATTTTTTTATCTCAATTAAACCTTTTGTGTTTTTAAATGTCAAAAGGAAGAAACCCAAAAACAACTATTAACCAAAAAAGTAAACATTATGAAAAAATTATTTGTATTTGCAACTGTTGCAATGTTCACATTTGCTGTAATGGCACAAGAGCCAAAAAGATCCGAAAGCCGAGCTAAAGCAAAAAATGAAAGAGCTGCAAAAACTGCAAAAGCAGAAGGTTCGAAAGAACATAAAGGCTGTGCTCAAAAGTGTGCTCACAAATCGGAAGGCAATAAATCTTGTGCTCATGCCGAGAAAAAAGATGGTTGCCCAAAAGCAGCTGGTGGAGAGAAAAAAGAAGGTTGCCAAAAAGCAGCATCTGGAGAGAAAAAATCCGGTTGCAGTTCCAGTTGTGCTCATAAAAAAGCCGCACAGAAGCGATAATTTTTCTCAAAAATTTGTAGGAGTGCAAAAAAAATCGTATCTTTGCACTCCTTTTTTTATTTTCGGGATGTAGTTCAGCCCGGTAGAATTCGCGTCTGGGGGGCGCGCGGTCGTCAGTTCGAATCTGGCCATCCCGACTAAAAAACAAGCACTTGCGAAAACAATCGTGAGTGCTTGTTTTTTTTATACCTCCACGTTGAAACACTTTTAGACATCACAGACAATTCAAAACCCCCTTCAATTCCAACAACGAACCAATTCGGTAATCCGGCACAAGGTCGTTTTCGTTTGTAGGATTATACAAAACACAAGCAATTCCGGCGTTTTTTGCACCTTGAATATCGGCTCTCATATCATCACCGATAATCAAACTATCGTCTTTTTTTGCACCGGTTATTTTCAAAACATGCTCGAAAAAAGCAAGGTGCGGTTTGTGATAACCAATAGTTTCGGAAATAAATATACCGTCGAAGAAGGGCTCTGTTCCTGAATTTCGGAGTTTTCGATGTTGAAATTCTTTGAAACCATTTGTAACAATATAAAGTTTGAAATTCGGCTTCAAAAACTCCAAAATCTCTTTGGCATGCGGCATTAAAATATTATGCTTCTCAATATTCTGCGAATAAACTTCCGCAAATTCGGTAGCCATAAGTAAATTGTCGATTTTTAGCGCTTTGAAGGTTAAATAAAACCGATTAACGTGTAGGAGTTCTTTCTTAATTTCCCCACGTCCGTAGGCGTCCCACAACATTTTGTTAATGGCTTTATACATCGAAAAAAAAGTTTCGAAATCCATATCAAAATCAAACTGATGATAGGTTTCGAATAGACTATTCCGATTGTTTTGATCAAAATCCCAAAGCGTCCGATCCAAATCGAAAAAAAGGTTTATATATTTCGCCATAATTAACTTTGTGGAGCTCGTACTTTGTGCTTCAGTTTGCAAAGATACAAAGAAAAAACGAAAAAAAATATCAAAAATATTTTGTTAATTGAAAAAAAATTCGTAACTTTGCACCCCTATTTTAGAAAAAACTGAAGAAAAACAAACTAAATCAATAAAATGCCAACAATTCAACAATTAGTTCGCAAAGGTCGCACCAAACTTACTGACAAAAGTAAGTCGCCTGCATTGGATTCTTGCCCGCAACGACGCGGGGTTTGTGTACGCGTGTACACCACAACGCCTAAAAAACCTAACTCTGCAATGCGCAAAGTTGCACGTGTTCGTTTGACTAACCAGAAAGAAGTGAATGCTTACATTCCCGGCGAAGGCCACAACTTGCAAGAGCACTCTATTGTGATGATCCGCGGCGGTCGTGTGAAAGACCTTCCGGGTGTTCGTTATCACATCATTCGTGGTGCATTGGATACATCTGGTGTGAACGGTCGCAACCAACGTCGATCCAAATACGGAACAAAACGCCCAAAAGCAAAAAAATAAAACATGGACCCGGGTAGGGTAATGTAGGGGCAGGTTTCACACCTGCCCAATGACAAAACCCGATGATGACGAAATTGTCACCCAAAAATTCCATGAGTAAATAAATCAACACGCACAATAATATAGATGTGCCTCTGTAAAAACCAATTTATTGAAGAAAAATGAGAAAATCAAAACCAAAAAAACGGATTATTTTACCCGACCCGAAATTCGGCGATCCTGTGGTAACCAAGTTCATCAACAACATCATGTTGAAGGGAAAGAAAAATTTGGCACACCAAATTTTCTATGATGCAATTGACATCGTTTCTGAAAAAACTAAAGAAGACGGACTTGAAATATGGAAAAAAGCGTTGGCAAATGTAACGCCTTCGGTAGAGGTAAAAAGTCGTCGTATCGGTGGTGCAAACTTCCAAATTCCTACGGAAATCCGCCCCGAACGTAAACAATCCATCGGTATGAAGCACTTGATCGGCTACTCACGTAAGCGCAACGAAAAATCTATGGCTATGAAATTAGCCGGCGAAATCATGGCTGCTTATAAAGAAGAAGGCGCTGCATTCAAGAAAAAAGAAGACACTCACCGTATGGCGGAAGCAAACAAAGCGTTTGCACATTTCAGATAAACATAAAAATAGAATGTGAATGACACACAGTCGTTTGCATTCTGTTTTTTTTTACACAATCGTAGAGACGCACGGCCGTGCGTCTCTACAACACAATCAAAATCAAAAAACGCCAACAAAAAAAATGGCAGACCTAAAATATACAAGAAACATCGGCATCATGGCCCACATCGACGCAGGAAAAACAACCACGTCGGAGCGGATCTTGTTTTATACCGGTAAAAGTCATAAACTCGGCGAAACGCACGACGGTTCTGCAACCATGGACTGGATGGCGCAAGAGCAAGAGCGCGGAATTACGATTACATCGGCCGCAACGACTGTGTTTTGGGAGTATGATGGCCAAGAGTATAAAGTGAACTTGATTGATACGCCTGGACACGTAGATTTTACGGTTGAGGTAGAACGTTCGTTGCGTGTTTTGGATGGTGCTGTGGCACTGTTTTGTGCAGTAGGTGGCGTTCAGCCGCAGTCTGAAACAGTTTGGCGTCAAGCGAATAAGTATCAAGTGCCGCGTATTGCGTTTGTGAATAAAATGGATCGCGTTGGCGCTGATTTTTTCAACGTGATGAATCAAATCAAAGAGAAACTCGGTGCAAATCCGATTCCTTTACAAATTCCAATCGGACAAGAAGAATCGTTTAAAGGTGTGGTAGATTTGATTGCCAACAAGGCCTTTGTTTGGAATGAGGAAGATAGGGGCTTGACGATGATGGAAATCCCCATTCCTGACGATTTGAAAGAAGTTACGGCCGAATTTCGTGCAAAATTATTCGAAGGTGCAGCCGAAGAAAACGATGAGTTGATGGAGAAATTTTTTGAAGATCCTGAATCCATTACCGAAGATGAGGTGATTCAAATGATTCGTAGAGCAACGATCGAAATGAAAATCACTCCGGTGATGTGTGGTTCTGCGTTCAAAAATAAAGGCGTTCAACGGTTGTTAGATGGAGTAATGCGCTATTTGCCAAGCCCGTTGGATATTGAAGCCGTGAAAGGGATCAACCCGAAAACCGATCTCGAAGAAATTCGCAAACCAGATCCGAAAGAGCCGTTCTCTGCATTAGCATTCAAAATCGCAACAGACCCGTTTGTGGGACGCATTGCGTTTTTCCGTGTGTATTCCGGTCGTTTGGACGCAGGTTCATACGTATTGAACGCATCATCAGGAAAAAAGGAACGCATTTCGCGCATTATGCAAATGCATTCGAATAAACAAAATCCGATCGAATTTATTGAAGCCGGAGACATCGGTGCTGCCGTGGGTTTCAAAGAAATCAAAACCGGAAATACGCTTTGCGATGAAAATCATCCGATTATTCTTGAATCCATGAGTTTTCCGGATCCTGTAATCTCGATTTCCGTAGAACCGTTGACGCAAGTTGACGTTGATAAAATGACTGCTGCTTTGATTAAATTAGCAGAAGAAGATCCGACGTTTACGGTTAAGACCGACGAAAACTCAGGCCAAACCATTATCAGCGGTATGGGCGAATTACACTTGGATGTGTTGCTTGACCGTATGAAACGCGAATTCAAGGTGGAATGCAACCAAGGACGTCCGCAGGTGGCTTACAAGGAAGCACTTACGGCTACGATTGAACATCGCGAAGTTTACAAAAAACAAACCGGTGGTCGTGGTAAATTTGCCGATATTATATTTGAAATCGCACCGAACGACGAAGGTGTTAAAGGACTTCAATTTACGAATGAAGTTAAAGGTGGTAACATTCCAAAAGAATATATGCCGGCAATTGAAAAAGGTTTCAAATCTTGTTTAGATAATGGTGTGTTGGCAGGTTATCCGCTCGAAGGCTTCAAAGTTCGTATTATTGACGGAAGTTTTCATGCAGTTGACTCCGATGCATTATCGTTTGAACTTTGTGCAAAAATTGGTTTTAGAGAAGCCGCGCGTAAAGCGAAATCTATCCTTCTTGAGCCGATTATGCAAGTTGAAGTTGAAACACCGGATGCAAATGTTGGCGATGTGACAGGTGATTTGAACCGTCGTCGCGGTGTTCTCGAAGGGGTAGATGCAAAATTCGGCGGGCAAACTGTAAGAGCAAAAGTGCCATTGGCAGAAATGTTTGGTTATGTAACCTCATTACGTACTATCACTTCCGGACGTGCAAGTTCCACCATGGAATATGCCTACCATGCCGAAACACCTAAAAATATAGCCGAAGAAATAATTAAAAACGCAAATAAATAAAAATCCTCTATGACCCTGAAGGGGTCACATAACATTAACCACAGGTGAAACCTGTGGAACCAAAAAAAACGATTATGAGCCAAAGAATCAGAATCAAACTCAAATCCTACGATTTCAACTTGGTAGATAAATCTGCTGAAAAAATTGTAAAAACCGTAAAATCAACGGGAGCCGTAATCAGTGGACCAATCCCATTGCCTACCGACAAAAAAATCTTCACCGTAAACCGTTCGACATTCGTTAACAAAAAAGCGCGTGAACAATTCGAAATGTCTGCCTACAAGCGTCTGATCGACATCTACAGCAGCAGTTCCAAAACCATCGACGCTTTGATGAAACTCGAATTGCCAAGCGGCGTAGAGGTAGAAATCAAAGTCTGATAAAATTCAACGGTGGCTTCGACTCCGCTCAGCCACCGCAACCACATCGCGGTCGTTGAGCGTAGTCGAAACGCCCGCCCAACCAAAAAAAGAAATTAAACAACTAAACAAGAATAAAAATGTCCGGATTAATTGGAAAAAAAATCGGAATGACTAGTATCTGGGATGCCTCCGGCAAGAATGTGCCGTGCACTGTGATTCAGGCTGGTCCTTGTGTTGTCACACAAGTAAAATCGAAAGATGTTGATGGCTACGAAGCTCTTCAATTATCTTTTGAAGAAAAAAGTGAAAAAAATACGCCAAAAGCGCTCAAAGGGCACTTTGCAAAAGCGAACACCACTCCGAAAAAGATTTCGATGGAGTTTAATCGCTTCAAAGAAGACACTCGCAAATCGCAAGGCGAAACTGTTGGCGTTGACATATTCGTAGAAGGCGAATATATCGACGTGGCAGGTTTCACAAAAGGAAAAGGATTTCAAGGCGTTGTAAAACGTCATGGATTCAGTGGTGTTGGACCTACTTCGCATGGTCAGCATGACCGTGTGCGTGCACCGGGTTCTATTGGTGCGTCGTCGTATCCGTCGCGCGTGTTCAAAGGGATAAAAATGGCGGGTCAAACCGGTAACCAACACCGAAAAATGATCAACCTGCAGATTGTTAAACTCGTACCGGAGAAAAATCTCGTTCTCGTAAAAGGCTCGGTTCCCGGTCCTAAAGGTTCATATTTAAAATTAGAAAGATGGAGTTAAAAGTATTAAACATTGAGGGCAAAGAAACCGCAAAAAAGGTTACCCTCAGCGATGCAATTGTTGGTATTGAGCCTAACGACCATGCCATTTACTTGGATGTAAAACAGTATTTGGCTAACCAACGTCAAGGTACACATAAATCCAAAGAAAAGGGGGAAATTACCGGTTCTACGCGCAAACTTCGCAAGCAGAAAGGCGGTGGCGGTGCACGTTTCGGAAGTATAAAATCGCCGCTATTGCGTGGTGGTGGACGTGTTTTTGGGCCGCAACCTCGCGACTATCGTTTCAAGTTGAACAAAAAACTGAAACGCTTAGCCAGAAAATCAGCATTGACTTATAAAGCGCAAAAAGATGGTCTAATGGTGGTTGAAAACTTTTCGTTCGAAGCGCCAAAGACCAAGAAAATGGTGGAAATTATGACAAATTTAAATATTTTTGAAAAAAAATCACTTTTGATTTTGAAAGACCAAAATATTTTCGTATCTTTGTCGTCCCGAAATTTGCCGCAGATCAAAGTTGTAAATATCAGTGATTTAAATACTTATGATATTATGAACGCAAACAATCTGCTGTTTATGGAGGAAGCAATAGATGCCTTGAATGAATTTTACGCTGAAAATTAATTAGTTACAAAGACTCAAAAAATAGTCCAAAAATGAGCATAATCTTAAAACCAATGGTAACCGAGAAGATGACGCATCTCACAGAGAAGCTGAATCGTGTCGGATTTATCGTAGATAAAAAGGCGAACAAGGTAGAAATCAAAAAGGCAATAGAAGATTTCTATAATGTAAAAGTGGCTGATGTAAATACGATCAGCTATGCCGGCAAAACCAAATCTCGCTACACAAAAGCAGGATTCGTCAAAGGCCGTACAGATGCTTTCAAAAAAGCAATTGTTACTTTGGCAGAAGGAGAAAATATTGATTTTTATAGCAACATTTAATAGAGATGGCTTTAAAGAAATTCAAACCAACAACCCCGGGTCAACGCACGAAGTTGGCGAGCACGTTCGAAGAGATTACAACTTCAACGCCGGAGAAAAGCTTATTGGCGCCCGCCAGAAAATCGGGAGGAAGAAACAGTAGAGGTAAGATGACTATGCGCTACATGGGTGGCGGTCATAAACAACGTTACCGTATTATTGACTTCAAGCGTGATAAAGACGGAATCCCTGCAACAGTTACAACTATCGAATACGATCCGAACCGTACGGCACGTATCGCTTTGTTAGTTTATGCTGATGGAGAAAAACGTTACATCATCGCACCTAACGGTTTGAAAGTGGGACAAAAATTAATGAGTGGACAAGGCGCTACACCTGATGTAGGAAATGCTTTATTTATGAGTGAAATTCCGCTCGGTACTATCATTCACAGCATTGAGTTGCGTCCTGGACAAGGCGCGAAAATGGCTCGCAGTGCGGGAACGAATGCTCAATTAATGAGCCGTGAGGATAAATATGCGATTATCAAATTGCCTTCCGGTGAAATGCGCAAAATGTTGCAGGCTTGTAAAGCGGTAATCGGTGTTACATCGAATATTGACCACCAATTGGAAGTTTCCGGAAAAGCCGGTCGTTCACGCTGGTTGGGTCGTCGTCCGAGAGTTCGTGGTGTAGTTATGAATCCTGTGGATCACCCGATGGGAGGTGGTGAAGGTCGTGCAACCGGAGGACACCCACGCTCACGCAAAGGTATCCCTGCAAAAGGCTATAAAACTCGCCGAAACAAAAATCAATCCAATCAATTCATCATCGAAAGACGTAAAAAATAATCCGCTATGAGTCGTTCATTAAAAAAAGGTCCTTATATCCATCATAGCCTCGAGAAAAAAGTTCTCGCAGCGCAGGAAAGCAAAAAGAAAGTAACCATCAAAACATGGTCGCGTGCTTCGATGATTTCTCCGGATTTCGTTGGACAAACTATTGCCGTTCACAACGGAAACAAATTCATTCCTGTTTTCATCACAGAAAATATGGTCGGACACAAATTGGGAGAATTCGCACCAACCCGCATTTTCCGCGGACATGCCGGTAATAAAGACAAAGGTAAAAAATAATATAACGTGTAGAGGCGCGGTCTGCGCGCCCGAAAGCAAATAGGGCGGGCAAACCCCGCCCCAACAAATAAAAAATATTATGGGATCAAGAAAACACAATAGCGCCGAAGCCCGCAAAGAAGCCAAAAAGACAACGTATGTTGCCAAATTGGTGGACAATCCGACTTCACCCCGAAAAACGCGCTTAACAGCAGATTTAATTCGTGGCTTAGATGTAGAAAAAGCCTTGAATATCCTGCAATTCAGCCGTCGCGAGGCAGCCCCGAAAATGCACAAATTGTTACGTTCAGCTATCGCCAACTGGCAGATTAAAAACGAAGGTGCTCGCATGGAAGACGCACAACTTTACATCAAAGAATTGTTCGTTGACGGCGGTACTATGCTTAAACGTCTTCGTCCGGCTCCGCAAGGTCGCGGTTATCGCATTCGCAAACGTTCGAACCACATCACTCTCATTTTGGGAAGCCGTGCCGAACAATTGAAAGCGGTAGAAACAACAGAAGTAGAATCAACAGAATCAGAAAATTAATTATCAATATTCATGGGAACTAAAACAAACCCGATAGGTAACAGAGTAGGTATCATCCGCGGATGGGACTCCAATTGGTTTGGCGGAAAACGCTTCGAAACTAAATTGGTTGAAGACGACAAAATTCGTAAATATGTTAACGCACGTTTGACGAAAGCCGGTATTGCAAAAGTGAATATCGAGCGCACGTTGAAACTCGTAACCGTTACAATTCATGCGGCTCGTCCGGGTATGATTATTGGTAAAGCCGGTTCTGAAGTCGATAAACTCAAAGAAGAGTTGAAAAAAATCACTCAAAAAGAGATTCAAATCAACATTTCCGAAGTGAAACGTCCGGAATTGGACGCATTGCTCACAGCAGCATCGGTTGCTCGTCAGTTGGAGGGTCGCGTATCATATCGTAAAGCGATCAAAACGGCGATTTCATCGGCAATGCGTATGGGTGCAGAAGGGATCAAAGTACAAATCTCAGGTCGTTTGGGTGGTGCTGAAATGGCACGTACTGAGCACTTCAAAGAAGGTCGTACACCATTACACACGTTGCGTGCAGACATTGACTATGCTTTAGCAGAAGCTCACACCACTTACGGTCGTTTGGGCATAAAAGTGTGGATTTGTAAAGGCATCGTTTACGGAAAACGCGACATCGTTCCTGCATTCAGCGGAATCAGTACCGATAAACCTGCTGCAGGTGGCGGTGAACGTAGAGGTGGTGGCGAGCGTAGAGGAGGAGAGCGTCGTGAAGGTGGAGAACGCAGAGGTGGTGGCGAACGTCGTGGCGGTGGAGAGCGTAGAAGAACAACATCAGATAAATAAGATAAAAGGGAAAAAGTAAATAAGTAATAAGATAAAAGGTAACTATTCACTTATTCACTATTCACTTATTCACTAATCAAATAAGCAAAAGACATACCAAATGTTACAACCTAAAAAAACCAAGTTCAGAAAACAGCAGAAAGGCAAAATGAAAGGCAACACCAAACGTGGTGCTGAAATCGCCTTTGGCTCGTTTGGCTTAAAAGCCTTGGAAACGACCTTGATCACAGGACGTCAAATTGAAGCTGCTCGTCAAGCCATCACACGTTATATGAAACGTGAAGGACAAATGTGGATTCGTATTTTTCCGGATAAACCCATCACCAAAAAACCAAACGAAGTACGTATGGGTAAAGGTAAAGGTGCTCCGGAATATTTTGTAGCTCGCGTAAAACCGGGATGTATTATGTTTGAAGCCGAAGGCGTTTCGGAAGAAGTAGCAAGAGAAGCCATGCGTTTAGGAGCACAAAAATTGCCAATCTTAACCAAGTTTATCGTAAGACGCGATTACATAGCTGAATAATACCCTTTGTAGGGGCGGGGTCTGCCCGCCCGATAAAATAAAACAAAAAAAATGAAAGCAGAAGTAGTAAGAGAGTTATCAACTCCAGAAATCAAGGAACGCTTGGCGGAAGAAAGAAACAACCTCACCAAATTGAAGTTGAATCACGCCATCTCTCCCTTGGATAACCCTAGAAAAATCGGCGAAAACAGAAAAACTGTTGCCCGCTTATTAACCGAATTGAAAAAACGCGAACTTGCTGAGCAATTAGCGTAAGCTAACTTGCTAAGCAAGCGTATAAATTGAACCAGTAATATGGAAAGAAATTTAAGAAAAGAACGGATTGGCCTTGTTGCGAGCAACAAGATGGACAAATCAATCACGGTGGTTGTTGAACGAAAAGTGAAACACCCGATGTACGGAAAATTCGTAAAGAAATCCACGAAATTCATGGCGCACGATGAAAAAAACGAGTGCAACATCGGAGATACCGTAAAAATTATGGAAACCAGACCTTTGAGCAAAAACAAGTGCTGGAGATTAGTTGAAATTATTGAAAGAGTAAAATAGTTATGATACAACAAGAATCAAGATTGTCTGTTGCCGATAACAGTGGTGCGAAAAACGTGCTTTGTATCCGAGTTCTCGGAGGAACAAAACGCCGTTATGCAAGCGTAGGCGACAAAATCGTAGTCTCAATCAAAGATGCCATTCCTGCAGGTAATGTGAAAAAAGGAACGGTATCCAAAGCGGTCGTTGTGAGAACGAAAAAAGAAGTGCGTCGTGCCGACGGTTCTTATATTCGTTTTGATGATAACGCCGTAGTTTTGCTGTCGGCAAATGAAGAAATGCGCGGAACGCGTATCTTTGGACCGGTAGCCCGCGAATTGCGCGAAAAGCAATTCATGAAAATTGTTTCACTTGCACCTGAGGTGCTTTAAACCGAAAAATCTATCCAAATGAAATTGCATATCAAAAAAGGAGACACGGTGAAGGTTTTGGCCGGTAATGATCGCGGTAAAGAAGGCAGAATTCTTTCGGTTTTGGTAAAAGACCAACGCGCTATTGTGGAAGGTATCAACATGATTTCGAAACACACTAAACCAAACGCCAAAAGCCCGCAAGGCGGCATCGTGAAAAAAGAAGCACCCGTTCATATTTCCAACCTTATGGTGGTTCATAATGGTGTTGCTACTCGTATCGGTCGCAAACACGACGACAATGGAAAATTAGTTCGCTATTCTAAAAAATCAGGGGAGGTTATTAAGTAATGAGTTACACACCAAGATTAGCTGAAAAATACCGCAATGAGGTTACACCTGCTCTGATGAAAGAGTTTGGGTACAAATCTATCATGCAAGTGCCTCGTTTGCAAAAAATCTGCCTCAACCAAGGGTTGGGCACAGCTATCGCCGATAAAAAGTTGATTGATGCCGGCGTTGAAGAAATGACAAAAATCGCAGGACAAAGAGCTGTTCCGACGAAATCGAAAAAAGACATTTCTAACTTTAAACTTCGTCAGGGAATGCCAATCGGTGTTCGTGTTACACTTCGAGGAGAAAAAATGTACGAATTTCTAGATCGTTTGATTACAGTGTCAATTCCACGCGTTCGCGATTTTCGCGGTATCAGCGATAAAGGATTTGATGGACGCGGTAATTACACATTCGGTGTTACCGAGCAAATCATCTTTCCGGAAATCGACATCGACAAAGTAAATAAAATTAATGGTATGGACATCACGTTCGTAACAACTGCAAACACCGACAAAGAGGCGCATGCATTGTTGAAAGAATTTGGTATGCCGTTCATAAAAAATAATCAATAGTATGGCAAAAGAATCAATGAAAGCACGCGAAGTGAAACGTGCAAAAATGGTAGCCAAGTATGCAGCTAAACGTGAAGCATTGAAAAAAGCAGGCGATTACGAAGGTTTACAACATCTTCCAAAAAACGCTTCGCCGGTACGTTTGCACAACCGTTGCAAAATCACCGGTCGTCCGAAGGGATATATGCGCACGTTCGGAATTTCGCGTATCAACTTCCGTGAAATGGCGTTGGCAGGCTTGATCCCCGGCGTTAAGAAAGCAAGCTGGTAATATCCAGGGCGGGCAAACCCCGCCCGTACAGGTATCCAAAAATAAATAATCCGATACTCTGATGCAATAAGAGTCATCAAAAGTCAAACCCGCGTAGGGGTGGGGTTCGCCCGCCCGACGTAAAAAACGAAAAAAAAAATGATCACAGACCCCATTGCAGATTTTCTAACTCGAGTTAGAAACGCAATCATGGCCAAACACCAATTGGTGGAAGTGCCATCCTCAAACATGAAGCGTGCAATCACGAAAATTCTGTTTGAGAAAGGATACATTTTGAACTATAAGTTTGAAGATGGTCCGAAACCAACCATTAAAATCGCTTTGAAATACCATCCGGTAACCAAAGTGTCGGCGATTCGCTCGCTCGAAAGAATTAGTAAACCCGGTTTGCGTAAGTACACATCATGTGAGGACCTTCCTCGCGTGTTAAATGGCTTGGGCATCGCTATCGTTTCAACCTCTCATGGTTTGATGACCGATAAAGAAGCTCGTGCGCAAAACGTGGGTGGTGAAATAATTTGTTTTGTAAGCTAATCAGAAGGAGGAAGAGTTATGTCAAGAATAGGAAAAGCACCCATTAGCATCCCAAGCGGCGTTGAAATCAAAGTCGCTCCGAATAATGAAATCACGGTAAAAGGACCAAAAGGCGAACTCAAACTCGCGATGGATCCTGATATCAAATTAGAAATCGAAGGCACAACAGTAAACGTTGTTCGCCCGACCGATCAAAAACGCCACCGCTCGCTTCACGGCTTGTATCGTGCGTTAGTTTACAACATGGTGAAAGGAACTTCGGAAGGATTTTCAACCACGTTGGAAATTGTTGGTGTAGGTTACAAAGTTACGGTTGACGGACAAATTTTGGAATTGTCGTTAGGCTATTCTCACGGTTTGTTCTTGCAATTACCGAAAGAAGTAACAGCAACGGCGACTGCTGAAAAAGGTAAGAACCCAACCCTTACATTGATGTCTCACGACAAAGAATTGTTAGGATTGGTTGTCGCTAAAGTTCGTTCATATCGCAAGCCTGAACCATACAAAGGAAAAGGTATCAAATTTGTTGGCGAAGTATTACGCAGAAAAGCCGGTAAATCCGCATCAAGTAAATAATAATAAATGGACGTATGGCACAATCCATACGGTAAAGACGCGATTAATCGCGTCTCAACAAAAAAACAAAATATGCCAGTTACAAAACAATACAGAAGACAACGCATCAAAATGCGTCTTCGCAAGAAAATCAAGGGTACGGAGACAACTCCTCGCTTGTCGGTTTTCCGCAGCAACAGCGATATCTATGTTCAGATTATCAATGATGCGGACGGAAAAACTTTGGTTGCCGTTTCATCACGCGACAAAGATTTTTCGAAAAAAGGAACAAAAACCGAAGTTTCCAAAGAAGTGGGCAAATCAATTGCCGAAAAGGCTTTGGCAGCAGGTATCACCACAGTAGTTTTTGACCGAAACGGTTATTTGTATCACGGACGAGTAAAAGCCTTAGCAGAAGCAGCTCGCGAAGGCGGACTTAAATTTTAATCCATCCAAACTATGACAGACGCAAACGTAAAAAGAGTAAAATCCAGCGAAATAGAGTTTAAAGATAAACTCGTGGCTGTAAACCGTGTTACTAAAGTAACCAAAGGGGGTCGTGCATTTAGTTTTTCCGCCATTGTTGTGGTAGGAAACGAAAATGGTGTAGTTGGCTACGGTTTGGGGAAAGCCAAAGAGGTTCAAGCCGCTGTGGCGAAAGGGGTTAGTGATGCTAAGAAAAACCTGATCAAAGTGCCTATTTTGAAAGGAACTGTTCCTCACGAACAGGTTGGCAAGTATAGTGGTGCGGAAGTATTTTTGAAACCAGCTTCTCATGGTACGGGTGTAATCGCCGGTGGTGCGATGCGTGCGGTTTTGGAAAGTGTTGGTGTGAAAGACGTTTTGGCGAAATCTAAAGGTTCGTCAAATCCACACTCTGTAGTGAAAGCAACGATGAATGCGTTGATGCAATTGCGCGATGCGCACACCGTTGCAGAACTTCGCGGCATCGAAATGAATCGAGTATTTAACGGTTAATACAACGAATATAATGAAAAAGGTAAAAGTAACCCTTGTAAAAAGTAGAATTGACCGCCCCGAACGTCAAAAACGCACATTGGATGCGTTGGGTTTGGGACGTATCAGCAGTAGCAATGAACTTACACTCACGCCGCAAATCGAAGGCATGATTGCAAAAGTCGCTCATTTAGTAAAAGTAGAAGAAATTTAATACCATGGAATTATCAAATTTAACCCCTGCAAAAGGGTCGATAAAAAAGAATTACCGAGTTGGACGTGGTTACGGTTCGGGCAACGGAAAAACAGCCGGTCGTGGTCACAAAGGTGCTCAATCGCGTTCAGGATACAGCCGTAAAGCTGGTTTTGAAGGTGGTCAGATGCCTCTTTACAGACGTGTTCCGAAAGGTGGATTCAAAAACATCAATCGCGTGGAGTATTCTGCCGTAAACTTGGATACATTGCAACAATTAGCCGAAACTAAAAACATTTCGGAAATCAATGTTGAGGTATTGGTCGCAAACGGTTTAGTTTCCAAACACGCTTTAGTGAAAGTTTTGGGACGTGGAAAAATCAATGCTGCTGTTCAAATTTCGGCAAATGGATTTTCTGAAACCGCAAAAAACGCCATTGAAGCCGCAGGAGGCACAGTAACAATAATATAACCCCGTAGGGGCGCGGTCAGCGCGCCCATTAAATAGGGCGGGCAAACCCCGCCCCAACAAGAAAAAACATGAAAAGATTTTTTGAAACCCTACGAAACATCAATAAAATAGAAGAACTCCGCAAACGGATTCTCTATACACTCGGAATCATTGTAATTTACCGACTCGGTTCGTTCATTGTGCTTCCGGGAGTAGACCCAGCGTTTTTGGGAGCGCTTCATCAACAAGGTTCGGACGGAATCTTGGGATTGTTGAATATGTTTTCGGGCGGTGCATTTTCGAATGCATCGATCTTTGCATTGGGTATCATGCCTTACATTTCTGCGTCTATCGTGATGCAGTTGTTGGGGATGATGATACCGTATTTCCAAAAAATGCAACGCGAAGGCGAAAGCGGTCGTCGGAAAATGAACCAAATCACACGTTTGCTCACGATTGTGATTACAGCATTCCAAGCACCGGCTTATTTGACAAACCTTGTTAATACCGTTCCGGCTATGGGAATTACGCCGTTTGATGGTGCAGCTCCCGGTTTGTTCTTCTGGATTTCTTCAACGGTTATTCTCACAGCAGGAACGTTGTTTGTGATGTGGTTGGGTGAAAGAATTACGGACAAAGGTATTGGAAACGGTATATCCATGATCATCATGATTGGTATTATTGCACGTTTACCGTTTGCTTTATTTGCAGAATTTGTTTCCCGTCTCGAAGATCAAGGTGGTGGTTTGGTAATTTTTGCCGTAGAGATCGTGTTCTTGATTGTAGTGATTTTGCTTTGTATCCTTTTGGTACAAGGCACGCGTCGCATACCTGTGCAATATGCGAAACGCATTGTGGGTAACAAACAATACGGTGGTGTTCGTCAATATCTTCCAATGAAGGTAAATGCAGCCGGTGTAATGCCGATCATCTTTGCGCAAGCGATTATGTTTATTCCAATTACCATTGCGGGATTTGTGGCTTCGGATACGTCGGGTGGATTTTGGCAAGCATTGATGCACTTTGACGGCTTTTGGTACAATTTTATATTTGCTTTAATCATCATTATGTTCACGTATTTCTATACGGCCGTAACCATGAATTCGCAACAGATTTCCGACGATTTGAAGAAAAATGGCGGATTTATTCCGGGTGTTAAACCAGGTCGTCAGACGGCTGAGTTTATAGATAACGTGATTTCGAGAATTACGTTGCCGGGTTCGATATTCTTGGCGTGTGTGGCCATTATGCCGGCGATTGTAACCAAATTTGGTGTAAACTCGCAGTTTGCACAATTCTATGGTGGAACGTCGTTGTTGATTATGGTAGGTGTAGTTTTAGATACGTTACAGCAAATCGAAAGTCATTTGTTGATGCGCCATTACGATGGGTTGACTAAATCAGGACGTATCAAAGGACGGACGGGGTAAACCATGCTTGGATTATTCAAAATGATCAATCAATATAATGACACTGAAGTCGAAAAAATCAGGGAAAGTTCATTACTTGTAGGAAAAACCTTGGCGGAAATTGCCAAACACATCAAACCCGGTGTGAAAACGATAGAACTGGATCGCATTGCCGAACAATTTATTCGCGATCACGGCGCAATCCCTGAATTTAAAGGTTATCGCGGGTATAGACACACATTGTGTATCTCAATAAACGATGTTGTTATACACGGCATTCCGAACGAATTGGAGTTGAAAGATGGCGATATCGTTGCAGTAGATTGCGGCGTGCGAAAAAACGGATTTGTCGGAGATTCGGCATATACGTTTGCCGTCGGAGATGTGAGTGAGGGAGCAAAGCGTTTGATGAAAACGACGAGAGAATGTTTGGAGTTGGGTATTGCAGAAGCCTTTGCAGGAAATAGAGTAGGGGATATCGGTTTTGCAATTCAACAACATGCTGAAACGAACGGATATAGCATCGTTCGCGAATTTTGTGGACACGGCGTAGGTCGGAAACTTCACGAAAAACCCGATGTGATGAATTTCGGACGACGCGGAGATGGCAAACAACTCAAAAACGGCACGGTTATCGCGATTGAGCCGATGGTCAATCAAGGTATACGCAACGTTACGCTTGACAAAGACGAATGGACAGTTCGAACCGCAGATCGAAAATTATCCGCACATTTTGAACATACAGTCGCAATCCGACAAGGCAAACCCGAGATTTTATCCTCTTTCGAAGAAATAGAAAAGAACCTACTTTACAAACTTTAAAAACCTTATAAACTTTATAAACTAAATAAATGGCAAAACAACTATCCATACAACAAGACGGCACCGTTATCGAATCCCTCGGTAATGCGATGTTTCGTGTGGAATTGGAAAACGGACATTCTATCATTGCTCATATCTCCGGAAAAATGCGAATGCACTACATCAAAATTGTACCCGGCGATAAAGTGCAGTTGGAGATGTCGCCGTATGATTTGACCAAAGGACGAATTGTTTTTAGACATAAATAAAAAAAGAAACAACGATATGAAAGTAAGACCATCCGTAAAAAAACGTTCTGCAGATTGTAAGATTGTTCGCAGAAAAGGCGTAGTTTTTGTGATTAACAAAAAGAATCCAAAATATAAACAACGTCAAGGGTAAAAGGTACGAGGTAACGAGGTACGTGGTTTACCACAAAGCACACTTCGCACCCAGCACCCCGCCACCTCGCACCAGATAAAACAACACTAACAAAATTAAACACTAAATAAGAAAAAATGGCACGTATTGCAGGTATTGACTTACCAAAAAACAAGAGAGGTGAAATCGGTCTGACGTATATTTACGGTATCGGACGTAGCACCGCTCAAAAGATTTTAAGCAAGGCAAACATTGATTTCGACAAAAAAGTTCAAGAATGGAACGATGCGGAACTCGCGGCTATTCGCGGTTACATCGGTGACGAACTGAAAGTTGAAGGAGCTTTGCGCTCGGAAGTACAAATGAACATCAAACGTTTGATGGACATTGGTTGCTATCGTGGAATTCGTCATCGTAACGGACTCCCGTTGCGCGGACAAAGTACGAAAAACAACGCTCGTACGCGTAAAGGACGTAAGAAAACAGTTGCTAATAAGAAGAAAGCACCTAAAGGCTAATTAAAATGAGTTCGTAAAGTTCATAAAGTTAGAAAGTTCATAAAGTGCTTTGCCAAATAATAAGCAACTTTATAAAACTCACTACTTTACAAACTTTACAAACTTTATAAACTTTATAAACTGAAAAAAAGATATGGCAAAAACTGCTAAAGTAACCAAAAAACGTATTGTGAAAGTAGAGCCGCAGGGCAAAGCCTTCATTCATGCGTCGTTCAACAACGTGATTATATCGTTGGCGAACAATGCCGGTCAAGTGATTTCATGGTCGTCTGCCGGAAAACAGGGCTTCAAAGGTTCGAAAAAAAATACCCCATACGCTGCGCAGATGGCAGCAGGAGATTGCGCCAAAGTTGCATTTGACGCTGGTCTTCGCAAAGTAAAAGTATATGTAAAAGGACCGGGAGCCGGACGCGAATCTGCAATTCGTACCATTCATGGAGCAGGCATCGAAGTAATGGAAATCGTTGACGTTACACCACTTCCGCACAACGGTTGTCGTCCACCAAAACGTCGTAGAGTATAATATCGTAGGGGCGCGGTCGACGCGCCCATGATAAAAAACAGGGCGGGCAAACTCCGCCCCAACAAACAAAAAAACAAAACATTATGGCAAGATATACAGGACCAAAATCCAAAATCGCAAGAAAATTTCAAGAGCCTATCTTCGGACCGGACAAAGCGTTGGAACGTAAAAACTACGCACCTGGTATGCACGGCGTAAACAAGCGTCGTTCTAAAGAATCCGAATACGGTATTCAGTTGAAAGAAAAACAAAAAGCCAAATATACGTACGGTATTTTGGAGCGTCAATTTGCAAAGACATTTGTTGAAGCAACCCGAAAAAAAGGGATTACCGGTGAGGTGCTTTTGCAAATGTTAGAAGCTCGCTTGGACAACACGGTATTCCGCTTGGGAATCGCTCCATCGCGCTCTGGTGCTCGCCAGTTGGTTGGACACCGCCATATCACGGTAAACGGCAATGTGGTAAATATTCCTTCGTACAGACTTCGTCCGGGGGATGTTGTGGGTGTTCGCGAAAAATCGAAATCGTTGGAAGTTGTCCAAGATTCGTTGCAAGGACGTGTTATGCAATATCCTTGGTTGGAGTGGGACGGAGGTTCAATGACCGGTAAGTTTGTTTCTTACCCCGATCGCGAAAGCATTCCGGAAAACATCAAGGAACAACTGATTGTTGAGTTGTATTCTAAATAATAGCATATAACGTGGGGGCGCGGTCAGCGTGCCCATGATAAAAAACAGGGCGGGCAAACCCCGCCCCAACAAACAAAAAAAACAAAAACATCATGGCAATATTAGCATTCCAAAAACCTGAAAAGGTGATTATGATCAAATCGGACGACAAACAGGGCTTGTTTGAATTTCGTCCTTTGGAGCCAGGCTACGGAATTACCGTAGGTAATGCGCTCCGTCGCATTCTTTTGTCATCTCTCGAAGGATTCGCTATTACTTCGGTGAAAATCGAGGGCGTAACCCACGAGTTTACGACAATTAAAGGGGTTTTGGAAGATGTAACGAACATCATTCTGAATCTCAAACAAGTTCGTTTCAAACAACAACTTGATGATGTAGACAGCGAAAAAGTGAAAATTACAGTTTCGAGTCAAAACGTTTTCAAGGCAGGCGATATCAATAAATTTCTGAACGGATTTCAAGTACTAAATCCGGAATTGGAAATTTGTCACATGGAAAACAACGTGCGATTAATTCTTGAACTGACCATCAACAAAGGTCGCGGTTATGTACCTTCGGAAGAAAACAAAGTTGAAGGCGCTCATGTGGATACGATTGCAATCGACTCCATCCACACACCGATCAAAAACGTTCAATATCAAGTGGAAAATTTCCGCGTTGAACAAAAAACCGACTACGAAAAATTGGTGTTGAATATTGATACCGATGGTTCGATTTCGCCTGAAAACGCGTTGAAAGAAGCGGCAAAAATTTTAATTCAGCACTTCATGTTGTTTTCAGACGATCGCATGACGATCGAAACTGAAGAAAAGCCTGTAACCGAAGTATTTGACGAAAGCGATTTGCACATGCGTCAATTGTTGAAAACTCGCTTGGCAGACATGGATTTGTCGGTTCGCGCATTGAATTGCTTGAAAGCCGCCGAAGTTGAAACCATGGGCGAATTGGTATCGTTCAACAAAAACGATCTATTGAAATTCCGCAATTTCGGTAAAAAATCATTGACCGAATTAGAGGATTTAGTAAAAAGTAAAGGCTTGGAATTCGGCATGAATGTAGCCAAATATAAAATTGATAAGGACTAATTTTGCAAAAACATTTTAAATCATGAGACACGGACATAAATTCAATAAACTCAGTAGAACACACTCTCACAGACGCCAAATGTTGGCGAATATGGCTTCATCGTTGATTATGCATAAACGCATTCAAACTACGTTAGCCAAAGCCAAAGCATTGCGCCTTTATGTTGAGCCGCTTTTGACTAAAGCGAAAGAAGATACGACACACTCTCGTCGTGTAGTATTCAGCTATCTTCAAGACAAAAATGCGATAACCGAGTTGTTTCGCGAGATTGCTCCAAAAATTGCCGACCGTCCGGGTGGTTATGTGCGCATTTTGAAAATGGGTACACGTATCGGAGATAACGCTGATATGGCGATGATCGAGTTGGTAGACTACAACGAAGGTATGTTGAAAGAGAAAAAATCTGCTAAAGCGAAAACGACACGTCGCGCTGGTAGTCGCAAAAAAACGGAGGAAACGACTGCTCCGAAAGCCGAAGCAAAACCGGTTCAGGAAGAAGAAGTGGCGGAAGTTGTAGAAACTCCGGCAGAAGCACCGGTTGAGGAAACTCCAAAAGCAGAGGAAAAAACGGAAGAATAAACGATATTCAAACGTTTGATATTTGTAGGGGTTCAAAATTTTGTACCCCTTTTTTTGGATAAAAAACACAACTTATTGAACTGAATTTAGGAAATCACTACATTGAATTATCTCTTAGTCGAAAATATCAGCAAATCTTACGGTGAAAAAATTCTTTTCGAGAATCTGACGTTTGGGATTGACAAAGGTCAAAAAGTTGCTTTGATTTCCAAGAATGGCGCAGGGAAAAGCACGCTCATCAACATCATCATGGGTAAAACGCTTGCCGATGATGGAAAAGTAACGTTTCGTAAGGATATTCGTGTGGCGTATTTGCCGCAAAATCCTGTGTTAGACGAGAGTTTGACCATCGAAGATGTTACGATAAAATCACTTCGACAACAAGGTTGGGAACAAGAAATCAAACTGAAAGAAATTTTATCGCGACTTGAAGTTAATGACTTGTCAGCACGAATTTCTGAATTATCAGGTGGTCAAAAAAAGAAGGTTGCACTTTCAAAAATTTTAATGGAAGAAGCAGATTTACTGATTTTAGACGAGCCCACCAATCATTTGGATTTGGAAATGACGGAATGGTTGGAAGACTACTTGCATCGTCGAAATACTACCTTACTCTTAGTTACACACGATCGAACATTTTTAAATCACGTTTGCACCGAAATTTTAGAATTAGACCATCATCAAATTTACCGATACAAAGGCAAGTACGATTATTTTTTGGAGAAAAAAGCAGAGCGTGAAGCCATTGAACGTGCTGAAGTTGAAAAAGCTAAAAATACCTATCGCCGAGAATTAGATTGGATGCGTCGAATGCCTTCTGCACGTGGAACTAAAGCCAAAGCACGAGAAGATAATTTTTACAAAGTCAAAGAGGTTGCTCATAAAAAATTGGACGAAAAAACGCCCGAATTGAGCATTCAAGCCGAACGTTTGGGCGGAAAAATCTTAGAGCTATACAATGTGTCGAAACGTTACGACGACATCGTTGTGTTGGACGATTTTTCGCATGTGTTCAAACGCGGCGAAAAAGTTGGTATTGTGGGACGAAACGGTACAGGAAAAAGCACGTTTTTGAATTTAATTACTGAAAAAATATCGCCCGATCAAGGAAAAATCATCATCGGACAAACCGTAAAATTCGGCTACTATACGCAAGACGGCATGCAGGAACGTGAGGATATGCGCGTGATTGATATCATCAAAGAAACTGCCGAATATGTCAAAATGGGAAACGGGAACGAAATCAGTGCTTCACAATTTTTAACGTATTTCGGCTTTCCACCGACCACGCAATATAACTATTTTTCCAATCTTAGCGGAGGTGAACGGCGTAAATTATACTTGTTGAAAGTGTTGATGAGCAATCCCAATTTTTTGATTTTGGATGAGCCTACCAACGATTTGGACATCTACACGTTGATGATGTTGGAGGAATTTTTGTCGCAATTTCAAGGTTGTTTGGTTATTGTTACGCACGATCGGTCGTTTATGGATAATTTGGTGGATCATATTTTTGTGTTTGAAGGCAACGGGAAAGTGAAAGATTATCACAGCACTTACACCGAATATCGCCGTACAAAAGATAAACAAGAACGCCTGAAACAGCAGGAAAATAAGGTTATTCAAAACAAAAATACGATTTCCGAAAAACCAATTGCTATTCGTCAAAAACTAACCTACAAAGAACAAAAAGAATTGGAGCAACTGGAAATTTCCATTGCCGATTTAGAGTTCGAAAAAGCCGATATTGAGCAGAAATTAAGCCTTGCCGAAGGTTCGGTGGACGAACTAACAGCATGGTCAAATCGCATTGGCAAAATTATTCAGGAACTTGATGTTCAGGAATTTCGATGGTTAGAGTTGAGTGAAAAAACCTGCCAATAACTAAATTGCTATCGGCAGGCGGTTTGCAGTAAAGAAAATTTATTATAATCTTCCTGCTTCTACTTGGCATCTTGCGCAACAAAAAGGACTATAATTACTCACTACGTATGCCTTATTGCACCATTTACAATATTTCATAATGCATTGTTTTTCGTTACAGTACTCTTTTCGATTTTCTTTTACTCGTATTGCTCTTTTCTTTTACATTGCTTCACAATATCTGCACAATGATTTTGACATAAAAAAAACGGACTTTCAAATCCGTCATCGAGGTCTTAGGAAACCCATACACAAAGATAAGTAAGCCCGTTTGGCATACTTCTTTTGTATATCAGAAAGTTCCTAAGTTTCGATGACAAGAATTTATATTTTGTCAAATGTTTATTTATTCATAGACGATTATTTTTGGTTTTACGTTATTCTATTCATCGCAAATTGCGTGCAATAATGGTCAAAATACTCCAATTCTTTGATGTCTTTTTCCAAATAGGCTTTGCAGAAAAATTCTCTAAAGCGGCAGATTTCACGGTAAATTGCCGAGCGATTAGCGAATTTTATTGTTAAATAAATTAATTCCAAGCAGCGGTCAAATGCTCGTTCTGCCTGCTGTTCGTTGCCTTTAATCAACCAGTTCTTGGTGCGAGAAACTTCGCTTCCAACGTTTGCCATTTGCTCACTAAACGACATTTCCGCCCAACGCCCTTCCGCTAAAGATTTATGTTGCATTATTTTTGAACAATTTGGTTAATAATAACCTTTATTTGATTTTGAATATCGACATTTTCAACACCTCTGCTTCGATTGTTCTGAGCAGGACGAATGTTTATCATCGAATCAAACTCCAAAAAATCGTCGCCTTCCAAAAACGGATACAAGTTGATACCCCAAAGGTATTCCTGCTGAGAGTTTTTTTCCAAAAGAAACGATTCCAAATCAGCGTGTAATTCCGCATCAACAGCCAAAATACGCTGTTCCACATCAACAACGCCTTTAACCATATCTCCAAAAAAATGGTGCGCCATTTCTTGAAGTTCTTGTGTGGATATTTTTGTGTTTACAATTCTCATTGGTTGTTTTTTTATTGCAAAGATACAAAAAAAGTTGAACATAGCAAGGGGATGTCTTGATAGAGTTTATCCCGAGCGTAGTTGAGGAGCTCGACATGACGCATTATTTTCGATCAAGTGCGTGCAACGAAAAAACAGGATTAGCATAAATATTGTAAAATATTTTACACAATTCGGGATAAAATTCCAAACCGATTTTTGCGATTTTTTCATTCATATCAATAACAAATTGTTGCTTTGCTTCTTCGGTATAGAACGAAGCGTATTTATCGGTGCGATTGAGTAAATCGTAGGCGATATAATTGGTGTCGAACAGTTTGTAACCTTGGATAATCTCATTGTCAATCAATTTCGCAATGCCTTTGAAAATCGCGTGATTTGACAAATCTTTGCAAGTTTCCAATTTTGGATTAATCGGTCTCCCTATCGTGATATGCACTTTGCCTTTTCTCTGCATAATCCCTGTGATGACACTTTGAAAATCCTCGTTCGGTGCTTTTTGATACGGCGCATCTTTTGAGAGAAACAGTTCACGAGTTTTCATCCAATCGCAAGGTTCAATTTGATACGAAATCGCCACAGGAATGATATTTAACTCGGCAATTGAAGCAAAAATGTCAGTTGTTCCACTCATTGCAAACATCTTGATTAGCGCAGGGTCTGTAACATCTATGCCATCTTTTGTACGCCCGTTGCGTTGTGCAATCCACACGGATTCGTGCTTATTTGTAATTGTATTTCGCAAATATTTTGAAAAAATTAACGAATTTTGCAAGGTCTCACGAATGCTTGCACCTCGCACTACCGTTACCATTTTATTTGATCGCCAAATATCCATAAAAAATTGCGACGGCATCAAATTATCGCCAATACAAATTTCCGTTGTTTTGAAACTATGATTCATCAAAGCAATTTGAAACAAAGACGAATCCAAAACAATATCGCGATGATTCATCACAAAAATATGATTTTTTGAAGTATCGATATGTTCAAATCCTTCAATCGTAAAGCCCTTAGTGGTTTGTTTAATAATCTTTTGAAAGGCGTTAATGGCAAGGAGTCTCTGAAAGTCTTCTGTTGTTTCGAGGCTTCTGATCATGTCGCGAAATTCCGTCAATTTCATTTCAGGAAACAAAAACGATGCGATACTTTTTACTTCGTGAGAATCGGCAATACGTTGCATAGCCTCAGGAATTTCCTCGTTGTAGTAAGGTCTGATTTTGTCAAATTCGTTATTCAAAACAGATGTGTTCATAGTTTTCAAAAAGTTTAAAATGTCGACCAATCGGGTAATTCAGGTATAAATTGATACGTTTGTTTTTCAAAATCCAGGTAACAAAAATAGTGTTCAACGCCATTGGTTACCATTAAATAATTCACTTGCAACGTCAAGTTGTAACGCGCAATTTGATCAAAAACATCTTGTGTAATTTTGACAGACGGCGCTTTGCATTCCACAATTAATGCGGGTTTCAATTTCGAATTGAACACTATCAAATCCGTTCGTTTCGATAAATTATTGACTTTTATTGCCGTTTCAACAGCAATAGACGCCATCGGCACATTCAGCGTTTCGGTCAAATACAAAATGGTCATCTGTCGAACTTTTTCCTCATCCGTACAAATGACATATTTTCTACGAATGCGGTCTAAAATTTCGAGTTTGCCTTGTGTGTTTTTTCTAACCGAAAATTTGGTCATTGCGTTTTTTTTTGCAAAGATACGAAAAAAAAGAAGACTATAGATAGAATCTATTTTCATAATCCGGCGACGATTCCATCGCCGCCGAACGGGAAGTTGCAGCGATGCGCTCAATCAAGCGTTGCACGCTGGATTTGCTGATTTCAAGCAATCTTGCGATGTTGCTGATGCCGCAGCCTTCGTTGTTTAATCTTACCGTCTATTCGTGTTTTTCTTGGGGGATGCGGGGGTTTGGTGTAAGTGGCTTGTTGATATTTTTTACAACAAGTGCATAGAATACGTTGAACAAGTGTGCTACAACCAAAATCCCAAATTAATAAACACCCCAACAGGACTGTGGTTAGACCCGTGAACCGTCATGCCGATAGGCCCGATGGTTGTGTTAATTGATGCGGAAATCCCTGCGCCAAACGTGGTATTTCTTAAATCAAACATTTTTGAATAATCTGATTCGCTTTTGAGTGCACCTATACGAGCCGTGAGGAAAAAGTTTTTAAACACTTCATATTGTGTATTGAGTTGAACATTGGCGCCATAAAGCCCAACTTTTTGCATGAAGTATAATCCCACAAACGGCGTTTGATTGACGTGCGGAATATGAAATAATCCGCCTTGATAAAACTGCTGCTGCTGACTGATATGACCCGAAGACATATCTTTGTCTTGAAACACAAGTGTTCCGGCAATCATAGCGCTCGGATATAGGGTCAGGTGTTTTGAAAAAGGGATAGCATATTGCGCATCAAGATAGTATGTTGCGGATGTTCTAACCCAGGTTGTATGCGGAGTATTGCGATCTAAAGCATGTAACAATCGTACTCTTACATTTGTTATTGTGCCTTTGGTCGGATAATGTCTTTTGTTGAAACTATTTCTCAGATAGTAAAATTGCGGATACAAATAAAGTGCCGACAGTCGTTGTCCGGTTCCGGTTCCACCAACGCGCTCGTTCGAAACCGTATGATCCAAATATAAACCCAATCCAAGTGTATTGCTTTTTACATTGAATTCTGTACCGATAGCGAATCTATTACCGATTACCCCATATTCCGTATCTCGAAAAATTTTGGCGCTATCAGTTGCTACATTATAATCGTAAATTTTTAGATTACAAAACATGTACGACGCAAATAATGTAGGTTTCCAAATCGAATACCTTTTTTTTGTCGAGCGACCCATTACAGGCGAAAAACGATATTGTACATCGACAATCGGTAGCATTGATACATCCAAATTAACCGTAAATTCTGAATTCGAAAGCAGGAGATTTCTCATTGTAAGCCCTGCCAATAGTGACGGACCGCGAATATTATCATAACGAAATCCCAATTTAACCATGTTTAAAGGAGCTTCGAGAAGAACAACATGCAAGGTTGTGTGTTCCGATCCATAAGGCGAAATATCGAAATAGTAAGTTACTTTTGTAAACGACATTGAGCCAAATAAACGATGAATGGCTTCTTCAACGTCTTTGAGAGGAATAGGGGTGTTTGTTTTCAGTTGAAGTCGTTGCAAAACGTATTGATCGGAATACTCGTGATTGCCCTCCAGAACGATAGTATCTAAAATAATCATTGTTTTGGGTTGATACAATTCTTTAGGGGCAGCTTGATGTCCATATTTTTCAGACAACAGAGTGGCCAGTTTTGACAATTCGGGGTAGGCTGCCTGTGCAGCTTGGTAACCTCTTTCCAAAATGCTATCATAGCGCATGAAACTGAATGCGGCAAATTTACCCAAATCAGGTGCAATGAAAATATCACAATTATCTACATTTTTTTGCTGAATGTCCTGTCCGGCCAAGAATATAACTTGTTCAAGAATATTTGCAAGATTTTGCAATTCGCTTTTACATTTGTATTGAAAGCCGACATCTACTCCGATGATAATATCTACACCCCTTTGGCGCATTTCTAAAACCGGGAAATTGTTGATCACGCCGCCATCAACCAAAAGCCTTCCGTCAATTTCAACAGGTGAAAAAACCGTTGGTACAGCCATACTTGCACGAATAGCTTGGGCTAAATTTCCGCTGTCTAAAACAACATACTGTGCAGTGATAATGTCTGTTCCGATACAAAAAAATGGAATCTTTAAGTCTGAAAAATTAGGCGTTTTGTAGGCTTCAAAAAGATAATGATTAAGCATGTTATCAATATGTTGTCCATCAATTGCACCTTTTGCAAATAACGCTATATCGTTTGGAGCAAGAGATAAACGAAGTTGATACGGGTCGTTATTTTTTTTCTCATGAACACCGATATATTCTCGTCTTGGAAAATCATTAAACAAACTCATCCAGTCTGTTGTTCGAATAATCGTATCAATTTGGTCTGCTGTATAACCCATTGCGTAAAGACCTCCAACCACTGCGCCCATACTTGTTCCGCCGATATAATCAACCGGAATATTTAGTGTTTCAAGCATTTTTAACGTTCCGACATGGGCCATTCCTTTGGCTCCGCCTCCGCTCAGGACAACGCCTATTTTCGGGCGCTCCGGACCAAAATGAAATGTGTCTAATTTGGATGTAGCTGCAGAAATTGTGCTACAAAACATTAAACATAATATGACAACAAATTTTTTCTTCATGCTTTCCGATTAACACTACAAAGATACGAAAAAAAAGTGAAATAACAAGTGGATGTCTCGACTGCGCACATGCACTGTGCGCAGTCGAGACATCCACTTGTTACACCTGATAATAAACTCGTTTCACTCGCCTTGAAATCCCCGTAAGAATTTCATAAGGAATGGTATCGCATTTTTTGGCGATGTCTTGAATAGGCGTTTTGTTTCCAAAAAATTCAACTTCGTCGCCTTCTTGTGCGGAAATACCTGTCAAACCTATCATACACATATCCATGCACACACTGCCGATGATGGGTGCTTGATGTCCGTTGACCCAAACCGAGCCGTTTCCGTATCCTAATTTTCGACTTAACCCATCGGCATAACCAATGGCGACAATACCGACTTTTGTAGTGGTTTCGGCTTTAAATCTCCGATTATAGCCGACAGTTTCATTCGGATCAACGGTTTTGATTTGTGAAATCGTGGATTTGAGCGTACTCACGTTTTGCAAATGTCGTTGTTCGTTTTCATCAAAACCAACACCATACAACCCAATTCCAATTCGCACCATATCAAACAGAGCCTCCGGGAACCTTGAAATACCGGCAGAATTGAGAATATGTCGCAAAATCGGATACTTGAATTCTTGCATCAAAAATTCGCTCATCGATGTAAATTTTGCAATCTGCGAACGTGTGAAATCATTCAAACTCGAATCTTCCGAGCCCGCTAAATGCGAGAAAATCGAACGCACTTTAATTCGTTTCTGAGTTTTCAGAATTTTAATTAATTTTGGCAAATCGTTTTCTAAAAAACCCAATCGGTGCATTCCCGTGTCTAACTTCAAATGAATGTAAACCTCTAAAATATCAGGCACTTCAGCAAGTTCTTGAATAAGAAAATTCAGTGTCCGGAAATTGTAAATTTCCGGTTCCAAATTAAAACGCAACATTTTTTCTATGGCAATTTCTTCGGGATTCATCACCATAATCGGCAATGTGATGCCAAAATTTCGAAGTTCAACACCTTCATCTGCGTAAGCAACCGTAAGATAATCCACATTGCTGAATTGCAAAAAATTTGAAATCTCAAAGCTACCGCTTCCATACGAAAACGCTTTGACCATCGACATAATTTTTGTTGTTGGCTTAATTTTCGAGCGATAATAATTGAGATTGTGTTGCATCGCGTTCAAATCAATTTCCAAGACAGTTTCATGAGATTTCTGTTTCAAAAAATTGTTGATTTTTTCAAATGCAAATATTCGTGCGCCTTTCAGCAAAACAGTCTCGTGATTCAATGATGAAAAATTGAATTTTTGCAAAAATGTCGGCGTATCAGGATAAAATTCTTTTTCGATGGTGAAATGTTGTGCTTGTGCAGATATGGCCGGGCCTATACCAATGAGCCTGTTAACTTGTTTTTGTTCCAAAAGTTTCGCAATCTCTTGGTACAACTCCAATTCGTTACGTCCGCTTTGCAACATATACGACAAAATAACCGTGCGTTTTTTATGCTGTTTTTGTTGATTCAAAAAATCCAAGGCAATCATCAACGAACTGAAATCGGAACTGTAGCTGTCGTTGATAATTGAGCAATGATTGATGCCTTCCTGCAATTCCAAACGCATTTCAAGAGGCGGTAAATCGTTCATGTGCATCGCAATTTCTTCATTCGGAATACCCAAAAGCAACGCACAAGCCCAGCAATGCGTGAGGTTTTCTATTGATGCAAAATCTTGAAACGGAATAACGATTTGAATCGTTTCGCCTTTGTAGACTGCCGTAAGCAAGGTTCTAGAATCAACTTTTTCTTCGGATTGAATGTACAAATCTACATCTTGAAACTTCCGTCCCCACGTGAAAAAATTGACTTCTCGAAAACTTTCCAATGAATGTATTCGATCTTTAATTTCGATGTGATCCGTACAATAAATGAGATGTTCAACTTTGGTAAATAATCGTAGTTTTTCCGCAATCTTTTGTGTCAAATTCACAAAACCTTCATTGTGAGCGCTACCGATATTCGTAAAAATTCCGATGGTTGGCTGAATAATTTTTTGCAGATTTTCCATCTCGCCCGGTTCAGAAATTCCGGCTTCAAAAATACCGATTTCGTTCGATTCATTTATTTCCCAAACCGAAAGCGGAACACCGATTTGGCTGTTGTAACTTTTCGGATTTCGCACCACGTTGAAAAACGGTTCAAGCAAAATCGACAGCCATTCTTTTACCATGGTTTTTCCATTACTTCCTGTAATGCCAATAATCGGGATGTTGAATTTTTGACGATGTTGAGCGGCTAATTTTTGTAAGGCTTCAAGCGTGTTTTTGACAACTAAAAATACCGTATCATTTGGAATTTCGAAATCAGGCAAACGTTCAACCACAAAACATTTCACACCTTTTTCGAGCACGTTTGAAATGTATTTATGCCCATCGTTTTTTGCTGTTTTCAATGCAAAAAACAACGTGTTTTCAACCATTGAAATTTTCCGACTATCCGTACAAATATCCGTTATTTCCGAGTTTTGGAAATCTTTCGGAAAAGGTTCTGCTTTCAGAATTTGAACAATTTCGACAATATTAAAATGCTTGAAACTCATTATTTTCTCGTTTAAGTTCGAATTTTAACGGATTTTTGCTCAATTCGGCGTATTCTTTTTGGTATCGCAACACATCGTTTACTTTGTAAAGCGTTTCTCTAAAAATGTCTTCGATATGGGTTATTTTAGTCATTGGTGTTGCTAAAACGATGGGTGCTTCGGCTTCGAATAAAATGTTGATACCGTCGTATCGACCAATCATAACATCAGCTTGTTCGCGGTTTACAAAGCAAAAACCATCGAACCGCAAATGACTGTTCGACGCAAAAAACAGTTCACTTGAAAATGGACCAAATACCGGCACCAATTTTTCAAATGCTTTTTGTATGGTCGGTATTAAAATTTCCTTGTCTTCTTTTGATGCTTTCCCGTCCGCATTTTTCGATGTGGACATTACGGCTAATTTGGGTAAAGGCAGGCGGAACATAGATTTCAGAGCTTCTGAGAATTTTTCGATACGCATAATATTTTTTTCCATATCGGGTAAAAAACCGATGTCGCTTGTGTCTTCCGAAATCAGTGTGATATAGTGTAAATCTCCACAAGTTGAAACCTGCAACGAATCATTAAGTGCAGTCCATTTTTGACGCCACAATTTTGGAATGTCAACGCCTTGCAAAGGCATGGCAATTACGGCATCAAAACCCGAAGTCGCTTCTTCTAATGTTTTTTCAAGTCCGTCCATTCCACCAGGGAAGAATGTTACTTGAACATGATCCAACACTTGATGATCCAACAAGGTTTTGTAAACGGCTTCAAGAGCGGATTTTTCAGCGTTTCCAAGTGTTACGGCTATTTTTCGTTTTTGTTCCATTATTGTTTAATTATTTAATCGTTTAGTTGTTTAATTGTTGTTTTGGGTCGTCATGTCGAGCGAAGTCGAGACATCCCCTTGCTACGATTTTGTTATTTTACATTTTCTCGAAAAAGTTAATCAACAATCTCACACCGAAACCGGATGCTTGACTGCCGAAATATTTGTATGCAGTAGTATTGAATGCCACGCCTGCAATGTCCAAATGAATGAAAGGATAATCTGTAAATTCGGTTAAAAATTTTCCTGCCGTGATTGCACCGGCATAAGCTGAACCGCAGTTTTTTATATCAGCAACTTCGGATTTCAACTCCTCGGTATATTCCTCCCATAGCGGAAATTCAACAATACGTTCGCAGACTTCTTCACCTGATTTTTGAAGTATTTGAAGGAATTTTTCAGCGTTGGTTTGCATGGCAACAATGCCGTGTTTTCCGATAGCGCGCGAAGCTGAGCCTGTGAGTGTTGCCGCATCAATCACGAGTTGCGGTTTGTAAAGTTTGGCGTAGTCCAAAGCATCGGCTAAAATTAAACGACCTTCGGCGTCGGTGTTCACCACTTCGACGGTTTTTCCAGAACGCATGGTGATGACATCGCCCGGTACCAAGGCGTGTGCGCCCGGACGGTTGTCGGTAGAAGGAATTAGTGCAATAACGTGATGCTTGGATTTCGTTGCAGCCAAACCAAAAATCGTTGCAGCTACGGTTGCACCGCCTGCCATATCGTACTTCATATCGTTCATGAAGTTGTCCGTTTTTAAATTCATTCCACCAGTATCGAACACTAAGCCTTTGCCCACTAAAACAATCGGTTTGGAGTTTTTTATCGATTGCGGTTTCCATTCCAAAATGGTAAAAGTCGGTGGATTTGTGCTGCCTTTATTCACGCCCAACAAGCCTCCCATTTTCAAACTTTCGATGTGTTTTTTATCGAAAATAATGGCTTTCACACCCAATGTTTTTGCTTTATTTGCAAGGGTTTTAGAAAATTGAACTGCACTTTGAAAATTATGAGGCTCGTTGATTAAATCTTTACAAAAATAAACCGCTTCACAATACAGATTCAAGGTATCAATTTTTGTTTTAGACAGCTTTTTCGAAACAATTTGAATGTCTAAATACTGATTTTTTGGTTTGGTTTTGTGTTTGGTGAATTGGTAATTCGACAAACGTAATCCTTCTGCAAAAGTCATGCAGAGTATAGGGTTTAAACACTCGTCAATTAATTGTATTGTAAAAAAATTGAGTTTGCTCAAACGTGTCTGCATATTTTTTCCTGCAATACGTGCTTGCTCAAAATTTGCAACATCGCTTTTTGAAGTATCTAAAACAGCAACAAAATCAGTATATACAAAACGATTAAATTCGAAATATGCGATTTTGTGATCTTTGTATTGCTGTTTAACGTAATTGATTTCATCTTTTGAAAGCCTTGTTTTTTCGAGGTTTTTGACGTTGTCAATAATGTAAACTTTAGATTTGTTTTCGGATTTTTTTTCGAGTTTAGCTATCATTGTTGTTTTCTTTTGATTTGGTTTTCGGTGGCTTCGACTCCGCTCAGCCACCTGTCATTGAGGCGCTCTGTCACCGGTCGTTGAGCGGAGTCGAAACGACCTTTCTACCATGATGAACGTCATAATATTTGCAATCTTCATGACGTTCGGAATCGCAGACACAGCCAATCTTTTCGCCCGATTCAAACTCGATGGTAGCACATTGTTTTTTGAATTCACCGCCTTTTTTGACGAACATTTTTATAGCAATTCCGGCGAGCGCAAGTGTTAATATTCCGACTGTTAATAAAAATAATTGCATATTTTCAGGTCATATTGTAGGGGCGCGGTTTGCACGCCCCATTATTTAGGGTGGGTAATCCCGCCCATACAGGTTAAAATTTGATAGGTGTCAGTGTATATCCGGCATTTTTCAATAATTGCACAAGCCCTTCATCGCCGCCAAGATGTCCGGCACCAACAACGATGAACGTGCTTTCCTTGGCAATAAAAGTTTGAATTTTCTTGAACATATTGTGATTTCGTTCGATCAAAAAACGTTTCATAAACGTTTCACTTTCATCCGATTCAAGAATAAGTTGGTAAAGCTTAGTATCGTCTTGACTGAGATAAGTTATGACTAAATTTTCAACTTCTGTTTCCAAACTGTTCTTCAAATCGGGATTGCGAATGAGTTTGAGCAAACCCTCCAATTGCTCATCGAATGGGATATTATCAATGACATTTATTTGTTCATCGAACGATTCCAACTCCAAAATTGTTTTATGGCTTTCTCGCGCTTTTTTCAGCAGGAATAAATCCAGGGGGTGGTCTTCGTCCATGGCTAAAACCGACTGAGAAATCAGTGCTGAAACAAAAAACGGCTTCATCTGTTGTATAGCGAAAAACGGTATTTGGGTGTGTGTTTTGATCACGTTTTCCAACAGTTGATAATCCTCTTTCGACAATATTTCGGAATAGGGTTTAGACATCATCATTCGCATTGCTATCTCGTGTTGGTTTACGCTTTCGAGATCAAATTCCAATGCAAAATTTGAGGCTTTTTCGAATCGGTTCCAAACTTCCGAATCTAACTGAAACACGCGTTTGTCCTGAATATGAATAGAACCGAACAAGTACGATGTTTCAGATAAACTGTTTCCGGAAATTTCCCAAAGCAACGCTTGTCCGGGCAGTTGAAACGCGCCTAAACCGAAAAAAAACAGACCGACTACGGATTTAAGTTGTGTGGTTTTCATGTGTTGATTTTTTATGGTGGTGTTTTGATTTCGGATGGAAAAATAGTTTGTAAAAACCTTGCAATTTATTAGATTTATCGTTGATAATAATTAAAATCGACGTTACGACGATTGAAAAAAGCACTACGGCATACGTGATATTTTTGATTTGAGTTCCTTCCGGAATGCCTGCCATTTCAGGAATTGAGGCCAGTACAGCGGCTGCAAGTCCTTTCGGCGTCATCATTGAAATCACAGATTTGTCGAATAAATTTGCTGTTTTCGGAGACGTATACTTGGCAATAAATAGGCGAACACTATAAATTACGGCTGTAAAAATCAAACCGATGATGAGAGCTTTTACATCCTCGAAAAGTATAGACATCCCAATGTATACAAAGAAAAACGTTTTAAGCAAAAAGGATACTTCTCTCAAAAACACCAGTTCCGTATCGTTGAATTTATTGCCTTCGCCACCCATAATTTTACGAAAGATAAGAGCCTTGAATGTATCAATATTCGCCATCGTTATACCAAATGCCAAAGCAGTTATAGCTCCATTAAAACCAAGTAGTTCTGCTGCTCCGTAAAGTATGAAGACAAATGCCGGCGTCGTAAAAATTGAATCTTTAATTCGACGAACATATCGTATATATCGTGACCAGATCATGGCACCCACAACCCCCATCAATGCGGCAAAAGTGAACGATGAAATAACCGAACCAATCGTTAAACCCAAGTGGATCTCTCCTTGCGTATACACTTGCACACATGCCAAAACCAACACAAAACTCAATACGTCGGTTAGTGCAGCTTCAAGAGCCAGCACTGTTTTTGTTTCTTCGCCAAGCTTCATTTGTTGCACCATGGGAATAACCATGGCAGAAGATGTTCCGCCTAAAGTTGCGCCGATCATAATAGCACTGGTGACTGAAAAGCCTAAGAAAATGTGAGAAATCAAACCAAGAATGATGACAGAGGATATAAATCCGGTTAAAGTCAGCGTCATCGTACTTTTCCAAGACGACCTCAGCGTTGCAACGCTTAAATCGGTCCCGCCTACAAATAAAATTACAACTAACGTTATCGTTGTAAATACAGGTCCGAACGCTCCTAAATCTTCAGGTGCAACCAATCTCAAAATCGGACCGATAATCAATCCGATGATCAACAACATCAGTACATCAGGCACCATCTGTTTGCGATAAAATGCCGCAAACAAATGAGCCAAAAAGACCATCAGGCCAAGAAAAACGAGGGAAAGAGGAATGGCGCTACTCATAAAATATAGGTTTCTAAAATTCGCATGGAATTTGTTGGAAAAATTTGAACGGTATCAATAGTTGCCGGAATTAAGACTAATTCGCCGGTTTTGATTTCGACAGATATTTCGTTTGCAACCACAACGCCTTGACCTTTCACACAAAATAGGGTTACGAACGAATCCAAATCGGTGTATTTTTTTTCAATGCCTTGTGTGAGTGCAATTTCGTTGGTGTGGAAATACGGACTTTTGACGAGCGACGAAGTTCCGTTAATGATGCCTTGCGAGCGTGTGGCACCGTCGTTGCGAGCATTGTAGTTGATGGCTTCGAGAGCTTCGTTCACGTGCAATTCGCGACTATTGCCGTTTTCGTCCACACGCTCCCAATCCCAAACCCGATAGGTAATGTCGGACGTTTGCTGAATTTCCGCCAACAGCACACCTTTTCGCAGAGCGTGAATGCAACCTGATGGAATGTAATAGGCATCGCCGATACGCACTTTTTGTCGAGAAAGAATATCTAAAATCGTTTTATTTTCAAGGTTTTCAAGAAATTTGAGTTGGTTCATGTCTTGGTTGAACCCCAAAATAATTTCGGCATCTTTTTCGGCATCCATAATGTACCACATTTCGGATTTCCCATTGCAGTCGTGGCGTTTGAGTGCCAGTTCATCGTTGGGATGCACTTGAACAGACAAATCGTCGTTGGCATCAATCACTTTATATAGCAATGGAAATTCGTAACCAAATGTTTCAAAATTTTTCTCTCCGACGAGTTCTGCCATATAGATTTCGATGAGTTCGTTAATCGTATTTTCAGCCAAAAAACCATTAACAACAAGAGTTTCATCATTTTCAACACCCGATAAAATCCAGGCCTCTCCGGTTTTTTCGGTAGCATCGTTGGAGATTTGCAGTTGAGCAATCTTTTTTCCGCCCCAAATTTTGTCTTTGAGGATGGGAGTGAATTTTAATGGATACAGTTGTAACATGGTCGTATATTCAGGCACAAAGATACGAAAAAATTACGAATTATCAATTACGAATTACGAATTGGCTATAGATTCGTAGCAAAATAACGCTTTTATTCGTAATTTTTCATTCGTAATTCGTAATTAAAAAGAAATGAATTTGCAAAATTCATTTCTTTTTCGTATCTTTGCACTCCCATTTTGGTTCCGTGACCGAGTGGCTAGGTAGCGGTCTGCAAAACCGTGTACAGCGGTTCGAATCCGCTCGGAACCTCTGAAAAAATCGTCAATAGCTGTAAACTCAACGCATTGACGATTTTTCTTTTCTGATTTTGACTACCTGCTTTCTGTGAACAAGTCAGAAAAAGTGTAAAAAACTTGTTTATTTAATAGAAAAAGTGTACATTTGCAGTCTCATTATATCAAAAAAAGTGTGTTGATTATCTATATTAAAGTCAGAAAAAATGTATCGTA
The DNA here is from genome assembly GCA_009783885.1 of Bacteroidales bacterium. Classification (GTDB taxonomy): domain Bacteria; phylum Bacteroidota; class Bacteroidia; order Bacteroidales; family P3; genus WRKV01. Next base: position 8,450 of record WRCN01000008.1, on the reverse strand, counting down.
CAGCAATTAATAAATTGATAAAGTGGAAATTAAATAAAAATAAAAAACCACTTATACTTTTAGGAGCAAGACAAGTTGGGAAAACTTGGCTTCTTCAAGAATTTGGGAAAACCGAATATCGACAAATGGTGTATATCAATTTTGAAGATAAACATGCTCCAAAGGAGATTTTTCAAGAAAATTTCAACATTGATAGAATCATAACTATGTTGAATGCATACGCCAGTCTTAAAATTACGCCCGAAGATACATTGATCGTTTTTGATGAAATACAAACCGCACCACAAGGCATTACTTCTCTAAAATATTTTTATGAAAATGCACCTCAATATCAAATTATTGCGGCAGGATCGCTTTTGGGCGTAAATATACATCCGGGCGAATCGTTTCCGGTTGGAAAAGTTGAGTTTTTGACGCTTCATCCGCTTAGTTTTACCGAATTTTTGTTGGCAATGGGCGAAAAAGGAGTTGTAGAATTGATAGAAAAACGCGACTGGGAATTGGTCAATGCGTTTAGTCCTCGACTTAAAAATTATCTTCGATATTATCTTTACATAGGCGGAATGCCGGAAGCAGTGTCAAGTTTTTCGAAAAACAGAGATTGGAACGAAGTGCGAGAAATTCAAGAAAATATACTAAAATCTTACGAGAACGATTTTTCAAAATACGCACCCAAAGATATTTTACCTCGAATAAATTTGATTTGGGAAAGTATTCCGGCACAGTTGGCAAAAGAAAACAAAAAATTTATTTATGGGGTGATCAAGGAGGGGGCACGTGCAAAAGATTTCGAATTAGCAATCCAATGGCTCACCGATTCAGGCTTGTTGCATAAGGTTTACAGCGTTTCAAAACCAGCACTCCCACTTATTGCTTATCGTGAATTTTCGGCGTTTAAAATTTATCACAACGATACGGGATTGCTTGGTGCAATGTCGAAATTTAAAGCAAAAACACTCGTTGATGGCGATGATGTTTTTACTGAATTTAAAGGTGCTTTAACAGAGCAATTCGTTTTTCAACAACTTATGCCAAACGAAGATTTGGCAATCCACTACCTTCCGTTTGATAATAGTAAATATGAAATAAATTTTGTTATTCAAGACGAAGACGATGTGATTGTTCCGATTGAAGTAAAAGCAGGCGAAAATCTGCGTTCTAAAAGTTTCAAAATTTTCTGTGAGAAGTATAAACCACAAAAAGCTATTCGCACATCATTATCCAACTATCGCGAGGAAAGTTGGATGACAAATGTGCCGTTGTATATCATCGGAAATTACTTATTGAATGAGTAGTAAAGAAATCACTTTTTTCATTCTCCAATAAAGTTATTAACAACCTGTTGAAAAAAAACAAAAAAAACACATTTTTTTAACACTTTTTTAACAATTAGTTTGTTGATATTTTTGTACCTTTGTACCGTTATAAATAAAATAAAAAACCAATATCAATATGAAAACAAATCTATCAAAATTCAAAATGTACATCTGTACAGTATTCCTTGTGCTTGGAGCGTTTATGTCGACACAAGCGCAAACTATGAGTTACCAACTTAATTTGGTATCTACCGGAGACGGAGCATCATTTGGCACCGGCACCACTTACTCAGCTCGAAATGCTACTGTTAGAGGGGTCACTTGGTATATAAATTCCGCAGCAGTTCAAACCGGAACTCCTGCAGGTGTTTGGCTCGGTTATAGTGCAGCAGCGGGCCCCAATACGTTCCTTACTGATGCTAATTTGAATAATAGAGGGGCAGCCATAGCTACTGCTTTGGGAGTAACAACCTCGACAGCGGGACTCTTTGGTTTAATTAGTACAACCAATATCAATGATGTTGAAAGCATTACTATACAGGGAACGGTAAATGGAACAGTGACGAGATTATGGTGTTTATACACAACGGATGGAGGTGCGACCTATACTATTTTAGATTCTGTTAATTCGCCAAGTGGTACTAACTTGTATACATTTACACCTCCAACAACAATTCCTTCTGCTCAATATGCTTTTGTTTTGAGAGGCTCAAGCACAACTACCGCTACTACTTATAGAACGCCTGTTGTAACCTTTTTTGAGCCGTCATCAGCTCCTGTTGTAACAGTTGCCCCAGCGTCTCTCAATTTTGGAGGTGTTAGAGAAAACACGTCTAAACAAATGACGCTTACGGTTACGCCTACAAATCTTACAGAAGATTTGACATTGTCTACGCCAATAGGTAGCGCATTTACGGTAAGCCCTACAACTATTCCTCAAGCGACTACAACGGCAACTACGGTTACTGTAACATTTAACCCAACAGCAGTACAATCGTACAGTGATGTGTTAACCATTGACAGCGGCGGTTTGGCTGTTCCGATTATAGTTAATTTAAGCGGAATAGGTGGGACTAATCAACTTGATGTTAATCTAAGCACAATTGATTTTGGTAATGTGATGACGAACCGCGTATTGCCAAGAAAAGTTAACCTCACGCTAAATGCGGCTTTCTTAACCGGCGATGTAACGCTTACTATGAGTGGCTATGGAGGTTTTGCTGTAGACAGTACAATCGTGGTGAGACCGGCAAACGACAGTCTTAGAAATAAAATAGTCGGCGTTACCTATATTCCGACGGACACCAATCTGCATACGGCTACGCTAACCATCAGCACGCCAGGGGTAAGCGATATCGTGATTCCGGTAAGCGGTCAAGGCAGTGATTTATGGTTTGAAGATTTTGAAGATCCGATAACGGGTAATGGTAGTTATAGCGGTGCTAATGTAACGTTTAATACAGGTGTGTGGAGAATAGTTGGAATGACAACGATGGATGCTAACGACCGTTACAATGGTGCTCGCAGTATTAGATTACGTGGAAATAATGCTGCCGATACAGGCGCCAATGTTAATAGAGCAGAAATGACATTCGATAAACCAAGCGGTATTGGAACCGTGTCGTTCAAGTATGGCTCATATAGCGGTCACCAGAATGGGACAGTTTGGGTGGAATTATCAATAGACCAAGGTGCCACTTGGACTGAAGTGGCGAACAGTCGTTTCCAAGCACCGCTTTGGACAGGTACGATGTTATCCGCTTCTGTAGCAGTAAATCAACCCGGTGCTGCACGTATTAGAATTATGAAAAGTTTTAATTCAACAAGCACTAGTACAAACGGTAGTGTTAACGTTGATGATATTTACATTTCGGACGTTGTTCCTCTACTTGCCATAGACTTACCAACTCCATACGAAATAGGGTTAGGTCCTATAGCGGAAAACACAACAACCACAGAAACATTTAACGTGAGTGGGCTATATTTGGAAGGCAATGTTACATTAGCCATTACCGGAACAAATGCAAGTGTGTTCAGTGTTGCACCAACTCCTTTGACTCCTACAGCCGGAACGCTTGCTGCAACAGAAGTAACGGTAACCTATGCTCCGCTTGTCATAGGTAATGATACTGCGACGCTGACTATCAGCAGTGTAAATGCCGCTGATATTGTGATCGCGTTGACTGGCGCAAGTGTTTCGGCAGGCACGCCTATCCTTCATTTTACAGATCGCACACCACTCGCATTCGGTAATTTGCTTGAAAACGTAGAAAGTGCACAGCAAACCGTAAATGTTGTTGCAGAAAATTTGGATTTGGTTCCAACAACAATTGAATATAACTTCGGAAGCGCAAGCACAGGCCAGTTTCTTGTTGCCGAAGGCACGTTCGATACTGTGAATGGCGGAACGCTTTTGATCAGTTTCCAACCAACAAGCGTTGGCGAAAAATTAGACACGCTTTACATCCAAACGGCAGATGGTTTATTGATGGATTCAATAGCATTAAGCGGAACAGGCGTTGTAACCACACTTACAGCAACTCCTATAACTGTTAATGCAGACACAATATATGTTGGGGATAGCGTTGTGATGACCGTAACTGTAAATGCCGCATTTTTGCAAGACGATGTGTTTTTGAGCATTTCTCCGGCCGATATGTTTACGGTTGATAGCTCTGTGCTTGTGAGACCGGCTAACGATAGTTTGATCAATAAAACAATCAGAGTAACTTACAAACCAACCGCCGTTGGAACGCATACGGCAACACTGACGTTGAGTACGTGGACACCGATACCGAATGCCGATAGCCTTTTTGTACCTGTAGCTTTGACAGGCGAAGCCTTGCCTGCTTTGACTGTATTCGCAGCATGGAATGCTCAAGGCACAGGCACAGCTAATAACTTCCCATTCCCTGCTACAACAGTAGATGCAGTACATATCAGCGGAACACCTCAGCTTACCATAGGCTCAGGAGTTTCTCGACAAACAAGCTCGCCTGCAGGAAACACATATCCTGTTATTCTCAATCAAGCAACCGCCAATTTGACTGCTGCCATTGCGAACAACACGTATTTTGAGTTTTCGTTGACACCCGCTCAGTTTATGCAACTCGATATCGAACAAGTTAAAGCAACACTCAGAAGAACAGCTTCCGGTCCAAATGCGTTTATCTTTATGTATAGTTTGGATAATTTTGTAACGGATACGACAACTATTGGATCAGCAATGAGTTATACCACTAATCCGACCGATGGACAAGACTTTGAGTTTAACGATTTGCTCATTAATGGAATTCGCAGCACAATTACATTCAGACTCTACATTTGGGGTGGTACTGCAGGAGCTTCAAACAGTTTCTCTTTTGGACGATTGCCCGGCAATGATTTGGAAATAAACGGCTACGGCCGACCGGTTCCAACGATTGTGGCAGATCCTGTCCACATAGCTTTTGGCGAGGAAATAATAGGCGATACGACATTGGAGCGTACGCTAACGGTTTCGGGTGATTATCTTGGAGGTAATGCGATTTTGTGGAGCCTAACGGGTGCAGATACTTCTGCATTCATCGTTCGCGAAATATCTTGGAATGATACTACAGGTGGAGTACTCGGCATTAGATTTGCTCCGGTTGCAGAAGCTGACTACAGCGCAATGCTCGTTTTGAGCAGTCTGCTCGCAGATACTGTACAAGTGCCATTAACGGGCACTGGTGTGCCTCCCGGAACCCCCATTTTGGATCTGGATGTAAATGAGATGCAATTTAATGAAGTGTATGTCGGACTAACAAGCCCACCGCAAACGGTTAGTGTTGCAGCTGCAAATCTCACAAATTTGAATTACAATTTGAGTGACAATATCAATTTCACCGTAACACCGGATGTAAATTGGAACGATACGACAGGTGGAACGCTTGATGTGACTTTCAACCCTCAAAGCACAGGCGAGATAACTGCTTGGCTCGCGATTACAAGTGATGAATTGACCGATACGGTATTTCTATCAGGAACCGGTATTGTTCCTACACTTAGCGCAAGCACAACTACAGTTGACGCCGGTATGGTGATTGAAGGTCAAAGCAGAAATATGACCATTCGTTTGAATGGAGAGAATTTGTTGGCTAATGTTACGCTTGCTATCAGTGGTACAGATTCCAGTATGTTCAGCGTTAGTCCGGTACTTATAGCGCCTGTTGGAGGTGTAATTGATTCGGCTGTGGTGATTACGTATTCGCCGACCGAAATTAATACGCACACAGCCACGTTGACCATCACTTGCGACACATTAGTAATAACAGTTGCATTAAGCGGTCAAGGTATTGCCCAAACACCTCCTGTGGAAGTAGGGGATATTATCTTCACGGCGATTTATGGTGGAGGCGGTAATACTGGTGCGCCTTATAACAGCAAATATGTAGAGCTGTTTAACACTACAGGTTCTGATCTTTCTCTTGAAGGACTCTATTTGCAGTATGCAGCAAATACATCTATTACTCCAAACCTTTCGTTCAGCGGTTCTACTGCACTTTCGGGAATTATCAAAGCACGCAGCTTCTATTTGATAAAATGTTATACCGGTACAAATGGCTTAGATTTACCGGTAGAAGAAGATTTCGCAATACCCAGTTTAAATCCTGCACAAGCTCAAGGTAAGTTCTTTTTATCGACCATACCTGCGGATACTGTAGTTGTGCAGTATAACAGCAGACCAAGCATTATTGATTTGGTTGCTTATGGAGGAAACAGCGGTACTCAACCGGCGGGAATTAGCGTTACCGGCATCAACCTCAGCGCTACTTCGATGGCTGTTCGTATTCTCGAAGGCGACTGGTTCAGATGGCATTTGAATAGTGTTACCGGTGACTTCCGAGTAGAGTTAGCCGCAAATCACACGCCACGCAATTCATTGGTAACTATAGCATTTATTCCGGCGATTCAAACGGATAAAGATACCGTTAATTTCGGCAGACAAAATTTAGATACAGTTTATTCGGCTCAAGAACTTGTGGTTACGAACCATATGCTCACCAACCCCATTTCATGGACGTTAGGAGGTGCTGATGCTTCAGCGTTCACAGTTGATGCTTCGGCTTTCACAGCAACGAATGGCGGCACGCTTAGCATTGTGTTCACTCCGACCGCAGCGCGTTCTTACAGTGCAACGATCACGTTGAGTAGTGCAGGTGTTGCCAATAAAGTGGTAACGCTCATTGGCATAGGGCAATTTGCAGGCGCACCGCACGTAGAGTTTAACATCAACAACATCACATTCCCTCAACAAATAAGCGGAACAGCAAGTGCTCCGCAAAGCGTAACGGTAACTGCCGAAAACCTCACGAATCCTATTTCTTGGCGTTTGGTAAGCATAGCAAAATCGAACGATTTTACCGTAACACCGGGCTCAAATTGGGATAATATGATAGGCGGAACACTGAATATAGCATTTACACCGCAAACAGCAGGCGAGAAAATAGCTATATTGTATATCGAAAGTGGTGATGTATATGATTCGATTATTTTGGCAGGAACAACGGAAATAGAAGTTGCAAATATCGCAGCCTTCAAAGCGGCTACGGGAAGCGTAACAGGCACTACAATTTACAAAATTACGGGTAATGTTACGTTTGTTTTCCGTAGCGGTCGAAACTTCTACATCAGAGACAACACCGGCGGTTTAACTATTGACAATAATACCAATACCATCACAGGAACATACACCAACGGCGATGTAATCAGCGGTGGGGTAATGGGCACGCTAACTATGTTTAACGGTTTACATCAATTAGTGCCGGTTAGTGATTTGGCTGCCGGAACTGCCGGAACGCCTGTAGCGCCGATAACGGTTACGATGTCGCAATTGTTGGCTAATTTTGCAACTTACGAATCACAATTGGTGAAGTTAGACAGTGTGTTCTTTACAGCAGACGGAACGTTTGGTACAGGTTCGGCCGGTAATCTCCCCATTACGCAAGACGATTCCGAAATGCTTTGCCGCAACCACTTCGGTACGTTTACAAACCTTGCTGTGACCCAAGATACAGCGTACAATATTATCGGTTTTGCAATTCCATTCAACGCCGACAGACAAATCGCACCTCGCGATGCCAATGACATTGTGAAACTCGGACCAGTTGTTAGCATCAAGGAATTTGAGCAATATAATGTTGTGCTTTATCCAAATCCGGTGAACGATGTGCTTTACATTCAAGCCGAACAAGCGATTTCGATGGTGATGATTTACAACATGAGCGGTCAATTGGTTGTTCAGCAACACGGTGATAAGAACCACATCAACGTGTCGAATTTGCCAAAAGGAACGTATATTGTGAGAATCACGTTTGGTAACGGACTAATATCGTCGCGACTGATCGTGAAATAATGAACCTGTGTGGGCGAGACATGTTTCGACTTTGCTCGGCAACTATGTCTCGCCCTTACTGGACTTCCTAACCAATTCCGTACACACAGAACAGAGTCACAAAAAAATCTTAACTTTGTGTATGGAATTTGTTATAAAGACCAAAGGTTTTGTATCATGGATACAACGATGGCGATGTTTTCCTTTGTTCGTCTGCCGACAGCGAAATTAATAATGCGTTTTGAACAGCGATTTATGGCATAAATCAACCACAATTCGTTTCGCTTGTTTCCGCAGTAGGTGCGCAATTCGTCGATTTCGTAACTTTGTCCGCGTTCGTTGATTTCTGGTATTTGTAAATTTGCGACAATGCGTTCGATTAAGCGCTGAACACTGGATTTGCTGATTTCAAGCAATCTGGCGATGTTGCTGATGCCGCAGCCTTCGTTGTTTAATCTTATTGTCCATTCGTATTTTTCTTGGGGGATGCGGGGTTTGATGTAAGTGGCTTGTTGATATTTTTTGCAAAACTTACAACGATAACGCTGTATATTTTTTCTAACACCCGATTTTACACAATCGTTTTCACAATAATGACACTTCATAAGTATTTATATTTTTGATGATTACAATAAAAATCTGCCAAATGGTACACGACGGTTTCAACTTTTCTTGTTTTACGCCGTTTCCCGAATGCTAAGATACAAAAAAGAGCGGAATAATCCGCTCTCGCTGTAAAAATATTTTTTGTAAGATGCTGAATGATAGAGAATAGTTTT
>WRCN01000007.1 GCA_009783885.1 Bacteroidales bacterium | reverse complement strand
TTTACAGCCAAAACGGTTGCTATCGCTTCCACAGCTCCTGCAGCTCCCAAAAGGTGCCCGTGCATGGATTTTGTGGAATTGATATTCATTTTGAAAGCCTGTTCGCCAAACACATTGATTACAGCCGAAATTTCAGCCGGATCGCCCACAGGCGTAGATGTTCCGTGCGTATTCAAATGATCTACTTCATGAAGTTGAACATTGCCCTCTGCCATCGCCATTTTCATAGCGTTTCCTGCGCCCAGACCTTCGGGATGCGGTGCAGTCATGTGATAGGCATCTCCCGTCATACCGCAACCTACGATTTCCGCGTAGATTTTTGCTCCGCGTGCTTTGGCATGCTCCAATTCTTCAAGAACCAAACCGCCGGCACCTTCACCCATAACAAAACCATCGCGATCCAAATCAAACGGACGCGAAGCTGTTTGTGGGCTGTCATTACGCGTAGACAACGCATGCATAGCATTGAAACCACCAATTCCGGCTTCGGTAATGGCCGCTTCCGATCCTCCGCAAATAAATGCGTCAGCTTTACCCACCTTAATATAAGTGAGTGCATCTGCAATAGCATTTGCCGAAGAGGCGCAAGCAGAAACGGTAGCAAAATTTGGACCTCTAAATCCATGCTTGATGGAAATATGTCCGGCTGTGATATCCGCAATCATTTTTGGAATGAAAAACGGGTTAAAACGCGGTGTTCCATCGCCTTTAGAGAAATCCCGAACTTCGTCGTAAAAGGTGATAATACCACCAATTCCTGAAGCCCAAATCACACCAATACGGTCTAAATCTAATTGATCCGTCTTAATACCCGAATCAGCAATGGCTTCATCTGCCGCTGCAAAACCGAATTGTGTGTATAAGTCGTATTTACGAGCCTCTTTTTTATCCATTATTTGCAGCACATCGAAGTTTTTAACTTCGCAGGCAAATTGGGTTTTGAATTTCGAGGCATCAAATCTTGTGATAGGTGCTGCACCACTAACGCCTGCAAGCAGGTTTTGCCAATATTCAGGCGTCGAATTGCCGATAGGCGTTAGTGATCCAAGCCCTGTAATAACTACTCTCCTATTCATAATAGCAAGAAGAAAAGGTAATTACTTCGCGTTTGCTTCGATGTAGCTAATAGCGTCGCCAACAGTAGCGATTTTTTCAGCTTGATCGTCCGGAATGGAGATGTTGAATTCTTTTTCAAGTTCCATGATCAACTCAACAGTATCGAGTGAATCAGCGCCCAAATCATTGGTAAAGCTTGCGGTTGGAACAACTTCTTTTTCATCTACACCAAGCTTATCAGTGATGATAGCTTTTACTTTGTTTGCAATTTCTGACATTTTTTAATGTTTTATTGGTTAAACGTAATTGCAAAGGTACAAAAACTTTTTGAATTAGACCTAATATTTACCTCAAAATTATTAACATTTTCTGTTAATTTGCTGAAAAAGTGAATAGTGAATAAGGAATAAAGTAGTGAACTCTCATTTTCTTATTCATTTATTATCTTGTTTCCTTATTTCTGCTAGTACTGCATTAAATACGCCTTAATAAATTCATCCAAGTCGCCATCCATGACAGCCTGAACATTCGATGTTTCCACACCTGTGCGCAAATCTTTCACCATTTTATAAGGATGCATCACATACGAACGAATTTGCGATCCCCACTCAATTTTCTTTTTCGAACCTTCGATTTCGTTGAGTTTCTCTTTCTTTTTACGAAGTTCGATTTCATAAAGTTGGGATTTGAGCATTTGTAGGGCTTTTTCGCGGTTCTGCTGTTGCGAACGGGTTACTTGACATTCTACGATAATGCCCGATGGAGCGTGTTTCAGACGAACGGCCGTTTCAACTTTATTGACATTCTGTCCGCCGGGACCACTTGAGCGGAAGGTATCCCACGATAAATCCGCTGGGTTGATTTCGATTTCGATGTTATCATCAATAATCGGATAGGCATAAACCGACGCAAAAGATGTGTGACGTTTATTTGCGGAATCGAATGGCGAAAGGCGAACCAAGCGATGTACGCCACTTTCACTTTTCAAGTAACCATAGGCAAAATCGCCTTCAAATTCTAATGTTGCCTGCTTGATACCGGCAGTATCACCGTCTTGAAGGTCGATGGTGGTTACTTTATAATTGTGGCGTTCGCCGTAGCGGATGTACATGCGCATGAGCATCTCTGCCCAATCCTGACTTTCTGTTCCACCTGCTCCGGAATTAATCGTAACAATGGCACCCATGCGGTCTTCCTCGGCGGAAAGCATGTTTTTGAATTCTAAGTTTTCAACGAGTTTTTCCGTGGCGGCAAATTGTTGATTGAGTTCGTTTTGTACGCTCCCTTCGACTCCGCTCAGGGAGTGGCCGTTGCGGTCGTTGAGCGGAGTCGAAACGCCCGCATCATCATTTAAAAACTCCGCCAATACCTGCAAATCCTCCAAACTTTGCGCGACTTTGGCAAATTCATCCGTCCAAACTTTTTTCTGTTGAATACCTTTTAAATGGGCTTCCGCTTTCTTAGAATCGTCCCAAAAATTGGGTGAAAGCGCTTGGTTTTCTTCTTCGGCAATAGCCGCTAAGTTTTTATCAATGTCAAAGAAACCTCCTCAGGTCGGCGACTCTTGATTCTAATTGTTTTTGATGTTCGATGGTGTACATAATTTTTTTTTGCAAAGATACAAAAAAAAAATGAATTTAGGTCTTCATTTTTGGCGGATCCAAGGAATCTTCTCACTTCGAGGAGATGTCTCGACTTCGCTTCGCTATGCTTGACATGACGGTAATAATATTTTATTTTGTTATTTCAAAAAAAAGTTGTAACTTTACATTGCGAAATACTAACTTAGTTATGGCCACAACCAAACAAATATTAAAAAAAGTCTTTAAAAGAGTCGTTTTAACACTATTGGGTTTGGTTGTTTTATTGGGAATTCTGTTTAGTTCTCCATTTGTGCAAAATAAATTGATTGATTGGTGGCTTGCACAACAATCCAGAGCGCTTGGCATCACAGCACGAGTACAAAGCGTTGATGTGAATTTGTTTTCAAGAAACGTGAAAATTGTGGGATTTGAAGTTTATGATCATCATCAAAATTTGCTGATAGATATTGGTTCCTTGCAAACGACCATTCGCAGTTTTTCCTCTTCACATTTGACTTTGGGAACAACGCATGTGGTCGATATTGTGTTCCGACTTCATCGGTATGAAGAAGACAGTGTCAGCAATTTTAAGCGCATAATTGATTTGTTAACAAATCCGGATCGCGATCCGAATGCGCCAAATTTTGCATTTAAAAGTTCATCTGTTTTTTTGAAAAATGGAGATTTGTCATACATTAATGAAACACGTTCGTTGGGCGATACATTCCAATTTATGGATTTTAACCACGTGCTTTTATCGGATGTAAACCTTTCTGCAAAAAATGTGGATATCGTTGGTAGTCAAGTGATGGCAAATATCGAAAATTTATCGTTCGACGAACAAAAAGGATTTAATGTTTCAAAGTTTGCTACTCGCTTGAACTTATCTCCGACCGGCATCATTGCTCGCGAAACTCGTATCGCATCATCTTCCGGCGATGTAGATTTCGACTTGCGATTTACAACCAATTCGTGGCTCGACTACAAAGAATTTGTTTCAAACGTTCGCATATACACGAAATTCAGAACATCGAATTTGAATTTAAGTGAATTAGCCTATTTTGCACCCAAACTTGAAAACATGCACAATCAGTTTCAGTTTTCGGGAAGTATTTGGGGCTATGTTAATCATTTTCAAACCAAAGATTTTAAATTCTCGTATGGCCGAAATACCAGATTTGATGGGGATATCTACATATCAGGACTGCCAAAGCTTGACCAAACGTTTTTTGATTTTTCGATTGCACATTTAATTACAAGTCCTCAAGATATTGAGAGCTTTTCATTGCCAAATGCAGAGAGAATAGCCTTTCCCAACGAGTTGAACAAACTTGGATCAACCTCTTTGTCCGGAGAACTATACGGCTACCCTTCCGATTTGACGGCTTCCGTAAGTGTAATGACATCTGTCGGACACGTGCAAACCGACTTCAAATTTCTGCACGACAAGGCAGCAGAAACTTTTGATTTTTCAGGACATATCAACGATTCCCGATTGGATTTTGGACGTGTGTTGAACGAAAAAACGATTGGCAATAATCTCAGTTTGAGAGGCTCTTTCGGCGGTAATTTTTCGACGGAAAACGGTATGGATCTTTCGGTGAATATGGTTTTCGAAAACGTCGAATATCAAAAGCGACAGATTGATACGATTTCAATAAAAGGCGATTGGAAAGACCAACTTATTTCGGCTCTGATTTCCATTGATGATAATGAAGGAACTGCTGAATTTTCGGGCGAGTTATCACTTGATCCGAAAAATTTATATTTAGATGTAGCCGGATTTTTCAAAGATGTGGATTTGCACAGCCTCGGACTTTTAAACGATACCAACCAACCGGTGTTGAGCACTGATTTTTCTGCAAAAATTTACAGTTTCAATATCGATTCTTTAGTTGGAACAGCGAATGTATCAAATTTGCAGTTTGCGTTTAAAGATACGATGTTTCATTTGAAGAACTTTTTAATTTCCCAGGAGGTTTTACCACAAGGTACTTCAACAAAAGTAGATTGCGATTTTTTTAAAGCCGATATTTCGGGCACTTACAAATTTTCAACTCTTGATGCGATTTGGTTCGACATTCAAAGCAGTTATTTGTCGGCTGTTGGACAGTCCATTAAAGAAATTGAGTCGTTGGCCATCCACCCGCAAGAAGAAAAATCTGTAAAAAAAATCAAACTTTCTTCTGAACCGCAAACGTTGAGTTTAAGGCTAAACATGTTTAAAACCGAAGGGTTGTTATCCTATCTTGTGCCTAACGTTTATTTGCCCAACGGAGCAAATTTAAAACTTGATTATAACGAAAAAGGACGTGAACATTTATCTGTAACTCTCTTTGCAAAGAATGCGTTTGCATTTGGAGTTTCAGCTTCGCATTTCGATTTGCTTGGACGTAGTAAAGACAGTGTTTTGGGGCTTGATATGGACATAAAAAATCTGCATTTCAAAAATACACGCTATTTCGAAACCCTCTCTCTCTCGTCTGAACTGCAGAATAATGCTATTTTATGGCAGCTCGACTGGACTGGAGTATCTGACCAAAACGCACCTTTAAACGGGAACTTTGATGGAAGTATAGACGTGTTAAGTAAAGATAAAATTTCACTCAACATTAAAAACTCCGAGCTGCTTTTTATCGACCAATTATGGCAATTCGCCCCAAATAGCATTATCACGATTGATCCCGATGGTGTTTATTTTGAAAATTTTCGTTTTTTCAAACAAAGTGATCCTGATGAATATTTGAGTTTAAGTGGTGATTTGTCGAGAAGTCCGGATAGCCGATTAAACCTTGCTTTCAATCGTTATCAATTGCTTACTTGGACACCTTTCATCAAACAGATCGGATTGGATTTTGAAGGTGACATCTCGGGAGAAATTAATATTTTCGACTTTTACAATAATTTGCACTTCAATTCGGATTTGAGAATTAATGAATTTGCGATAAATCAATTCAACTACGGAACAGCGTTTTTACAAACTACCACAAACGGAAGACGAACTGAAAGCCTTATCAATTTTGAGATTCAAGACAGCATAGAGAGTAAAACTTATCTTTCTGCAACAGGGTATTTTACTCCGAGCCGAACCAAACAAAATTTTGACATTCGTGTTTCCATTTTTGAAATGGATCTATCGCTTTTGAGAAATTATGTCAATTCGTTTTCATCGTCGTTGACCGGAAAATTCGGAGGTGAATTAACGCTTGATGGGCCAATGAGAAGACCTAATTTTTATGGAGATGTGATAACTCGTGATGCTGTTTTGAAAATAGATTTTTTGAATACATATTATGCACTAACCTGTGAGAAAATCGCATTTAGTTTAGACCGCATTTTATTTGTAGGTGCAGATTTGGAAGATATGCAGCACAAGACACGAAGCACATTATCGGGCGGATTATATCACAACAGATTTAAGGATTTTCGACTTGATCTTGGGCTTGATATGACTAACTTTCTTGCCTTGAATACGTCTCAATTGCACAACGAAGTTTTCTTTGGAAAGGCTTTTGTTACAGGGCGTACGAATCTTACCGGGAAGGCCCAAGATATTCTGATTGACGTTCAGGCACGTACCGAGCGGGGTACAGAAATTCAAGTCAATCACAGTTCGAATGTCAATATTTCCGAAACAAACCAGTTTATTCATTTTGTTACACCAACGATAAACATCGACACGATAATTGTTCAAACGCCCACTATTGAAGCAAATCCGGCCAATATCATCGTTAGGTTGAACATTGAAGTAACACCTGATGCAACCTTCCTTTTCGACATGGATATTCCGCCAACCGCCGGTTTGATCCATGTTTCGGGAAGTGGCAACTTGCGATTGAATTTTGAATCGAGAAGCCGTTTGTTTACCATGTTTGGTGATTATGTTTTGCAAGACGGTTTTTATGATTTTTCCTTTGAAGATAGAGCCTTTGGACGATTGATCACACGGCGATTTCAGATTGAGCGAGGTGGAACTATTCAGTGGACGGGAGATCCGGGGAATATGATTTTGAATATTTCGGCAATTTATTCGACAAGAGCGAGTTTGTTTCCTGTTCTTTCCACCAGTTTTGTCGCATTGGATCATAATTATGCTGAACTTAGACGAAAAGCAAATGTTCAGAGTGTAATCAGCTTAGACGGGCGAATGTCGCAACCCAACGTTCGGTTTGATTTCAGATTACCAAATACGGACGACAATATTCGCACACAATTTTTCAATATAGTGAATAACGATGAAAACGAAATGACTAAACAAACGTTTTACCTTTTGCTTTTTGGTGGGTTTACGGCACCCGGAAACAATGCAATTTTGGGACCGGCAGCGGATGTAAATGCCGAAGCAATGGCTTGGGATATGTTATCCAATCAGGTCAGCAACATTTTACAGAACTTTAGCAGTAATTTTAATGTGGGATTCAATCATAGACCTGGAGATCCTTACAACACTCAACAAACACAACTTTTTTTAAGCACGCAGTTTTTTGACAATCGGTTGCTTATTGATGGGCACTTTGGTTACGGTGGCTTATCAACAAATTTGTCTGATGTCGAACAGCAATCTTGGGCAGGTGAAGTTAATGCTGAATGGAAAATCACTAATCGCTTCAGTTTTAGGGCGTTCACTCGTCCGTCCGAACGAGATTTGGGGCGTTCTCCACAAACGGGTTACCTGCAAGGGATTGGCATTGCTTACAAACGTGAATTTGATTCGTTTCGACCGTTGTTTTCACGGCGAAGAGAAAATTAACCCAAAAACTCTAAATTTTTTTTTTAACAAAATTTTGTCAATTCAAAAATTATTCGTAACTTCGCTTTCTGAAAAAATGGAAACAACATAAACCAAAACCAAATTATTAACCAAAACCGAAAAACATGAAAAGACTATTTACTTTTCTCGTCCTGATGTTTGCTATAGTAAGCATGTATGGACAACAAATGGCTGACTTTAGCTCGTCGAAGCCGACAAGAGCTGGGGTTCAGCCTTTTAAAGCCACAAACGCTCCTCTACAAGTTTGTGAGAGTAGCGAAAGAACAATGGAGATGGAACTCCAACAGAAAATTGCAGAAGCAATTGAAACTGCTCCATCAGGACCAAACAGAGCGCCGGGAGCTAACTTGCTTGCAAATGGCAATTTCAACGGCACTTCTAACACGGCAGCCAGTCAATTACCGGCAGGTTGGACAAGAACCGGTGCGAACGTAACGGGAAGCAGCACGCCTGTTTTTGGAGCCTGGACTACTGGTACCAGTACCACCAGCCACAGTGGCTTAACATGGGCTCCCCGTACAGGGACTCGATTGGCGTTTACTTCGGCAGTTGGTACAACTGCTGTGAATGCATGGTTGTTTACGCCCGCAATTGCTATGACATCAGGACAAACCTATATGGTAAGTTTTTGGTATCAAATACCTGAAGTTAATGCCGGTGGTACTCCGCTTCCCCCTAATCAATTTGATGTAAAAATAGGATCTGCAGCGGCGGAAGCCAGCATGACAGAAACGCTTTTTACCACTAACACGAATATTGATGGTTGGACTAACGTTACTATATTTTATACAGCTACGACAACCGGCAATTACTTTTTAGGTTTTAACGATCGTACACCGGCGGCATCGCCGTATTCCGGTTATGCCGTATTGCTTGATGATATTTTCGTTGGAGCTGTTAATGACAACGATTTGGCTCTAACTGTGGCAGTTTCGCCACAATGGCCTTTACAAATTCCGGCAAATTTTGTAATGCCTTTGACAGGAGCGGTTAGTAATATTGGAGCATTAGCACAAACCAATATCACGCTTTCGGCTACTCTTAACGGTAATCCTGCCGGAACATCTGCTCCGCACGCTTCCTTGGCACCAGGTGCAAATGTAAATCTCAGCGTTCCGGCTTTTAATGGAGTTCTTGGAACAAATACATTAGTTTATACCGTGAGTCAAACTCAGACCGATGATGATCTAAATGATAATACAGTAACCCTTCCTAACTTCACAGGAACAACCAACTTCATGGTTGTTAATGGTCCTATCACCGGTGGAATTGGAAACACAAGTCCAATCACTATGGGAAATGTTTATGACATCACTACAGCAACTACTCTTTCTCAAATTGTAGTGGGTTTCAGCACGAGTACTACTGCTGCAAATTATGACTTGGAAGTATATGCCGTAAACGGATTGACAACTGCGGCTACGCCATTGGTTGCAATCCCAGACATAGCCAGAAATACAGGTGGTTATACCACTGTTAATCTTCCAACTCCATTGGCATTGACTCCGGGTCGCTATTATGTTTGTCTTGTTCAGACAGGTTCAGCCAATATCGGATTTGGACACGATGGTAATACAACTAGAAGTATGTACACCGGTCGTGCAAATTCTAACTTGTTCCGCCAAAATTCTTTTGGTGCCGGTGCACTTCAACTTATTTTCGTAGATGCGACTTGCACTGCTCCAAGTGCTTTGGCTGCTGTTTCTCCGGATTTTAATACGATAACGTTAACTTGGGAAGGAACTGCGCCACAATACAAAGTGGTTATCAATAATGGAACTGCCGATCAAGTTTTTACAACATGGAACAAAACGTTGACCATTAACAACCTGCAACCCGGCACATACACATGGGCTGTTGAAGCGTTGTGTGATGCTACGAATACTTCGGTAACTCCGGGAACTCCATTCACCCCAATGGCTTGTGTTGCTGTTAGCACATTCCCGTATACTCAAGGTTTTGACGCAACAACATTCCCGCCTAGTGCATGCTGGGCAAATCTATCCAGTAACGCTACTGCATCAAGATGGGTAAGAGGCACAGACGCTCCACTAAGACCGGGCAGTACGGCTCAAGCAAGATATCCTAATACAAACAATGCCGCCGGGCAATTCAGTTACTTAATTACTGAAGCCTTAGCCATACCTGCTATAGGGGTTTACGCCCTTAATTTCTGGGATCGTTTTCAATATGGAGAAGATGGCGGTACATTTGGCGTTTGGGTTTCAAACACAAACAATGATCCGGCATCATTTACCTTACTTTCTCCTGTTGCGATAAGAGGTACAGGTGCGACACGAACCCCATGGCAAGAAAATGCTATTTTGCTTGACGCATATGCAGGGCAAACCATTTACCTCGCATTTATTGTTGAAGCTACCGCATCAGGTTGGACTACTTCTTGGGAGATCGATGATATGTCGGTTGCTCTTGTTCCTGCAAATGAAATGGTAGTAACTGCGGTAGCTCCATTCCCATTTACACAAATTCCGACTACGCAATCAATCGTTGCACCGATGTCGGCAACTGTTAAAAACGCAGGGCTTAATCCACAAACCAACGTAACGCTTGGTGTTGCATTAGGAGCCACTTCAATTGCAACATCTACGCCTGTTGCTTCTATGGTTTTCGGTACGTCTCAAACTTTAACTGCTACTCCGACTGCTGCTCCTACAGCTGTTATTGCTCCAGGAACCAACACGTTGAATTATACGGTTTCTTCTGATTTCTACACAGGTGGAACAGTTTTAACAGCTACACAAACCTTCGAAGGAACGGCAAACGAATACTCTTTGGATGATCCGACTCGTACTACATGGGGTAACGTGAACGGTACGAACGGAACCGCAAGAGGACACGTTTTCACCATTACCGACACAACTGTACTTTCAGGTGTGAAAGCAAACTTCAACGCAACTACAGGTGTTCCTCAAATATTCTTGCAAGCCGTTACAGGAACTACGCTAACAGGGGATGTATTGATCAATAATGTGGCTTTCGGTACGCCAACAGTAGGTTGGAATGTGCACACGCTTGCTACACCGGTTGTATTAGAACCTGGCTCCTATTTCTTAGGCATCCGTCAAAGCACCACAGCAACTGTTGCTCTTCGTCACGACAGTGTTGCCGGCAGAACATTCTACACCAGAACTACAGGAAACCTTATTGTTAATACTTCAGCTGCTGTAGGTATGCCTTGCGTTCGTATGATTATGGCAGATCCTTGTACTGCTCCGGATAACATGGCTGCTGTGGGTTCTCGTCCGCAAGCGAAATTGGAGTGGAGCGGTACGGCACCTGTTTACCAAGTGAATGTTTATGATGCAACTACTGCTGTTGTTTACACAACAACTACATCAGCTACAGAAATCATGGTTCCCGGTTTGTTAGGCAACACAACTTATACTTGGAACGTAACCGGTGTTTGTGCTCAGATGATGACTTCTGCAACCGGAACTTTCACAACAGATCCTGATACAGTTAACTTTGCAATGGTTGCTATGACAGGAATTCCTTCAGGACAAGACACAAACCTTACGACTTACTATCCTACTGTACAAATCCAAAACTTATCAAACACAGGTTTAGGCTACAGCCAAATTGCGTTTGAAATTT
The DNA here is from genome assembly GCA_009783885.1 of Bacteroidales bacterium. Classification (GTDB taxonomy): domain Bacteria; phylum Bacteroidota; class Bacteroidia; order Bacteroidales; family P3; genus WRKV01. The sequence goes on along the minus strand of WRCN01000007.1, from coordinate 75,962 downwards.
TCGTTAACGGAACGTCTATCGGTATGGATACAACCTCAACAACCAACATTGCCCCGGGTGCTACACAAAACTATACGTCTACTCTTCAAGTTGATCTTACAGCTGCCGGAGCTTTCACAGTTCAAGCTGTTATCACCGACACAAGAGACATGATAGCTGCTGACGATACAGCAACTATAAGCGGAACCAATAATACGATTGACATTGCTGTTACAGGTGTTGTTACTCCTGTTACTCCGATTATAAATGCGACCAATGCAGAAGTTCTTACGGTTCAAGTAACCAACATGGGTTCTGTTACCATTACAGATTTTGCTCTTAATGTGGAAATTGAAGGAAAAACACAGGCTGCAATCGGTTTTACAGCAACTTTGGATACTACGCTTACAGGTCTCAGCATTGCTGCAGGAGCAACCTATAATGTGGTTTTCCAAACAACGGTTGATTTTTCAGCGTTTGGTGCTTACGACCTCATTGTTACGGCCGATCTTTACAATGACGGAAATCTCACCAACAATGTTTACGAGCATGGTATCATTAGTGCTTCTGACGCTGGTATAACCGATGCAATGATTGTACAATTTACTGCTCCAAATGCAAATTTAACAGCACAAACAACACCACAAAATGTAACCGTTGAAGTTATGAATGCAGGAACAACTTCATTCAACTCACTTCCTGTTTCATTGTATGTTAATGGCACATTGCTTGTTACTGATACCGTTACTAGCTTTGCAGCTGGTGTAGACAGTATGGCCAGTGGAGACGTTTATTTCCATACGTTCTCACAACAAGTTGACTTTACCAATTCAATGGTAACCAGCACAACTAACCTTATGGCAATTGCTGGTCTTACAGGTGATGAAGATGCAAGCAACGATACTGCACGTTTGGCTGTAACGAATACATTCATCGTTGATGCGCAAGTTGTTAGTGTTATGACCCCTACAGCCACTGCTACCAATATGGACAGTATTCCTGCAACAATCGTTGTTCGCAACAATGGTAACATGCCATTAACAAGTCTTGTTGTTAATGCTTCTGTTAACTATGGAACACCAGTTACAACGACTATTCCAAGCCTTGCCGTTGGCGCTTCTGAAACCGTTATTTTGCCGGTTGCTCTTGTAGCCGGTGCTAACGCTATTAGAGCATACGTTAATGCTGTTCCAAACGACACAAGTGCAGTAAATGATACTGCTGTACGCAACGTTACGAATAACGTTGTGTTAGGTGTTCAAGCTTGGACTGTTCCAGCTGCTCAATTAACAAATGCAAGCAATGCCGAAACAGTAACTATTACTGTTGAAAACGGTGGAACATTCAGCGTTAGAAATATACCTGTGGAATTGTGGGTTGGCGGAGTACTTATCGCTACCGAAAATATTGATAGGGTTGCAAGAGGAGCCACTGCTGCTACCTCTCGCACAACTTATACATTCAACGCGAAAGCCAACCTTGCGGCAGCCGGACCACATCAAGTTAGAGTGGTTATCGCCTTCCCAGGCAATACTCCAACAGCTACCAATAGAGCTGATACTACACGTACGATAACCAATACCATCGTTACAGGTGCTCCTATTCCTTATTTCGAAGGTTTTGAAGCTACTGTTGACACTGTTCTTCCTGCCGGATGGACACATTCAACTGCTACTATTGCTTGGAAAACTCTAACAAGCGGTCAACAAGCGGAAGGTATAGAGGGCGGAACTCCAAATGCACGCACAGGAACTCGTTTCTTGACAAAAAGCTGGTCGAGAAGCGGTAGTTTTTCATGGGCATTTAGCGAGCCTATTGCACTTACAGCAGGAACCACTTACACCGTAAGTTTCTGGTATCAAGCTCCGGGTTATCAAGGACAGACAGCAGAAAGAGATTTGTTTAAAGTACAAATTGGACCATCAACAGCGAGAACTGGCACAAATGCTAACGCTACGATGACCGGTGGTACAACCATATTTACTCAAACCGCAACATCTGTTTCAGTTTGGACTCAAGCAACTTTCCAATACACGCCGACAACAACCGGACTTCATTACCTCGGATTCCACGATCAAACGCCAAGCGGTAGAGGTTTTGTTATCTCTATTGACGACATTTCGATCACAATACCTGCAGCAAATGATTTGGAAGTTATTGCAGCTGCATTACCTTACACCCAAATCCCAACTTCTCAAAATGTTTTCCCTGCAAACCTAACAGCAACTGTTAAAAACATCGGTTCAGCAGCACAAACTAACGTGAAATTCTCTGTTGCAATGAACGGAACTGCAGTTGGTACGCCGTCTACTCCTGTAGATACTTTGGCTCCGGGCGCAACTTCTGCTGCAATGACTGTAGCAACAGGTATGACTACTGTTCCACTTGGAAACAACACGTTTGTTTACACAGCAAGTTCAACGGAAACCCCTGCCGGTTCGATTACAGCTACGCTTAACATCATGGGTACAGAAGGTACGTTTGCTGTAGATAACGAAACTACTTTTGCATTAGGTATCGGTTCTAACGATGGTGCACTTACGTTTGGTAATATCTTTGAAATTGCCAACGCAACTTCAGCACTCCAAATCGTAGTTGGACATGCAACTGCAACTCCTCTAAACTATGAGGTTGCAATCTATGCTATGACAGGAAGTTCCGGTTTGGCTGTTGCGGAAACGCCGATGTACACCCAAACCACACAACGAACAGCAGTAGGTTGGAATACGGTTACGCTTACTACACCACAAGCATTGGCTCCGGGTCGTTACCTGATAGCTGTAAGACAACTTACCGCTACTAACGTTTCCGTAGCTTATGTAGCCGGAGGTGTGGTTTACCTCCATAACGGTACTACAACACTGAATAATGCGAATGCATTTACTTGTGCTATTCGTTTGGTTGTTGGAACCCCTGGAGAGATTCCTGTAGAACTCACTTCAACAACTCCTGCTAACAACGCTACAGACGTAGCCGTTGATGCAGTTGTAAAAGCAACCTTCAACCAAAATGTAACAGCAGGCACATTGAGCGGAATTACGTTCTCACCGACAGTCACAGGAATTTCTGCAAGTGTTGTTGGCACGGATTTAATCATTGCTCATGATAACTTCGAACAAGGAACCATTTATACGGTTAATATTCCTGCAGGCGCTATTGTAGATTATGCTGATCCAATCAGTTGGACGTTTACAACAGTTCTCGATGAAGGAGATTTTCCTAATCCTCACACGTTAGCAGTTAACGTTAACGGATCTACAGCTACATTGACATGGAGCCATGGAGGAGGAGCAGGTGGTGATGATACGCCTTACTTTGAAGGCTTTGAGGGCACAACAGGCGGTGGTTTTGGCGATGGCGATACTCAGCCGGCAAGTACTATGCCTGAAGGTTGGACACGCACAAGCGAGGTTGCTTGGGGAACTACAGGCAATACTGTATTTGGTGTAACATCAGGAGGATCAACTCCTGCTACCATTGTACCAAGAACAGGAACACGTCAATTAAACAGAAGCTGGGCTAACACCGGTGGCTTTACTTGGACATTTAGCAACGGTATCAACCTTACTGGAGGAACAACCTATACCATTAGTTTCTGGTATAGAGCTCCAGGCTATCCTCAGTTTAATGAATTTGATATGTTCAAAGTACAAATCGGAACTACTACAGACCGAACAGGAAGTGGTGCTTCTGCAACAATGACTGGCGCAACAACGGTGTTTAGTAACACTAACCAAAGAGTTACAGAGTGGACGCAGGTTACGTTTAATTTCACTCCAACTACATCAGGCGAATACTTCCTTGGTTTCCACGATATGACACCGCAAGAAGAAGGATTGTATATCACCATTGATGATATTTCAATTGAAAGTCAAGGCAAAGCTTCTGAAGAAGAGCTTGCAGGCTTTAATATTTTCTTGGATGGTAATCTTTTTGATGCAGTTAGTGCTACCACTATGCAATATGTGTTTAATGATCTTGCACCGGGTAGCTATGTTGCCGGCGTACAAGCTGTTGGTGACGGCGGTAGCCTTTCGGCCATTGTACCTATTGCCTTTGAAGTAACGGAAGTTAGTGTTAAACCTATTGATTTGAGCAGAATAACCATCTATCCGAACCCTGTAGAAGACAGATTGTTTATCAGCTCAACCGAATCGGTAAAACGCGTAGAAATCTACAATCTACAAGGAAAACTTGTGAAAGTTGTTATAAACAGCACACAAGAAATCCAAGTTGGCGATTTGAAATCGGGTACATATCTGATTAAAATTACAACCGATCAAGGTGTTACAACGCAGAGATTCGTTAAAAAATAAGCGGCACTTTGCAAATTGAAAACGCCCCAATTTGGGGCGTTTTTTTGTTAATTGCATTTTTTTTTGTATCTTTGCGGTTATGAAAAACATCGCATTACTTGCAGGCGGATATTCCGGAGAAAACGTGGTTTCGATTCGCAGTGCAACGGTGGTTGAACAACACTTAGACCCCGCATTATTCAACGTTTACAAGATTATCATTACACCCGAAAGCTGGATACATACCACGGGCGACGGTAAGCAAATTTCCGTTGATAAAAACGATTTTAGTTTAACCATCGACGGCAAACACATCACATTTGATGCGGCATTCATCATTGTGCATGGCACTCCGGGCGAAGACGGAAAATTGCAAGGTTATCTCGACATGCTCAAAATCCCATACAACACGTGCGATGCCATTACGTCCGCACTTACATTCAACAAAGGATTTTGCAACAAAGTCGTAAAAAATCTAAATGTGGTAAACGTTTCTGATTCGGTGCATATTTTTAAAGACAAACCTTACCATGTTTCCGAAATATCTGAAAAATTAGGCTTTCCATGCTTTGTGAAACCGAATTGCGGAGGTTCGAGTATCGGGATGTCAAAAGTGAAAACGTTTAACGAACTGAAACCGGCTATTGACCGTGCTTTTGAAGAGGACTCGCAAGTGCTCATCGAAAAATTCGTGAAAGGACGCGAATTTTCATGTGGTCTGTTTCGCTCAAAAGGCAAAAAAATTATATTCCCGATAACGGAAATCATCAGTAAAAAAGAATTTTTCGATTACGAAGCTAAATACACCACAGGATTAACGGATGAAGTGACACCCGCACAGGTAGACGAAACATACAGCAAACTCATGCAAGATACGGCTTCCAAACTTTACGACGAACTGAACTGCGCCGGTATTGTGCGTTTCGATTTCATTTTAGAAGACAACACGAATGCCCTGTATTTTCTTGAAGTAAACACCGTTCCCGGACAATCGGAAAACAGCATTGTCCCACAACAGGCGCGAGCCATGGGATGGACGATTCGAGAATTGTATACGCGGGTGATGGAATTTTGATTTTGTTGCCGGTCGTTTCGACTTCGCTCAACGACCAAATTTACTTGTTCCCTGAGCGGAGTCGAAGGGAACTTTACTTTACAACAACATTTACCATTTGTTTACCATCAACCGACAATCGCAAAACATCATTAATCGCAATCGATTCGGGAAATTCACTAATTTCAAATGCAATATAATCCCCAATTTTCAAGGTCATGTAGGTGGATAATTTTGAAATTATAGAAGGGATTTTTTGAATGGTTTGTACGATTTCAAATGTTTGTTTCTTTTCTATCGGCGCGGGCGTTTCGACTGCGCTCAACGTCCGCACCTGCACACGGTGACTGAGCGAAGTCGAAGCCACAAATTCCGACAGCGCAAAACTGCCATCAAAACACGTGGCACGTTCCCATGGTAAACCCTGTTGAATAAGAGAATCTAAACAAGTTTTGTCGTAAAAATTAATAGCAAAACCGACTTCATCGTAATATGTTGGTGCAAATTTTTCTTGAATATATTTGCCCAAGCGGTTAATTTTTACAACCAATGCGATTTTTGCGTGTAATGTCTGCACATAATCAGGGCAAAACAATGGTCTATTTTTCAGCAATAGCGCGGAATCGGGGATTAGGCGAAACTGATTATTCTTTTCAATAATAATAATTTTCATTTGGAATTCTAATTTAGTTATTTGGTGCGGGGTTACGGGGTTCGAGGTGCGGGGTGTGCTTCGAGGAAACCTCGTACCCCGCCACCTCATACCTCGTACCCATATTCCATGGACAACACATCTGACATTCATCGCACCCCTGTGCCCAACCATGCAAATCAAATGTTGCAGCGCGTTTTTTTTCGGCATTGTAATACGAAATACAGTTTCGTGCATTCAGTTGATAGGGGAGAGCCAATGCGCCTGTCGGGCAACTTTCCAAACATCGAGAACACGTGCCACACGTGATTTCGAGCGGTGTATCGTAAGCCAATTCTTGGTCGGTTAAAATTACACCAATATTGCAATAGGAGCCAATGGTAGGATTGATCAATAATGTATTTCTCCCTCGAAATCCCACCCCTGCTTTGATAGCCCATGTTTTTTCCAAAACCGGCGATGCGTCGACAAATGAGCGCATGTTGGCTTGTGGAAAAAGTTTGTGAATTTCATTTTCTAACTGTAAAAGTTTAGATTTGATAACAATGTGGTAATCCTCTCCACAGGCGTATTTCGCAAGTTTTCCTTCAGGAGTTTTTTTGGGGTCATACATTGAATAATCCCACAAAACTACAATCACCGATTTCGTGTTTTCCAACACTAACGCAGGATTGAAACGTTTGTCAAAATAATTGGTCAGGTAATTCATTTCACCGTGATCACCACGTTGAAGATAGTTTTCGTAGTGAATTTTGTCATCGCTCAAAACTTCCGATTTAGCTACTCCACACGCAAAAAAACCAAGATTCAAAGCGTGTTTTTTTATGTTTGACGTTTGTTCAAAATACATAATAATACGATTAAACGTAGAGGTGAGGCACGGTTGCTGAGCATAGTCGAAGCATACCTCGTCCCTACATCCTAAAACAACGAATCTTGTTTGGTAACTTGTTTGATTTTTCCCAAGTGCTGATAGGCTTTCAGGGTTACTTCGCGCCCGCGTGGCGTCCGCATCAAATAACCCTCTTTGATTAGAAACGGCTCGTATACTTCTTCAATTGTTCCGGCTTCTTCACTAACTGCTGTGGCAATGGTAGTTAATCCAACAGGGCCACCCTTAAATTTGTCGATAATCGTGGTCAAAATGCGATTATCCATTTCATCCAAACCGTTTTTATCTACATTCAATGCGGTTAGGGCGATTTGCGAAATGTCCACGTCTACCTTTCCGTTGCCTCGAATTTGTGCAAAATCGCGCACACGTCGCAACAGCAAGTTCGCAATTCGCGGGGTTCCACGACTGCGGCGAGCAATTTCGTGTGCTGCAAAATCGTCAATCGTCACATTCAACAATTTTGCCGAGCGTTTGATGATTTGCATCAACGTTTGTGCGTCGTAATATTCCAATCTGGAATTGATGCCGAAGCGTGAACGTAGCGGTGCCGTGAGCAATCCGGATCGTGTGGTGGCGCCAATCAATGTAAATGGATTGAGCGAAATTTGCACACTTCGTGCATTCGGTCCGGATTCAATCAGGATGTCAATTTTATAATCTTCCATCGCCGAATACAGATACTCTTCCACAACAGGACTTAAACGGTGAATTTCATCAATAAACAGCACATCATTCGGTTCCAAACTGGTGAGCAAACCCGCCAATTCTCCGGGTTTATCCAAAACCGGACCGGATGTGGTTTTAATTCCCACTTCGAGTTCGTTGGAAATGATATACGACAGGGTTGTTTTTCCCAACCCGGGTGGACCGTGAAGTAAAACGTGATCTAAAGCTTCACCCCGCTGTTTGGCTGCCAAAACGAACACTTGCAGATTGTCCAAAACCTGTGCTTGACCTCTAAAATCAGAGAAGCTAAGCGGTCGCAAAGCGCGTTCCACCTCTTTTTCCACATTGGAAAAACGGATGTTTGTAGGGTCTAAATTTTCGTTCATTTAAAAAAGTTTCACAAAAATACAAAAAAATGTTGATAATTCCAAAAAAAGTTTGTACCTTTGTGAAAAATTCTAAGTTCTAACATCATGAGAAAAATATTGATCCCTACGGATTTTTCCCACAATTCTTTAAAAGCGTTGGATTATGTGGTTGCGAACGTAAAAGACGTTGCTGTTGAAGTGGTCTTGATATGGGTGAACAGCATTCGTGGCAAGGATATTTTAGTTATGGAAACCGAGGAAACTTCTCTTGAAAAGGCAGCCGTTTCTAGATTGGAGCAAATTATTGCAGACTATTTTCCGAAACTGAAGGATGGTAGTAAAATGAGTTACCGCATTCGTGAAGGAAAGGTTCATAATGAGGTTGTTAACCAAGCCAAGTATGACGATGTGGACTTGATTGTTTGTGGTACACACGGCGCTTCAGGTTTCGAAGAGCACTATATTGGCAGTAATGCCTATCGTATTGTGATGTATTCCAAATCTCCCGTGATCACTGTTCGTCCGAATTATCGTTTTCGTTCGTCGAGCCACATTTTTGTATTGCCGATTGACAGTTCTACGGACACTCGTCAAAAAGTGCCGTTCACTTGTAAATTAGCGAGAATGGCAAAAGCCGAGATTCATATTTTGGGCGTGTATTCTTCGAAATTATCTTCGATTAAGCGCAAAGTAGACAATTATGTGGCGCAAGTCGAGAAATTTATTTCCGAAGAAAAAGTTGAGTTTACCACTGTTTTTAGAGAAGCCGAAAATATCACGAAAACCGCTATTGCCTATGCTGAATCAGTGGATGCCGATTTGATTTCGATCACAACCGAACAAGAAAGTTCGGCTTGGAGTTTTCTTTTGGGAACGTATGCCGAACAAATGATTGGCTCGTCTGAAATTCCTGTTTTATCTATCACTCCGAAAGTGTTAGCAACAACTTCTTTCTCATGATAACGTTTATTTGCTTTTTGTCAATGCTTGGTTTGGTTGAAGAACCTGTAACTTTTGTGAATGATTTTCGTGTAAATACGTTGGTTGATAAACATATCGAATACAATAAAATTACTCCGGTTAACGGGTTTCGGATCAACATTTTTTCCCAATCGGGGAATCATTCGCGAAGCGGAGCAATGGCTGTTCAAACCGCTTTTTCAGAGCGCTTTCCGAATATACAAAGTTATGTAAGTTTTGAGGAACCGTATTTTAGAGTTAATGTCGGAAATTTTCGCACGCGTCTTGAAGCCTCTGCGGCTTTAGAAAATTTGAAAGCGAGCTATCCGCAAGCCTTTGTGGTTCGTGATGTTTTGAATGTTAGGGATTTGTTAGGGATTAGTCCTATTATTGATGATGGGGAAATGCACGATGAATAAATAGTGCAGGGGCGTATTACATATACGCCCTGCCAACAAATTGCCGTCGATTACATTATTATCGTACAATCACAAACGATCCCTTTTTCTGTGTAGACTGGCCATTTCGAGTTACAACAAATTGATACATGTAAACGCCGCCCGATTGTACTTGTCCTCGGAATGTTCCGTCCCAGCCTTCGTCGGGATTATCGGTTGAAAAAACAATTTGTCCGAATTTGTTATGAATTTGAAATTTCATGACATCGCCCGGTAACGGAATATAGATTGGACGATAAATAGGAGTGACTCCACCGGGAACAAAACCTGTTGGAAAATGTACGGTAACTTCTCTTTTAGAAATCACGGTTACCACATTTGATTTTGCTGTAATACCCTCAATTCCGTGAGGATTTCCCTCTCCTTCATGGGCCACAACATAGTAACTTAATCTCGAAATTTGTTCAGAATTCGGAATTGGTACGTGATGCGTAAAAACAGTAGTGGAATTTGGCCAAAGTGATGATACCAAATTGTCGTCATTATCTTTAATTTCAAAAACATCGTAGCGAATATTTGTGCCTACCCAACCTTGATATGCTGAAATCTCCATTTCCACAATGTTCCCATGAAGTTCTGCTTTCAAAAGAATAGGTTTGGCATTATTCGAATGTCCAATGATTTGGCCACACGTATCGTTTATTTCGAAATGGTAAAATGCGTTTTTTCTAGGTAATAAAAGATGATTATTTTTTAGAAAATCATCGTAAGTTATGGTTTTTTCGAGCAAACCATCAACATAGGCAAGGAGTTCTTTCCAAGCGATCGAAACATCTGCATGACAACGCATTTCAACAGTTTCATCATTGATTACATTAAGCGTTTCTATATAGGCAAATTCAGGTTCCGGTGCAGCAATTACCATCACCGAATCGCTAATCGAATTGGCATAAATTGGTGTATCCGAACTCACTGCGCGAACATAGATTTTGTATTTTTGCAAATGTCCGGAAACATCAATAGCAGCTGAACGTTGCGACGAATCAACTGTAGCCGCAAGCGTATAAGCGCTGTCATTTTTCGAAACCATAATATCATAACGAATAATATTCGACACACTTCTTTGTGCATTATTCCATGAAATATCTATTTTTCTTTCGCATGCACGCTCTTCTATTTTGCAAGCAAACACTTGTCTTGCGAAACTTCTCCTTTGGGTATTGCAACACGAATCTACGGCGGCGATATAGAGTTGCAGGCTTGTATCTGCCTGTCCTTGCACAGTGTAACTACTAATTTCTGCTCCAACTATATCAAAAGGAGTTGCCAAAGCACCTTTATAAATAATATATCCGTAGGTAAAATACGACGGGCTGAGTGTCCAAAAAATTTGTGTTTGATTGGTTTGAGGATCTACACTAACCGCATTGATATCCACCGGTTCTGGAGGCCCATTGTCACAATTTCCCACCACACTGTCACAAATTCCCTCAGCTCTCAGACTAATATCATTTGCCGAAAGCGTTGTAAAACACAGTAACCCCAATAAACATCCTATGAAAATTCGCTTAGCCATGTCTTCGTAATCGTTTAAACCATCTTACAAAATGCTCATATCGACTTATTTTCAGAGGCCTTTCCGACGATTTTCCAAAAAACAAAAGTAATGAAGGCAATAGCAATAAATTTGCTAATAAAACCACTAAAAGTGTCAGAGAAACTAAAATACCAACCATCTGCGTTCCTCCAAAACTCGAAAAAGCAAAAATAGAAAATCCAAAAAATAAAATCGTTGACGAATACACCATACTGAACCCTGCTTCGCCCAAGGCGTAGATTACAGAGGGCTCAACTTGACCTTTATTGATACGAAGCTCCAAACGATAACGCGACAAAAAGTGAATCGTGTTATCTATCGAAATACCAAGCGCTATACTAAACACTAAAATGGTTGATACTTTCAACGGAATTCCGAAAAATCCCATGACTGCGGCAGTCATAATCAGCGGTAATAAATTCGGAATAATCGCTAAAAGAATCATTCGCACAGAAGAAAACAGCAAAGCCATAATGGCCATAATCAGGAGCAGAGCTAAGCCTAAACTTTGCAGCAAATTACGAATTAGAAATGTGGTTCCTTCCGTAAATACGATGCTTGAACCGGTAATGTTGACGATATATCTTTCGGGATCAAACATATCGTCAACAATTTCTTGCAAATGGTCTTTCAGCTCTTCGATTTCCGGCGTGGTCATATTCTGCATTTGCACGCTAATTCGTGTTTTTTGGAGCGTGCTGTCGACAAAAATTTTCATGATTTGGTTCACCATCGGATTTTCGTTATCCTTTCCTATTTCAGGCAAATAGCTCATAATAAAGGTCATTTCGCTACTGTTCGGCATCGAATAGAAAGCCGGATTTCCATTGTAATACGCTTGTTTGCCATATTTCAAAACTTCAATAATAGAGAGCGGTTTTGCAAATTCGGGAAATTCCGTAAGTTCATCTTTAAAATTGTTTAGTATAGACAAAAACGACATTTGCAGAACACCTCTCGGACGTCTGGTATCAATGGTGATTTCAAGCGGAATAATTCCCTTAAATTGCTCTTCAAAAAACAACAAATCCTTACACAATTTATCGCGTTTGGGAATATCATCAACAAGGCGCCCGGAAGTTTTAAGTTGGCTTATTCCCATCACACTTACAACAAAAAGTGCTATCGAGACTGCAAAAATCCATTTGCGTCTTTTCATAATCAACCATTCGATTTTCGCTAATAGATTAACCATCCATTTATCGTTTAAATGCAAGGTTTGACGCGTGTTTGGAATTGCCGTGTAACTAAAAAATATCGGCAAAAGTATCAATACTAAAATGTAGGATAGCATGATGGTCAGAGCAGCTGTTATACCGAACTGAATGAGCATTTGATTTTGTGTTATCACAAATGTTGAAAAACCGATTGCCGTAGTCAAATTGACGATGAAATTAGCACGTCCAATGCGACTAATGGCACGGGATAGAGCTAAGGTCTTATTGCCGTGCTTATGACATTCGTAGTGATATTTATTGGTTAGAAAAATACTATTTTCGACTCCAATAATAATTAACAACGGCGGAAGCATACTCGACAAAACTGTTATTTCATAACCCAGTATGGCCATGAGTCCTAACGCCCAAATCACCGTGATACCAACAATAACAATGGGTCCGATCATGGCTTTAAACGAACGGAAGAATGTCATCAAAATCGTCGCTGCAACCGCCAAGGCCAAAAACGAAAACAAAATAAGTTCTCGTTTCAATTTCATCGAAGTTACCGTACGAATGTAGGGCAACCCCGAGATGTAAGTTTCGATATGGGTTTGTCGAGAAAATTCGGCAAATATATGTTCTAAATTTTTAGCGATTTTATCTCGTGCGTCGGTATTGATTTTTTCCTTATCGAAAAATATCATCATCAGCGTGGCACCGGTTTCGGAATTGTATAAAAAACCATCGTAAAACGGAAGATTGTTCAAGATCGTCATCAAACTGTCCAACTCCGTTTGATCGATAGGTTTTCGTGTAAAAATATCCTTCAAAACAAATTTGTTTTGACCGTTTTCTTTAAGAAGTTGGAATGCGTTGCTAAACGACAAAATCATGGTTACGCCATCCACTTCCTGAACGCGATACGAAAGCACATCCCAAGCCTTAAAATTGTCAATTTCATACAATCTATCATCGCAAACTCCTGCAAACATAACATTTCCATCGGCACCATACTGCGATAGGAATGTACGATAATCCTTCATAGTTTGATTGCTGTCGGGCAACATTTGCGGAAACGTAAAACTCATCTGCACGCGTGTTGCCATGACGGCCATAAAAATCGCCAAAATTCCGATTACAACAAGGTTCCCCAAACGATTACGAAGAATATATCGAACAATTTTACTCCACATTTTCAAAATCAAGTTATATAAATTTACAAAGATACGAAAAAAAAACATCATAACATAATCGTTCGAGTTTTTTTTTTTCGTTTTTTTTTTGTAATTTTGTCAAAATAAGAAAAATAAAAATTATGAAATTGCGAAATTTTACTACTCTTTTACTGCTGTCGATTTTTTTGATGGGTTGTGCCAGCGCTTCGAGGTCCTTCAGGAATGGACGGTACGATGAGGCTATCAGCAGAAGTATCAGTGTTCTTAACAGAACTCCGTCTAATGAAAAACATCTCGACATTCTAAGAGATGCTTATCGTATAGCGAACGCAAACGACAAGGAACAGATATTGGCTTTAAGACAAACCGGAGCACCGGATATTTGGGGACGCATTGTTACGATTTACGAACGCATGATTACGCGCAACAATAAAATAGACGCTCTCTCATCTTCGGTGAAAAATGAAATTGGTTTTGTATACGAATCTCACAGCGAGGAATTGGCTGTGGCAAAGTTAAGAGCTACCGAATTTCACTATGCGGCCGGTATTCAACTTTTGAACACCGGAACAAAAAGGGAGGCGCGACAGGCTTTTGCTCACTTTGAAAGAGTGGTTCAGTATTCAGGACTTCATTTCAGAGATGTAGAAAATCTCAAAGCCCATGCTGAGGAATTGGGAACAACGTTTGTATTGTTTCAATTCATCAATCGTAGCGGGACTTTTTTGCCTCATGAAGCGGTTTGGAATTTGACCAACGTTCGTCCGCAATCCATGAATAGGCGATGGGTGATCTACGATGTTGAACCCCGTCGAGCGCATTATCAATTCGAAGTTGTGTTTACACTTGACCGAAGGTTTTGGCAACCCCCCACTTCAAATACGAGACGATTTACCGAAACCCGAACCATTACTGATGGTACCGAACGTCGCAGAGATACCAGTGGAAACATTGTAGAAGTGCCGAGAACTGTAACGATAAGATGTGTGGTAACAGAAACGACCACAACAAGAAGAGCCCGATTAGACGGTACTTTGACCTATTTTGATGTAGAAAATCAGCGTGTGATACGAACCGTTTTTTTGAATCATACCGCCGTTGCTCAATTCTCAAGATTTAGCACCAGTGGAGATTTGCGTGCATTATCAGATCGAACCCGAAATCGAATTATGGCGCCTGTTATAGTGCCCAGTGATGATATGCTGCTTATTGAGGCTTCGAGGGGTTTGGGCGAACAAATTCGTTCTGCATTAGTTGATAATGCGCGATTGATCAGGTAATAATATCTATGGGTGTATGCAATACGCCCCTACAACAATTAAATAAATTCAATATTCGCCTTTGCCGTATTTTTCTCGCAATAACGACATTTCAGAACGATTTCTTTTTTGTCTGTAACATCAAACCACGTAGGAACATTTTCGTGATTAGTGATGCAATTCGGATTTACACATTTCACGAACCCCTTGATTTCATCGGAGATTTGAACGTTTCCTTTTTTGATGACGTCGTAATCTCGAATTTCGATAATGGATGCTGTTGGCGAAACTAGGGCAATTTTATTGACTTCTTCAGGTTCGAAAAATTTATTGGATACTTTAATAATGCCTTTTTTGCCGTATTTTTTACTGTCTAAGTTTGCTCCCAAATAAATTTGATCGTCATAGTTAGGCAGATTCAAAATATACAACACGCGTTCGACTTGACCTTGAGCGATGTGGTCGATTACGGTGCCGTTTTGGAGGGCGGAGACGTTTAGTTCTTTTTTTGACATGGGGTTTGAATTTGGATTGAAAATTTATTTTTTATTGTGTAGGGGCGACTCCTTGTGGTCGCCCTTACTTGCAATTGTGTTAAATATCAACGAGGGCGACCACAAGGGGTCGCCCCTACATTATGCCCCTAATATTGTTGCCAACAACGCCTGGCGGACGTAAACGCCATTCTGTGCCTGTTGAAAATAATACGCTTGCGGTGTGTTGTCAACGTTTTCAGAGATTTCGTTTACACGGGGTAGGGGATGTAATACTTTTAGATTTTCTTTGCAACCTTTGAGTTGATTTTTAGTGAGGATGTATGAATTTTTCACGTTCTCGTATTCGATTGGATCGGCAAAGCGTTCGCGTTGCACGCGGGTCATGTAGAGGATGTCGGCTTTGCCGATAGCCTCCTCAATCGTGCGGTATTGGTGGTATTCTAATTTTTTGTTTTTGATGTGTTGCTTCACGTAACTCGGTAATTTCAACTCGTCGGGCGAAATGAGATGAAATGTTGTATCAAAGTTACACATTGCGATCGTTAGCGAATGCACGGTCCGTCCGTATTTCAAATCGCCAACAAATGCGATGTTCAGTTTATCCAACTTGCCTTGCGTTTTACGAATGGAATACAAATCCAGCAAACATTGTGTCGGATGTTGATTTGCACCATCGCCTGCATTGATAATGGGTACAGGCGATACTTCGCTTGCCCATCTTGCGCTTCCGGCAAGAGGATGACGCATCACGATGAGATCGGAATAACAGGCTACCGTAAGAATGGTGTCTTTTAGGGATTCGCCTTTTTTCGTGCTGCTCGAATTGGCGTCTGAAAAACCAATCACGCGTGCGCCTAATTGATTGGCGGCCGACTCAAAACTCAATCGCGTGCGTGTGGATGGCTCAAAAAACAGTGTTGATACGACCTTGTCGCTCAAAATCGGTTGATGAGGTTGTTTTTCAAAATCTTCAGCAATGTCTAAAATGCGTAACATTTCGTCTTTGCTGTAATCGTTGATGGAGATTAAACTTTTTCCTTTCATATGTTTTGTTTAGTTGTTTAGTCGCTTAATTGTTTAGTTGTTTGTCCGTCATTCGGAGCGTAGTCGAGGAATCCCCCTGCTTAAGGGGATGTCTCGACTGCGCTCGACATGACGGCTTTGAAAATTTCATCAACAATATCCTTCGCCACATCCATCTTATTTTTTAGTTCAAAATGTTTAATCGTGGGCGCGGACATTTCGGCTCCGCTCAATGTCCGTGCGCTGAGCGGAGTCGAAGCGCAACCCGTGCCTTGTTTAAAAAGCATAGAAATTTTGTTTGTGATATGCCCAAAACCTGCGCCTTCATCATTCAAAGAATTTAAAACGAGCATATCCAAATGCTTTGATTTTAGCTTGGTTTCGGCGTTTTGAAATTCGTTTTCCGTTTCTAATGCGAAACCAACTAAAAATTGTTCAGAAGTTTTATGTTCACCTAAATAACCTAAAATATCAGGAGTTTTGGTGAGTTTCAGGACTAAATCATTGTCTTTTTTCTTGATTTTTTGTGATGCAATTTGTTTTGGGGTATAATCCGCAACAGCTGCTGAACACACGGTAATATCAGCAGTTTCGAAATGTTGTTTACAAACGTCAAACATGTCTTTTGCAGAAACAACATCCATACGTTTAACCGAAGAATTTTTCGATTTGATCACACTTGGTCCACAAACTAAAATCACTTCTGCACCGCGATCAGCAAGCTCATCGGCAATGCAAATCCCCATCAATCCTGATGAATGATTACCAATAAATCGAACGGGGTCTATGACTTCGTAAGTCGGACCTGCCGTTACCAAAACCTTTTTGCCACAAAACGGTTTTGTAGGAGCATGGTCAGCATGTTCTAAGGTCAAAAAAAAACCGGTGATACGCTCAAAAATCACCTCAGGTTCTTCCATTCTGCCTTTGCCTTCGCAACCACATGCCAATTCGCCGATTGGGGATTCAATCGTATGAATGCCACACTCAATTAACGTTTGTAAATTGCGTTGAACAGCCGGATTTTCGTACATTTTGTTGTTCATTGCAGGTGCAATAAAAACAGGTTTGTCGAATGCTAAAAATGTTGTTGATAGGGCATCATCTGCAATACCGGTGGCGAATTTCCCGATGATATTTGCTGTGGCAGGTGCAACAACCATCATATCAGCCCAATCAGTCAAAGCAATATGTTCGGTCGAATAGTCGTTGATTTCAGAAAAAACGCTGTCGTAAATTTTATTTTTCGACAGCGTTTGCAATGATAATTTTGTTACAAAATTCAGGGCATTCGGTGTTACAACAACTTTTACATTAGCCCCGTTTTTCACGAAAAGCCGAATAAGCGAAAGAGTTTTGTAAGCTGCAATCCCTCCGCTAATTCCTACAATGATATTTTTGCCTGCGAGAGACATCTATTTATACTATTCTAATTCTTTAGATGGATCGCGGAAGAAGATTTTGTCGGCTAACAGTTCTTGTGTCGCTAAAAGTGTAGATTTTGGAATGGTTTCGTAGAATTTGGCGATTTCAATTTGTTCACGGTTTTCAAAAATATCGTCCATATTATCCGAACGAGCTCCGTGCGAATATTCCGAAATTTTGTTTTGAAGTTCGTCTTTCAAGTCTGTCGAAATTTGATTTGCACGTTTGCCCAAAATAACAACGGTTTCATAGATGTTACCGGTGGTTTTGTCGAAATTTTGAATGTTGCGAGTTATACAATCTTGCGCGGCACCTGTTTTTTTGTAATCCATTTTTTGTATTTTTAACTTTTGTGTTTATCTAAAAAATTGTTTGTTATAATCATAAAATTCCTAAGCCTGCCTAAATATGAGGATTCTGGATAAGCCCGTTCAAATTGTTCGAAAGCATCAACGGTATTTAGGTAGCGCTCAACTTGCCTTTCACGAATACTGTGATGGGCGTAAAAGTAAAGACTTTTTACATTCATGTACATTGCTTCTTCGCGAAATCTCGTTTCAGGAAAATCTCTGATTACATTTTTAAAAGACACGGATGCCGAGAGAAACAGCGAACGACGATAATAGTTGTTTGCCAAAGCGAAAGCCTTTTGCGCTAATTGCAAGCGCAAAGCATCAATAAATTCGTTGGCTTCTTTCACTCTCGGACTTCTCGGATAAGAGTTGATAAACAGTTGGAATTGCCTGATTGCAGTGTGTGCATTTGTTTGGTCTAACTTGTAATACGGCACATCCAACATCATGCAATAGGCTCCCATGAAGAACGCTTCTTCGGTTCTTTCGCTGTTTGGAAAAAGGCGCGTATAACCTTGAAATGCGTGAGCTGCCATGAAAAAGTCGCGACTTTTGAAATACGCATGAGCCATGGTGTAGGTCATGATTTCAAAATTTTCCCGTCCTCGCATAAAAGGCTGTATATCTTCAAAAATCGACAATGCACGAGAATAATTGCCCGCTTCGTACATTTTCATGGCAAAAGCAAACTTGGCTTCCGAGTCGTTTGATCTCTGAATCTGTCTGTATTCCTTATTACAAGCCGAAAGCAAAATCACCGTTGCGAATACGGCGTAATATGTCAGTCTACGAAAAATCATCTTGCAAAGATACGATTTTTTTTTGATATATGCAAATTTTTTATTGTTTACCGTTTCGGAATATTCTTCAAAATTTCCAGTGTCAAATCCCAAAAACGCTCGACAGTGGCAATGTTCATGCGTTCGTCCGGCGAATGCACGCCACGCATAGTAGGGCCGTAAGAAACCATATCCATGTTCGGATATTTTTCGCTAATCAAGCCGCATTCCAAGCCTGCATGGATGGCTAAGGCTTGTCCTTCCTCGTTATACAAACGTTTGAAAGCATCCAAAGCCACTTTCAAAATTGGCGAATTGATGTTGGGTGCCCATCCCGGGTAACCGTCGCCATGCTTAGTTTTAGCGCCAATCAACTGGAATGTTGAAGCCACTTGGTCTGCCACTTCATACTTGCGCGATTCGATTGAACTGCGTTGCGAAGTGGTGATTAAAATTTCACCATTTTGCATTTTGATGGCAGCTAAATTCGTAGATGTTTCCACAAAATTTGGAATGTCAGATGCCATGCGGATAACGCCGTGCGGCGCAGCTGCGAGGGCTTTTACCAATTTTTCGGTTTCCGCGTTTGGGAGCGCTTCCGCGAAGGGTTCGATCGGTTGTAATTGTACCACAACATTAGGTTCGGTCACTGGCAATTCTTTTTTCACCAATCCATAAAATTCGTTAACAAATTTTTCGAAATTCTGTGATTTTTCAGACGGTACAGCGATTTTTGCAGAGGCTTCGCGTGGAATAGCATTGCGTAAATTTCCACCAACGAATTGATTTAATTTCAAATCATAACTTCTAATTCCGGTGAGTAGAACGCGATTACAGAGTTTGAGCGCATTTTCACGACCTTTGTTGATGTCGTCGCCCGAATGTCCGCCTGCTAAACCTTTTACGACGATTTCATAGCATTTGTAGGTATTCGGAAGTTCTTCGAGAGAATAGGGGAGAGTAATTGCAGTATCAATTCCACCGGCGCAACCCATGAAAAACTGTCCGTCGTCCTCCGAATCCAAATTGAGTAAGATTTCGGCTTTCATCCAATTTTGTTCTAATCCGGCAGCACCTGTCAAACCGGTTTCTTCCTCTACTGTGAACAAACATTCGATGTTGCCGTGTTCGATATCATTCGAAGTTAAAACTGCAAGCTGTGCGGCAACGCCAATTCCGTTGTCTGCGCCTAATGTCGTGCCTTTGCCTTTAATCCAACCGTCGACGATTTCGTATTGAATCGGGTCTTTGTCGAAATCGAAAACGACATCATTGTTTTTTTCACAAACCATGTCGATATGGCTTTGCAAAACTACAGTTTTTCGGTCTTCATAACCTTTTGTGGCGGGTTTGCAAATTAGTAAATTTCCGACTTTATCAACCGAATATTCCAAATTGTGTTGTTTGGCGATGTCGATTAGATAGTTTCGTAGTTTTTCTTCTTTTCCCGATGCATGCGGGATTTTGAGGATTTCGAGGAAATAATTCCAAAGAATTTTTGGTTCCATAGTATGTTTAGTATTTATATTGTTGTCTGTTGTCATCCCGAACGAAGTGAGGGATCTGTTTGCTATCGAGGGTTAAGGGTAAAAGGTTTTTTGTCTTTTCACCCTTTACCTTTGGCCATCTTCCTCCTCTATTTCAATGTCAATTACCTCGTCCAATAATGCCGTTGTTTGTTCGGAGGGTAGTTTCTGCACAGTTCGCAAACTACGCTCAATCGCACGCGAACGCACAGAAGCATCATCAATCACGTTTGTGGCTTCTTGCAATTTCTTTTTGGTTTTTTCTAATACATCGCCAAACTTTCCGAATTCATTTTTTACAGTGCCTAAGGTTTCCCACACTTTGCTCGTTTGTTTTTCAATAGCTAAGGTTCGAAATCCCATTTGCAAACTGCTCAAAAATGCGACTAAATTTGTTGGCCCAACAACCGTAATTTTGTAGTCTCTTTGTAGTGTTTCAAACAATCCGGTTCGTCGTAAAATCTCAGCATACAAACCTTCTGTAGGCACAAACATAATCGCGAAATCCGTTGTAATTGGCGGATTAATGTATTTATCGCGAATATCTTTGGCATTCTTTTTGACTGAGTTTTCGAATTGTTTGGATATAACATCCACATCTTTAGAATGTTCATAAGCCTCTAAAAGCCTTTGATAGTCTTCGGTTGGAAATTTTGAATCGATTGGTAAAAGCACCAATTGATCTTCTGTATTTTTATCCGGAAGTTTAACCACGTATTCCACGCGTTCCAAACTTCCTTTTTTCACGGCAGCGTTTTGTTCGTATTGTTCGGGCGAAAGAATTTGTTCTAGAATTGCGCCAAGTTGTATTTCTCCAAGATTTCCGCGAGTTTTTACATTGGTTAAAACTTTTTTCAAATCGCCTACACCCGAAGCCAGCGTTTGCATTTCACCGAGTCCTTTGTGTACTTGTTCCAAGCGTTCGCTGATGAGTTTGAATGATTCGTTGAAGCGTTTTTCAACCGTTTCTTGCAGTTTTTCATTAACGGTTTTGCGCATTTCCTCCAACCGTTTGTTGTTGTCCTCTTGAATGGATTTCAGTTTGATTTCAATGGTTTCGCGAATTTTTTCGATGGATTTGCTTTGCTCTTCGCGATTATCTTTTAAGGATTTATTCAGTTCTTCGCGATTGTTTTGCAGCTCTTTTCGGCTTCGATCAAATTCTTCGCGCATGAGCGGGTCTATACGCGAAAGGTTGGTATCGAACTTTATGAATGTGGTTTTGATGTCCTCCGTGTGGTCTTTGGGTTTTTGAGAGAGTGAAATCCAAATGTTAAGGATGGTTAAAACAAGCAGTGATATGAGTAGAATTGTTGTCAGCATATAGATAATGTTTTTGCAAAGATACAAAAAAATATACAAATTGCGCAACACTTTTAATCTTTTTTGGTTTGTGTATAAATTTTTTAAGAAAGTATTGCATAGTTTGAAAAAAAGTTGTATCTTTGCGTGTAGTTAAAATTGAAGGGAATGCAGGGCAGTGTGCGTTGATAAATTGCTGAAATTTTGAACATTAACTGCAGTTTTATTTAAAGGTTGCGCCTGGCGCGTATTAGGGATTAAAAAATGAGTACTTGGGATAGAATTTGGGCGAAGAAAGTGTAACAGAAAACTATTTTTTCTTTTTCGAGGAGGGTTATATTTTTAATATTTTTGCATTGACGTTTATTATCAGAATCTCCGACTATATGAAAGCCGCCGATATATCTAATAAAGCCATTGCACGTTTGTGTAATATTTTTGTAAGTAAGTTTTTTTTGTACGATACATATTCTACATTAACCATAAATTTCTCTTTTCTTCTATTTGTTCATTCATGCTTTTATACCGATATCTATTTGCCTATTTATAATGATATATGGTATTTAGGTAAAAATGACTTTGAGGCGTAAGCCTCTGCCATTGTGTGCGCCTGTTGGCAGAGGGCGATAACATAAAGGTGCGTTGCCGGGAAAGGTATTTATTGCCTTGAAACATAGTATTTACCCAACCCTGCTCTGCTGCACCTAGGCATATATCGTATGTTTGTAACGATAGCACAAAATTGGCGACAAAAATAACTTTTTTTCAATGTCATCACAAACCGTACACTTGTATAAAATGCTAAGTGGACGCTCTACGTTAAGAGACATAAAATTAACCTTTAAATCAATATGTTATGAAAAAATATATTTTATTAATGATAATAGTAATAGTTGCTGCTACGTTTATCTTCTCATCTTGTGAAGAGTATAAAGACAAAAACTTAAAAACGGACAATAGTGAAGTACTAGTTCTAGATATGAACAAACTCCCTGTTTATTATAATGGACTTGCAATGAATGTCCTACTGGAAGACTTTCAAAAGCCTGTACACAAAAACGTTGATATGGAAGATGTAACAATGCTTACTATAGATGCTGTACATATTTTTGATGTAGATGCTGCCTTTTATGAATTTTGTATTGAAGTACACTCACTTGAAATGTATCGCATCAGTAAACTTCTCGATTCAGTGTATGAAAAAGCTGTTGAGCTAGACTTACTAGAAAAGGAAATGGATGAGATACCTGTAGAAATGCTTAATTATTATGAGCAACTATTTAAAACTTCTTTTCCTGTAGCAAATAGAAATGTATTAGGCAGGTTGTATAAAACACAAAATTACAGTGTGGATTACTATGGCTTTTGGCCAGTATTCTGGCCGAGTTTTGGTAGTTATAATAACCAAGCTCGTTCTGTTCAGGTTACTGGTTTATTTTTAAGCGGATGGTTGTGTACTAAAAAATGGTTTGGGAAGCCTAGATTAGGATATGTTCGCGTACAAACTTTAAAGTTGCCTACTCTTCCCCCAGCTTTCGACAAAAACCTCTGCTCAGCCTTTGGTTTTTAGAATTTCAAAATTTGTTGGAACAATAAGTAAAAATATTAACTAAAAAATTAATTCACATGAAAAAAATTATTTTTGTTGCGGTAGTAGCCGCAATTGCTTTAGTCGCTTGCAAAAAAAGTAAAATGGATGATGAACAATACTCTATGCAAAAAGGATTAGCAGATGAGTTTATTAGGCAACCTTATACTTATTTGCAAAATAAGTATATTGATTTAGTACTTGCTTACGAGTTTAAAAAACAGGATCAAAAATATTATCCTGAAAAATTTTCGCTTGAAGAAAAATTAGAAATAATACTTCATCTTGATTCGCTAATGAGAGAAGGAATACTAAAAGAAACAGTAGGAGATTCCGATTTTCATGAAAATTTACAGAGAGGATTGATGGATGACATTAATAAGCATCCCTATATTCAAAAATTTGCTAGTCGTTTCGCTATAAAAGACAATTATGATGAAAATGATATGATGATTTATACAGGTTATTCCGATTGCGATGATGCAATTTCAAAATTTCAAATTTTGAAATACTACGAAGATGGAATTGACATTATTGCTCACTACTCAAAACGTAATAATCTAGCAGGGTATGAAGAATGGAGTTATTATCCAATTGAAATTATTGGATCTGATGAAAATCCCGCACCAAAAGGGGTAAGATATATGTTACATTTAAAATGGGGTAAAACTATTGAATATATGTGGAACACTTCTTCTTCGACGGTTAGAATAAATACTCTTTTGGCTATGGCGGATTGGAGAGCTGCGGCAAATAACAAAATTTCATTTTCCGAAATAACTAAAAATGTAGGTTGGAATAAAACCTGTTGGATTATGGGATGGAAGTATTTTTTACGAATAAGTTTGCTAAGTTCAAATAACTTTCCTGGGCGCGCCACGCTTGGCAGAGTTCCATGGGCTATTATGGATTTTACAAGCACTGCTAGCTATCCACGTACATATAGGCATGAATTGGGTCATGTGTTAGGTTTGTATCACGAACATCAAAGACGGGATAGGGATGATCACATAGTATACCATTCTAGTAATGTCGAGTCAGGAGCAGGAAGTAATTTTTCAAAAATGACAGCAGGGTCCTTTAATTATTATGGTTCAGCATTTGATTTTAATTCAATTATGATGTATAGTTCGTGGGCTTTTACTAAAAATGGGAATGCCACATTGACCAGAAAAGACGGCACTACATGGGAGCGCCCCTCAGCTATTTCTGTAACAGACCGAAATGTTATTAGACAAATTTATAATTAAATTTTGTTATTATGAAAAAATATTGCAATATGATTCTAGTCATTAAGTTATTGATTTCGTGCGAAGTATATAAATTTTTATAAAATATTATGAACCGTGCAGAATAACTGATATTTTGAATGATGAAGGTTTTGTTTTGGATAGTGGATGTTTTGCAAAAAATCGTTCTAAAAAGAATCCTCTGAGTTCATTGCGTATTGCAACAAATTCGGTTTACAATAATTGGGAATGTTTGTTATATGATAAATCAACGAATACATTTAAAAATATCTATGGACAAGCGTTTGCTGATTAATAAAAACGAAACTGCCTTTAACTTGCGGTTTGGCGCAATGGCGTTCGCCACTTCGCCAAGCCGCTGGTTAGCGATATAGGCAATGCGGTGACAGCGCAGCGAGAAAGAAAAACCGAAAAATGAATCCAAAAATGATTGATAAATTGCAGGAAATACGTAATGAATCGCGAAAGACGGTTGCGAATGTTGAATTGAAAGAAAAGAGTAAATTTGTACGAGAATTAGCAACAGAAATTGCAAATCCACTTGGTATTGAATTGAAAATGAATAGAAAAATGTTATAATTTTATACGAAAGACATGGTTTCGTTGAATTGCGTAGTGCAGAAAAAAAAATCCGGCAAATATTGAAACAATAATTATGATAAGAAAATAATGAGTTGAATTGTTATGATGAACGCGGGCGGCACGTTAGTACTAATGTTGTGAGGATAACATTCAAGTACTTTTTTTTTATTTCGTTTTAATGCCAATTTTTTGTATCTTTGCAAAATGAAACCACGCTTTTTGATTATGTTTTTATGTTTGGCTATCTCTGTTGTTGCCTATTCGCAATTGGATAAGCCCTTGCGAGCGGAAATCAACGTACCTCAAGGCTCTTATCCGTTTGCACTGATAAATCTCGAAAATAAAGGTGTTTTGGTTCATACGGCAACGACTGATGTCAATAGAAGTTCGCAAAATAGCAGCATTCAGGATTTTTTTTTCTATGACGTTTTTCTTAGGCAAACATGGCAAATAAAAACACGATTTTCTGTTGAATACGCTGTGGTAGGCCATACTCTTGAAGGTGAGCAATTACGCATAATTCTACGTAATCAAGTTTATCGAAACACACATACGCCTACCTTCCTGATGAATGTGAATTTGCTCGACGGTGAAGTTACGATAGATACCTTATTTTCGTTAGCAAAAACTCCCACATTTGCAGGATTTGTACATAATTCGCGAGTTTGGTTAGTTCAAATCGACCGTTCGGATTGCTCTGTAAATACAGCTAAAATAGGGGATAGCATCATTTTTAAATACGATTTTCCGAAATTTTCAAGTCAGGAGCTTATAGACGCAGCATTAGACACGATTTCGCAAAAATTGTACGTTCTTTATGGCGACGATTCTCGTAGAGATAATTCTTTCACGCTTACTGTTTTTGATACATCTGCCAATCTGCTACTGTCAAAAGAAGTTCGACTGAATGATGAAAATCGTCCCATTCATGCCAAATTACACCTCGACACAAACGGGAAACTCTTTATTTACGGCACCTACAACCTAATGTCTGAGCGCCAAAGAACCGAAACTATGGATCGCCTCACAGCATCCGCAGGTTTTTTTAGTATGGGTTTTGATGGTTCATCTATGCGACTCTTGTCCATGCAGAACTATGCCGATTTTGATAGTGTTGATGTGCGTATCAGCCCTGACCAATCTCAAATTCTTCGTCAAAAACGACACAGGCGGCAACACCCTTTTTCATTGGAAGCTTTGATGCCGTTTCAACTCAAAACGATTGGCGAAAACTTGCTAATGGTCGGCGAAAGCGTTACGCGAGAATATAGAACAACCACTCGAACATACTATGATTACTATGGTCGTGTGATACCTTATACCACAACTACTTTCGATGGTTATCGGTTTAACGATGCTTTCATTTGGCATTTGGATGCGAATGGAGAAGTCCGCCAAAACTACGTTTCAGACATTTCAATGACACTCAACAGCAAAACATTATTTAACAAAGTGGCGCTTTCCATCAACAAAAACGAAACAGTCATTTTGTTTGCAAACGCCACCAACGTGTTTTACAAATCACTCCGACCTCACGAAGATTCCCATCATACCTTAAGACTTCAGCCGCTTCACAGAGGTGACAGAATTGTGGAAGACTACGATTCGCGAATTTTAAACTGGTACGATTCACATTTTTTGGTTTGCGGTTATCAAACCGTTCAAAACAACACACTGAAAGGCGCAAATAGACGAGTGGTGTTTTATTTGTCGAAAGTATCGTTAGATTAGTAACGTTTATCCTCGCTTTCGTTTGTTTTGAGGCGTGGTCAACTTGAAGCCAACGCCATGAATGTTTTGAAGTTCAACTTCGGGATCATCGCGCAAAACCTTTCGAAGTTTGGTCATATAAACGTCCATACTACGGGCCGTGTAAACGTTGTCATCACCCCAAATCTTTGTCAATGCAATGTTTCGATACACAATTTCGTTTTGATATTGGCACAACAATCGAAGCAAATCGTTCTCTTTCGGTGTCAGTCTGATTTCTTGAACCGGCGTAATGACTAATTGTTGATCATAATCAAATTTTAGTCGACCAATTGGAAATACCGGCCGTTCCTGCTGTTTCGCGGCTTCGGTACGACGAATGATGGCTTGAATTCGAAACGTGAGTTCGTCCATGCTGAACGGCTTGGTAATGTAGTCATCACCACCAACCTGAAAGCCTTGCAAACGGTCTTCTTCCAAATTTTTTGCCGTAATAAACAAAATCGGCACGGTTGCGTTACGTTTGCGAATTTCTTTGACTAACGAAAAGCCGTCTTTGGCGGGCATCATCACATCGGTAATGCAAAAATTGAATTGCCCCGTTAAAAAAGCATCCAACGCCTCGTTTCCGTTTTTGGCTAAAAAGCACGAATAGCCTTTGGCAACCAAATACGTTTGGAGGAATGGACCGAAGTTTGGATCGTCTTCGGCGAGTAAAATTTTAATGTCTTTTGCTGTTTTCATAATGGTGTTATTTAGGATTTACACCCTATATAACGCTCGACTTTCGATTTTCGTATAAAAATGTTAATAAATTATGCGTTTTGTTGATAACTTATGGTAAATATAGTGCCTTTTTTGGGTTGACTTTCCACGCGAATTAGCCCTTGATGCATGGTTATGACTTGTTTAGCATAACTTAACCCCAAGCCGAAGCCTTTTACGTCGTGAACATTACCAGTTGGAATCCGGTACAAGGTTTCGAAAATTTTCTTCAAATGGGTTTTCGAAATACCCATACCGTTATCTTTAAACTGAATTTCAATGCCTTTTGGCGTATTTTTAGTTGAAATTTCAATAATCGGAATTGTGTTGCTATATTTGTTAGCGTTGTCGATTAAATTGGTAAACACATTCACAATATGCACAAAATCGCCGTTAATCACGTCGTTTGTGGCATTTAACGATTTTATAATTTTGCCGTTGTTGTGTTTCACTTGGTAATCCATATTTTGAATAGCTGTTTCAATCGCTTCATGAATGTGCATAGGTGCTTTGTTCATAAGGAGTTGTCCGCGTTCCAATTTTGAAATTTCGATAATATGTTTACTTAAGGTCTTTAATCGTTCGTTTTCTTGTTTGATTAAACTTGTAAAATGTTTTAAGTTTTCTTCGTTTTTTTCTACATCGAAATCTTCTAAAGCTTCGCAAACTAAAGCGATTGTGGAAATTGGCGTTTTGATTTCGTGCGTGATATTGTTGATAAAATCCGTCTTAATTTCAGACAATCTTCGATTTTGAAACATCTTATACAACGCGTAAGCGTATACTGAAACAATGCTCGCAATCAAAATCAGCGAAAGCACTAACAGTGCGGAAACTCTCGAAAAAATGGCTTGTTTGAAATCAGGAAAATACAAAATCAAAAAGTGGGCATTTTGCTCTCTGTCCGAAGGAAATAGTTTATAAATGAATTTACTTTTCAATAATTCCTCCCGATAACGCCCTGTTTTTTGAACAATCAATCTATTTTGAGAAGCGCTGAAAACGCCCCATTCGCAGCGTGTATTGATGTTTTGTCGAATCAACTGCTTTTGTAATAAGGAATCAATCGAGTACGGATTCACACGACTGACAAACGGTCGTGTATCTTGATAACCCACTACTTCCTGCAACAATTCATCCACCAATCGAGACTTATGCAAAAGATTGTCGCGTTCGGTGCTCAATTGTCTGTAAATTCGGCGAATATTTCGAACGGATTGCTCTTGTGTCTTAGATGTTGGAATACTTGTCTCCGTAGCCTCTTCGCGATGTTCGGAAGTCGAGGTATCTTGTTGTATAATCAGTCCGGTTTCATTGTTAATTGCAGACAAAATGCCTTGCACACTTTCTTCAAAACGCACGTCCGGATTTTGAATTTTGAGATTATCAATAGACTGATTGAGCGAATCAAGCATATTCAAAATGGCTGTTCGGCGATTTTGTGCCTTGAATTGAGCGCTAATTTCGTTTTTTTCGAGTTGTAAAATAAACGCGTTTGCTGCTTCCGAAACCTCCGATTTGAAATTCGCCTCACTTAATTTAAATGCATTACGAATCCACACACCCTGAATAAACAGAAGCGTAACCAGCGAAATCGACATCGCCACCGCAATCGAATATAAAATGTGTTTGGACATTGGTTTTGCAAAGATACGAAAAAGTTATGAATTATGAGTTATGGGTTATGAGTTGCGAATAAGGTCGTCATGTCGAGCATAGTCGAGACATTTCCTTTTACGGTTAATTAATTTCTAATTCCATCGAATTCGATGGAATTAAATTTTCCTTTCATCTATAATAACGCTCAAATTTCAATTTTCGTATATTTTTTTCTTAAAAAAGCGCAAAAAAGCGCCAAAATGTTGAAAATTTTCTGAAAAATGTTAATAACCCATAAATCCCTTCTAAAAAATTCGTAATTCGTAATTGATAATTCGCAACTTTTTCGTATCTTTGCATCTTATTAGCAAATGAACTTCATGATTCAAGAAAAACAACGTACATTAAAAAATCCTGTAACCATCACAGGCGTGGGCTTACATTCGGGACAAAAGGTAACGATGAACATCTTACCTGCGTCCACCAACCATTGGTATAAATTCAAACGCGTGGATTTGGAAGGCTCCAAACCCATTGCTGCTGTCGCTGAAAATGTGACGGATACTTCACGAGGAACAACGTTGCAAGTTGGTGAAGCCGCCGTTTGTACGGTTGAACACGTTTTGGCATCTTTGTTTGCAATGGGCATCGATAATGCTTTGATTGAGGTTGACAACATAGAAATGCCGATATCAGATGGAAGCGCTCTGGAATTTGTTAAAGCGATTGCTGCAGTAGGCACGGTAGAACAAGAAGAAGACCGCGTATATTACGAAGTTCCAAAACATTTGGCGTACGTGGATAAACCGACAAAAGTAGAGGAAATGGTCGTGAGCAGCAGCGG
Organism: Bacteroidales bacterium; assembly: GCA_009783885.1. GTDB lineage: Bacteria > Bacteroidota > Bacteroidia > Bacteroidales > P3 > WRKV01. Next base: position 46,261 of record WRCN01000007.1, on the reverse strand, counting down.
TACAAAATATACCGTTTTGATTGATTACAACATGGATGTTTTACCGTTGCAATTGGCATCGTTGCACGATTTAGCGAATTTCGAAGCGGAAGTGGCACCATGCAGAACCTTTGTATTTTTGCACGAATTAGAACAGTTGGTGAAACATAATTTGGTGAAAGGTGGAGACTTGAACAACGCGATTGTGTTTGTCGAGAAAACCATTTCACCCGAAGAAAATGAACGCTTGGCAAAATTTTTCAATAAGCCGAACCTTAAGGTTATTGAGGATTTGGGCATCTTGAATAATGTTGAATTGCGTTTCAAAAACGAACCCGCTCGTCATAAATTGTTAGATTTGATTGGCGACATGACTTTAGTCGGTGCACGAATGAAAGGACATGTGATTGCTCATCGTCCCGGGCATCGTGCCAATGTGGAGTTTGCGAAAGTTATACGTCAAAGAATGTTGGAAGAAATTGCCAATAAAAATGTACCGAAAATTGATTTGAATGCAGCACCATTATTCGATATTGAGCAAATCAAACAAAAACTCCCACATCGTCCGCCATTCCTTTTGGTTGATAAAGTTATGGAGATGAGCGAATCCCATGTTATCGGTGTGAAAAATGTAACAATGAATGAGGAATTTTTCCGCGGACATTTTCCTGAAGAGCCTGTTATGCCTGGCGTTTTACAAATCGAAGCGATGGCACAATGCGGTGGAATTTTAGCGTTGAGCAGTGTGCCCGATCCGGAGAATTATTTGACGTTTTTTATGAAAATCGACAATGTAAAATTTCGTCAAAAAGTTGTTCCAGGAGATACGTTGGTGTTCAAATTAGAACTGCTTTCGCCGATTCGTCGAGGATTGGTGAATATGAAAGGAACAGCATTTGTAGGAAACAACATCACTTGCGAAGCCGAAATGTTAGCCCAATTAGCAAAAAAATCTTAAAATCAAACTGTAATGTACCACCCATTAACTAATGTAAATCCGGAAGCAAAAATTGCAGAAGGCGTGATTATCGAACCGTTTGCAACGATTCAAAAAAATGTAGAAATCGGCGAAGGCACATGGATTGGACCGAATGCTGTTATTATGGAAGGCGCTCGTATCGGAAAAAATTGTAAAATCTTTCCGGGTGCTGTGATTTCAGCCGTTCCGCAAGATTTGAAATTTGTTGGAGAGGAAACCACAACTGTTATCGGCGACAATACTATCATTCGCGAATGTGTAACCATCAATCGCGGAACGCAAGCCAATTGGGAAACTCGTGTCGGAAATAATTGTTTGATTATGTCTTACGTTCATCTCGGACATGATTGTGTTATAGGGAACAATTGTGTTATTGCCGGTTATTCAGGACTTTCCGGGCATGTTATCGTTGATGACTGGGCAATTTTGGGCGGATTTTGTGCCGTTCAACAATTCATGCATATAGGTTCGCACACTTATATTGCAGGTGGAGCACTCGTTCGCAAAGATATTCCGCCATTTACTAAAGCGGCTCGCGAACCAATTTCCTACGTTGGAATAAATTCTGTAGGCTTACAAAGACGCGGTTTTACAAACGAACAAATTTCAAAAATCCAAGAAATTTATCGCTACATTTATTTGAAAGATTTAAGTGTGAGTAATGCGCTTGAATTGATCGAAAAAGAACTTCCGCAAACTCCCGAACGCGACGAAATTCTGTCGTTTATCAGAAATTCGAAAACCGGTATTATGAAGGGGATCGGTAGGGAAGAGGATTAAAACAGGTTACAATGTAGGGGCGGGTTTCAAACCCGCCCTTATAAATTATACCCAAACGATTGGCGTCACACCGTTCTCCTGTAAATACATATTACATTTCGAAAAATGCTTGCTCCCGAAAAATCCGCGATGTGCGGAAAGCGGGGAGGGGTGGACCGTCTTTAAAATCAAGTGTTTCGACGTATCAATCAAACGTTCTTTCGATTGCGCATGACTGCCCCAAAGCATGAACACCAAATGCTCGCGCTCGTCGGAAAGTTTTCGAATAACAACGTCTGTAAACTGCTCCCATCCTTGATTTTGATGGGATAGGGGACTATGTGCCCGAACGGTCAATGTGGTATTTAACAAAAATACGCCTTGCTTTGCCCAGTGCTCCAGATTTCCTGAAGTTGGCACTGAAACGCCCAAATCGCTTGAAATTTCTTGAAAAATATTCCGCAATGACGGTGGAAAAAACACACCGTCCGGTACAGAAAAGCATAATCCGTGCGCTTGTCCGACGCCATGGTATGGGTCTTGTCCCAAAATCACTACTTTTACATCGTGAAAAGGAGTGAGATTAAATGCATTAAAAATCAATTTGTTTGGTGGGTAAGTAATAAATTGACGTTGTTCGGTTTGCAAGAAATTTCGCAACGAAGACATGTAGTTTTGCTCAAATTCGGGAGCCAAAACGGAGAGCCAAGCAGGTTCAATATTAACAGCCATAAGAAAAATTTTTTGTAAAGTTACGAAATTTTTTGTATCTTTGTCCAAATATTTTTTAACAAATATGAAAAAAATACTTAAAATAGCTGTATTGATGCTGATAGTCTGCGCATTAGTATTTTCTTGTGCATCAAAGAAAAGAACAACTTGTCCCGCTTACGGCAACAAATCCAACAAATACGAGCGTTTGCCCTATTAACCTGAGATGTGTAGGCCATTTCGATATGTTTTTGTAGCTTTGCTTTTTCCTGCTTTATCCGCATTTTCACAGGTTGAAGTAATAGAAGATTTAACTCCGGACACGGAATTAAAACTCTATAACCAACATTCGTTTTTCGGACAAATTCATAGCAATGGTTTCGGTTTTGGTTATCGCTACGGAAAAATACGTTCTATTTACAAGTACAATTTTCAAGAGTTTGAATTTCTTCAACTCAGACATCCGAAGGCTATAAGGAGTTCCGGGTTAAATTGGGTTGGCTCGCCTCGAAGATATATTAATGGTGGCCTAAATCAACTGTATGCTTTTCGGTACGGCCTTGGCACACAACGCACACTCAATGAAAAACCCTATTGGGGTGGTATTCAAGTGGATTATATTGTTTCCGTTGGTGCCGTTTTAGGTTTAGCGATTCCACAGTATTTGAGTATCATAGATACGAATAACTGGTTTTCTGGCCAACCTTTGGAAGTTCGAGTGGAAAGATACGACCCTATTAAACATCCCGACAATCAATTTATTAATGGCATGGGCCCCATGTTTAAAGGATTGTTTAACCTTCGTCCATACCCTGGAATTTACGGTAGATTCGGCTTTAACTTCGATTTTGGAAACTATCAGGAGCGGGTGAGTGCTCTTGAAGTGGGGGCAATGATTGATCTATTTCCCGTTCCTATTCCGATGATGGCACATAACAATAAAAATTTCTTTTTTGCCAATTTTTATATTGCTTATCATTTTGGGAGAAGGAGATAATCAAAATGAAAGGTGTCATTCCGAACGAAGTTAGAAATCTACTTGCTAACAGATTCCTCACTTCGTTCGGAATGGCAAACGCAAAATCAGCCCTCTAACCAACGATTTTTTTTCCATTGAACTCGTTGTTATTTTTCCAAAGAAAAGCCGGTCAAATCTCAAATTTATCTGATTCTATTTTTCGTAAATTCATATTATTTTTGTAACTACGTAAATGAAGTTACAAAAATAACGCGATTAAATTAGTGTAAAATTGTAAAAATAACATCAATTTACAATGTTAAATTTGTAAACAATCAATTATTTATAAATGCATCCAATTTTATAATTTTTTATCTTGAAAACCAGCGTTTAAAAAATATTATTTGAAGTAATACACCAGTACTAAACGCTTTTAAATTAACAAATTTTACAAATAAAATATTAAACATTAAAACAATTGATAATTACATAATTACATCGTTTTATTGAAATAATTGTTGATAAGTTTCCACATAACGACTTGTTTATATTTGTAATTTTATATAATTTTACAAAATTAAATAGACGATTTTTGTCGAATGTAAATCGAATTCACTTTTGTAAACAATGATCAACCGAATCGAGTTAATTTTAAAAACTCAAAATTTAACCCCAACCCAGTTCGCAGATGCGATCGGAATTCAACGCTCAAGTATGTCTCATATATTGGCTCGCCGAAACAATCCAAGTTTGGATTTTGTGATGAAAACCCTCAATCGTTTCCCCGAAATCAATGCCGAATGGCTGCTTACAGGCAAAAACCAGATGTTTAGCCTTGAAAAATCCGCCCCCACCCTATCGGTACAACAAGAGCCTAAATTAGACTTTAAAACGCCTGAATTTGAATGGAATAGTGAAACTGTTGATACAGACTTACCAGTGGTGCGGACGCTCGTTTCGGCTCCGATCAACGACCGATCCCTGAGCGGAGTCGAAGGGAACGGCACAGACTACAAGTCCGCGCCACCATCTACTTCAATTGAGCAGCACGAAAAAGCCCCGCCTGCAAGCAAACGGGAATCTAATCAAAATTCTGATATCGAAAGAATTATCGTGTTTTTTATGGATGGAACATTTAAAAGCTACACCTAAATTTTATCACGGATATACGGATATAACGTGCCGTTCCGGCAGCTTTGCTAGACCTAGACTAACGCAAAACTGCACGTTAGACGTTGTGTTTCAACATCTTTACAGTTTTATCAAACCTATTATCCATACAAGAGCTAATGTCTGTCGTAACAAATTTTCCGTCATAGAACAAACTGAATATTGTGGCTGGAGTCGGCGCAGATTGTGCCTGCTCCATTGTTTCAAGTTTTATCAATTTCAGCGGAAGTTTTCTGTTTTGGGCTGTTTTTGGCAATTCCGTATTTACGTAGTATTCAGTAAACGGACAACGGTTAGTGTAATATGCTACCAAACCGTTCTTTTCTGCACATTCACCACTCTGTACAGATTGGCCGAATAACGGTTTTTTCGCATTAGGATTTATTTTTCTAACCAACAAACTAAATCCATAGGGCAACTTTTCAACTGCTTCAAAACCTTGTTTCAAAAACCATTTAGGGTCACTCATGAAATGAAATTTACTTGTTCCGACAACGGTTACAAGCCCGTCTTTACCTTGTGATATTGCATCATCAATCGCCGTTTGGAGCAACGCTTTTGCATAACCTTTTCCTTTGTACTGCCCCGAAACCCAAAAACAGTTTATCATTAAATAATTCGGGGCTTCAACAGGTAACCACGCTTTTTCAGCGGGAACATATTCGATAAAAACTTTTACTCGCTCATCAAGTCTTCGAAAAACGTATCCGTTGTCAAATTCCCGCTTTAACCATGTTTTTTTCGCTTCGTAACTTTCTGCACATTTCTTGTCGGAAATGGCACAACAGACATGTTCTCTGTCGATATTTTCTTTTGTCAGTGTGATAAATTTTGTAACCATAATGTTCTTATATTTTCAACGGTATAACCTTTTTCAAATCCCATAAAGTCTTTTTCATTTTTTCTGTTTTTTTATTTTCTATCTAAAACTACAAAATTATTCCAAAGATATTTATTCACACTTAGTTTTCAATTGCACGAACACTCCGAATTTCCCCTGTTTGCGGTGAAAAATCAATCTGCAACAAACCCGGTGCAAGCGATTGTGTAATTCCAAATTGGCTAAAAGGCATTTGATTGGAGTAAATTACCTGGTCGTCAAGCATTACTTTTACTAAAGCCGGACTTGGAATGCTATAAAAAAAACCATTTTTCGGTAATTTAATGTTTTCGGAAAACTGTTCTATGGAGGCTAAAATATCATCATCCAATATAATGTTCAATGTAATTTTTTTGCCGTCCGATCCCCATTCCGTATCTAAATTTAATAAGCCTAAACTTACTGAAAACCAAGCTAATTCGGTAGTCAGACGATCTTTATCTTCCGGCAAAAAATCAAAATGCGCCGTTTCATAAGATACTTTCGTTGTGCCAATAAACAACCGAATGTATTCGTCTTCCATACGATTAAACTCTTCATTCATATATTTGATTGCAGCGGCTTCATAGTTAACTTCTTGAAAACCTGTCAAAAGTCTATTTCTGTCTTCACGAATTTTGGCGATTTGTTCTACAATTTCCTCCGCTTTTTGCAGAGGTGTTTTTTCGGCTTTTACTGTACGAATATTGTAATGCTGAACGAGTTGCGTGTCGACCATTTGATTGAAAAATACCGTATCGGTTCGTTCAACTAAATTAAATGTTGGAATTAACGGGCGACTTGTTGCTCTTGCTGTTTGAACGACTTGTGGTGGATGAGTCCTCTTGCTTTGTTCGGAAGATTCACGGTTTGAGATATTTACACTACTGATAATTAGGCTATTGTCATACGTCAAAGCCAATTCTGAATCGTTAAATTGAACGAAATAGATGTTGTTAGGATCAACCTCCGATCTTTGTGAAACAGATACATTTTCAATATTATAAACACTGTAGTTTTCTTTAATAACATTTTTTATACCCAAAAGTCGCTCTGCAAATTCAGCGTATGGTCCTTTGATGAAATCTTGTTTACGAACCAAAATATCTACCTCCACACTTTGACGGGGTAAGGCGTAAAAAACTCCTGTTGAGTTGATGGTACCCGATTTTCCCGTAATCGGCGTCACTTCGTATGGAGTTACTACAAGTTGAGGCGTTTTGCATGAAATCAAAACACCTACCAAGATAACAATAATAGATAAACGTTTCATAATTAAAGGCTTTTTCGTATTCTAATCAATTTTTCCAAAAGGTCTTCCAACAAATCCAATTCGAGCATATTTGCACCGTCCGAAAGGGCTTGTTTGGGGTTGGGATGGGTTTCGATAAATAATCCATCAACTCCCACGGCAACGGCCGCTTTTGCAATGGTTTCAATCATTTCGGGCTGCCCGCCGGTAACGCCGCTGACTTGATTGGGTTGTTGTAGAGAGTGTGTAATATCTACAATTACGGGAACCTCGTTTTTTTGCATCATCGGAATGCTTCGAAAATCAACTACCAAATCTTGATAGCCAAATGTTGTACCGCGTTCGGTGAGCATCACATCATAATTTCCTGCCTGTTTGATTTTTTCCACAGCAAATCTCATCGCATCGGGCGAAAGGAATTGCCCTTTTTTGACATTCACACAACGTCCGGTTTTCGCTGCAGCAACCAACAATTCCGTTTGACGACACAAAAACGCCGGAATCTGCAATATATCTACATATTCAGCAGCAGTTTGGGCTTCCTCGGCAGAATGAATATCGGTAACAACCGGAATTTCGAACTGTTTACGAATGTCGCGCAAAATTTTCAAACCTTCCAAATCGCCAATACCAGTAAATGAACTCAGTTTCGAGCGATTAGCCTTGCGATACGAGGCTTTGAAAACAAACGGAATCTCTAATTTTTTGCAAATTTTTGAGATCCGTTCGGCAATTTCGAATGGCATAGTCTCATTTTCAATCACACAAGGTCCTGCTAGAAGGAAAAAATTTGTGTCGGAATGGTTATGCAATAATTTGGGGAGCATTTTGTTTTTCGATTTTTAGACTACAAAGATACGAAAAAATTGAGAATTGAGAATTGAAAATTGAAAATTATTTTTCATTCTCCATTTTCCATTTTCAATTCTCAATTTATTTTTGTACCTTTGCAGAAAAATACCACTGGAAAAATAATGAAGTTAACCGCAAAAACAATGAAAGGACTAGAGCCCATTTTGGCTAAGGAATTAGCTGATTTGGGTGCTACCAATATCGAAATAGGAAACCGTGCCGTGATGTTCGAGGGCGATCAAAAAGTGATGTATCGAGCTAATTACGAGTGTCGTACAGCATTGGCGATTTTGAAACCTTTAGTGGATTTTCAAATCAAAACGCAAGACGATTTGTACGACAAAGTCGTGAGTATGGCGTGGGAAAAACTATTCTGCGTAGATAGTAAAATGATGGTAGAATCCTTTTGTATGGATTCCGTTTTCACACACACTAAATTTGTTTCGCAACGCACGAAAGACGCTATTTGCGACCATTTCAGAAGATTGTTTCACAAGCGTCCGTATGTGGATTTAGAAAATGCGGATGTGAAAATTGATGTGTATTTATATCGAAATCGTTGTGTGATCTCGCTAAACAGTTCGGGAGATTCTTTGCATCGCCGCAATTACCGAATTCAAGCGAATCAAGCGCCGATAAACGAAGTGCTGGCAGCTGGTTTGATTGTGTTGAGCGAGTGGGATATGAAAACAGATTTTTACGATCCGATGTGTGGTTCGGGTACGCTGCTGATAGAGGCAGCAATGAAAGCCTGTAATATGCCGGCGCAATTTTATCGAAAAAAATTCGCTTTTCAATATTGGAACGATTTTGATACAATGCTCTGGAAACAAGTGCAGACAATGGCTGTAGAGAATATCAGTGATCCTGAATGCGAAATCTTCGGGTCGGATATTTCCGAAGAGAGTTTGTATATCGCAGAGCAAAATATCAAGCAAGCGCGCTTGCACAAAGACATTAGCTTGCGTTTGGGCGATTTTATGAAATTGGATAAGCCTTGTGAAAAAGGAATGATCGTTAGCAATCCACCGTATGGCGTGCGTTTGGAAGTTGAAGACTTGATAGAAATGTATCAAAATATCGGTGATAAACTCAAGAAAGATTATCAAGATTGGATAGCATGGTTTATCAGTTCGGACGTAGACGCGATGAAACGTTTCGGCTTACATCCATCGAAAAAAATTGAACTTTATAACGGTTCTTTGCTCTGTAAATTTCAAAAGTTTGAACTTTATGAAGGGTCTCGGAAAAAGTCTAAAAATGCGGAGTAAATTTTGTTATTTCAAAAAAAAATTGTAATTTTGCAGTCTACAATCGGGATGTGGCGCAGTTGGTAGCGCGCGTCGTTCGGGACGACGAGGTCGCAAGTTCGAGTCTTGTTATCCCGACAAAAACCTCTGAAGCCTGCGTCAATTTTTGGCGTAGGCTTAATTCATACCTGCCTGTTGATAACTTCTCTTTCAAAACTCAAAATTACGTACTTTTTTTGACTACTTTTGCAGTATGATAAATTCGCAAAATACTGCGCCAATTGCAAAGAAAGATCCGAAAGTGTTGACTATGCACGATGTTGTTCGTCAAGACGATTATTTTTGGCTGAATCAGCGTGATACGCCGGATGTTTTGGGGTATTTGAATGCCGAAAATGCTTATGGCGATGCGATAATGAAAGATACGGAAGGCTTACAAAAACAACTGTTTGATGAAATCAAATCGCGTATCAAAGAGGACGACCAAAGCGTTCCGTTTTTTCGCAAAGCATATTGGTATTACACACGTTACGAAACAGGCAAAGAATACCCGATTTATTGCCGAAAATTCCAAACATTGGAAAATTTAGAGGAAATAATTTTGGATGTGAATAAACTTGCCGAAGGTCACGCGTTCTGTGCTGTGAGCGAATTAGCGATTAGCGACGATAATAAAATGTTGGCGTTTGCAGTGGATTTTGTAAGTCGTCGGATTTATGATATTTGGTTTAAAAATTTAGAAACCGGTGAAATCTTGAACGAAAAAATTGAAAAAACTTCAGGAAATTTTACTTGGACTGCAGATAACAAAACCTTGTTTTATGTTAAGCAAAACCGCCAATTGCGTGATTGCCGAGTGATAAGATATACGCTTGGAAATCCGAAAAACGAACAAGAAATCTTTTTTGAGAAAGATGCAAAATTTAATGTTGGCGTGGGACGAACGAAATCGGAAAGCTACGTTTTTTTGTTTTCAGGGAGTTCTACATCGTCTGAATATCGTATTATTCCTGCTAATCAGCCCGAAGCAGAATTTCAAATATTTCATCGCAGAGAAAAAGATTTGGAATATTCTATCGAGCACTTTGAAGATCATTTTTTTGTGATGACGAATTGGCAAGCCACCAATTTCAAATTGATGAAAACGCCAGAACGTTTGACAAACAAAGAGAATTGGAAAGACATCATTCCGCATCGTGATGATGTGAAATTGGAGGATTTTGAAGTTTTTTCCGATTATTTGGTTTTAGAGGAGCGAAAAAATGCGCTCAATCATATTCGAATTATCAGTTTGAAAAACGGCGAGGATTACTATCTTGAATTTCCCGAAGAAGTCTATAATACAGGTATTGGCTACAATCCGGATTTTTATGCCACGACGTTGAGATACGGTTATACATCTATGACAACGCCACGCACTTCGTACGAATACAATCTGAAAACTCGCGAAATCGTGATGCTGAAACAGCAGGTGGTTTTAGATAAAAATTTCAAACCTGAAAATTACGAAAGCAAACGTTTGTGGGCAATTTCTCACGATGGTGAACGCGTACCTATTTCGATTGTTTACAGAAAGGGTGTGGAAAAAAACGGACAAAATCCAACCTTGCTTTATGGTTATGGTTCGTATGGAATTTCAATTGACCCGAATTTCAGTTCGGCACGATTGAGCCTCTTAGATAGAGGTTTCGTGTATGCGATTGCGCACATTCGAGGTGGCGAGGAAATGGGCAGAAAATGGTATGAAAATGCAAAACTCTTAAAGAAAAAAAACACGTTTTTAGACTTTATCGCTTGTGCAGAAATGTTGATACAAGAGAATTTTACATCACCTCAAAAACTTGCAGCAATGGGTGGGAGCGCAGGCGGATTGCTGATTGGTGTAGTAGCAAACATGCGACCTGATTTGTTTCACACACTCATCGCGCAAGTGCCTTTTGTAGACGTGGTTACAACGATGCTCGACGAAGATATTCCGCTAACAACAGGTGAATATGAAGAATGGGGAAATCCCAACGAAAAAGAATTTTTCGATTATATGTTGTCTTATTCGCCTTACGATAATGTAAAACCGCAAAACTATCCGAATATGTTGATAACAACGGGTTATCATGATTCGCAAGTGCAATATTGGGAGCCTGCAAAATGGGTTGCCAAACTGCGAGCAACGAAAACGGACAACAATCTATTACTATTCAAGACAGAGATGAACTTCGGGCATGGTGGTGCTTCCGGACGATTTGAAGCATTGAAAGAAACTGCACTTGAATACACTTTTCTATTAAAAACATTGAATAATCACGTCATGTCAAGCGCAGTCGAAACATCCCATAGCGAAGGGATCGGCTTCGCCGAACTCGCACTTCGTGCTTCGGTTCCTCGACTGCGCTCGGAGTGACGACTTAATAAAAACAATCATGATACAAGCATCAGAATTTCCACAAAACGCCGATGGCAGTGTATATCACCTTCATTTACTGCCCGAACAACTTGCAAAAACCGTTGTATTGGTTGGCGATCCCGGACGTGTAGCCACGTTCTCGAAACATTTCGAACGTATTGAACACAAACAAATGAATCGCGAAATATGCACGCATACTGGTATTTACAAGGGAAAGCCTTGTTCCATTTTGTCAACAGGAATGGGTACAGACAATTTAGATATCGTTGTGAATGAGTTGGACGCTTTGGTCAATATCGACTTGAAAACACGAGAAATCAAACCCGATAAAACGTCGCTAACCCTTGTTAGAATAGGTACTTGCGGATCATTGCAAGAAGAAATAGACATCAATAAGTTCATTGCTTCGGCGTATGGATTTGGAATTGACGGCTTGATGAATTTCTACAAACCCGAACACGATGTGTGCGATCGCGCTATGGAAACGGCATTTTTAAATCATGCGAAATGGTTGGAAACACTGCCGAGACCGTATTTTGTAAAAGCATCGGACGAGTTGATGGAACGTATTGCCAAAGACGATATGTACCGAGGAATTACAGCAACGGCGCAAGGATTTTATGGTCCGCAAGGCCGTGTGTTGCGTTTGCCGTTGGCGTTTCCGCAGATGCACGATGTAATGAAATCGTTTGAATACAATGGTTTGAAAATTACTAATCTCGAAATGGAAACCTCAGCGCTTTACGGACTTGGACAATCGCTTGGACATAAAACGCTTACAGCCTGCTTGGTTGTGGCAAACCGAGTAACCAAAAAATTCTCGGAAAACTACAAACAAACGATGGAAGACAGCATCGAAAATTTATTAGACCGAATTTTGGAAATATAATAATGAGCAAAATATCCGCATTAATTAAGCTCATCGAAGATCCCGACGAACAAATTTTTTTGCAAGTGCGAAACGAAATTTTATCTATGGGGCCGATGATTATTCCAAACTTGGAAAGTGCTTTGGTTACTGCTCCAAACGCGGATTCTGTTGAACGAATTTCTGAAATTCTGAACGAAATTCAAATTGAAAATCTGTATCAAAATTTTGAAGATTGGAAACACAGCAAAGAGCAGGACTTATTGGAATTGATGATTTTGGTAGAACAAATTCGTGATTTTAATTTTTCTAAACAAAACATTATCGAAATCATTGCTCAAATCAAAATGGATATTTGGCTTGAATTGAATGAGAATCAAACTATTTTGGAGCAAATTAACATCATTGATCGAATTTTTTATACCAAACATGAATTTACGGCAGATGAAAAAGAGCCTTATGCGCTGTCAAATTACTTTATTTATAGTCTCTTGAAAAGTAAAAGAGGAAATGACACCACATTGGGATTGTTGTATCTATATCTGGCTCAATCTCAAAAAATCTCGTTTTGGGGTGTGAAATTGCTTTCAAATTTTATATTGGCGTATACGGACTCTTTGGAAAATAAAGAGATTGATGATGTTTTGTTCTACTTAAATCCATACAAAATTCTACCAAATAAGCGTGATAAAAACGCAGCAAAATTTTCTTTGCCCAATCTGCTTGAATTTTTCGCAAACGCAGGCGTGGAACTGAATGTAGCCGACATCACACCTTGTTCCAATACAGATATTGCACGCCGATGGTTATGGTTTATTCATCAAGCCTATATTCGCAAAGGCGATGAAGGAAAGATGGCTTTGTTGAATAAATTATTAAAATTATTTGTTCATATCTGATTTTTTCCGTACCTTTGTCGAATATTTTTTTGCATGGATATTTTTCAGCACATACCTAAACTTAAAAGCCTGATTGAACAATCGGAACGTATTGTGATTTTGACACATTACAACCCCGATGGGGATGCGATAGGTTCGAGTGTAGCGTGGTACAATTACTTGCAGAGTTTGGGAAAAGATTCGCAAATTATTCTTCCCAACGATTTTCCACAAAATCTCAAGTGGATTAAAGGCTCGGAAACGGCGTTGCTTGCCAATCAAAATATGGAAAAAGCAGAGGCGTTTATCACCCATGCAAATTTGTTGATTTGTAATGATTTTCAGTCGCTTTCGAGAATTGATAAACTTGAGGATAGTGTTCGAAAATCGGAAGCAATAAAAGTTTTGGTTGATCATCATATTGAGCCGGATGTTGAACAATTTGATTTGATTTTTTCAAACACTGAAAGTTCCTCAACAGCCGAACTGCTCTTTGAATTGATAACGCGACTAACTCCTGAAAAACCTGTAGATACTGCTGCTGCGGAAGCAATTTACGCGGGAATTATGACAGATACCGGTTCATTCAGCTATTCGTGCAATCATAAAAGAACCTTTGAAATCGTTGCAAAATTGATTGATTTTGGAATTGATACACGCCGTATTCATGAGGAAGTTTACAATACATTTTCGGAAGATAGAATGAGATTGTTGGGACATTGTTTAACTAACCGATTGACCGTCTTTCCTGAATTAGCAACGGCTTACATGTATCTTACCAAAGAAGATTTGCGCGATTTTCGCTATGTTCCGGGCGATACGGAAGGTGTTGTAAATTATGCACTTTCGATAAAGGACATAAAATTTGCTGCGTTTTTTATCGAACGAGAAAATCGCATTCGAATTTCATTCCGTTCTCAAGGCGATATTGATTGCAACGAATTTGCCAAAACATACTTCAATGGCGGTGGGCATCGCAATGCTTCCGGTGGAAATTCGTTTGAAAATATACAAGAAACCATACAAAAATTTGAAAAATTATTATCCGAATTTAAACAAAAAAACAACTTTTAACCACTATCAAACATTAAACCAAATGAGAAAAATTTTATTTGTAGCAGCTGCTTTGCTCATGACAGCAAGCATTTTGACCTCTTGCGGAAGAGGAGGTAAACTCAAAGGATTCAAACGTACTGAAAGCGGATTGAATTATAAATTTCACATTAAAACCGATAGCCCGAGAGCACAACTCGACGACATCATTATTGCAGAAATTTGGATGTATTTAGGTGAAGAATTGGAATATACCAATGCTGGGTCTCCCGAACCGATGTTCCAAGTCATGGAGCCACAACATCCCGGAGATTTGATGGAAGCCCTTCAAATGATTGGAACAGGTGATAGCGTAACGTTTGCGTTTAACCTCAATGAGATGAGAAAATACGATCCTACTGTGCCTGAAGAAGATGCAACACACGTGTTCTATACCATCAAAGTTCACGGAATTTACACTCTAGAAGAGTTCCAAGCTAAAATGGAAGCTGATCAAATCGCAGGTGAACTTGAAGAAGCTGCGAGATTACAGGCTTATATTTCTGAAAAAGGGATCACTGTGAAACCCAATGCTGATGGTGTGTATGTGATTATCAAAACGAGAGGAACTGGTGCTGTTGCTGCCCAAGGGAAAACGATTAGCCTAAATTACACCGGAAGTTTGTTGGATGGAACAGTGTTTGATACAAGTTTTGAAACCATTGCAAAAGAGAATGACATTCCACGTTTTTCGTTTGAGCCACTCGAATTTTTGGTTGGTGCCGGACGAATGATTCCCGGTTTGGACAATGCTGTTGTAGGTATGCGAGTTGGTACCAAAGCAACGTTGATTATCCCGTCAAACATGGCTTACGGATCGCGTCCACATGGGCCAATTCCTGCGTTTTCGCCGTTGGTTTTTGATATTGAAATTGTGGGTGTGAAATAATTCATGTAGGGTCGAGACATGCCTCGACCCTATGAGACTACATTCTTCATCAGCGTAATCGCGTTCCATCAATTTATCTCTATTTGCTGTCTTGTTCAATGTCTTTTCCAGCTCTTAACCAGGCATTTACACCACCATTGAGTTCATAAACCGTTTTGAAGCCGGCTTGTCGAAAAATTTCCATTGCAGATTTGCTACGAGGACCTGCTAAACAATAAATCAAAACAGATTTGTTTTTGTCAAGGTGTTCTATTTGTTTTCGAAATTCAGGACTTCTAAAATTAATATTTTTTGCGCCAGGAATTCGGTATCTTTCGTATTCCTGAGGTGTTCGAACATCAATTAATTGTTCGCCTTTTGAATTGATAAGTTGTTTTTCAAATTCGTTAACAGAAATGGTTTGTAGTTGCGCAAAAGCACAAAAGCAAAGCAAAATAAAAACGAAGGTAACAATTATTTTTTTCATACGAATGGATGGTAAGGTATACTTGTTTATTGTATTTTTTGCAAAGATACGAAAATAATTGAGAATTAAAAATGGAGAATGAGGGTAAATTCGTAATTGATAATTCGTAATTTTTTCGTATCTTTGCACCACTATGGATTTACAAACTTACTTAGAACCGACTTTAATTGCAATTGACGACCAGTCGCAAATGTTGATGATACAGGATGTTCGCGTATATTCCGAAACAGACAAATTTCCGGAGTTGGACGATGTGGACATGGCCATTATTGGCGTGCCCGAATTTCGAAATGCTTGGAATAACGCTAAGTGCGAACAAGCGCCCGATATCATTCGCGAATATTTTTACGCTCTTCATCAAGGCGAATTTAAACACAAAATTGTCGACCTTGGAAACTTAAAAATCGGTCAAACACCAAAAGATACCTATGCTGCATTGGCTGATATTGTTGGGCGTTTGCTTGACGCGAATATTCTGCCGATTATACTCGGAGGCAGTCAGGATTTGACCATCGCAACTTATAATGCCTTTGCTCATCGCAAGCAAATCATCAATCTTTTTGCATTGGACAACCGTTTTGATTTAGGTGATCCCGAACATGAAATTACCTCTCGCTCTTATCTCAGCAAAATTATTGTGAGTCAGCCGAATTACTTATTTACATACTCCAACGCGGGTTTCCAAACCTATTTGGTAGACAAACATGCTATTCAGTTGATGAAAAATTTGAATTTTGATGCGTATCGTTTAGGCGTTCTCCGTCAGGATATTCACAATATTGAACCTGTTGTTCGCAATGCAGATGTGATGAGCGTGGATATTTCTGCTATTCGTAAAAACGATGCTCCGGGTAATCCAAACGCTTTTGTTACAGGGCTTTTCGGCGAGGAGGCTTCACAAATTATGCGTTATGCGGGGATGAGCGAAAAAATGCGAGCGATTGGTTTTTACGAATACAATCCGAGTTTCGATATTGACGGGCAAACAGCGCAATTAATCGGAATTATGCTCTGGTGCTTCGTTGAAGGATTTTATCAGCGCAAGCACGAATACCCTTACAAAGACAAGGAAAAATTAACAAAATTCATTGTTTCGGTAGACGAACATGATCAAGAAATTGTGTTCTACAAAAGTAAAACTACAGACCGTTGGTGGATGGAAATCCCAGGACACGAAGATAAAGCCAAGTTTCAAGCGCATTACATGTTGCCTTGCAGTTATGCCGATTATGAGCAAGCCATGCGCAATGAATTACCCGATCGGTGGGTGGCAGCGTTAGCGCGGTTTGTGTAATTATACCCGTCATTCCGAGCCCTTCGACTATGCTCAGGATAAACTCCGTCGAGGAATCCCCTTGCTATGCTCGTTTAATTATCATTTCGCAATTTTCACAATCGAAATGTAGCGTATATTCGTTGTTGGATGTGATTAGTGTCGTTGGCGCGGATTTGCAATCCGTGCCATTTTTTTGGCATCTGCTAAGTTCGTGATTTAAGCAATATTTTGTAACCATTAAGTCTGCATTTGGTTTTGGATTGAGTTCAAACGCAGGTTCGATGGTTTGAACACCGCATTTTTGGTAGAATTGTTTGGCTAATCGGTTTGAGACATTGTGTTTGTAGGTTAATGATTTTTGTGGATAAACAGGGTGTGTAGAGACACACGGCCGTGTGTCTCTACGTTGTCGTCCATTTATTTCTAACAATTCATCCAAAAATTCCCGTCGCAATTGATTCAAAACAGAAATAGGATAATAACCTGAAATTCCTGATTTCTCAGGGAATTTCAAAGATACATTAAAAATCGTTCCACCTGATTTTTCCAATTGTTTGCGAATGGTTTCAATATTTTTTTGCAAATCATTTGCACGTTCGTTGCTTTTCGGAATGGATTTGGAATGTTGCAATCCATTTTCTAACATGCCTGATAATTCTAAATGCTCGTCAGTTTCTTGAATGGAAATTTCAACCTTCATTTGTCGAATTGAAGCGTCGTTTTTAACTTGTTTTTCGAAAGCAGTGTCGAAATTTCGATAAATCGTTGTGCCGATAGTTAAACCGTTAAACTGGTTTGGGAAAATTTTTGAGTCTTCGATTTTATTAATGTTCAATCCTGTAAAAACGTTGTCTTTGTTGAGAAAGCACAAACCGTCGCCGTTTTGAAATTGAACTGTTTTGTTGTCAATTTCAAAATAGTGTTTTTCAATCTTTGATATCTTTCCCAAATATTCACCTTTGGATTTGGGTGTATCCATAGAGCAAAGCGAAGTTGGTTTTCCGTTCAAAAAATAGTCTGTAAAGCCTCTATTAAAGGACTTTTCCAAATTCGGGATGAAGGAAATTTCGGTTGAACCGAATGATGATTTTTTGCAATCCGAACGTTGAGAAATAATTTTATCCAATGCGTTTCGGTAATACGAAACCACGTTTTTGATATACGTTTCATCTTTCAATCGTCCTTCGATTTTGAAAGACGTAATTCCAGCGTCAATCAATTCTTTTAAGCGATTTGACAAATTCAAATCTTTGGGCGAAAGTAAATGTTTATCTCTGAAAATTAGCTTTCCGTTTTCATCTTTCAACGTGTAAGGTAATCTGCAAAATTGCGCACATTCGCCACGATTGGCGCTGCGTTTGGTAGCTTCAAAACTCATGTAGCACTGTCCACTGTAACACACGCACAACGCGCCATGCACAAAGGCTTCAAGCCCGATGGTTGTGTTTTGATGAATGGTTTGAATGGTTTTCAAATCTAATTCTCGTGCTAAAATCACGCGATCGAAACCAACTTTTTCTAAAAATTGAATATGTGCTAAATCTCTATTATTGGCTTGTGTGCTGGCATGTAGAGAAATTGGAGGCAAATCCATTTCCAAAATTCCCATATCTTGAATTATCAGCGCATCAACACCAACATTGTAAAGTTGATGAATAATTTGTTGCGCTTTTTCCAATTCATCATCGAATAAAATCGTGTTCAAAGCCGAAAAAACTTTAGCATTGTAACGATGTGCGAACTGCACTAACTCTGCAATATCGTCCACACTCACGCCAACACTTGCACGCGCACTAAACATCGGCGCACCCACATAAACAGCGTCTGCACCATAGTTTATAGCGGATTTGCCTTGTTGCAGGTTTTTCGCAGGAGCAAGAAGTTCGAGGTGTTTCATTTTTGCAAAGGTACGAATTTTATTTTATTTGGACAATTTTTTGCTATAAATATCAAAAAAAATTGTACCTTTGCAAAAAAACATACTATGTGTACGTTTAATTTTGATTTGTGATTTGTTGAATATCCTGCAAGGAAAAATCGCCAACAAGCAGAATAACCGTGAATTCGCCTTCGTCCTCTATCAGCATAATCAGTTCTTTTATTCGGTTGTTTTGCATATTGGAATAAAAATTAACACGGCTTGTTCCATCTGCTACACGCATCAATTCTTGATAATTAGCAGATGTAAAATGAGAAAAATCTCTTTTCATTTGCGCTGCTCTTGCTGGCTTGTCGGAAGAAAGAATTTGCAACGACTCGATGCGGTTTATCATCTTCGAAATGTTTACTCCGGCTTTGTCTATGCCGCTAACATTGCCCATATTGCCTATCAATCCGAGCATTGCTCTTGAGATAAAAACCGAAGTTACATCGTCCATTTCGGCATACTTTTGAAACGGTTTATTTTGTGCAAATCCTGCACTTGCAAAAAATAAGCAAAGGCTTATAAAAATACATTTTGTTTTCATACTTTTTTAATTAAAATGTTTATTTAATAATTGGTTTAATTTTTCAAATTCCTGTCCGGCATCAGCCGCTATGTCCAACCCTTTATTCAATTTAGTGGATATAAAGACTAATGTTTGTTCTACCACCAATGTGGCTTCTTCCGGTGTGCTGAAAGTATCTGTCAGCATAAACTGAGGCGATGGCTGTGCGGTAAAAAAATGCAGTCCGACGCACAGCAACACAACGGCTGCCGCACCGCTTATCCAATAATATAATGTTTGTTTGCGAGGTTGGATTTTCTGCGAAACATCGAATTGCATTATGGTTTTTTCCAACCGGTTGGAAACATTCGCCGGAACTTCAATCTGCATATCGTGCAAAGCACGAAACAACTGCCGGTCTTCTTTCCAACGCTCTTCTACATTTTCTTCGTTTAGAAAATATTCTGTTAAAAAGCGTTCTTCTTCCGAAGTAGAATTTCCTTCGTAAAATTTATTTAATAAGTGTTCGATATTCATTTTGGTATTTTTTTTAAATTCTGTTTGAGAGCATACTTTTCAACGTTTTTCGCCCTCTCGAAAGTAACATTCGTACATTTTCCGCGCTTTCGCCCATTGCGATTTCTATGTCTTTGAGCGAACAGTTGCCACAACTTTTCATTTGCATCACTATGCGCTGTTTTTCGGGAAGCCGGCCAATCATCGCTCCTATTTGCTGAATTCTTTCTTTACTTTCCAATTCTTTTTCGGGCGTTGTGTCTGCGGTTATTTGTATTAATTCCGGCGGCTCGTTATTCTGCCGATTTCTTGGCAGCCGCAGAAAATC
Source organism: Bacteroidales bacterium (assembly GCA_009783885.1). GTDB lineage: Bacteria > Bacteroidota > Bacteroidia > Bacteroidales > P3 > WRKV01. The sequence goes on along the minus strand of WRCN01000007.1, from coordinate 26,349 downwards.
CAAGCAAAGATTTTTTACTAATCTGACACAAAATGCTTCCGGTTGAAGAATATCGGCTAATTCCTTTCGTTTACTCCACAGTTTGCAATAAGTGTCTTGAAGAATGTCGTTTGCATCATCTGCATTGTTTAGTAGAGCAAAAGCAACTCGGTAAAGTTTTGGATGAAAAGGATAATATAATTGTTTGAATTCTTCCGCACTCATCTTTTACTTATGTTACCTTTATTTATTACATTTTCAATTTCCGAAGGTCTGATTTTTCCTTTGATACGGATTAACGCAGGCTCGTTTCCGGCAATCATCACAATCAATTCTCGGATAGCATCGTTTTTTAGTTTTACCAAAATTCTAACTCGTTCTCCTTCATCATTTACCGAAATCAATGTTTGGTAATCCGCATCTCTCAAAGAGATAAATTCACGATTTATTCGATCTTTCACAAGTGGACAGCAGTCGGAAAAATCCAACATTTCTATATCACTTACTCCTTTCATGCCGGTGAAGAGCCTGACCAAACCCATCGAAATACGACCAAGATTAACACGCTCAACGCCTTCTTTTTTTGAAAATTCTTTAAAAAGTTGGTTTACATTTTTTGAACTACTACCTGAATTGGTGTTTTGACTGTGCATCGTAGGAGTTATAAAAAACAATGCAAGCAAGAGAAGCAAGAGAAATAAGTTTGTTTTTGTTTTCATTTGTTTATTATTTTTTGATGTTTCAGTAATAAGACGAACAAGGGTATGAATTTGTGACAAACATGGTAATTTTTTTTGGTTCAAGATTAGAATAGCTAACAGATTCCACGACTTCGCATACTTCGTATGCTTCGCTCTGAATGACAACTTATCATATGTGGGGATAAGAGGAAAGCATCGGTGGCGTAGCCACCGATGCTTTAAAATTGTTACTCGTCATGTCGAGCGAAGCGAGACATCTGTTAGCTATTCTAATCTTGAACCTTATTGAATTAACCCTCGACTACGCAACAACGCATTCACATCCGGCTCTCGTCCTCGGAAATTTTTATACAAGGTCATAGCATTATCAATACCGCCGCGAGCAAAAACTTCGAAACGCAATTTGCGTGCCAACTCTTGATTAAAAATATCGCCGGTTTCCACAAACGCTTCAAATGCATCGCTGTCTAATTGTGCAGCCCACAAATACATGTAATATCCGGCATTGTAACCGCCCGAAAACGTATGTGTAAAATAAGTCGGACGATGGCGTAACGGAATTTGCGGAAGCATCGTGTATTTCTCTCTTATGGCGTATTCGAAGTCTACGATATCGAAATCTTTGGGGATTTCCGGAAGCATGTGAACTTCCATATCCACCAATGCAGACGCTAAAAATTCGGACGTGCGGAAGCCTTGACCGTATTTCCTGCTTTCCTCTATTTTTTTAATTAATGTATTCGGAATTACTCGTCCTGTTTTGAAGTGTTTGGCATACACTCTCAACACTTCGGGTTGAAATGCCCAATGTTCCATAATTTGTGCGTCAAACTCGCCAAAATCCCTTTCCGGCCGTGCTGTTCCGAAATATCTGGTATCTCTAAGCAAATGACCGAGGGCATGTCCGAATTCGTGGAAAAAAGTTTTGACTTCGTCGGTCGTCAACAAAGCCGGTCTTCCACCCGAAGGGCGTGTGAAATTACAAGCAAGCGTTATGATTGGAATGATACGATTTCCGTTTTCATCATAATTTGTTGCACGATAGGTGCCGCACCACGCACCGCCGTTTTTCGTGCCCGGACGTGGGTGCATATCCCAGTAAAAGATACCCAAAATTGTGCCATCTTTGTCCAAACATTTCCAAGCCGTGGCTTCGGGATGAGGAAGGGGAATATCTTTCAACGGCTCAAACGTGATACCCCAAAGGCGAGTGCAAACGTAGTAAATGCCTTCCATAACTTTTTCTAATTGGAAGTATTCACGAACTTCTTCAGGATTTAAATTAAACTTTTGCTGTTTGGCTTTGTTTGAGAAATAACGCCAATCGGCTGCTGTTGAAGGTAGTGCAACGCGTTGTCTTCTCATCATATTTTCGATATCGACTAATTCTCTTTTCGCTGCAGTCAAGGTCGGAGTCCACATTTTATTCAAAAAAGTCATCACAGTTTCTGGGTTTTTCGACATACGATCTTCAATCGCCATTTCTGCGTAATTCTCGTAGCCCATAAGTTTAGCACGTTCCAAGCGATTAGTTACGATTTTTTTGACAATTTCTTTATTGTCAAACTCGTTGTTATTGTTGCCACGATTGAGGAAAGCGTTCAACAGTTCTGTGCGAAGTTCGCGATCATCGGCACTTTCCAAAAACGGCATGATACTCGGGTTATCCAAGCCGAAAAAGAATGCGCTCATCTCTCCTGCTTTTTGTGCGCGAGATTGAGCGTCTGCCAACTGTGCTGCGGATAAGCCTTTTAGCCTGTTTCTATCCGTTACTTTCAACGTGAAATTAGCCGTTTCCGCCAATACATTTTGAGCAAATTGCACTTGCAAAGCCGATAATTCACTGTTGAGTTGACGTAATCTTTCTTGTTTGTCTGCCGGTAAATCCGCACCACTTCGAATAAATCGGCGATACGTGTTTTCCAACAATTTTAGTTGTTCAGGATTCAAATTTAATTGATCTTTTTGTGTATAAACGGCTTTAACCCGTTGAAACAATAGGGGATTCAAGTTGATGTCATCGCGATGTTTACTCATCATCGGCGAAAATTGACGAGCCAAACTTCGTAATTCAGGATTGTTGTTTACGCTTGAAAGCCCACCAAATACAGGCGTTACCTTACGAAGCAAAGCCCCGCTTCTATCCATCGCTAAAATTGTGTTTTGGAAATTCGGAGGTTCCGGATTTCGAATAATTGCCCAGATTTCAGTGGCCTCTTCGGCGATTCCGGCTTGGTAAGCAGGCATAAAATGTTCGACTTTAATTTCGTCAAACGGCGGAACACCAAACGGCGTGTTCCACTCTTTGAAGAATGGATTGTCTTGGGAGAATCCTTGTAAGCCTATAAAGGCAGCGATTGAAAAAGTTAGAAGTGTTTTCATATTTTTTATTGATTTATTTTTTTGCAAAGATACAAAAAAATTTGAACCACGATTATTTCAAGATTAAAAAGATTATCAAGATTGAGAAAAAAAATCTTATAAATCTTGAAAATCTTATTGAAATCAAGGTTCAGACTTATTAAATCTCACTTGTTAATAAGTTAAGCCTAAAAGTCTTCAATCCAAGGCTATTTTTTTGTAATTTTACATTCTGAAAAAACTGTTTTTATGAAAAAAATAATTAAATGTTTGTTGTTTGGAATGTTTGTGTTAATGAGTGTTTCTGCAATCGGACAACAAACCATGTCGAAAAGAAACCCGGGCGAAAAATACCGCATGGGTGTAGAACTTTTTAATCTCGAAAAATTTGCATCTGCCAACGAGTTGATGCGTTCGGTAGTTGCAGAAACAAGAAAAACTGACCCGATGATGGCGATGAATGCCGCATTTTATGCTGCCGTTTCGTCGGCAAGGTTATCACATCGTGATGCGGTGAAAAATTTGCAACAGTTTATTTTGGATTATCCGGAAAGTACGCGAATTCCAGAAGTTATGTTAGAATTGGCAAACGTGTTTTATGTGGAAAAAGACTATGAGAGAGCCATCGAAGTTTACGATCAAATTGATGTGAGGGATTTGCCTGAAAAACAGCAAATAGAATATCATTTCAAAAAAGGGTACTCCTATTTTATGAGAAACCAAATGTCAAAGGCGAAACCTCATTTTGCAGAAATAAGAAACAGAGAAAGCCGCTACACGTCTTTAGCAACGTATTTTTATGCTTATATTCTCTATACCGAAGGCAACTTCCAATCGGCTTTGATTGAGTTTGAAAAATTGCAAAATGATGAAACATTCGGTTCAATTGTGCCATTCTACATGATGCAAATTTTTTACAGACAAGGCAAAAATGATTTAATTATTGCACAAGGTCCTGCCTTACTTGAAACGGCTACACCTCGCAGGGCTGTTGAGATTTCACGATTAATAGGCGAAGCGTTTTACAATGAAAACAGGTATGCTGAAGCTTTGCCATTTTTGCAGTTGTATTTTGAAAAATCTGCGGTAACGCCTTCTAGAGAAGATAATTACATTATGGGATTTGTGTATTACAGTCTTGGAAAATGTGATACGGCTGTGATTTATTTCCAAAAAGTAGTGAATACTTCTGAAGAAAATGACTTGATGAAACAAAGCGCTCTCTACCATTTGGGCGATTGTTATGTGAAACTTGGCCAATATAAATTTGCGCAAGCTGCGTTTTTTGATGCTTCTAAAATCGATATTGACGAACGTATACAAGAAGACGCATTTTACAATTATGCAAAACTGTCGTATAAACTTTCGCCAAGTCCATACAACGAAGCGCTAAAAGCCATGCAATCCTATTTAGAAAAATATCCCGATTCAAGATATGCGGACGAAATTTACGGCTATTTGGTAGCGATGTACACTACTACGAGAAATTACAGAGATGCTTATGCTTCCATTGCTAACGTAAAGCGCAAAGACCCACGTTTGCTCGAAGCCGCGCAACGAATTGCTTTTAATCGTGGGGTTGAATTGTTCAATGAAATGAAATTTATTGAAGCGCAAAGAATGTTTGATGAAGCGATTCAAAGCAGTTACGACGAGAAGTTGACGCTATTGGCATTTTATTGGAAAGGCGAGGCGTATTACCGCATGGGGCGATTTGAGGATGCCCTTGAAAATTATGAAAGAGCTCTTTTTTCATCGCTTTTCGAAACGTTTCCGGAATTCCCATTTGCCGCTTATGGGGCAGGATATGCCAATTTCCAAATGAGAAATTATGCGCAAGCAGCCAAATACTTTACAATAGTTATTCAGCACAAAAATCAGTTGAACCAAGCGATTTTGAATGATGCGTTCTTGCGTTTGGGCGATGCGTTTTTTATGCAAAGAAGACTCAATGAAGCGTTGCAAAATTATGAATCGGCTATACAATTGAACCAAGCCGATAGAGATTATGCAATGCTTCAAAAGGCAATCAGTTTGCGCATTTTAGGACGATATGATGCCGCAATCACAACCTTACTTTCCATACTCAAAAACTATGAAAATTCGCCGTTGATACCCAAAGCCATCAACGAATTAGCAAGTACATACCTGATTTTGGACAACAACGCAAAAGCTCTCGAATACTACAGGTTACTCTCAACTCAGCACGGGCGATCAAGTTTCGGAAAAATGGCTTTACTCAAACAAGGTTTGATTTATTACAACATCGGAAAAAATAATGAAGCGATTGCGATGTTTGAAAAAGTGATTGCCGATCATCCAGGAACCACAGAGGCCAAAGAGGCTTTGATGAGCTTACGAAATATTTATGTGGCAATTAACAGAACCGATGATTTCTTTGCTTATGTAAGAAAAATTGGGGCAAATATCCATGAAAATACGCAAGATTCGATTGCTTTCTCTGCAGCCGAAAACCGCTATTTGGAAAACGATTGTCATGGTGCGAAACCCTCTTTGGAGAGTTATTTACAGCGATTTCCGAATGGTATATTTATCACTGAAGCCATGTATTATTTAGCAGATTGCGAAATGCGAAGCGGTAATGTGCTGCAAGCACGAAAACATTTTCTAACGGTGGTTTCTCTCCCGGAATCAAATTTTACAGAACGCTCAATCATCAGCGCGGCTAAGATTTCGTTCGATTTGCAAGATTTTCAACAGGCTTTGAAACTTTACACCTTACTGTCGGAATTTTCCGAAAATACAGCAAATATCAACATGGCTATCATCGCCATCATGCGTTGCGAAATGCGCTTGGGTAACGATGATCGAATTTTGGCAGCCGCTCAAAATGTGTTGAAATTGGGTAAATTGACCGATGATATTCGAGATGAAGCCAATCACGCCATCGCCACGTCGGCACAGCGTTTGGGACAAAATGAGTTAGCAAGAGAAACCTTTGCTAAATTGCGAAATTCAAAAAACAGCGAGTTTGTGGCACAAGCACGCTACTTCGAAATCGAAGAGTTGTTTACCAAGAAAGAATTCGAATTAGCAGAAAAGAAAATTTTTGAATTTATCAACGAAGCCCCTTCGAGCGATTATTTTTTGGCAAAAACGTATTTGCTTTGGGGCGCGATTTATGCGGAACGCGGTAACTTTTTGCAAGCCAAACAAACGTTTCAAAGTATCATTGATAACTATGATATCGAAAATGATGGTATCATAGAAACCGCTAGACTCGGAATCCAAACTATTTTGGACAAAGAAGCTCAACTCCGCGCTGAAGAAGATAGAAGACGCGCCGAAGAAGCCGGGGAGGAAGACTTGATTATGTTGCCCGATGAATTTTAGAGGTGGCTTCGGCTCCGCTCAGCCACCAACCTTATTGTGGTCGTTGAGCGGAGTCGAAACGACCACGCACCTTTAACCTTTTAAAACTAGAAAAAATGAAAAAAATACAAATCACAATCACATTACTTCTCCTCGCAGGAACCCTGTTTCCCCAAGTTCAAAACGAACAGGTAACAGTTATCGCTCCATTTCAACCAACGGTGCTTGATGCGCATAAAATCAATGTTATGCCGCAAACGATTGACAGCGTTTTGAGACCTCGCGAAGCGCGTTTCGACATTTTGAGCCGTAAGGTGGTAACCTCGTTCGGCATGGATCACATCAGACCTGCAAGAGTTGCAGGCGAACCGTTGACCAAACTTTCGCCGCTTCATGTGCGTGGGGGTTTTGGTAATTATGCAACGGCTTACGGTGAATTATTCTACGGTAGCGAGCGTTCAGCACAATGGCAATATGGTACACATCTCAAACACCATTCGTCGAGAGGTACGTTTAAAAATCACGAAGTGCCGTTTGATAATTCGGAGAATTTGATTAAATTGTTTGGTAGTTATTTTGGCAAAAAAGCCATTGTTTCTACGGATTTTTATTATGATAGACAGCGGTATTCGGCGTATGGGGCGGATGTTCCGTTTTTGCACTATGACAGCGTTACCAATGATGAACGTTTTTTGAAAGATGAACAATATAAACTAATTTACAACAACGTTGGAGGAAATATTGGATTTTCTGACAATAACACAGAGCCAAACAGTTTTGGCTACAGTGGAAATTTAGCAATAAATATGTTTCAACCTAATTTCGACATAAGAAATCCAATATGGTATTTTCAACCCGATTATTTCAACACAAAAGAATGGTCAGTAGGATTTGATGGAAACACACATCAAACATTCGATTTTAGACATTCTATCTTTAATCAAACCACCATCGGTCTTGATGTTTCTTTCGGTTGGCACAAAACAAATAGTAGTAAAGACTTGGTTTTAGTGCTTCCTGATGACCCACTTGATGGTAAAACATATCAAATTGACAATGGATCCAAAATGTTAAAATTTCACCCTTATGGAAAATTACGTTTTTCAGGACATGATTTTTCTTTAGGTTTAAGAATTAATACGTTTGATGAAGTTGCCAATGATATGTACGAGATAAAGACAAAAACGGACTTCCAATTAGTACCAACACTTCATGCCAAATTTAATTTGATTGATAATTTGTTCGCTATAGAATTTGGATTAGACGGCAATGCAGAATATTTGACTTCTCAAAAAATTGTTGAAGCCAACCCATTTGCTCTTTTAGGCAAAGAAGTTTTTCTTTTATATTTTGGGCCATATATAACCCAACTGCACCGTGAATATTATTTAGGCTTAAATACAGCATTGAGCAAAGCCATTGATTTTTCAATGAAAGGAAAACTTGTTTCATACAAACGTTTGTTGAGTTTTGATGCTTGGAGGACATACTACTTACCTAATGACAATATTTATATTGGTCTTCCAACGCCTGTACCAACACCATTTTTCAATTCAACGTACCAAGATATCAACTGTTTCCAACTGCAAGCCAATTTGAACTATCATTTGGATGAAAAAATTGCTATTTCTGCAATGGCCCGTGCAAATTTTTATGATGATGAAATTCTTTACAAACCTAAGTATGAAGCCAATTTAATGGCACGATACAACATGCAGAACAAAATTATTTTGAAAACACAATTGTATGTTTTTGCAGGAACAAAATATCATGATTTTTCTAAAATAGAACTCATTACTCCAAAACTCGAAACCTTCAAACCCATCGTAGATTGGAGCATAGGCGCCGAATACCGCTTCAACAGACGTTGGTCAGCGTTTTTGGATTTGAATAATATACTGAACCAAAAGTATTATCATTGGTATAATTACAGGTCGTTTAGGACGAATTTTATTGTGGGAGCAACGTTTAATTTATAAAACGCGTCATGTCGAGCGTAGCCGAGACATCCCATGCAAGGGGGATTCCTCGACTGCGCTCGGAATGACGGAGAGAGATGCAAATAATCACAAACATACAAAATTTTCCAAAAGAACAGCCAACTGTCGTCACAGTTGGCATTTTCGACGGCGTCCACATCGCCCATCGCTTGATTTTGGATGAGTTGAAAAGCAAAGCGAAAGAGTTTTCTGCAAAGTCGGTTGTGGTTACATTCGACAAACATCCTTGCGAAGTGATTGCGCCTGAACGCTACGGAAAAGACGTGTTTCTACTGACAACATTAGACGAAAAAATAGAATTATTTCGAGACATCGGGATTGATTATTTGGTTGTATTGCCGTTTACCAAAGAGTTTGCAACGTTGTCGTATACTGGTTTTGTTGAGGAATTTATTGTAAAAAATCTTAATCCGAAATTGTTTTTAGTTGGATTTAATCATAATTTCGGAAATAATCGCAAGGGAAATTTCGAAAAACTTCAGGAATTGGCGAATAAACACGGCTTTGAAGCTGAAATTTTTCCCGAGCAACATTTTGAAAATGGAGAAAAAGTGAGTTCGTCGGAAATTCGGAAACTCATACGAGCAGGGGAGATAGAGAAGGCTAATCAAATGTTGGGGTACGATTATACACGTCATTCCGAGCGAAGTCGAGGAATCCCCCTACTTCAAGGGGATGTTTCGACTTCGCTTCGCTTCGCTCAACATGACGAACGAAGTGTAATTGCCGAAAACCTCAAATACATTTTAGAACAAATTCCCGAAAACGTGAAGTTAATCGCGGTCTCAAAAACAAAGCCGGTTTCGAATTTGCAAGAAGTCTACGAAGCCGGTCAGCGAGATTTTGGCGAAAATAAAGTGCAGGAATTGATTGAAAAATACCCGCAACTACCTAATGATATTCGCTGGCATTTCGTTGGGCATTTACAGACAAATAAAGTCAAATATATCGCGCCGTTTGTGCATTTGATACATAGTGTTGATAGTTTGAAACTGCTGAAAGAAATCGACAAAGAGGCGAAAAAAAACAATCGCGTTGTGGATTGTTTGTTGGAGTTTTTTATTGCGGAGGAGGACACGAAATTTGGGTTGGATTTGCAGGAGGCGGAAATTTTGTTGGAAACCGTAGGGGCGCGGTTTGCCCGCCCTGTTGGAAATTGCAACGAATGGTTAAAGGGCGGGCGAACCCCGCCCCTACAAAACATCCGCATTTGTGGTGTTATGGGCATGGCAACCTTCACCCCCGATACCGAACAAATCCGCAGGGAATTTCAACATTTACACCAAATTTTTCAAATATTGAAAGAAAAATATTTTGCCGATCAACCGCATTTTTGTGAAATTTCTATGGGGATGTCTGATGATTATTCTATTGCCATAGAGGAAGGCAGCACGATGATTCGTGTGGGGAGTACGATTTTTGGGAAACGGAATTATGGAGCATAGCAAGGGGATTCCTCGACTTTGCACACTTCGTGTGCTACGCTCGGAATGACGAAGGCGCGTGCGTGTTGGGGGAGAAGGAAAAAGGGAGCGGCAAAGCCGCTCCCTTTTTCCTTCCTGTTCTACAAAGAAACGCCGTCATGTCGAGCGGAGCGCAGCGGAGTCGAGACATCCCCTTGCTATGGAAAATAAACACAATTTGTACAATACCCGCGCCCCAACATTTTCGTCCCATTCATCGGGACTATAACCTACTTCGCAAAGGTCAAATCCAATAATATTCCGTCCCGAGTTTTTCAAAAGTTTGATTAGAAAAATCGCTTCATTGTAGCTTAATCCGCCCGGTACAGGAGTTCCGGTATTTGGACAATTTTCGGGAGACAGTACATCAATATCGAAACTGATATACACATTTTGCGGAAGTTGTTGAATGATTGTGTTGCATTGTTCTTGCCATGTATAGCCTGAAAAAGCAGCTTCTTTCAACGCAAAATCATTGAATTGCACAATGCGTTCGTCGCTGTTTGCCAAATCAATTTCATCTTGAGAAATATCTCGAATACCCACTTGCACAAGTTTTTTTACAGATTGAAATTGCAAAGCATTGAACATGATTGAAGCATGTGAATACACAAAACCTTCATAAGCTTTGCGCAAATCAGCATGAGCATCAAAATGTAAGATTCCAAAATCGTCGTAAACTTCCGAAAGTGCTTGAATATAACCCAAAGGCGAACTGTGATCGCCGCCAACCAAACCGATTTTTTTTCCGTTCTCCAAGTGCGTTTTACAAAGCTTGTAAACATAGTTGTTCACCACTTCGCATGCTTTATTGATTGCATCTAAATCGCTTTGTTTTGGGGATTTTCCGCGCTCCAAATCGGCAATAATTTGTTCCGAAAGTTTGCGATAGGTTTTATTTGCATCAATAATTGTATAGCTCAAAGCCTCTGTTCCAATGCGAGTTTCCCAAGCCCGTTCAACATCGAAATCGAAAAAATCCAATTGCAATGAAGCGTTTTTTATGGTTTCGGGTGCTTTGGAAGTTCCTGCACGATAAGATGTAGTTACGTCCCAAGGAACGGAAACGAGTACGATTTCGCTCTCCTCGATTGTATAGGGGAAACCGAAGAAGTTGCCGTTGGGGATTGCGATGGTGTTTGGGTTAAACATTTTGCTTTTTTTAAATTGATGAGATGTCGTTTCGGTTCCGCTCAACGACCAGCTTAGGTGGCTGAGCGGAGTCGAAGCCACCATTATAAGATCTGAATTTCCGTTCGTCGATTTTGTGCGCGACCTTCCTCCGTATCATTAGACGCAATAGGTTTTGACATACCAAAACCAACGTATCTTAAGCGATTGGCGCTGATACCTCGAGTGATTAGAAAATCATACACGGCTCTGGCGCGGTTTTCGGAGAGTCGTTGATTGAGGCTTTCGCTGCCGGTATTGTCGGTGTGCCCGCTGATTTCGATTTGGATGTCTGGGTTTTCTCTCATCATTTTTACCAAACGTTCTAATTCTTGTGTGGATTCAGGTTTTAAACGAAATTCATTCGTTTCAAAAAAGATATTCCGCAACACCATACTTTCGCCTTTTTTGATTTCGGCAAGCGGAACATCAATCGTTCTTGGCTTGATTTGATTGGCGATATCACCCAATTCAAAATGCTCGGAATGGAATAAATAGCCATCTTTTGAAACATTCAAAGCATAGTCTCCGTCGGATGGCAAACTTACCAAGAAATCACCCGAAACTTCATCAGACTCAGCACTTGCAATCACTTGTCCCGTTCGCAAATTGATGATTTCAAACTTTGCATCCAAAGGTAAAAGCGTGCTTGCATCAAACAATTTTCCTTGCAAATAACTCACTGCCAAAGGTCTTGCTTCGCGATACAATTCAAACGCATAAATATCCTGTCCGCCTTTCCCGCCAGGACGATCCGAAGCAATATAAGCCATATCGCCCGTTGAGTTTACAAAAAAACTGATTTCGTCTTTGTGCGTATTGATGGGATAGCCTAAGTTTACAGGTGTTCCCCAAGTTCCATCCGGTTTTTTCCTGGTGTAAAAAATATCTTTTCCACCCAATCCCGGGTGCCCGTCCGATACAAAATACAGGGTTTGATTGTCGTAGTGAATAAACGGCGAGCCCTCATTACCGGCGGTATTCACGCTATCGCCAAGATTCACAGGCTCCGACCACAAACCGTTGTCCAAAAGTTCACTCACCCAAATATCGCTGCCACCTTTTCCACCCGAGCGATTGCTCGCAAAATACAGTGTTTTGCCGTCGGGCGCAATGGAAGGCTGGGATTCCCAAGCACGAGTGTTAATCGGATCCATCAGATTAAACGGTCGTCCCCAAACATCGCCTATTTTTTTACTTACGTAAATATCGCAACTGCCAAAGCCATCGCGACGATTGCAACCTGTGAAAAACAAATAGCGCCCATCGGGTGAAATGCTTTGCGCACCCTCGTTATCCTCGCTGGTTACAGGCTCGGGCATGCGAACGGCTTTACCCCAAGTTTGCGTGCTATCGTTGAATGTGCTGATGTAAAAATCCTCTCGGTAAGATGATACTCTACTGCTTGCTCCGCCTCTTTGAGTAGCGCTCACTGGAACATCAATTTCTATTTTGGAACGTCTTGTGAATAATAATATTTTTTGATCAACGGTCAACATGGGGAAATATTCATCATGTTCTGTGTTGATACTATCGCCTAAATTGATGGGGTTAAACGGAACAGGGTTGTTCATAAATCGTATAGCAGTTCGCGTTTTTTCCAAACTGGCATTGGCTCTTGCTCTGGTTTCCTCGCTACGAATGGGAAAGGTCAAATATTGTAAAAAATGCTGTTCGGATTCCTCGTAAAGTCCTTGTGCATACTCCAAAGCGCCCAAATTGTAAAGCGCTCGCGGATGAATGCTCGGATTAAGATCGGCAAATTTTCGATAAGCAAAAATGGCGCTATCAGGCATGTTATTTTGTTCGTAAGTTTCGCCCAACATCAGCCATGCCTCCGCGTAGTTTGGTGCTTCGTTAACTGCGCTTCTGAAAAATGAGATCGCCGATTGATATTTTCCTGCATCGTACTCGTTTAAACCTCGATTATAAAAATTTTCGGCTCTTGCCGAGGGCGGACGTTGTCCGTAAACGACAATAGTCAAGACGAGTGATAAGAGAAAGAGACTTGTTTTTTTCATAAAGATAGTATAATCGGTCAAGGGTTAAAGGTTAAGGGTTTTTTACCTTTTTCCCTTGACCTTTCGCCTTTTATCCTATTTATAGTATAGCATAAATGCAACAATAGCAATCAACACACAATAGATTGCAAAGTAAATCAGTTTACCTTTCTTCACTAAATTAATCATGAATTTACAGGCTAACAAACCGCTGATGAATGCTGCTAAACCACCTACCAACAGAGCAATCACCGGAGTTCCGCCTGTTGCAACAAACCCGTTTTTCATCATTTTCAGCACGGTTAGTAAATTTTCACCGAGAATAGGAATTAACACCATCAAAAACGAAAACTGCGCAACGGCGGCGCGTTTGTTACCGAGCAAAAGTCCTGTCGCAATGGTCGTTCCTGAGCGAGAAAGTCCGGGAATTACAGCCACAGCTTGCGCTAAACCGATGATAGCAGCGTCTTTGAAATTGATGTCTCTTTTGCCTTCTTTAGTGTAATTCGCGAGAGTGAGCAAAAGTGCTGTGAGCAAAAGCGCACCTCCAACAATCCACAATCCGCCGCTGAACAAATTCTCCACTTGGTCTTTGAAGAAAAGCCCAAGAATCATGACCGGAATCATCGAAACCAAAATCATGGACATATATTGCGTTTCAGGATTCCACTTGAATTTGAATGCACCTCCAAATAATTTCGAAATTTCCGACCAAAACACAACAATCGTACTTAAAACCGTTGCTCCATGAACAACAACGGTAAACGTCAAATCTTTCTCAACATCAACACCCAAAAGGGCTTTAGCGATTTCCAAATGTCCACTGCTGCTAACGGGCAAGAACTCCGTTAAGCCTTGAACAAGACCTAAAATTAGGGCTTCTAGCCAACTCATAGACTAATCTTTCGGACGTTTCATAATCGCCACAAACTCAATCGCAAATCCCGCCAAAAGCACTAATGGCGCAACAACCATGCGTCGCGGACTGAACAGATCGTAATTAAACACGTTCGGATCATCCGAACCTCCGCCAATCATCAGCAAATACCCGATGACTAAAACAACGAATCCGATAAGCATTAGGATGTAATTTTCTTTGCCGAAAGCGAAATCTAATTTTTCGCCGATATACCCGTATTTATTGCCACTTGAGGTAACTTTTGGGGTTGATTTTTTTTCAGTAACTTTTGCCATAATATTTTTTTTATATATTGTGTATTAGTGTTTTATGATTTTGTTCTGCAATTATTAAGTAAGTGTTATTGCTCTTGGTAAGTGAATTTTCTGCAAAGATACGAAAAATTTTGAAATTATGCGTAATATTGCGCAATTTTTTACGCAATTTTCGGAAAATATTCACTAAAATGTACGTAATTATGCGTAAAGTTACGCATTATTGCGTTTATTTTAGTAGTGAATCAAATCATTACTCATTTTCAAAAATCGCCGAACAGCGAAGTAAGACGATAGCCATGTGAAAATAATGGCGATAGAAAAAATACCCGAAAATAAGAGTAAAAACCAGTCAATATCCTTGATCGTAATAATATCCGGCATGCGTGCTTGCAAATAATACAACACAAACCCAATTAAAAAACAGGCTATAAATGCGCCGATGAGACCTTGTAAAACCCCGCGTCGAATAAAGGGTTTTCGTATAAACCCTTGAGTAGCGCCAACCAATTGCATACTCTTAATCAGCAAGCGTTTGGAATATACTGCCAATCGAATCGTATTGTTGATCAACGCAATCGCGATAAGCAAAATGATGATACTGACACTCATCAAAGCCGTGCTGATTTTCCGAATATTGTCGTTGATTTTTTGAACTAAATTGGGTAAATAATCCACTTTTTGAACTTCGTTGATTTGCAAGAGTTCATGTTCTAAAACAGCCAAACTGTCAGTGTTTGCATACTCTGCTTTCAATCGAAGGCGTATTTCGGCAGACAATGGATTATAGCCGAGGAAATCAACAAAATCCTCGCCCAAACCCTCAGTAAGTTCGGCTGCTGCTTGGTCTTTAGATACGAATGTCGTGCTTTTCACAGCAGGCGAAAAATCCAATTGTTTTTGCAATCGAGCGATATCAGCGTCTTTGGCGCTATCTTTCAAAACGATGGCAACTTCGATATTTTCGCGCACATACCGCGATAATTTGTTTGCATAAATGAGAATTAACCCTTGTATGCCCAGTAAAAACAGTACAAGCGCGATACTGATCACGGATGTGATATACGAATTTCGCAATCGTCGCCGTTGATATTTTTCCTCTTGTGTAATCATAATCTGAAATAATGCACAAAGATACGAAAAATAATTGAGAATTGAAAAAAATAATGTCCAAAAATAGCAAGCAGATTCCTCGACTTCGCACCCTGCGGGTGCTTCGCTCGGAATGACTGCGTTGTCGTCTGGGGGGAAAGGGTGTAGGGGCAAGGCATGCTTCGACTATGCTCAGCAACCGTGCCTCGCCCCTACATCCCGGCCTCGTCATGTCGAGCGGAGCGAGATATCTGTTTGCTATCTAATCTTGAACACTACAATCCTTGAAAAATAATGATTTTTCCGTTATTTATTGTAATCATAAATTGATTACCAAGTGAGCGATTTAGCGTACCTTCCCACCACGAGTGAAACGTGCGATTTTTTATAGGATAAGCCAAACCTTCAGAAGTAATAAGCGTTTCAGGTGTGATTGAAAAAATAGAAACGGCTTGATTTTCGAAACTTTCGAATGTTGTTGTTTGCGAAATTGGTGTAAAAACGCCGTAATCCGTGAACATTTTCACGGAAGTGAGATCATCCATATAATTTGCCAAAAGCGAAATATTACCTAAGGCGTGATCTTCTCTACAGCCCGTTGCACCAAGTATTTCAAGCGTATCAAATCCGTTTTTGATGCAAAATTTTACGGCTTTGGTCAAATCGTTGGTTTCTTCATCTTGGTCGAGAATGAGAATATCTGCGAATTTGATTTTGTTTTCCTCCGAAATACTGTCTAAATCGCCAACAATAAAACTTGGTTCTATACCGAAATCGAGTAATTTTTGCACTGCGCCATCGCAGCAAATTATTATACGGACGTTGCGCGTAACGCCCGTACAACCACGTAATTTTTCCAATAATTCCACACGTTTTGGAAATTCTCCGTTAGCGAGAATTATGACGTTTTTTTCAAATCTTTTTTCCATTGTTGCAAACCGATAATTGATAGGATGAAGTAAACAAAAAACATAAATGCAGTAAAGTAAAGTCCTTGCGACGCATACAAAGGTACGCAAAATATATTAATTCCCATCCAAAAATACCAATGTTGAATGATTTTTTGGGTCAACATCCATGTGGCGACTATACCGAAAGCGACTTTTAGTCCATCAAAATAAGGAACTGGCGAATCGGTGAAATTTTTCAGTATCAAGCCAAGAGTTGCGGATAGGATTATGCCGATGGCAATAAAAACCGTCATTCCGAGCGCAGTCGAGGAATCCCCTCGCTTCAAGGGGATGTCTCGACTACGCTTCGCTTCGCTCGACATGACGGCTTGTTTTTCAATCTTTGTCCATCGAAAATACCCATAAACACTAATGATGACATAATACCCAGATTCCGCCATACTGGCATAAAATTTGGAAGTGAAATACACATACACAAACACCAATGAACTGATTATTCCTACAATCCACATCATTTTGTTTTGCTTGATTTCGAGATATACGTAGAGCAATCCAGTAATCACAGCAAAAAGTTCAATCCCATCTCCGTGCAAAACTGCAAGAAGTTCAATCCAAAACTTATGCAAAAAATCGATCATAATTTTATGCCAAGTTTAATGGAAAAATGAATGGGTGCTTGCACGAAAAACCGATTGTCTGTTCCATCTTCAAAATAGCCTCCAAAATAGCCATTATTGACGTATTTTTTATTGAACAAATTATTAACAACACCTTGTACGTAAAATTTTCCGTTTCCTTTTTTCAACGAACGTTCATAATATACACTAAAATCGCTGACAAAATAAGCGTTCAACCTGTCTTCAGGACGTGATAAATTTGAAAAATATTGCTCACCGACGTATTTTCCGGTAAGCATAATGTTGAGATTTTGAATTGGCGAATAGGTCAAAACTCCCGCACCAACTACATTTGGCGAATATAGCAAGTTTCCTGATGTGATATGCGTAGTGTCATATCTGAGCAAAGTCCACCAAACAGGATTGTCATATACGGCATGAATTTCCAAATAGTCTTGAATTTTATTTTGACTTAATGTCAAATTTGCATCTATTCTCAACAGTTTGCAGATTTGATAACCTCCGATTAATTCAAGTCCGAGACGATAACTTTTTGCAATATTATCCATCAATGTATACCCGCTTTCGTTTACCAAACCATTCGGAACAAGTTGGTCTTTATAATTCATAAAATATAGGTTACTACCGAATGCCCATTGAGTTTTGTTGATTTGATAACCCAATTCATAATTAGTTAAATATTCAGGTTTAACCATACGTGATTTTGCGACATCTTCGTTCCAATCTGAACGCAAAACTTCTTTGATGTCGGCTCGTGTAGGTTCGCGCGAGGCTGTAGATACTGAAATGTATAATTTCTGATGCATGTCGGGATGAAAAGAAAAGCCGACTTTCGGATTAAAAAACGAATAATTTTCAGAAAAATTCAATACATGTGGTCTTCGTAAATTATTGTCATTTCCACGAATATCAACATTTATATTGCGATATTGCAAATCTACAAATGCGTTAAATTTTGATAAAAAAGTGTAGTCTAGTTTAGTGAAGAAACTAACCTCATCTCTTTTAAATTTATTGCGAAACCATTCAAAATCTTTAGGAATATTCACACTGTATTGTAACCATTTCAATTCTCCGAAATGGTTGCCGTCGTAATAACTGTAATGTCCGCCGATATTCACATTTAAATTGTTTTTTGAGTATAGAAAATTCACATTTGTTGCATAAAAATCGTTACTCATAAGGTTCTGTTGAACGACATTGCATCTGTCAATTGTTGCTCCATTTACGATTATTGAGGTAGGCAAACCAAACTCAGCAAATCTTCGATCTATTCTATATCTTTCATAATAGCCGAAACCGTTGGTATAATTGAACCCAGCGTTGAATGTCCAATTTTCGGAAAAAGTAAACACATAAAATGCTTGTAGAATATGTGAAAAATAATTGTCCGTTTCATTGTTGTAGTAAACATCTTTGCCATTTTCATCGGTGTACATATACCCAGAAGGATTATAGCGCCTGTCTTTTTCAATTTGTTCCAAAGTTGCACCTTCCCATGTAATACCGGTTTTCTGATCACCATACAAATAATTAAACTTCAAAAAGTGTTTGGGTTTCACCAACCCTGCTGAAAAATAGGCAGACTGTTGCTCGGTTTTTCCATTACGAATATAGCCATCGCTATTGATTTTAGAGAGTTTTCCTTCTGCAAAAAAGCCGTTATCAAGTAATCCGGAGTTTACGAAGAGATCTGCGCCAAATGTGCTAAAACTTCCGCCTGTAACGGAAAAATCAAGACTGGGTTCTACAGAAAGTTTCCGAGTTTCCAAATTCACCGAAGCCCCGAAAGAAGCAGAACCATTAGTGGAAGTACCCACACCACGCTGAATTTGAACAGAATTGAGAAATCCTGCAAGGTTCGGCAGATTCACCCAAAATACTTCTTGCGACGCAGGATTATTCAGTGGAAGCCCGTTGATGGTTACATTAATTCGCGAAGCATCCACACCACGAATTCGAAACGACGTATTGCCCATGGCAGTGCCGTTTTCCGTAGTTGCAACCACAGAAGGCATCAACTGCAAAAGAACAGGAATATTGGTTACAGTGTTCAATCTTTGGATTTCAGTTTTATCCATGGTTGAAAAACTGACAGGCGTTCTTTCGTTTGCACGAACGGCTTGAATGGTCACGCTTTCTAAATCCATAAACCGACTAATGGAATCGGTTTGTTCAAGCGTTGCATCGTAGGGGCGTATGGCATACGCCCAATTGATTTGCATTAACAATAACAGCAGAAAAATTTGTTTAATTTTTTGTTTGATGTTCATATCTCTTAATTTTTTGTTTTCATGTTACAAAATTAGAGATGAAGAACGTCTTTTCCTACGCCGGCATTATCCGTACAGGTTCAGAGGGTATAATCTCAGCCTTTCAGCACCCCTAATTTTTTGCAAAGTTACAATTTTTTTTTGAAATGACCAAATTTTATAAACGTTTACCTATTAGTGTAATTGCACTACAATCGGTAATTTGTACTTGTATATAATCACCGATTTTTTCATTGGTGTGATTGAAAACAACGACCTTGTTTTGTGAATTTCGACCAAAATAACGTTTGTTGGACTTTTTGGAAACACCCTCAACCAAAACTTCAAACGTTTTTCCAACGTCGGATTGATTACTCTTGAGTGAAAGTTCTTGTTGTTTGTTGATAATCTCTGTTAATCGGCGTGATTTCACATTTTCCGGAACATCGTCGGGATAATTTTTTGCGGCAAATGTATCCGGACGCTCCGAATATTTGAACATGAATGCAGACGCGTAACCCACAGTTTCCATAAGGTTTAGTGTATTTTGGTGATCCTCTTCGGTTTCACTGCAAAAGCCGGCAATGATGTCTGTTGAAATACTGCAATCTGGTAAATATCGGCGAATTGCGGAAATTCGATCCAAATACCAAGCCGTATCGTATTTGCGTTTCATCTTTTTGAGAACGGCGTCGCTACCCGATTGAATGGGCAAATGAATGGCTTTGCAGATATTCGGATATTGACTCATGGTTTGCAGCAATTCATCGCTCAAATCTTTAGGATGTGATGTTGCGAAACGTACGCGGAGTAGGGGATTAACTTCAGCAACACGAGCCAAAAGTTGTGCAAAATTCACATCATTATACTGATACGAATTGACGTTTTGCCCTAATAACGTGATTTCGCGATAACCTTGGTCGAATAATTTTTGGGCTTCATTAACGATAGTTTCATAATCTCGACTTCGCTCTTTTCCGCGTGTGTAGGGCACTACACAATACGCACAAAAGTTTTCGCACCCACGCATGATCGCAATAAACGCCGAAACTTGATTATCGCCAACCCGAACGGGTTCAATTTCGGCATAAGTTTCTTCTTCCGAAAGCAGCACGTTTACGGCTTTTTCACCGCTTTCAACCGTATTTAACAAACTTGGCAAATTGCGATAAGCATCAGGCCCAACTACTAAATCCACCGATTGTTGAAGTAGCATCAACTCTTCTTTCAAACGTTCAGCCATACAACCCAAAATACCGATTTTCAAGTGTGGCTTTTTCTTTTTTAAAAAACTGAATTCCTTTAGACGGTTGAGTACGCGTTGTTCGGCATGATCGCGAATCGAACAGGTATTCATCAAAATAATATCAGCCTCTTTATAATTTTCAATCGGTGTATAACCTGCCGAAATTAAAACAGAATGTACAATCTCGCTGTCCGAAAAATTCATCTGACAACCGTAAGTTTCTATAAAAAAAGTTCGATTCATGTTGCAAAGATACGATTTTTTTCGTACTTTTGTACAAATTTTAATAAATCAAATTATGGAACCTATTTACACAGCCGAAGTAACCTCTATTGGAGGCCGAAACGGACAAATCAAATCTTCTACAGGCTCATTAGACTTTGAAGTGCGCTCACCGAAAGTACAAGGTGGCGCTGATGATTCTCACCCCAATCCCGAACAACTTTTCGCAGCAGGCTATGCGGCTTGTTTGGGTAGCGCTATCAATTATGCAGGATTGCTGAAAAAACTGCGAATTAACACGGAAATAAATATGAAAGTCAGTCTTTACAAAAGAGAAGACGTTGAAGTTGGCTTTAAGTTAGGTGTTGAAATAGACGTAAAAATTCCCGATGTTGACCAACAAACTGCGGAAGAATTGGTGAAAGAAGGACACAATATTTGTCCGTATTCATACTCTATTCGGAATAATGTAGAGGTTATTACGAAGGTTCGGGTGAATTAAGGATTTTCTTTTCTCAACTGTCTTTGTATTTCTTTCATCATTTTTTTCATTTCGCTTAGCTCTTGTTTAAGCGTGTCGTTTTTGCTTTTCACACTACGTTTCAATTTCATTACACCGAGATTGAGTTCGAGCGAAGTTTCTGCTGATGTTGGAAAATTCGTTGAGCAAACCGCCTGTTGATTCGATGATTTCGGGCTCGAGAACTTCTGTCTCCATTGAATTTAAGGCAGTGATGTTGTTAGTTAGTTGTTTTAATTTTGCGAATGTTTCTACGATTGCGATTGTTGTTTGCGTAGTTTGCGGACTTTTTAGAATAGTAGCGAGCATATAAAGTCCCTTTTCTGTGAAAGCACATGGTAATTTACGTGTTCTGCCCCAACTCTTCATTTTTTTAGGTTTTTGATTAATAATTTTGTTATGGACGAACAAAACCTGTCCATATATATATATAACGCTCAAAAACCGATTTTCGTATATTTTTTTTCTTAAAGTTTTTTAACATTTGGAGTAAAGCAATGAAAAACAGAGTGAGAAGTTATCAATAAAGTATTAACAAACCATACCTCGACGGAGTTTATATCGAACGAAGTGAGACACCTACCGGCTTAATAGCAGACAGATTCCTCGCTTCGCTCGGAATGACGAGAAACGTGAGGGGAGGAGAAAGGTGAAAAAGGAAAGGGCGACAAAGTCGCCCTTTCCTTTTTCACTTCTATTCTATAAGGGACGCCGTCATGTCGAGCGTAGCGAAGCGTAGTCGAGACATCCCCTGCTACAGGACGGATTATGAATCCGCAGAAGTGAGATTTCTAAAATCTACTACCTTGTCTATTTCCGAATCTTGGTGACTTTTTTCTGAAATAATCAGTTCAAAACGTTTGAATAGATCAAAAAACTCATCTCTACTAAATTCAGGTAGCAAGGGGATTCCTCGACTACGCTCGGAATGACGCCCTAAACTACCCACATTTTGAATACCCACAAGAGGTACAAGTCAAACACCCTTCCTTATAAATCACGCTCTCTTCGCTGCATTCTGGGCATTTCACTTTTTCAGCAATGGTTCCATCGGGAATATACTTTTTCAACGCACGAACTACACCGTTTTTCCAAGTGTTGATACTATCTTCACCAAGTTTTAAACTTGCAATCAAATCTACTGCTTCAGTAATTGGCATACCGTGGCGCAAAATTCCGGAAATCAAAATAGCATAATTCCAAAATTTTTCATCAAACGTTCGCGATAAACCTTCCACCGTGATGCGATAGCCTTGTTTATCCAAAAATTCGAAATCGTAGCGTGTCGGTTCATCGCCGTGTTCGTCTTTCACTTTAACAATAGAACCTTTATTTACGGAAGGCGGTAAATAAAAATCGTCGGCCAATCCTGTAAAAATCTCGTAAGGTTTGCCATGCTGTAAACCAACAACTGCAATCCATTTCTCATAATCGTTTTGGAAACGGACAATATCTGCATCTAAAATTTTTGGACGAGATGCCGGTTTACCTCCTATCACGGTGTCCTTTTTTTTGTCCGATTTGGAAACCAAAACACCTCCGCGAGAGCCATCGCGATAAATCGTCATACCTTTACAACCGCTCTCCCAGGCAGTTTGGTAAATTAGACTTACCAACTCTTCTTTAGTATCGGCCGGAATATTAACGGTTACGCTAATCGAATGATCCACCCATTTTTGAACTGCGCCCTGCATCTTCACTTTGTTTACCCAATCAATATCGTTCGAAGTGGCTTTGTAATACGGCGATTTTTCAATGATGACATTCAAATCCTCATCGTTCATTTCTTTCACAACTTCTACATCATAATCATTTTGAACTAACCATTCTACAAATTTCGGATGGAAAACATTGTGTTCTTCCCACGAATCACCAACTTCATCAATGTAAGATACTTTTACATTTTTATCATTTGGATTCACTTTCCGACGGCGTTTGTAAGACACCATAAACACAGGCTCAATGCCCGATGTGGTTTGTGTGCAAATACTCACCGAACCTGTTGGTGCAATTGTTAGCAACGCAATATTTCTGCGACCGTATTGCACCATATCTTGATACACTTCGGGCGCAACTTCGCGAATGCGATTTACAAACGGGTTGCTGGCTTCACGACCTGTTTTGTATATCGGGAAAGCCCCGCGTTCCTTCGCCATTGTAACGGAAGATGCGTAGGCATTTACAGCTAAATTTTTGTGAACTTCAACTGAAAAATTCGTCGCTTCATCACTTCCATAGCGCAATCCCAAAGCCGCGAGCATATCGCCTTCTGCTGTAATTCCTAAGCCTGTGCGACGACCTTCCATACTTTTCATTTTAATATTGAGCCACAAATTTTGCTCAATACGTTTGATTTCGGCTTCTTCGGGGTCGGCCTCGATTTTTGCCAAAATTTTATCTACGTTTTCCAATTCCAAATCAATGAGGTCGTCCATCAAACGCTGTGCTTTTTGCACGTGATCGCGGAACAAGTCCATGTTGAATTTCGCTTTTTTCGTGAACGGATTTTCAACGTAAGAATACAAATTTAACGCTATCAAACGACAACTATCATAGGTACACAACGGAATTTCTCCGCAGGGATTTGTGGAAACTGTTCGAAAACCCAAGTCTGCGTAGCAATCCGGCACAGATTCATTCGTAATCGTATCCCAAAACAACACACCGGGCTCTGCGGATTTCCAAGCATTGTGAATGATTTTGTCCCAGAGTTTTTTCGGATCAACTTCTTGAACAAATGTCGGATTCTCAGAATTAACAGGATATTGCTGAGTGAACATTTTACCCTCTTTCAAACACTGCATAAATTCGTCGGTAATTTTCACAGAAACGTTGGCTCCCGTAACTTTTCCTTCGGTCATTTTTGCATCAATAAATCCTTCTGCTTCAGGATGTTTGATAGAAATACTCAACATCAGCGCACCGCGACGTCCGTCTTGCGCCACTTCTCGCGTAGAGTTGGAATAGCGCTCCATAAAAGGCACCAATCCGGTTGATGTCAATGCGCTGTTCTTTACAGGCGAACCTTTCGGACGAATGTGCGACAAATCGTGACCAACGCCACCACGACGCTTCATTAATTGAACTTGCTCTTGATCAATTTTCATAATCCCACCATACGAATCCGAATCGCCGCCATTGCCGATTACAAAACAATTTGACAAGGAAGCCACTTGAAAATCGTTACCAATTCCGGCCATCGGGCTACCTTGCGGAATGACGAATTTAAAATCTTTCAGCAATTGATAGATGGCCTCTTCGTCCATCGGATTGGTATATTTTTTCTCAATGCGTGCAAATTCCCGAGCGATGCGACGATGCATATCATCGGGTGTCAATTCGTAAATATTGTTTTCGCTGTCTTTCAGAGCATATTTATTCATCCACACGTTTGCAGCTAAACTGTCTCCTTTGAAATAATCCGTAGCCTGTTCCAAAATTGTAGCATGGTCAAACGCTTGCAACTCGTTTTTTTTCCTTGTACTTGACATCTCCTGTGCCATTTCTGTTTTTAATTGCTCCTCAGAACTTGGTTTGATACGTCCGGAAGACACCTTATCATAAGGGGTTTCTGTGGTCTTGCTGTCTTCTTCAAGAGAAGTCTCTGCCTTAAAAAGTTGGTTTGTACTCATCGCAAAAATATAGTTTCAGTCTGCGAAGATACCACGAATTTTTGGAATAAACAACACCTTGTTTTTAACAAAAAAATGTTAATATTTTTTGTGCTTACATAAACAAGCGATAGAGAGTGTAAATAAATTTATTCACAAAAAAAATGCAAATTGTTAATAATTTTTTGTAACTTTGACAACTCAAATTCATTTCGATTTTATGTCAACCAATTACGAAAAATATCAGAGCCTTCGAAAACAATATCCCGTTTTTACTTACGAGTCATTTCACGTAACCTGTTCGGAAAAAGAAATGCGGATTGAGTTCCTGTTTGTTGTTGATGAACACATAAAATTTCAGCCGACATTATCTATACCGATTCGTCCGTTCTATAAAATTGATGAACTCTCCAATGAACAAATCAATCTATTGGCTTTTCATATCGGCATGATTGAATTGGCGAGTTATTGGAAAGCGACGTGTTCGCCAAAAGTTTTAATCAAACCTTTTGCTTTGTCAAATGCACAAATCGAATGGTGGAAAAAACTCTATTTTCAAGGGCTTGGCGAGTTTTTTTACGTGAATAAAGTGGCAACCACACAATCGGAATTTATGACGATTGAATGTATATCCGATGTCGTGTTGAAAAAACAAACGTTCAATTTAGATGAAAAAATTATCGTTCCAATCGGTGGCGGAAAAGATTCGGTTGTAACGTTGGAGTTGCTACGAAAATCGCATTTGGAATTGCGTCCGATGATTATCAATCCACGTGGCGCAACGTTGAATTGTGCGAAAATTGCAGGTTTCGAATGCGAGCAAATTATCGAAGTTAATCGTACGATTCATCCACGTTTACTCGAATTAAATGCAGAAGGTTTTTTGAATGGGCATACGCCGTTTTCTGCGATGTTGGCATTTGTTTCGTTACTTACATCGGCGATTACTGGAATGAAATATATTGCTTTGTCGAATGAGTCCAGTGCAAATGAACCTACGGTTTTAGGCCAAGATGTGAATCATCAATATTCTAAATCCTTAGAATTTGAGAATGATTTTAGAACTTATGTGAAAAATTTCATGTCTGAAAATTTCAATTATTTCAGTTTTTTACGTCCGTTGAATGAATTGAAAATTGCAGAGTATTTTTCTAAATTTCCGCAGTATCACAGCATTTTCAGAAGTTGCAATGTCGGTTCAAAAGACGATATTTGGTGCAATAATTGTGCGAAATGTTTGTTTGCGTTTATTATTCTTTCACCGTTTATTGAACCTCAAAAAATGATTGAAATTTTCGGCACAGATTTGTTAAACGCAACGCCTCTACAACACGTATTTAACCAATTAATCGGCATAGAAAACGTGAAACCTTTCGAATGCGTGGGCACAATTGACGAGGTAAACAACGCATTAAACCTGCACATTCAGCGTTTTCCCAATCACACGCCTGTATTGATTGAATATTACAAAACCTTGCCAAATTATACTAAAAATCCGATTGATATAACGAGCGAATTTTCAGCGGAACATAATTTATTACCTGTATTTTTAAATGGTTCAAGATTAGAATAATGGATTATTTCTTAAATTTTTCTGCAAATATACGAATAAATTTTGATTTCTCAAATTATATCTAAATTCACACTCTTTGATGTGTAAATAAAGCTTGTGTTTAT